>CAZTDY010000069.1:0-22608 GCA_964612295.1 uncultured bacterium | reverse complement strand
CGAGTCGGCAAGAAGCTCAAGCAAGCATTTGCACAAGCAAAGGAGTCCTCGCTATACTGAAAACGTTGGACACCACTGATGACCACCTATGATGGGGCTTACGGCTGGGATTACCGGTTCAAGGCCCAGTAGGCAGGTCTCACACAGTTTGCTCTGACCGTTCCGTGACCCCGCGGTGCTGGCTTGACGGCCGGCGCGCGGGGTCGCTTTTTGCCTCTCCGGCTCTCCCCGTCAGCCCGGGCGCGTGCTACGATGTGCGGCTCAGACATCGGCCTAGCGAAAGAGCAGGGGAGGTTCGCATGTTCGAATCTATCTGGGAATCGGTGCAGTCCTGGTTTCTGACCACTTGCGTTCGGGTCCTCATCATTCTTGCGGGGACCTGGCTGGTCTGGTGGATCTTGCGGCTGGGCACGTCGCGATTGAAGACCCGGCTCGCCGCGGACGCCAAGGATCCCGAGGCGGAGAAGCGCGTCACGACCCTGGTGACGATTCTTCACGGGGCCGCGGTCGTCATCTTGATCGTCACGGCCGCCATGGTGGTCGTCTCCCACCTTGGCCTCAATCTGGGTCCCTTGCTGGCCACGGCCGGGATCGGTGGCCTGGCCATCGGTTTCGGCGCGCAGAATCTCGTGCGCGATGTGATCAGTGGTTTCTTCATCCTGCTCGAAGATCAGGTGCGCGTGGGAGACGTCGTTCAGCTCAACGGACAGGGGGGGCTGGTCGAAGCGGTGACGCTCCGTCATATCCGTCTACGCGATCTCGGGGGAACGGTGCACTACTTCCCCAACGGGAACATCGACCGGGTCTCGAACATGACCAAGCAGTTCTCCTACTACGTGATCGACCTGGGGATCGCCTACGGAGAAGATACCGACGAGGTCGCGTCTCACATGACGCGCGTGGTCGAGGAGATGCGCGCGGAAAGCCCCTGGTCGGCCGACATCCTCGAGCCTCTGGAGGTTCTCGGCGTGGATCGTTTTGAAGACTCCGCCGTGATTCTAAGGGCGCGCATCAAGACCAAGGCGCTCAAGCAGTGGGCCTGCGGCCGCGAGTTCAATCGCCGCATCAAAAAGGCCCTCGACCTCGCCGGCATCGAGTTGCCCTTCCCGCATCGAACGCTCTACTGGGGCGGACAGACGGCGGGGGAGACGCCCGCCATGGCTAGCGCACCGGCCGAAAGCGAGCCTTGATCGAACCCCAGGACCCGGCCTGGGCCGGAGAAGGTTGATCGCAGGGACATTCGACCGCCCGGGCACCGATCTGATCACAGTCCTCGTTCGGTGCGCAGGGCGAACAGTCCTGGAGCGTGTAGTCATCCGCGGGGCAGAAGAGCGGGTCCTCCGAGAAGTTTCCGTCGGTCCCTGTAGGATCGTCGCAGTCTCCGCCGAACGCCAGGCCGACCGAGTCAAAGACGTCGCAGCAGAACCAGCTCGCAGCCGATGGGTGCTGGCACTCGACCTGAACGTCGCTGTCATTGAAGGCGACCAGGACATGGTCGAATGCGGGGAACGAACTGCCCTGCGGATAGATTCCACCCCCGGCGAAACTCGAATTTCCGGCCACCGTGCAGCCGGAGACCTGGGGAGATGAGTCGAGGAGCAGATAGCCCCCGCCGTTGCCGTTGGCCTCGTTTTCGATCACCAGGTTACCGGCGAGAAGACCCTCGTCAGCGGAATCGATGATGACCGCGCCGCCCCCGGAGCTGGCCTGATTGCTTTTGAAGATGTTGTCCCGGATTTCCACATTGCCGCGCCAGACCGATAGGGCGCCCTCCTCGGTGCCGAGGTTGCCCGAGAATTCGTTGTCCCGAATAGTGCCGCCGGCGAGACTCAGGGCGACCGCCCCTCCGCGAAAGCCGTCATTGTCGACGAACCGGTTGAGCTCGATGATCGGGGCCGCCGGGCCATCGACCAGAATGGCGCCGCCGGGGCCGCAACAGGCGGTGTTTCGGGTGAAGAGGTTCTCGCGGATCGTGGCGGCGGAATCAAACGTGATGGTGACGGCACCGCCGCTTCCGCCGTAGGCTTGATCGAAGTGGTTCTGCTGGACAAGCGGGGCACCCCCCGAGATGTAGGCGCCCGCTCCGAAGTAGGTATCGCCGCCGGTAATGGTGAAGCCCTCGACGATCGTGGCGTCGTCGCAATTGAAGCAAAGAACACCGCGGGCCGGTTCGGCCGCTTCACTGATGTCGATGATCGTGTCGGCGGGACCGCTCTCGGAACGGAGGACCACGCCCGACTTCATTTCCACCACGGAGAAATCTCCAATGAGATCCTGGTGAATGTCGGAGTAGGTTCCGCTGGCGACCAACACGGTATCGCCGACCGCAGCGGAATCAACCGCGGCCTGGATGGTGGGAGCATCGCCGCTGCCGTCGGCCTGCACAAGCCAGGTTCGCGCCTGGCCTGGGCCAGCGCAGGCCGAGACGGCGAGCAGCAAGGGAAACAGGATCCGCACCGAATGTCGAGCAACTGCCCATCCAAAACTCATGACGAATTCCCCCGCTGAAGTTCCTAGCGCACCAGAATCACTTTCTGGATCTGTTGCCCGCGCTCCCCGGCGTCCATTCGCACGAAGTAGATTCCGTCGGACGCGAGATCATCCCGGTTGTCGCGTCCGTTCCAAACCACCCGTTGATCCCCGGCCCGGTGGAAGCCGTCGAGCAGCGTGCGCAGGTGGCGCCCGGTGGCGTCGAACACGTCGATCCGAACCTCGCCCGGGTCTACCAACTGAAACCACAGGTCGGTTTGTCGCGAGAACACGGTCGGCTGGGGCGTGTACAGTTTCAGCTCCGGTTGGGTGGCGCCCGGATTCACGATGCAGAAACAGGTCAGGAGGTAATCGATGGTCTCGATGATCTCCTGGGGGTCGTACTCCCAGGACCAATAGGCGATTCGTCCGAACTGATCGATGATGATGTCCTGGGGATACGGTGCCTCAGGTTCCGGCACGCGGAAGGCCTGGTAGGTCGCGTTCCCGTTGTCCACCAGGCCGTCGAATCGCATCCCGTAGACATCGCGGAACTCCTGCAGCATCAGGTCCGAGCTCGCGATCTCGAAGATCGCCAGATCGTTTGCATCGAAACGAGGGAAGATCGAAGCGTCAGTGGCTGCAGCCTGCAGCCCACAGATCGGTCACCAGTTGGCGCCGAATTCAAGAAACACGACCTTCCCCCGGTAGTCGGAGAGGGTGTGCCACTCCCCTTCGATGCTGAGCAAAGTGAAGTCGTGCGCCATGGAGCCGATCTGCGGGAAGGAGGTGTTGTTGGCATAGACGAGCTGCGTCCCCGTCGGCTCGTCCGGATCGTCGGATGTATAGGCGATCTGTCCCCAAACCTGCTGCGTGGCAGGTGCGGTCACCGTGACCGGTTGGGTTTCGCCGGGACCGAGCGTGAAACTGGTTGGGGTGACGGCCAGGCCGGCCGGATAGTTGATGCTCGAAACGGTCAGGGATCCAGCACCGTTGTTGCGCACCAAGACGGTGGTATCGATGGATGCCTCGGTCACCCCGAAGTCGAGCCTCAGCGGGTAGACCTCGATGTCTCCGGCAAGGTCCTCGGACGGCGCATAGACCGCCATCCCACGCCAATCGGCCACGACCAGCAGCGTGTCCCCCTGGCTGTTGACGCCGGCGTCGGCTCCCATCGCGTAGACTTTGGTGGCGTCCCATCCGGCGGGCACGATATTGGCCGGGTCGCTGACATCGAACCTCTCGGCGTAGGGATAGGATCCGACGACCAGGATGTCACCCACGCGGCCCATCGAGAATGCATTGCCGAGGGTTTCGGCCGTGCTCAGGAGCATCGGGTTGGCCGGGTCGGATATGTCGACCGCAGCAACACCATCTGCAGCGAGGGTGAGAAACGCGGTCTGCTCATCCTCCGACAGAATGATGTCATTGGCCAATCCGTCCAGTGGCAACGTGGCGATCTCCTGGAGCCCGCTCAGCTCCGCGACGGAGAGACCGTGCCGCCCATTGGCGATGAACAGGTGGCCGTCGCGGTCGACCACATCCCAGCAGGCGTTGTCGGCGAGTGAGAACTGGCCGAACTGGTCGAGCGCGAACGGGGGCGCCACGTCGATCAGGTGGATGCCCTCTTGATGGGCGGCCACATAGAGAACATCACCCACCCGAACGCCGCCTTCATACGAGATGATCCCGCCCGGATCGGAACTTCCCATGGGCTGCGGAATGCCGCTAGAGATGTCGTACATCGCCACACCGCGGACGTGCAGGAAGTTGAACAGCGTATCGCCGGTGACATAGGCTCGCCAGCCGGGAAATCCCTGCCGGTCCAGGCGAGTGACGTTGGCGGGATCGGAGATATCGTAGGTCTGTAGTCCTTGTCCGAGGCCCACAGAGGCGTAGGCGTAGTCGCCTCGAACCAGGAAGTCCATCATGTGGGCGAACTCATCATCGTTTCGTCCCAGGAGACGCATGTTGTCGATGCCGTCCTGGGCATCGGCCGCGGAGAAGAGAAGAGGTGTCAGCACGCTTCCCCAGATGAGGATCAGCTTATGAATCCAACCTAGTTTCATATCGTCGCTCCCTCGTCGGCAGTCGTCGCCACGCAACCATGACCTGGGGGTCTCAGCACCCTCCATGAGTGGGTGTGGTTCCGGAGCCGGATCTTACAGTGCTGTTAGAACTTAATGATGCAACCCCGCTGCGGCGGCGGGCCAGAGCAACGTTGATGCATGACATTCGCCGTAGAACGGTGTAAGCTAGAACTGAGTCGGCATATCTCCGGGCAGCGTAGGGAGATTGGTCGAGACGAACGGTGAGAGAGGCCCGGGGGACGTGTCGATGGAGCCTCTCGAGCAGGATGCCGCATCCACGGGCGGCACCCTCGTTCGAGCCACGCAAGGAGGTTGCTATGCGTCTGCAATGTTGCGGCCCCGTGCCCCGGCCTTGTCTCCTTGGAATGATCCTCGTCTTTGCTGTAGTCGGCTTGGTTCAGCCGGCGTCAGCCAATCCGCTTCCCGGCGGTGTCGTGCTGGTGAATGTGGAGCCCCCCGATCCAGCGATCTGTTCGGAGGGGACGATCACCGAATGCGCGGGAATCACCCAGTACACCACAGAGACCGGACTCCTCGAGTTCACCGTCTTCGTCTACACGTATTTCCTGCCCGAGGGGATTACCGGAGTTGAGACGACCCTCGAGTGGCCTGCTGAATGGAATCTCGTCGAGGGGGATCTCTGTGGGGCGAGTGATGGGACATTCCAGGTCAGCTCGAACAGCGTTGATATCACATCGTATTTCGTTTCGGAGGATCCGACGGTCTTCGTGTATCCCTTCGCCAGGCTCCTGTTCGATGTGACCTGCGAAGGGCAGCTCGTTGGCGTCGGGGACTGCATGATGCGCTGGGGACTCCCTCCGGACGAAGGCTGGGAGTACATCTGGGTTGAACCGGGACAGGCCGGTTGCCTCTGTTCCTACAGCTACATGACCTGCGATTTCGAGTCCCCGTGTCGTCCCACCATGGATCCCGAGCAACTCATGTTCGAACTGCCCGAGGGGGAGAGCAGTCAGCAGATGATCCATGCACACGCACCCTACGGTCCGCAGTGCTCCTCGATCTTCGACCCGATTGGTGACTGGCTGAACATCGAGGTCTACGAGGTTGGATCGAACGAGTGGGACATCGTCGTGACGGCGGATGCGACCGGCCTGGCCCAGGGTGAACACACGGGCTGGGTGCGGGGTCTGGCACAGGCTCCCCGTTGCACTGAGGTTACATTGTTCGTGACCGCCGGCTCGCAGGGCATGCCGGACGACTGGGGTCCGGGCGCGACGACAGAGGAGGGCGCCACGACGACCTGGGGGGCAATCAAGTCGCTCTATCGATGAGACGTTGGCAGCAGTCCGCACTGCTAAGATCGATTGGAATCATCACTGGGGCCACGCTCCTTCTGGGGGTGTGGCTCAGTGGATGTGACAATTGTGCCCAGGACCCGGTCTCAGTTTCCCCCCGTCTCGGGATGCTCGAGGGCATCGTCTACTCGGCGGGGGAGCCGCTGGTGGGGAAGCAGGTGCATTTCTTCACCCCCTTCGTCTCTGAGGATCACGGGAGTTTTGTCACTCTCACCGACTCCAGCGGTCAGTTTTCCTTCACCGCTCCCCAGGCCGACTACCTGCTCTTCGTGAGGGAGGAATCAGACTTCTTCCTCGGCTTTGGTCTGCCCTACGCAGACGGGGCCCTGCATCATGAGTACTCGGAAGTCGAGACCCTGAGGCTGATGCATGATCCCCTCCGCATCGAGGCGCAGGCGGGGGCGGCTTCCATCATCCTCAACACATCGGAGGAGTGGGAGGGGGGCACAGTCACTATGAATCTGTGCCTCTCTGAAATGTGGGGGGACTATGGAGTGACGGCCCTCGTCGAAGATGGTCGGGCCCACTTCGAGTTTGACATGCTTCCCTTTGACACCTATGGGGCATGTCTTGGACTATCCGGTCAGAGGATCGCGCTTCCGCTTGAGACGGACCCGTTGGGGCCGGATTCAATCGAGGTCCGTCCCGGGGTGAAGGCGCTTGCAGAGTACTCGCTTACGGAGCCAACCACGGTTTCCGGGAGCGTGACCGGGAGTTGGCAAGTGTTCGAGCCTGGTCAGGCGCCGCGATTGACATTTCACGGCCTCGACTCTTTGCGGATCAAGAGCGTGATCTGTGACGGAGATGGAGAGTACGAGACGACGCTAGTGACGATCGGTTCGTTCAAGGTTCTGATCAACATAGGATCCGCATCACGATGGCTGGGAGGTGACTCATTCTCGACCGCCACCGTCTTTTCGCCCGATCCCGGTTCGCACTTAGAGGACGTTTCTTTGGTCGAGAGCGGGCTGGTCTGCCGCCTCCATGGCCCGAACGGCTACAGCTTCATCAGGGCGGAAGCGATGCTCTTTGATGAATACCGGCAGCCGGTGTTCGAAGGTGCTTACTTCCGAGATGCCTACGATCGGATCCGGATCTCGAATCTCCTACCCGGTACTTACTATCTTCATCTGCGTCCGGAAAGCAACAGGTCGCAGGCTTGGTGTCCCCAGTGGCTCTCTCAGGCGGAGTTCTATGAGAACGCGCGGCCGATCGTGATTGCCGATGAGGGCGAGATTGTGGAACTCACCGCAGACCTGATGGCGGGCGGCGTGATCTGCGGCAAGATCCTCGGGGCTTCAGGCCAGCCAGCCCTCGATTTGGAAGTGATCGCTGCCCCGGTCGAGGATCCTGAAAACGCCCACCGATCGCTTTTTCGCACCGAGACGGACCAACATGACGGGTACTACGAGATACGAGGCCTGCCAAACGGGGTCTATTGGGTGGGGGTCAAGTATGCAGGTCACCTGTGCTGGTATCCTGGGACTCTGGATCTGGCGGAGGCCGACTCTGTGGTCGTAAGCGAGTTTGGGACGGTGGCTGGTATAGACTGGCAGATGCCGGCGTGGTGATCGAATGCTCATGAAGCGATTCAGAAACAGACTGGCCTGGGTCCTGGTCTTAGGGGGGCTCGGTCTGGCGTCGTGTGACGACTGTCCAACCGGCGGCCACGATATCGGTGAATCTCTCGGGGGCGTTGTCTCCGGACACATTTGGGCCGGCGGAGAACCGGTGCGCGCTCGCGTCAGTGCGACAGGTGTGTCCTATGGTGGCGAGACGCAGTCGCTGTCCGTGGACACGGATGACCGCGGGGAGTTTCGCCTGGATTGTCCTGCCGGGGATTATTACATCCGGGTCGCATGTGCGGGAGCGGATGAGTTCTACTACGCCAACGGAGGTGTAGTCAGCAACTGGGCCGAGAGGGACACCATCTCAATCGGCGCCAATCTGCGGCATCTCGAGCTCCCCATCAATCTGCCTCGACTGGAGATTCGGGTCTACTCAACCGTTGGGTCACGGTACTCGTCGATTCGGATCATGAAGCGCCAAGTTAGGGCAGACGGCACAATCGAAGACTCAGGCCCCTCGGAATCTGCTTTGATCGGAACCGGTGTGGTTCAGCTAGATTTGGCTGGCGTCCAGGCCGGCACATGTCAACTCGCCGTAGAGATTCGGGGTGATGGTTTCATGGAGTCCTTCTGGGTTCCAGGCACGAGAGACATTCAGCAGGCAGATCGAATCCAACTGACACCCGCGACCACGACGCAGTACACATTCTCCCTGCTTGATCCTCCCGCGGAGGTTTCCGGCAGGATTGAAGGAAGCTGGCAGGAGTTTGAGTTGGGGCGGCCGACCGTCGAGTTTTTCAACTCCGATTCGACTCTGGTCGGCAACAGTAGGGCGGATGAAACCGATGGCACCTTCTCTCTGCTCCTCAAGGTTGCTGAACCGATCAAGGCCAGGGTGGAGGTTGACGATCTCTATCAGTGGATCGGGGGAGACGATTTCGAGACGGCCACCCTCTTTGAGACCGTGGCGGGAGAAGTCACCTCGGATGTCGACCTGGTTGAGTGTGGCCTGATTGTGGACGTCATCGATCCACTCCACGGTTCGCTGAGCTGGATGCAGATAGACGTGTATCCTGGTGACAATCCGGAGTCCCCGTGCCATACCATTCCACGTTCCTGGTCAGATGCCCCTCGCAAGCTCATCCCGAACTTGGCTCCCGGGACCTACCTCATCCGAATCACGAATCCGCACCTGGGCGCCGATTGGAGCTACCAGTGGATTGATCGATCCCTCACCCACGAGAATGCCCAAGCAGTCCGGATTGAGCAACCGGGCGATATCGTGGTGGTGCCGGTGTCCCTCCTGGCTGGTGGACACTTGAACGGAACCCTCTGCTGGGACGCCGAGGAGGAGATTCCAGACGGGGCCGGCACAAGCGTCCGCGCGGAAATCCTCGTCGCCGACGCGACCAGTCAGGAGAAAATCGGATCCCGTTACCACTACCTTCGCACCGACCGAGCTGAAGGCAGCGAATTCGGGCTTCGCGGTGTGCGCCCCGGAACTGTGAGGCTCGGGGCGAGCCTTCCATCAGGTTGGTATGGAGATCCCCCAGCCTCGACCGTTGATACGATCATCTGGTACCCTGGCACTACGGATTGGGACTCCGCCGCCGTTTTTCAGGTGGAGAGCGGGGTCGCGATCGACGGCATCGAATTCATGCTTCCATGAGACGGTCCAGAACTGATTGCAGGGGAGCGTGTTCTTGTTGATAGGATGTTGATTGTCATGCCATTGGAGGCAGTGCACGTTGATTCGTCGAATCGCCTTGATCCTCGCCGTCACATTGCTGGCCGTCGCCTGGTTCAGTAGCTGTGACAACTGCAACGATGGTCCCTCCATGCCCCCCACGGGGCTCAGCGTGATTGAGGGGACTCTTCTCATTCACGGCGCCTCGGCCGAGTCGGTGTTGGTTGTCGTGCGCTCACTCTATCGTTCTGATGTGTGGGCGATGACAGAGGCGCTGACTGACTCCGCGGGGGGGTTCAGACTCGAGATACCGCCCGGCGAATACATGCTGGGCTTGGACTCGGACTACTACTCCGGAGACCTTGTCTACGCAGACGGCAATCTGCAGCACAGAGACGTGGAACCGGGTGTAATCGAAGCGGGGGATGAACCGCTGCGCATCGATCTCGAGGCGGGGGCGGCAAGTGTCGTTCTCCAGACCCCGGCAGAGCTGGACAGCAGTTACCTTATGGTCCAGCTTCGGCAGGAGGGCGACGAAGCCCTCGACTTCCATGTCCTTGCGCGTGCTCTGGGTGGTGTTCTCCATGCCGAGTTTCCCATCCTCCCATTTGGGTCCTACACCGTGCACGCCGATGTCTACAATCAGATCCTGGATCTACCAACCAGACTTGATCCGAGTGCGGCGGACTCGATTCAGGTGTCCCCCAATCTGAAGGGATCTGGGGAGTACATGATTCCCGCACCGATTCGGGTGTCAGGTGCGGTGACCGGGAGCTGGCAGTCCCTCGTGCCGGATCACAATCCGCGGGTCTCACTCTTTCAGGCGGACTCGACCTGGTTGCTCAATGCCTACTGTGACGATGACGGGTACTTCGAGGTGACCTTGGCAACTCCCGATCCTTTCCGTGCGAGCGTTGAGATCAATGATGCCAGCCGCTGGATCGGAGGCAACTCGTTCGAAGACGCCACTCTCTTTGGTGCGGATCCGGGGGGGACCATTGAGGATGTCTCGCTCATCGAAAGCGGGATTGCCTGTCGTGTTTCCGGTCCTGTGGAAGGCGATCTGGTGTATGCGGAATGCATGGTGTACTCCGAGGATGGGCGGCCGGTGTTTCCCGAGAGCTACCTCGATGACACTGCCGGACTCCTGCGCATTCCAAACCTGGTGCCCGGGGCTTACTATCTGCATCTGCAGCGGCATCGATACTCCTCATTCGCCACCTGGTGTCCGCAATGGCACTCCCAGGCCGAGATGATCGAAGAGGCGACGCCCATCCTGATTCAGGATCAAGGTGAGGTCGTGCAGATCTCGGTCAGCCTCATGGAGGGTGCCACCATTTCCGGGAAGATCCTGCGTTCGTCGGGGGAGATCGCCGGAGGCGTGGCGGTCATTGCCGAGCGCATCGGCTACACCGGTGGGGATCTGGAGCCGGTCAGCCGGGCAGAGACAACGGAACTGGACGGCTACTTCGAGATCAAGGGTCTGCCGAATGGTCAGTACATCGTGGGTGTTGTTCTGTCCTGGTGGACGGACGATGTGTGGTGGTATCCGGGGAAACTCGAACCTGCCGCGGCCGATACGGTCCTGATTCGCGACTTCCGCTCTGTCACGGGCTTGGACTGGCAGATGCCGATCTAGAGAAGGACAGATCGAGTGGTTTCAGCAAGGTGGTTAGCAGTACTTCTTGGGGCCTGCATCTTCGCGCTCTCAGGGTGTGAGGAGTGTCCCACGGAGTCGAGCCGGGGAACGGGCACCGGTGTTGTGCAGGGACAGGTCCGGTCCGGTGGCGAACCGGTCCAGGCCAGGGTCAGTCTCGATCGCGTTTCCGATGGGTCCTTCGATTACTACGCGGATCAGACCACTGGTGAAAATGGGATCTTCAGCTTGGAGTGCCCATTTGGTTCCTACAAGTTGTCCCTGCGAACTGCCTCCGGTGAGTGGTTCTACTACAGCAAAGCCGGGTTTGTCGCCGACCACCATCTGAGAGATACATTGCAGATCAATGCCGAACGGAATCTCTACGACCTGCAAGCGGAACTCGCGCTCCTGAAAGTGATTCTGAGTTTGCCGCCCACAGCTGGAGCGGATGTCGTGACAATCGCGGCCTACGAGTCCGACGGAGACGGCGGCTACAGGAGGGAGCTGTTTGAGGGCACCCGGGTGGAAGATGAACTCGTCGAACTGGATTTCGCGGGTGTCGCCCCCGGCTCTCTCCGGCTCTACATGGAAGTCCGCGGGGCCTACGGCGAGGAGAGCTTCTGGCTCCCGGGAACGCGGGATGAGCAGCTCGCAGATGACATCGTCATTCAAGGTACCGGCACGACGGTCTACTCTCGATCGATGGGCGCTCCGGCGCTCGTCCGGGGGAGCGCTACAGGCAGTTGGCTGACCTTCTCGAACAAAAGCGCCCGGGTGCGATTGCTGAACAGCGACTCCGTGCGGGTTGCCGACCCGATTGTTGATCGGGAGGCGGAGGGCGTCTTCCACTGTCCGCTGTATGCACCCGAGCCTTTTCGCGTGAGGGTTCGCATCGAAGATCAGGATCTGTGGGTGGGTGGACACGACTTCGCGTCCGCGACCGAGTTCCATCCCGAATCGGGAAACACCATCGCAGGAGTCGATTTCGTGGAGAGCGGCATCCTCCTGGATGTGACCGACCCTTTCTATGGCAACCTCGAAGGTCTCGGGGCCGAGATCTACCGAGCCGAGGCGCCTGAAGTGGTCTTCTACAACTGGTACCCCAGGAACGATGGTAGCCCCCAGACCGCCCTTTCAGGATTGCCCAGCGGAACCTACTATGTCCGCCTGGTCAATCCGAGTTTCCAGATTCCGTGGTCAACGCAGTGGATCAACCGCGTGCTCACGTTCGAGGATGCTCTGGCGATCGATCTCACTGACCCGGGGAGTGTTGCGGTGATCGATGTGTCGCTGCTTCCAGGCGGGACGGTTCGAGGAACGATCGAGTGGGGGGGGATCGAGAACCCCGGCTCAGACGGGTGGCCCAGATACTACCGGGGCAGAATCTACGCTGTGGACTCCCAGAGTCTGGAGGTCATTGGTAGCAAGGCGAGGTATCTGAGTCGCAATCCGCGGACCGTGGACTTCGAATTGAGGGGCGCGCGCCCGGGAGGGTGCAAGTTCGGAATCTGCTACTCCAACCACTCGCTCCCCGACACCCCTCCCGACTCCACCATCTGGTATCCAGGCACCCTGGACTGGGAGCAGGCCGAGACCTTTGAAGTCGTCAGCGAGGGGCTGATCGAAGGGATCGATTTCACCATGCCCTAGGCCGGCCGCGCGCCGGGAAACCACTCCAGGGGGGCGTCCAGCGGTCCCCACCCACGCCTTGCATCCGGCGTCGGGCACGACTATGGTTGGGGGGTTCTGCACTGCAGGTCTTGGGCGGGCAGGTATATGGAGGAAGGATGGCGGATCTCTCGACCACCTATATGGGACTCAATCTGAAGAATCCGGTGATCGTCAGCAGCTGCGGATTGACCGGAAAGATGGCCACCCTCAAGTCCTGCGCCGATGCCGGGGCGGGCGCGGTGGTGCTCAAGTCGATCTTCGAGGAGCAGATCCAGGCGGAGGTCGACGGATTGATGAAGGAGAGCGAGCCGACGCTCGGGCACCCGGAGGCGGCCGACTACATCAGCCGCTACGGCCGCCAGGATGCGGTCAACGGGTATCTCAAGCTGATTCGCGAAGCCAAACAGGATCTGGGTATTCCGGTGATCGCAAGCGTGCACTGCGTCACGGCCGGGACCTGGATCGAGTTCGCCTCCAAGGTGGAAGAGGCCGGGGCCGATGCCCTCGAGCTCAACGTGTTCGTCCTGCCCTCCGATCCCCGGCACGACGGCAGCGCGAACGAACAGATCTACTTCGATATCGCCAAGGCGGTCAAGAAGCAGGTCAAGATTCCCGTGGCCCTCAAGATCGGATCCTACTTCTCGGGGCTCTCCAAGACCGTCCTGAACCTCAGCCGCTCGGGAATCGACGCGCTCGTGCTCTTCAATCGATTCTTCAATATCGACTTCGACATCGAGAAGATGGAACTGGTGCCGGCACCCTACATCAGCACTCCGGAAGAGATCGTTCTTCCGTTGCGGTGGATCTCGATCCTCTCCGGTGAAGCAGGCTGTGATCTGGCGGCAACGACCGGCGTGCATTCGGGCGCCGATGTGGTCAAGCAGCTCCTGGCCGGCGCCACGGCGGTTCAGGTTTGCTCAGCGCTCTACAAGAACGGCGTCGATCATCTGGCGAAACTCCTGGGAGAGACGACCGAATGGATGGACCGCCACCGGTACGAGAGCATTGATCAATTCCGCGGGAAGATGAGTCAGGAAGAGAGCAAGAATCCCGCGGCCTACCTGCGCGTGCAGTTCATGAAGGCGTCGGTCGGCCTGGAGTAGTCGGGGCAGGTTGCCTGCTAGGCCGCATCGCTGCTCGCTTGCCTCTCAGGCTGGGGTTTGCTCACTTCACCGTCGGCTACGCCGAGTTCGATTTCGAAACAGAAGGTCGTTCCCTCACCCGCCTTGGGCTCGATCCAGATACGCCCACCCATCGCGCAGACCAGGCGCGCCGTGATGTTGAGCCCCAATCCGGTTCCGCCGTACCGCCGGGTGGTGGACCCGTCGGCTTGCGCGAAGGCTTCGAAGATCTTCTCGTGCTTCTCAGCAGGAATCCCGATGCCGGTGTCGCTGATGGAGAAGCGCAGGCGGGCGGCGCCCGGTTTGGTCGCATCGACTGCCTGAGCTTTCACCGTGATGCCGCCTCGGGCGGTGAACTTCAGGGCATTTCCGATGAGATTGACCAGGATCTGCCGCACGCGGACGGATTCGCCGACCAATATGTCGGGTAGATCCGGGGCGACGTCCACGTCGAAAGCAAGCGCCTTGCCGTCGGCCTGATGTTTGAAGGGTGCAAAGACCTCATCCAGCTCTTTCCTGAGGTCGAAGGGTGTCCGCTCCATGACGAGCTTGCCGGATTCGACCTTGGCGAGGTCGAGAACGTCATTGAGAATCTCCAAGAGCGACTCCGCCGACATCGAGGCCACGCGGAGATACTCGCGCTGCTCCTCTGAAAGATCGGTGTCCTCCAGCAGGCTGAGCATCCCGATCACCCCGTTGAGGGGGGTGCGGATCTCGTGACTCGTGCTGGCGATGAACTCGCTCTTGGCCCGGTTGGCATACTCGGCTTCCTTGCGCGCGTGCACCTGACCGGTGACGTCCACGAAGGAGACGATCCCGCCGGTAATCTCGCCCCGCGTGTTCGTGAGGGTCTGTGCATTCTTGAGAATGTGCAGGCTGTTCCCGCCCTTCGTGAAGAGAAGGGCCTCGGCCTGCCGGATGGGCGCGGTCTGATCGGGGCCAAAGATCTCACACTCTCCCCTGGGCCGCTCACAACCCAATGCCCGGCAGGTCTTGCCGACGATGTCGTCCGAGGAGTACCCGGTGATTTCGGTGAATGCGCGGTTGACCCCAGTGATCACGCCGTTTGTGTCGATCGTGTAGATTGCGGTCACGGCCGTATCGAGGAGATTCAGCTGAAACCTCAGGGCATCGTCCAGACTGTCCTCGGCCCGCCTGTGATCGGTCGCGTCGCGGTTGCTTGCCCGAGTTCCCAACCAGTGCCCGTTCTGATCGTAGACCGCCTGACAATGATGGGAGACCCAGCGCTCATCACCACTGCGAGTGACGATTCGAAAATCGAGCTTCCGGGCATCGCCCGGCTGGGTCTCATCCTTGTGATGGGAGAGCAGCCGCTCGCGATCCTCGGGATGGACCATTGTGTAGAGGAGATCGGGATCCCGCTTGAAGTCTTCGGGAGCATAGCCGGTGATGCGTTCGCAGGCGGGGGAGACGTAGACATTGTTGCCGTCCGGATCGATCCAGTACTCCCAATGGTGGGAGAGTTCGACCACCGCACGGAACTTCTCCTCGGCGGCTTCGAGGGATCGAAGGGCCCTGCTTTGCTCAAGGACCATGGCGGCCATGCTGAGGAAGCTCTCGATGATCTCCTTGCTGTCGAGCAAGTTTGCATCAGGCATGTGGACGAATCCGACGGCAACCAACTCGCGCGCATGCACGAGCGCCAGCTGGACGAGCTGTCCTTGGTCGTCGCCGGGGTCGGTCGCGAAGTCATCCGGAAGGAATGCGGCAAGATCCAAGCTCGGGTCGACCGATGCATGAATCGCCTGGCTTCCCAAGGAGCCTACGATCACGTCGGTCAATTCGTGGTGAGCGCCTCCGTCAGCGGAGAAGACCTCGTCGGGCTGCCACTCCGCGGACCCCTCCTTGCGGCTGACGGCACGCAGATCGAGCCGCTTCTTGTCACCGTCGAAGGTGGCGAGTGCGGCCGCGTTGCCGTCACAGATCAGGCGAAGATTGCGGCACAGGAGAGTACAGACCGCATCCTCTCCGTGTCCTTCGACGCCGGTGACGGTGTCGTGGATCACCCGAAACATGCGTTTGCGGTCTTCGTGGATGCGGCTCAGCCGATCCTGGCCGGATATTTCCCTTTGAGAGTGGAGCTTGTCCATCGCGTCACTCACTGGAGGTCCTTTCTCGATAGGAAAGCAGCTTAGAGGAACTATCGGGGGATAATCGTAGGTTCTTAACCGGGGTTAAAGCTTACACCTGTTTGGGTTTTGGGATGGGAGGCCTGCTGGTGAGAAAGATGACTGCGGAGGGCGGGGGACTCGAACCCCCAAGCGCTTGCGCGCGGCGGATTTCAAATCCGCTGCCTTACCAATTAGACTAGCCCTCCGAGGGCGGTCATTATGCGCAATTGGGTGCAGGGCGTCAATCGGCGGGGTGGCCGTGGGGAGAGCCCGGCAGGGGCGGCGCACTTCTCTGAAGCGCTCCCCGCAGCACCTCCTCCTCGCCGCCGACCGCCCCCATGAATACACGGTGGGTGCGCCCCGCGCGGTACTCCGGCTCGCGGGGTGGATGCTTGACGTAGCGTTCCACCGCGTCCAGGTCAGGATTCACCAGAAGGGTCGTGGAGTAGTAGAGCAGATCCTTCGCGCGGTAGATGCAGGAGCCGCCGATTTTCATGTCCCCAATCGCGAGATCCGAGGTGCCCTCGTGATGAACGCCACCGATGCCGGCCGATGACAGTGTGCGAATCGCCCAATCGGTGAGGTTGTCGATCGCCCAGCGGATGCCGGTCAGCCCCGGCAGGGGAATGACCGCCGAGAGGATCAGGTTGCCGGGGTCCAAAAGGACAGAGCAGCCTCCGCCGCGTCGGCGATAGATGGGGATCTCGTCGGCAATGCACTCGTCGAGATGGAGCTCCTTCTCAGGATCGCTGCCGCGGCCAAGGACGATGCGGCGCTCAGTAGGCCGTGAAACCCGAAACTGCGGCACCCCTTGGGCGAGTACCGCAGTCAGCATGTCGTCGTCATCTTCGTAAGGCAGGAAACGCATCACACCTTCTTGCGCGGGGGCGACACGTGGGTCGGTGCTCCCGCGCTCACCTCCGCGGCCTCCATGATCGCCTCCGAGAGCGTCGGGTGGGGGTGAATGGTCACCATCAGATCTTCCAGAGTGGCGCCCATCTCGATGGCCAGCGTTGCCTCGGCGATGAGCTCGGAGGCCTGCGGGCCGACCATGCCGACACCGAGGACGAGGCCGCTTTCCGGATCGGAGAGGATTTTCGCGAAACCCTCGGTTTGACCCAGGGTGCGCGCCCGCCCCAACGCACGCAGCGGGAACTTGCCCACTTTGTGCGTGATGTTGCGCTGCTCCGCCTCCCGTTCGGTGAGCCCGACCCAGGCGATCTCGGGATCGGTGAAGACGACCGCGGGAATGGCCCGGTTGTCGAAGGCGGACTTGTGATTGGCGATCACCTCGGCGGCGACCTTCGCCTCGCGGCTGGCCTTGTGCGCCAGCATGGGGCCCGGGGCGACGTCGCCGATTGCGAAGATGTTGTTTTCCGCTGTGCGCATCTGTTCGTTGACCGGAATGACACCGTGCTCGTTCGGCGTGATGTTCGTATGCTCGAGGCCGAGGTCATCCGTATTCGGCCGCCGCCCGATCGCAACCAGCACCTGATCGAATTCCTCGGTCGTCTTCTGGTCGTCCTTTTCGATCTCGACCGCGAACCCGCTTTCGATCTTCTCGACGCCGGCGACCTTGGAGTCCAACCGCACTGCCTCGAATCGTTTCGAGACCGACCCCACCATGACATCGACCAGATCGAAGTCGGCGCCCATCAGAAGCCGGGGAAAGAACTCGACCATCGTGACCTTGGATCCAAGGCCCGCGTAGACCAATCCCATCTCGAGGCCGATGTAGCCACCGCCCACAACCAGCAGACGTTCAGGAATGCGGGGGAGCTGAAGCGCCTCGGCCGAGGACCAGACCGGCTTCTCATAGGCCGACGGCAGCTGGTTGATGCGAGAGCCGGTGGCGATGATGCAGTGCCGGAAGTCGATGCCGCTCACCTCCGACCCCTCGATGGACAGCGCGCGATTGCTGGTGAAGCGGGCGTGGCCCTGAATCACCTCGATGCCCCGCCGCCTCAGGAGCGACTGGATCCCGCCGGTCAATTGGTCGACGACCTTGTCGGTCCAACCCCGCAGAGCCTTGGGATCGATCTTGACGTCGCTGAAAGTGAGGCCGAACTGCTCCGCATGTTTGGCTGCCTCAGCCAGCTCGACCGCATGGATCAAGGTTTTCGAAGGAATACATCCCTCGAGAAGGCAAACGCCGCCGGGGCGCTCCCGCTCCTCGATCAAAACGACTTCCTTGCCCAGATCCGCGGCCCGCAGAGCGGCGACATAGCCGCCCGGACCGGCACCGATAATCGCGACCTCGGTCTCCTGACGCAGACTCCCCATCACCATGCCTTCATCCCCCAATGTGAGTGCTACGCTTCGAGCAGCAGCAGGTTCGGATCCGCCAGTTGCCTGATCATCTCCGTGACAAACCGCGCGGCATCCGCCCCGTCCGCGATGCGGTGATCGAACGCCAAGGTCAACGGGAGGACCTTTCGGATCACGATCTCGCCGTCGCGCACCACGGGCTTCTCCTGAGCCCGGCCCATCCCCAGGATGCCCACCTCGGGGTAGTTGATCGTCGGGATCAGGGCCGTTCCGCCCAGCGGACCGACGTTCGTAATCGTGAAGGTTCCGCCGCGCATCTCGTCGACGTTGAGCTTGCCCTCGCGCGCGCGACCGGCCAGGTCTTCGATGTCGGCCGAGATCTGCATGATGCTCTTACGATCCGTGTCGCGGACAACCGGCACCACCAGGCCGCGCCCCGTGTCGACGGCGATGCCGATATGATAGTGCTTCTTGTAGATGATTTCCTCACGGAAAGGATCCAGGCTGGCGTTGAAAGCCTTGGCTTCCCTGAGTCCCGCCGTGACCGCCTTGACGATGAAGGGCAACAGCGTCAGGTTTCCGCCAGGCTGGCCCTTCCTGCGCTCTTTCTCACGCTTGCGGAACTTCTCCAGCGCCGTCACGTCGGCCTCATCCATGTGGGCAACGTGCGGCGCGAGGATCATCGAGGTCACCATCTTGTGGGCGACCTTGCGACGAATCGAGCGCAGCGGCTCGATCTCCACGTCCCCGAATTGACTGAAGTCGGGCAAGGGCTCGAGATCGAGGAACGGAATGGCCGAGGCCGCATGGGCGGCGTATTCGGTCTCTGGGGGCGCGGCCGCGTCTCCGGCGGCGAATTGTTGGACATCCTCCGGCGTCACCCGTCCACCCGGGCCGGTCGCCGGAACGAGGGCCAGATCCACATCCAGTTCCCGCGCCAACCGGCGCGTGGCGGGTGCGGCGGGAACCGGACCCGCACCGTGGGCCGGGACTGCCGCCGGCGGGGTCGCCGCGGCCGGGACGCCTGCTTCGGCAGGTGCGGTCGGGGCTTCGGCCGCCGCGGCCGGCACGGCGTCCGGAGCCGCCTCGGCGGGCACCTCTCCGGCTGCCCCGATGACCGCGATGACCTGCCCGACGGTCACGATGTCACCCACGCCGCCGTTCAGCCTCAGGGCGGTTCCGCCTTTTGGCGAGGGAATCGTCACCGCGGCCTTGTCGGTTTCGACATCGACCAAGGGAGCATCTTCCTCGATCGACTCCCCTTCATTGACATACCACTTCAGAATCTCGCCCTCATGAATGCCTTCACCCAGATCAGGCAGCTTGAACTCGTACACGATATCCTCCTGCTAGAAATCGAGCGTCTCTTCCAGTCCGCGCTGGATGCGGCCTTCCGTGGGAATGTAGTTGAGCTCGCGGCCGAAGTAAGGCGTCACGACATCGTAGCCCGTGATCCGCTTCACCGGCGCCTCGAGATAGAGCAGAACCTTGTCATTGATGCGCGCGATGATCTCGGACGCCACGCCGAGCGTCTTGGGTGCTTCCTGCACCACGACGCACCGGCCGGTTTTCCTGACCGACTGGGTGATCGTTTCGCTATCCATCGGGGAGATCGTCAGCAAGTCGATCAACTCGATCTTGCATCCGCGAGCCTCCTGAAGCGCCTCGACCGCCTTCTGCGTGGTGCGCATCATCGCCCCCCACGCAACCACGGTCAGATCGGTGCCCTCCTGGATCACTTGCGAACGTCCGATCTCCATGACCTCTTCCTCCTCGGGCACCTCTTCCCGGAAAGCGCGGTAGGAGCGCTTCGGCTCCATGAAGACCACCGGATCGGGGTCCCGCAGAGACGCCACCATGAGCGCGCGCGCATTGCGCGGCGAGGAGGGGATGACGACTTTGACGCCGGGGAAGTGCCCGTAGGTTGCCTCCCGGCTTTCGGAGTGATGCTCGAGCGCGCGAACTCCGCCCCCGTAGGGCATCCGAATCACGAGGGGCACGTTTCTCTGGCCCATCGTCCTGCTGCGCATCCGGGAAGCGTGACCCTCGAGTTGGGGGATCATCAGGTAGGAGAATCCGGAGAACTGCATTTCGCCGACGGGTTTCAATCCCGCCATCCCCATGCCGATCGCGGTGCCGATGATGCCCGATTCCGCCAGCGGTGTGTCGAGCACCCGCTGCTCACCGTACTTCTCGAAGAGTCCCTCGGTCACTCGGAACACGCCGCCGTCCTTACCGACGTCTTCCCCGAGGATCACGATACTGTCGTCCTTTGCCATCTCCTGGTCGAGGCCAAGGTTGATGGCTTGCACCATGTTCAGCTTAGCCATTGCCATTCTCCTTCTGCAGCTCTTCCAGGAATTCCGCATGTTGGGCTTCGATTTCCGCGTGTTTTGTCCCAAACACGTGCTCAAAGGGAGTGTCGATCGGGAAATCGGTCATGGCCTCGAACTCGCGAACGCCCGCATCGATCTCCGCCTTGATCTCCTCCTCGAGCGTGGCCTGCTTGATGTCATCCCAGATGCCCAGCTTCACGAGATACTTGCGGAAGCGGGGGATCGGATCGTTCTTCCAGGCTTCCTCGACCTCTTCGTCGGAGCGGTACTTGGTGGGGTCATCCGCCGTCGTGTGCATCATCAGGCGGTAGGTCATCGTTTCGATGAGCGTGGGACCGTCGCCCGCCTTGGCGCGCTCCAGCGCCTGCTTGGTGGCAACGTAGGTGGCCAGAATATCATTGCCGTCGACCTGGATTCCCTTGATCCCCGCGGCAATCGCCTTCTGGGCGATCGTGCCCGCAGCGGTCTGTTTGCTCCGTGGAATGGAAATCGCCCACTGGTTGTTCTGGCAGATGAAGACGACCGGCGCCTTCCACACGCCCGCGAAGTTCATCGCTTCGTAGACATCGCCCTGCGACGATCCGCCGTCTCCGAAGTAGGTGACTGCGGCGGCATCGGTCTCACCCCGATACTTCATCGCGTAGGCGATGCCGGCGGCGTGCAGGGTCTGGGCGCCCACAATGATCGAGATCGGCAGTATCCGTCCCGGACCGCCGGGCATGACGTTACCTTCCTCGAATCCATTGTGGAAGACGAGCGCATTGACGCTCGGCTCCCCGCGGACCAGGCGCGCGCCCAGCTCGCGAAAGGCACCCACGAACCAGTCCTTCTCTCCCATGGCGAAAGCCGGCCCGACCATGCTGGCCTCCTGACCGGTCCCCGGACCGAAGGTCCCGATGCGGCCCTGGCGCTGCAGCTTCAGCATTCGCTGATCCATCTCACGGGCCAGCACCATTGTGCGATACATCTTCAGCACCTGCTCATCATCGAGCTGGGGTTCCAGCTCAGGATCAGCGTTCCCCTCGAGGTCGAGGATTTGCAGGTGCGATACCGAGAAACCGGCGAGTTCCGTTATTGGCATCCTTTGCTCCTTCCCTCACGGATCACATGCGCCTTGGTCTATTGCGCTTCACGCGAACCCACTTCCCGTGGACCGGGCGACCGCCTGGCGGCCGGGGTGGTTGGTCACATCACAGAATTGCAACCGTACCCGATCTGTGTGCGACGTGAAATCGCCCACAAGGTCGTTAATAATCTTCATAAGGGGGCCGGGTTCCCGGAAAGACGCCGCAAATGCATTTCCCTTGGGGTGTTTCCCAGATTAGTGACCGACGATTGCGCGACGACCGGGGGCGCTGCTAGACTCCGCCCTCAGGCTGAGGTGGTCGGTTTTTCGGATCCCCCGGCCGGATCGGCTGTTGGGAATAGGGAGGAGAGCGTCGGACGTCCCGGCCTGCAGCCGCCTGGCGCCTGTAACTCATTGTCATTGAATCTGTTATGCTAGATATTCCGTCCGGGCCGCGCATCGGATGGGGGTGACTGGTCCGCTCATGGAGGAGGAGATCGGCGAATGCGAATGCGACACGGATGGTGCCTCTTGGGATTGGCGGCCATTCTGGGCATGGGGCTCAGCTCCTGCTCGGAAACCGACACATTGTTGAATTGGGACCAGGCGGACCGCGGAGGGCTCGGGGTACCCCCCGATACCGTGGTGAGCAGCAGCCTGGTGGTGGCCAACGCCGAGTACCTGGAGCCATTGACCACGGGATCATCCACCTACCTCTTGGTCGGCCATCTGGAACGCGATGGGCTGGTCGAGGATGCGACCCACGTGGGAGCCGATGCCTACATCAAGTGGGATACCAGTACACTGCCGGATGGTGAAGTCGTCAGCGCATATCTGAACTTCATCCTTCACGATCTGGACGAGGCCGGCGCCGACGTCCCGGAGGTCTTCGATCTTCAGCTGTTTCGGGTCACCGAGGCCTGGGAGGAGGACAGCCTGGGCCTGTACCTGGCGCCCCCCGCTCTGGAGGAGGTCGGATACGTGTTTGGCGGGGAGGTCGATGTCACCAGCATCAACGACACGACCGACCTTGCGATCGACCAGCTGTTCCAATCGCCGGCCGATGCCCGGCTCGACTCCCTCGTGACCGACTGGATCGATGATCCCTCGAGCAATCACGGCCTTGCGATTCGGATGCCGGTGGAGCCAGATCAACAGGGCTTTCTCCGGTTCCTCAGCCGCGAAGGCTTCCCGGTGGGCGAGGCCTTTACCGACACCACCGGGATCTGGCCTCAGCTCTTCGTG
>CAZTDY010000068.1:0-23336 GCA_964612295.1 uncultured bacterium | reverse complement strand
AAGTATATGCCTGGGCCGGCCTCGTGGCCATCGTCACAACTGTAATCCCACGAGACCCTTATAGGACCAGGTCCGCTTCTGCCGGCGAAGAGGCGCCGGATGAGACGCCCGGCGGCATCGAACACGCTCACCTCCGCCGGCCCCAGGGCCGGCAGGTCGAGATGAATAGCGCTCCCGGCCTGATACGGATTGGAAAGACGCACCAGCGGCGCAGGGGGGACTAGCCGATCGTCCACCTCGGAACTCGCGCCCATCCAGCGGCCAATCTGCCAGGACGGTTTGCCGCCCGCCAGATAGAACCAGCCGCCCACATAAAGGTCGTCGTCGAATACTCCCAGAGAATAGGCGTGGTCGTTGAGGCCCGAACCCAGCGGCGACCATTCATATCCATCCCAGCTGGCGATGGAATTGCAGAGGACGCCTCCGGCGGTCCCAAACTCGCCGGTCACAAAGAGGGTGTTCTCGTCCTGGGCGAAGTCCCAGACGTTGCCGTTGACGCCGCTGCCGAGCGCGAACCAATCCGCGCCGTCATACCGCGCAATGAACTCGATGGGCACGCCGCCGGCCGAGCTGAAGTTCCCTCCGACGAAGAGGTCCTGCCCGCACGGCTCCAGTGCGAACACGTACTGGTAGTCGCCAGGCCCTCCGCTCCCGACACCGCCGTTCACATCGGTCCAGCTCGTTCCATCCCAACGGGCCAAACTTGCCGCCGGAATGCCGCCGCCCACACTGCTGAAGTAGCCGCCCACCATCAGTGATCCCTGACTCACGGTCAGGGCGAAGACAATCTCTCAGTAGCAGGGGTCATTCGGATCGCCCCCCCCTGCAACCGATACCCAATTCGCTCCATCCCACCGGGCGACGAAGTTGGCCACCGAACCCTCATCCTCACGGAATGAGCCGCCAGCGTAGAGGTCCCCTTCGTAGACGGCCAAGGCGTAGACCCAACTGGTGAGGCCGGAGCCGAACGGTGTCCACTCCTCGCCGTTCCAGCGGGCAACGTAGTCGCAGGGCAGGCCCCCGGCTTCCGTGAACCAGCCCGCCGCGATAAGGTCGCCTTCATACACAACCGTGGCGTAGACGTCTTGGTTCATGCCGGTCCCGAAGGTCGCCCACCTCTCGCCGTTCCAGGACGCGATATGGGCGCAGGGCTCACCACCCGCGACCGAGAAGCCGCCTCCCGCAACCAGCTCACCTGCGTAGTTGATGAACGTCTCGGGGGACACGTCGACACCCTGGCCTGCCGGCGGGGGATCCGCAATCTGGTGCCAGAGGCTCGCCGCCGGATCCCATCGCGCGAGGCAATCGGCTTCCAGCGGGCCGGCCATGTTGAACCGCCCGCCCACGATCAAATCGTCGCCCTGCACCGTCAGCGCCCAGGCGTAATCCTCGGTGCCCTCACCCAACGGTGCCCAACCCCCAAACGGGTCCCAGCAGGCGGTGTAGTTGGCGGGCGCGCCGCCGGCGTGTTCGAAGAATCCACTCACATAGAGAACATCATCGATCTCGGCCAGGCAGCAAACGCGGTGGTCGGTGCCCACGCCGAGGGGCGCCCAGGTCGATCCATTCCAGGCCGCAATCCGATTGACCACCGTTGCGCCCGCATGCAGGAAGTAGCCCCCTGCGATCAGTCTTCCCTGGAAAGGCAGGAGCACGTCGACGCTGTTGTCCAGTCCCGGCCCGACCGCCGACCAAGAGGTGCCGTCCCACCGTGCGATGTGCTGCGCGGGATTACCTCCCGCGTACGTGAAGTAGCCCCCCACGTAGAGATCGCCCCCGAATTCACAGCACCCAAGGGCCCCATTCTCGAGTCCCTGGCCGAGTGCGCTCCAGGCTTCTCCATCCCAGGCCGCGATGTGGTTGACCTGGACATCCCCTGCAGTCTCGAACCATCCCACCGCGATCAGCCGGTCATTGTAGATGCAGAGGCGCACCACATTACCATCGAGCCCACCGCCAACCGGGCGCCACTCGATCCCATCCCAGCAGGCGACGCAGCTTGCGGGCTCCCCTCCGGCGGAATGGAAGCTACCGCCCGCGTAGAGCAGTCCCTCATAGACAATCAGCGTCTGCACACCGTAGCCTTCGATGCCCTCACCCAGGGGTATCCACTCGTTGCCATCGAAGCCGACGATGTTGCTTACCAGGACGCCGTTCGCCAGATCGAACTCCCCGGCGATGATCAGTTGGCCATCGTAGTAGGCGAACGCATGGGTCGGGTAGTTGGTGCCTGGAACTGGCACCGGGTCGGTGAAGCCGTCCCACCAGGCTTCGTCGCCTTCGGTCCGAGGGAAGGAGCCCGCGTCAGGCGGAAGAACGCCTCTTTCTCCGCATAGCTCAGGGAATCGGAGCGGGCGAGAGGGTTCATCACCGGCTGCCGCATCCGTCACGATGGTGAGGGACAGGACGCAAATGAGAGGAAGAGTGATCCGCATGATGGGCCTCCTCGCGGTCGGAAGGTGGAATCGCATGCGCAAACCCACCCTATGAGAATACCGGAGCGCCCCACCGAAGGCCAGCAGTCGCAACAGAAGTGCGCCCCCCGGAAACCCGCCCCGCCAACCTCAATCATCAGATGAGCTTAGCTCGTTCAGCCGACATTGCCTCCACCATTAGTATTCCTGGCTTGAAAGTTGGGCCGCCGCTTTGTTATTTTCACCCGCAATGGATTCAATGGCATAGGTTTACACAAACAGATGAGGAACAAGGGCTATGGCAGACAAGAAAGCTGATCTGGCAGGTCCGGGCGTAAGCACGTACCCCGAAGTCGACAAGATCCTCCCGGCTGACTACGAGCCGATTCTCACTCCCAAAGAGACGATGAAGGCGCTCTACGCCGTGAAGAACTACATCGAACAGGGTTTGGCCAGAGAGCTGAATCTGATGTTGGTGCAGTGCCCCCTCATCATGGACAAGAACAGCGGGATGAACGACTACCTGGATCGCGACGGTTCGCGGACGCCGATCGACTTCCCGGCCGGCCTCGGCCTCGAGAAGCGTATCGACACGCAGGTCGTCCAGGCGGTCACGAAGTGGAAGCGCTGGGCACTGAAGCAGTACGGTTGCGATGTGGGCGAAGGCATCAACACCGACATGCGCGCCGTTCGTAAGGACTACTTCCTCGACCACGACCACAGCTCGTACGTCGATCAGTGGGATTGGGAGAAGGTCATCAACACCGAAGATCGCACGCTCGACTACCTGACCGATACGGTCAAGCGGATCTGGAAGGTCTTGAAGGGCGCCGAGAACTTGGCCTTCGACATGTACCCGCAGCTGAAGACCGACAAGTATCCCGCGATGCCGGATGAGTTGGTCTTCATCCACGCCGAAGACATTCTGGCGAAATACCCCGATCTCCCGCGCAAGCAGCGTGAGACGGCCATCATCAAAGAGTATCCGGCCGTCTTCATCTACGGCATCGGTTGGACGCTCGAGGACGGCTACCCGCACGAGATGCGCGCCGCGGACTACGACGACTGGGTGAGCGAGACTGTCTCGGCCGACGGACGTCCGATGCACGGTCTGAACGGCGACATCCTGGTCTGGAACCCTGTGACGCAGCGTCGTCACGAGTTGACCTCGATGGGCATCCGGGTCACCAAGGACACGCTCAAGCAGCAGCTCAAGCTGACCGGCCAGGAAGACTTCCTGGAGATGCCTTACCACCGGATGATCATGAACGATGAGATCCCGCTCTCGATCGGCGGTGGCATTGGTCAGTCGCGCACCTACATGCACCTGTTGCGCAAGGCGCACCTGGGTGAGGTCAGCGTGACGATCTGGCCCGAGGAGCTGAAGAAGATCTGCGCGCCGAAGAACATTCACGTGCTGCAGTAGGCGGCGGCTCTCTCACGAGATTGCCGAATCAGGCGGATTGAACGGATAGGGACCGGCGGAGACAATCTGCCGGTCCCTTCCTGTTTCCTCACCGCAGGAGCAGCGCCTTCCGGGCGAATCCCCCGAAGGGCGTTTCCATTTGGTACAGGTAGACACCGCTGGGAAGACGGGAGCCGCTTCCGTCGGTTCCGTCCCAGATGAGCTCTCCTTCTTCGGTGTCATGAGCGCCCGCGACCAGGGTGCGAACGAGGGTCCCGGCCGCGTCATAGACCCGCAATGAGAAGGCGCCTGATTCGGGCAGTCGGTAGGTAATACGCGTACTCATCCCAAAGGGATTGGGCTCCGCCGAGAGACTGGCCGCACCCCAAGCCAGTCGGCCAGCGTTGTTCCCCACCTCCACTCCTTGGCTTTCTTCATTGAGGACCAGGACGGCATAGTCATTGGTCGGTCCCGGGATTGCGCCCTCGACGAACAGGTGGTCGTTGCTTTCATGACAACAGGCTCCGGATACGTAGAAATCACCGAAATCCAAAGTCTGGGCCACGTAGAGCTCCGGATCGATGACGGCCACCCCGTTGGTGGTGATGACGTAGGCGAAACCGGTCTCTTGATTGCCGAATATGCGCACCGGATATAAGGGGAGTTCGAAGTCATTCGACAGCAGTTCGAGGGTTGCGCCATCAAACACGAACATCTGCGGACAATTGAACGGGCCGGTGAATAGACGATTGGTCTTTTGGTGAAACCAGGTGAGCTCACCCTCGCAGATCCCCCCGAAAGTGTAGATCCACTCTTCGACCGCGTCCGCCGCCCCGTCGACGACCACAAGATAGCCGTCCCAAATGGGGACATAGACCCGATTGAGTTCATGACTCACGGCGGGGGTCCCGGGATGGGGTCCCACCCAGATGGTGGCGAGAAGACTGTCGGCTTGCGCATCGATCACGGTGAGCGTCTCGTGATAGTAGTTCGACACGTACACCTTCTGACTGACGGGGTTGACCGCCAGCGACTGCGGCTCAGGCCCGCAGGGGATCTCCGCCAATGCGAGATACGAATCCGCGTCGTACACCTGCAGCAGATCATGATCGAAACTGATCACGTAGAGGCGGCGCCTCTCGATGTCCAGTGCAAGATGGCAGGGGTCGCATCCGACCGGAAAGCAGGTCTGCAGCTCGAGGCTCCAGGGATCCAGGACAGCAATGGTGGAGCATGAGCGACCGGCAGCAAAGACAACGTCTCCCACGGGATCGGAAAGAAGATCTACCGCGGCGAATTCCAGATCTGGAGTCTGGGGACAGCGGAGATCGAGAGTATCCCGAACGCTGAACTCTGCGGAAACCGAGCCGGGGAAGGCGAGGGTGGAGAGCATGAGACCTGCAAGGGCGAACGCAGCGCGGGCAGCAAGATACATGATGCCAGCCTCCTTTCATCCAGGAGGGAGCGAACCGCACTTCGTGCCGCCCTGGACTTCTGAATCTCATCGGGCCCGTCTATCATTCTATCACGGCGATGGCCCTGAAGCAGCTGCCGGCGCACGCAAAAAGGGCCGGCGGAGTTCGTCTCCACCGGCCCCTTCTCTTGCTTGGAGGTCGATCTATTCAGCCAGAAGTGTCGCGATTTCCTTCTTCAGCGTCTTCTCCATTCCGGGCATGAAGCCGACGTGCACGTGGCGCACGACACCCTTCTTATCGATCAGCACACTGTGCGGAATCCCGCGCACGCCAAAGGCCTGTCCCGCTTTGCCCCAGCGATCGGTGGCCACCGGGGGCTTGATCCCTTTCTTGCCCAAGAACTTCGTGATCTTCTCCACGGGCTCGCGCAGGTTGACCGCGTAGAAGACCAGATCCTGGTCAGCAAAACTGTTGGCCACCTCGGTCACCTTGGGAAGCGAGATCACACACGGGCCGCACCAGGTGGCCCAGAAGTCCAAAAGCACGACTTTCCCTTTGAGACTCGCGATGTCGAAGTCGTCTCCCCCGAGCGCCTTCAGGGTCGCCTGAGGGGCAGGCTTGCCCACCGAGGCGTGCTCGCCCCGTGGGGAGCCCAGGGATCGGAGATCGTCTTTGCTCGTGGTGGGCGTCTGGGCGTGCGCGATGACGCTAGAACCGGCCACGGCCAGGACCAGAAGGACCACACACGCGCGGATGCCTTGCTGTAGATACGGTCGTTTCTTGCTGTCTGTCATGATCTACCTCTTCATTGATGCCGGATCTTGTGATGGCCGGTGAACACGCTCACCGGCCTTGCGGGTCTCTGGGGAAAACCCGGTTCCTTGCATTCGGTTCCCGCACTATCTCAACAGGAGCAGCCGTTGGCCAACCGCAGGGGATGGCGTATCCGGCGTCCATCGTACCCAATAAACTCCTGCGGGAAGCGGCCTTCCGGCAGCGTCATTCCCGTGCCAATCAAAGGGATGCCGGCCGGCCGGCAGAAGGATCGATTCGCGGATGCTATGGAGCGCCCGTCCATCCAGACCGACGATTGTCAAGCTGCCCCGTTGGCTTGTCGGCAGCTGCAGCTCGATCCGCGTGCCCGGACGCGCCGGATTGGGAGCCAATCGCAGCGCGAGGCTCTTGGCGAGGACGGGATCGGGCGGGAGTTCGGCGTCCGCGGGGATCATCGTGCCCGCGAAGGCGACATCATCGACATAGATCCCCGGCATGGTCAGGCCCACGTCGCTGCCGAAGTCGAAGCGCAACCTGACCCACTGGCCGACGAATGGGCTGAGATCGAAGTGTCGCTGGATCCATCCGCCGGACACGTCCATGAACGCGGCCTGGCCATCGAGGGGATTGCAGGTCCCGGACACGGTGCCGTCGTACCCCTCATCCGGCGTCACCACCGACCAGCTCTGCCCACCGTCGATCGACACCTTCAGGTTGGCGCCGTCGTATCCATCCTCGATCTCGTAGTTGAAGTAGGCGCTCAAGGACGCGTCCAGGAACGCGCCCAGGCTGACCGCGGGAATGGCGAGCTGATCATCTGCACAGTTGCCGTGTTCCCCGTTCAGTTCGGTGCCCCAAACGAGTGTCCCCGAGTGCGCCCCGAACTCGACGTCGGCCCCCCACTCCCAGCTGCCGCTGGGTTGGAGTCCCTCATCAGCGCTCTCGAAGTCCCACAGCGTGGCCAGAACGAAGTCGATATCGGTGAGAACCTCGCCCTGTCCCAACGTGATCGCAATCCCGCGAGGAATGCGCCCCACGGAGGCGGCGGAGAGGTTCAGATCGCCGGGCCAGATCGCCGGGAAGCTGTAGGTGCCGTCCGGTCCGGACACGAGGACGACCGTGTGCGCCTCGATCTCGATCAGGGCGCCGGCGATGGGCGTTCCATCCGGCGCGCGCACCGTGCCCGAGATGGAGCCTGGTACGAGCGGATCGAGCGTGAGGTGCACCTGCGTGGTCTGGTCCGCGGCGATCGCCACCGCGGTTTCGGCGGGGTCATAGCCCGCCCGGGTCGCGCGCAGGGTGTAGGTGCCCGGGAAGAGGTCGGCGAAATCGAACGCACCGTTCCCGTCACAGAACTGGATCGCATAGTTCGTGCCCAGGAGTTCCAGTTGGGTTCCGGCGGGACTTCCGCCTCCGTTCAGGGTCACGGTCCCTTCGAGGATGCCGAGGCCGGCTTGGGGCTCCGCCAATTGCGCGACGGTGATCACGGTGGCCGCGGTGATCTTGCCCCACAGGGCGGCGTCCAGCTGATCCACGGTGTCGCAGGTCCGATGGTAGCAAGGATAGTCGGCCCAATCGTATTCGATCGCCAGAATGGCCGGGTAGCCCTCGCTATGGAAAGGGACATGGTCCGAGCCGAAGCCCTCTCCCGGGTACTTGTAGACAGACAGATCGGTGTAGTCGAGGGCGTTGTCCCGCAGCAGATCCATCAGCCACTCCGATGAGACGCCTTCGTAGAACCCCTCCACCCAGAGATCGTCGCCGTCCGGATGGTAGTAGCCGACCATGTCCATATTGAGGACACCTCGGATGTCCAGGCCCGCCTGCGCCGCCTCGGCGGCGAAATGCGCGCTGCCCACGAGACCGACTTCCTCAGCCGCCAAACAGATGTAGTAGATCGTGTAGGCGGTCCCGATCTCCGAAAGCAGGCGGGCGGCTTCCAGAACCGCGGCGCTTCCGGAGCCGTTGTCTTCCGCGCCGGGAGCCAGCGTTTGCGGATCGGGAGAGGTCGAGTCGAGATGGCCGCAAACAACATAGATGCGCGAGGGGTCCACGGCGCCGTATTGGATGCCGACCACGTTTCGTTGGTCACTGCCCGAGTAGCTGAATTCGTCATAGCTCGTGTCGAGGCCGAGGCCGGTCATCAGGTCGAAGACGAATGCCGTCGCCTGCTCCATCTGCGGCGTGGTCGTGTAGCGCGTCTGCAAGGTAGTGGAAAGGTAGTCGAGGTCGCCGAACATCCGATCAGTCTGAACCGCCTGCCCAAGACTGGTCCAGTAGGTCACGTTTCGTTCTCGAGATGGGCGTTCCGGGATGGTGATCGCCGTCGCATCTTGGGATCCCGATTCCCGCAGGTCGATCCCCATGGACCGATACAGCGCCAATCGATCGCTGCCGGGAGCCTCCTGTGCGGCACCGGCCCCGGTCACAGCCATGCACAGCATCAGGATCGGCAGGATCAGGATTCGGGCGCGGCGATGGGTTGCAGCCAGGGGGCAGACGAGTGCTGTGCACGCATCGAGTGTCATGGGGGCCTTCCTTCGGTGTTGGGCCAGATTGCCGAATTGCCCTCCTACTAGGATACCAGATGCCCCCCAGATCTGCACGCCGGCGAGGTCCCCCTAGCGTCGGGCTCACCCCCTATCTACTTCTCCCAAACCACGAGTCGTCGTTCGCCCTCGAGCGCACGGATCTCCGACACCTCCTGGCTCACCTCGACGACCCCACGGTACTCTCCGCGGTCCGTGCGCAGGGCATAATACTGAATCAGCACGAATTTGTCCTTCGACTGAATCCAGAAACGAGCGTGCTCCTGCCGGCCGCTCCGAAAAGACTCGATGATCTCCAGGACGGCTGACAAGCTCTCAGGAGGATGACAGTTGCGAACATCCCTCCCGATGATGGCAGGGGAACGCGGGAAGAGTCGCTCGTCGGGCCGGTTGTAGAAGCAGACTTTGTCCCGATCATCGACCACCGTGAGGTCGACGGGAAGGCGATCGAGCAAGAGGGCCACCTGTTCGAGGTTCAGCGTGCCCGTCTCGGTCTTGAGAACCGCAGCCTTCACGGAATCGTGCGGTGAGGGACCCGATGAGGGATCGCCCATTCCAGGATCGTCCGGCCGGTCGATATAGGGGAATCCGTACTCCAGACTCTGCCGCAGCATCTCCTCCCAATCGGCCTTGGTGAGCGTCTCGGTCGCCAGGGGAAAGAAGACCAGCTCTTCCTTCTGAATCATCCCAAACGCGAGAAAGAAGTAGCTGCCGATGGCCTGATTGAGCTCCTTCCAGGTTGAGGCCTCATCTTCGAGTAACGCGATCACCCTCTTCAGCCCGCGGCGAACATCGACATGGAGGGACCACATGATTTGCAGTGGCCGGTCGGATTCCCACAGTCTCTCCAGATAGGGCAGGAGCACGTTCTCCTTTTTGACGTAGTGATCATCGAAGGCACGCAACTCGACAAACCGCGGCAGCAGTTCGGTCCTGATAGCCGCTGGATCCTCAGCCCCCCCAAGGCTGATCCTCTTGAGGATCTTCTTGATCGCATTCAGCTTCCCTTCGAGCGCGCGGTTCTCGGCCATCAGGTAGAAGAGAAAGGTCCCTTCTTCGGGCCGGCCCCAGGCATAGCACTTCAGGTGGGGGTAGAAGATGTTGACGGCCCGGTTGATTCCTCGCTTGAGTGCTTCGCGCTCCACGCCCAGCTGCATCAGCCGATCCTGAAGCGCCACCATGTCGCGGGGGGTGATCCCTTCGATCGCCGCACGGTGCTCCTCTATCAGGGCTCTATCCGCGCGCCCCTCGATCAGGCTCCGGGAGAAAACCACCAGGCTTTCCAGCCGCTGCTGCCGTTGTGCTCCGTCATCATCCATCTTGATCTCCAGCATCATTGGTTCGAAAGCTGCCACCACACCGCACGGTAGTCCACGGCGCCCACACCATCAATGATGGAGGAATCGACACTGGGGCAGCGCTTTACTTCACAACTTGAAGCTACGAACCAAGCAGATTCATTTTTCCTTGACATGGATCCTGCTGACCCCGATACCTTCATATGGTGAAGTCAAATGAGAGAAACACGTGGACAGAGATCAGACAAATGCAATTCGACACCCATCTCACATCGCCTGCAAGACTCGCCATTATTGCCAGTCTGGTCTCAGGGGAGCCAAGGTCCTTCACCGAGTTGAAAGAGGAAACGGGTTTGGCCGATGGGAATCTCCATGTCCAAACCCGTAAACTGGAAGAAGTTGGCTATATCGAGAGCAACAAAGGCCGCCGGGGGGGACGATCCTATACCCGCTTCCGGATCACGGAAGAAGGCCTGGCCAATCTCAAACTTCATATTCGAAAGTTACAATCGATCCTGGGTCGGGAGTCCGGGGTCATCGGCCCGAGGCTGGAGCAGCCTCGTGGGGATGCCTCCCAGGTCTGGTCGCGATAGGGCGGCGATAACGCGGAACGGGTCGAAGACCCCAGTCAGAGGGTGACAGGATGAAAGTCGCAATCGGTTCTGATCACGGAGGATACGCGCTCAAGTCTCAACTGGCCGACCATCTTCGGGCCGGCGGACACGATGTCAAAGACGTTGGGACTTCATCCAATGAAGCGGTCGACTATCCAGTCTTTGCCGAAGCAGTTGCCCGGCAGGTGGCCGGTGACGCTTGTGAGCGCGGCATCGTAGTCGACGGCGCAGGCATCGGTTCGGCAATGGCCGCCAACAAGGTGCCCGGCATCCGAGCGGCCCTCGCCTATGACCTCTCGTCGGCTCTCAACAGCCGGCAGCACAACAACGCGAATGTCCTCACCCTTGGGGCCGGCCTGATCGGTCCGGCGTTGGCCAGACAGATCGTGGATGCCTGGTTGGCCGCAGATTGCAGCGAGGAACGGCACCTCAGGCGCTCGGATCTCATCCTGGCGATCGAGGCCGCCGGCTCCGGAGCACCTGCCGGCCCGGGCGGCGAGCCCCAGATCACGGATCAGGATCTTGAACGTATCGCCGAGAGGCTGGAAGTCCTCTTGGGCAGCGATTCTCGCAGGGGGTCATCAGCCCCGGCAACGGGGGGGACGGCGGCGCCGACAGTGGCGGCGTCCCCCCCTACCGCTCGCCAGTTTCTGGGTCTCGGCGTGACGAGGCTGAGCACGGAGGCAAGTCTCGGCGAGGCCGGCGCCTCCATCCCGACTGACCTCGCCGGCTATATCGATCATACCCTGCTGAAACCCGATGCCCGGGCCGAGCAGGTTCGTTCGCTCTGCGCCGAGGCCCGCGAACACCGCTTTGCGGCAGTTTGCGTGAATCCGATTTGGATCCGCCTCGTTGCTGAGGAGCTTCGCGGCACACCGGTCCTCCCCTGCGCCGTGGTTGGCTTCCCCCTGGGCACCACCCACCCGGAAACGAAGGCGCTCGAAGCGCGGCGCGCCATTCGGGAGGGGGCCCGCGAGATCGACATGGTCATCAACATCGGGGCCCTGAAGGACGGCGAAGACCAGGTGGTGTTGCGCGACATCCGTGCCGTCGTGGAGGCCTGCCGCGACGGCAGCGCCTGCTGCAAGGTGATCATCGAGACGGCGCTGCTGGAAGATGAGGAGAAGCGCCTCGCCTGCCGGTTGGCGCGTAAAGCTCGGGCGCAGTTCGTGAAGACGTCCACGGGATTTGCCTCCGGCGGCGCAACGGCCGCCGATATCGCGTTGATGGCGTCCGAGGTCTCGACCGCCGGCATGGGCGTCAAAGCATCCGGCGGCATCCGGACGCTTGCCGACGCGGCGGAGATGATCACCGCCGGCGCCACCCGGATCGGCGCCAGCGCGGGGGTGGCGATTCTGGAAGGAGCGCGGGACCTGGCCGCGACGATGAGCGCATAACGGAAGGAGCCGATCGTGGTTGATCTGCGAGCCTACGTCTTTCTGGACAGCCTGCAGCCGCAATACGCCTCATTCCTGGCCACCGTGGCGCAGGGGTTTCTGCCCACGCAAGGGCAGGCCTCACTCTTTGTCGAGATCTCTCCGGGGATCGAGATCAATCGCGTTACCGACATCGCGCTCAAGTCGACCCGCGTGACGCCGGGGATGCAGATTGTCGAACGGCTCTACGGGCTGCTCGAAATCCACTCCTCGAGCCAGGCCGACATTCGCCAGGCGGGCCAGGCGATCCTCGATGCGCTCGAGGTCACCGAATCGGATCGCATGAAGCCCCGCGTGTTGTCCAATCAGATCGTGCGGTGCCTGGACGATCACCAGACCCAGCTCATCAATCGTATGCGGCACGGCAACATGATCCTGGCCGGGCAAACATTGTACATCATGGAGTGTGAGCCGGCAGCCTACGCCGCACTGGCGGCGAACGAGGCCGAAAAGGCGGCGGAAATCAATGTACTCGAAGTGCGCGCGTTCGGCAGTTTCGGCCGCGTGTACCTGGGCGGTGAGGATCGCGACATCAACGTCGCCGCGCCCGCAGCAGTGAAGGCAATCGAGGCCATCGAAGGCCGCGTAGTCAGCAAGAAATAAGGAGAAAAGACATGGCTGAAGCACTGGGCATGATCGAAACGCGCAGCTTCCCGGCGATGGTGGAAGCGTCTGATGCGATGGTCAAGGCTGCCAAGGTTGAGTTGGTCAGCTATGAGAAGACCGGCGGAGGTTACACCACGGCCGTCATCCGCGGTGACGTCGCGGCCGTGAAAGCCGCCTGCGATGCCGGACAGACCGCGGCGGTTCGCGTCGGCGAGATGGTGGCCGTCCACATCATCGCGCGCCCGCATGCCAACGTCGATCTGGTAATCCCGCTGGGCCGTCAGCCGGAACCAGCTCGTAAGTAGAGCCGGGAGGTCGACATGAATCTGGCGAAGGTGCTCGGCACCGTGGTCTCGACTCGCAAGGAGGAAAGCCTCGACGGGCTGAAGTTCCTCCTCCTGGGTCAGGTCACCCCCGAGCGAAAGCCGACCGGCACCACCGTGGTGGCTGCCGACGCGGTCGGGGCCGGCGTCGGTGAGTTCGTGCTCTACGCGACGGGCAGCTCCGCCCGTCAGACCGAGCGCACCGACCAGCGTCCCTGTGATGCCGTGGTCATGGCCATCGTGGACAGCTGGGACATCGGCGGCGAGGAGCTCTATAAGAAGGGCCGCGATGACTAGGCTGAGCGACACCGCCGTGGAGCAAATCGCGGTCCGTCTGGCGGGGAGGGTTTCTCCCTCTCCGCCCGGCAAAGCGGGCCCCGGCCTGTTCGCGGGCGTCGATGATGCCGTCGGCGCTGCCACCCTCGCCCACCGCCTGCTTCAGGGCCAGGGTCAGGAGTCGCGCGAGGCGATGATCGCTTCGATGCGCGAGACGATGCTGAGAGAATCCGAATCTCTCGCCCGCCTGGCCCATGAGGAGACCGGCCTCGGCCGCTACGATGACAAGGTCGTGAAGAACCGTCTCGTGACCCGCAAGACTCCGGGCGTTGAACAGCTCCGTCCCGCCGTCGTCACCGGCGATCGAGGCTTGACGCTCACCGAACCTGCTCCATACGGGGTCATCGGCGCCATCACTCCGGTCACCAATCCATCCAGCACACTGATCTGCAATGCGATCGGTATGGTGGCGGCGGGCAACGCGGTGGTGTTCAACACGCACCCCAGCGCCAAGAAGACAGGCAATCGCACGGTCACCCTGCTCAATGACGCGATCATGCGCGCCGGGGGTCCGGCCAATCTGGTCACCACCGTGGCCGACCCCACCATCGAGAGCGCGCAGGCTCTCATGCAGCATGACGGCGTGCGGCTGCTGGTTGTGACCGGCGGTGCGGGAGTCGTCAAACAGGCCATGACCAGCGGCAAGCGGGCGATCTGCGCCGGCCCGGGCAATCCGCCGGTGGTCGTGGACGAAACCGCCGACATCGCCCAAGCTGCGCGAGGCATTGTCTGCGGCGCCTCGTTCGACAACAACGTCATCTGCGTTGATGAGAAAGAGGTCTTCGCTGTCGATGAAATCGCCGACGAACTCATCGCCGCCCTGCAGCGCACTGGCGCCCACCTGGTGGGTCGCGATCAGCTGCCTGCCCTCGAGGCCGCGATCTTCGAGGAGACGCGTGGCCCCCGCCAACGGGGCGTGGTCAGAAAAGATCTGATCGGGAAGAATGCGGTCGTGATTCTGGATCGGATCGGCATCTCCGTCCCCGCCGACACCCGCCTCGTCATCGTCGACGTTCCCCCCGAACACCCGCTCGTCTGGACCGAACAGATGATGCCGGTCATCCCCATCGTCAGGACCGATGACGCCGATCAGGCGATCGACCTTGCGCTCTCCGCCGAGGGGGGCAAGGGGCATACCGCCTCGATGTACTCGAAACATCTGGATCGTTTGAGTCGCATGGCACGGGAGATCAACTGCTCGATCTTCATCAAGAACGCGCCCTGCTACGCCGGCCTCGGGGAAGGAGGAGAAGGGTTCAGCAGCTTCACCATCGCCAGCCCCACGGGCGAGGGTCTCACCGGCCCCTTGAGCTTCAGCCGGCTGCGCCGCTGCGTGCTGGTTGACCACTTCCGGATCGTGTGATGGCGACGAAGAAGCGCAAACCCGAGAAACGCCACCCCGCCCTCGCCCTGCTCGAGCTGAGAAGTGTCGCGCGCGGCATTCAGGCCGCCGATGTCATGGTCAAACGGGCGCCGATCGCTCTTCTCAAGATCGGCACCGTTCATCCGGGGCACTATCTGATCCTGATCGGCGGAACGGTCGCTTCGGTCGACGAGGCTTTTCAGGCCGGTCGCGTCACGGCCGATAACGATCTGCTCGACGAGGTGTTTCTCCCCGACGTCGCTCCCGAAGTCCACGACGCTGCGCTGGGTGTGCGTCTGGCCGCTGAGCAGGAGGCCTTGGGCGTACTCGAGACAACCCACGTCGCGGCCCTCCTACGTGCCGCCGACGCGGGCGTCAAGGGTGCTCGCGTGCGAATCGCGGAGATACGGATGGCGGACGACCTGGGCGGACAGGCGTTTGTGCTCTTCGACGGTGAGGTCGCCGACGTGGAGGCCGCACTCGAGATCAGCCAGCAGGCGATCGACGTGATTCGCGTGAAGCAAGCCACAGTGATGCCTCGCCTGGATGACACCCTGCGCGAGGCGCTTGCGGCCGGGAGTCGGTTTGCAGCGTGTGCACAGCATGAACCCCGAGACGCGGAGGGACTCTAGAGAATGAAACTGGGCAAGGTGATCGGCAGATTGGTCCCCTCGACCGTCTATCAAGGACTCAAAGGCGTGCCCCTGCTCTGGGTTCAACCGCAAGATCGCAACGGACGCCCCAAGGGCACGCCGATCGTCTGTGCGGACGGCACCCGGATGGCGGGTCCGGACGAGCAGATCTACTACGAGAGCAGCCGGGAGGCGGCACTGCTTCTCGATCCCTGGTTCGTCCCTGTCGATGATGCCGTGGTCGGCATCGTGGATGGTATTCACGTGAGCGAGGAGGCAGACAGACAATGATGATCGGGCGCGTGGCGGGTGAAATCCACTCCACGATCAACCATCCCTTCTACGATGGTGAAAAGCTGCTCCTGGTCGACAAGGTAGCCCCGGATGGAAGCCTCACGGGTGACTATCTCGTCGCCACGGATCGGGCCGACGCCGGCGTGGGTGAGGTGGTGCTCATCATGGATGAAGGCAACTCAGCTCGTCAGATCTACAGCGCGGAAAACGCACCCATTCGATCCGTCGTGGTAGGGATTATCGACGAGATCACCCTGGCCAACTAGTTGCCGAGAGGGCTGTCTTATCTACTTGAGCAGCAGCAGGACGCGGGTGTCGGTCTGGAAGTGAGTCCGCAGTCGGCAGAAGTAGGGTCCGCTGGCCACCCTTCTCCCCGTATTGTCGCAACCATCCCAGTGGAGTTGGAACTCGCCTGCCCCCTGGGGCTCATCCATAAGCGTACGTACGACCGTCCCCTCCACCGAATAGAGCTCTACCCGGACAGCACTGGCTTGGGGAAGTGAAAAGGCTATCGTTGTGGTGGGGTTGAACGGGTTTGGAGAGACTCCGGTGATGAGACCGTCGTGCGCCTCATAGAGGTCACCACCCGCCGCCGGGTCGAAGAACAGGGGCGCGACCCATTCCGGGTGATCGATGAACGGATTGCGGTTCTGCTGGTACGTGTAGACCCAGTCATTGCGGCTGCGTTCCTTATCATCGACCGGGTCCTCGAGATGCCAGGTGAGCAACGTCTCCAGCAGGCCCATGTAGGCAATTGACTCGTTGCTGCCGGTGGCCGAATCGACAATGAGATCCACATCATCGGTCAGGATCAGGTCGGGTTCGCTGCCTCCACCCTCGTAGCGCACATCCATGTAGAACATCGCCCGCGCCACATCGCCGCGCCGACCAATCCACGTTTCCCACACCCCCACGGGAGACGCGTTCTTGGTCAGATTCTCACCGCTTTCGCCGTTGTAGTCGTCCGCGGGTCTCGGAGTACAGCTGCTCAGGCACCAATCGAAGATACGATTCCCACGATCACTGTTGTATCCGATGTCGCAGAGAAAGAGATGATGGCAGTCGGAGTAGGGCTTGTTTGAACTGCCGTCGTCCGGAAAACCGTAGCTCTTGGGCCACGTATGCTCCCGATTGTAGTCGTCGTTGCCGGCTCCGTGTTTGGGAAAGGTGCGGTTCTGGTAGACGTCCAGGATGCGACCCGAGTCGTTGGGATCCTCATCCGCAAGCTCGAGCACATTCCAGGTGTCGGTGGATGAGGAGGTGTAAGGAATCTTGATGTGATTGTCGATCACGTCGTGAAGCGTAGAGCGCAGGGCTTCCGGACTGGAGGGGTCCACGGTGTCGTAGTAACCGGCGGGGGGATCTGCCAGAGCCAGCCCACAGAGCACGGGTAGCAGAAGAGCGACGGCCCAGGCCGCTGTTGCGTCAAAACGCTTTGAATGTGTTCGTGGCCGCATGGAATGGTCCTCGCAATCTGCGCCTTGATCCAAACAAAGACTCATCATACCATAAATCGATTCAATTGACCGCAATCGGCATCGTCCAGCAAATCGTCGCGACGAATGGGGAGGACATCCCGTGCCGCATGAGATCATGGTCTTGGCCGGAACGGCCGCCACAATCGGCTTCATCCACACCATCCTGGGGCCGGATCACTATCTTCCCTTCATTGCGATGTCCAAGGCGCGCAATTGGAGCGGGGCAAGAACGGCCCTCGTGACGCTGCTGTGCGGAATCGGACATGTTCTCGGGTCCATCGTGCTCGGCCTGGTCGGCATCTTTCTGGGCATCGTGGTCTTCAAACTCGAATCTCTGGAGTCTCTGCGAGGCGATCTGGCCGGATGGCTTCTCACCATCTTTGGGTTGGTCTACCTCCTGTGGGGCCTTCGCCACGCAATTCGCAGCAGGTCGCACGAGCACATCCACAGCCACGAAAACGGCGAGACGCATACGCACCATCACAGCCACGTCGGGGATCACTCGCACGCCCACACGAAGGCGGGCTCCCGGAACATGACCCCTTGGGTGCTCTTCACGATCTTCGTCCTGGGACCGTGCGAGCCTCTGATCCCCCTCATTATGTATCCAGCCGCGAAGCACGATGCGGCGGCCGTGATCGTGGTTGCCTCCGTCTTCGGCATCACCACGATTCTGACCATGCTCACCAGCGTGATGGTCTCCTTCTACGCCCTCTCAAAGGTCTCACTGCCGAATCTCGATCGATATGCCCATGCTCTGGCAGGGCTCACGATCCTTCTATGCGGGGGCGCCATCACCTTTCTGGGCCTCTAGGCGTCCTGCGTGGACGTGGTTATCCCTGTGGCAACCGTTAAGAAAACAAGGCAATGGCCTTGATTTCCAGAGGGCCGGCGAGGAGATATCCTTGACCCAACCACCTTGCCCCCTACGGCGCAACCGATTGCATTGCAATCGGTTATAGGTTTTCTCGAAATCCACACCGCAAGAAAGTGAACTCCAGGAGAAAAAAGACTGGAACTATCCCGATTCAATACGTTAGTATTTGCGCAAGTACTAAAACGACCCAGTGAGGGCCGAGCCGCACACCGACCCTCACCAAAACGAGGAGAGACCCATGAGCCAGAGCCAGGCAGAAGCAGAAGCTTACAAGGAACAGCTTTTCGGCGCCTTTGGACGTCTGGGCCGGGCCGTCTCCAGTCCCCGCCGCCTGGAGTTGCTTGACCTCCTCTGCCAGGCGGAGCGCACGGTCGAAGATCTCACCCACCAGACCGGCCTGACGGCCTCCAATGTGTCGCAGCACTTGAGTGTTCTGAAGGACGCCCACCTCGTGACCTCTCGCAAGGACGGGCTCTTCGTGCACTACCGGCTGGCCGACCCGGTCGTGGGTGAGTTCTGGCGCGCCTTTCGTAATGTAGCGCTGCGGTGTATGGCCGAGGCGCGTGAGCTGGTCAACGCTCACACGCACGATCCCGAAGAGCCGACGCCGCTCAGCGTGGAAGAGTTGGACGCGCGCATCCGGGAGGGCACCGCGGTGCTCCTCGACGTGCGTCCGGAGGTTGAATTCGCGGCGGGTCATATGCCCGGCGCGCTTTCGATCCCGCTCGAACAACTCGAAGATCGCCTTGATGAGATTCCCCGCGAGCAAGAGGTCATCACCTACTGCCGTGGCCACTATTGCCTGATGGCTCTCGAAGCGGTTCGCCTGCTTCGCCGCAAGGGCTTTCAGGCGCGTCGTACCGATGAAGGAATCCCGGAGTGGAAGGCCAGCGGCCATCCTGTGGAAGAGAACTGATCGTTCAACCTGAGTAGAGGTGACACCATGACGAATCCAAGACACAAACTGGTCGCGTTCGCCGTCAACCACCCCAAGATCGTGGTTGCCCTGGCTATCATCATCACTGTTTTGCTGGCCCTCCCCATCCCGGGGGCGGTCGTCGACACGGATCCCGAAAACATGCTCCAGAACGATGAGCCGGTTCGGGTTGTCCACTCCCGCATCAAGGAGGAGTTCAACCTGTCCGACTATCTCGTCCTGGGATTCGTCGGAGAGAACGATCTGTTGACCGAGGACTTCACGGAGCGGTTGGCCCTGCTGGTTGAGGAGATCGAGGAAACCGAAGGCGTCGTCGCTGAAGACATCCTCGCCCCCTCCACGGTCGATGACATCTATCGCACTCCGGATGGCTCGCTCGTCGTCGGCGGCCTGACCGACGACCGGACCGGGTGGGACGAGCAACCTCGGATCGCCGACAAGATCGAGGCGAACCCGATCCTCCAGGGCAAGCTCGCCTCCCCCGACGGCCGGGTCGTGGCGATCTACATCCCGTTGGAGGCCAAGAAACATGCCGCCGCCGTGGCCGAGAAGATCGAGGCCGCGATGAGCGACATCGGCGGCTTCTCGAACTATCACATCACCGGCCTGCCGGTCGCGCAGGATGTCTTCGGCAAGGAGATGTTCAAGCAGATGGGCCTCTCCGCCCCGATGGCCGGCCTGCTCATCTTCCTCCTGATGCTCTTCTTCTTCCGGAACATACGCGTCGTCCTCGCCCCGATGTTCCTGGCGATCATGACCGTTGTCTGGACGATGGGCCTTCTGATCCTCTTTGGGTTCACGGTTCACATCATGAGCTCGATGATCGCGATCTTCCTGATGCCGATCGCCGTACTGAATTCAATCCACATACTCTCGGAGTTCCACGAGCGCTATCAGAAAACGAAGTCCCAGCGTGAGGCGATCACCTCCACGATGCACGAGCTCTACAAGCCGATGATCTTCACCTCGTTGACGACCGTGATCGGGTTTGGGTCACTCATGTCGGCGAACATTCCCCCCGTGCGGGTGTTTGGCGCCTTTGTCGCATTGGGGGTGGCCATCGCCTGGATCCTGTCGGTGACCTTCAATCCCGCCTACGCGGTCCTGTTGCCGAAGAAGACGCTCTCGAACTTCGGCCGCAGCGACGACAGCCACTCCCCTCTCGCGTCGCTCATGAACGCGGTCGGGCGGCTCTCCTACCGCGCCCGGTGGGGCGTCTTGGGTGCTACGGCGGTCGCACTGCTAGTCGCCGCTTTCGGTATCACGCTAATCGAGGTCAACGACAACCCGACGAAGTGGTTCAAGGCCGATCATCCGATCCGGATCGCCGAGCGGGAGTTGGGAGAACATCTCGCGGGCACGTACATGGCTTATCTAGAGTTCGATGCCAGCGCAACCGAGGAGGCCTCGGTCAAGAACCCGGAGGTGCTCCACTACATGCAGGGGCTGCAGAACCGGTTGGCCGCACTCCCTCAGATCGGTGCCACGACGGGACTCACCGACATCGTCAAGAAGGTCCGCTTCGAACTGAACGACGGCGACTCAACCACCTATGCAGTTCCCGACAATGACTTGGAGATCGCGCAGGAGCTCTTCCTTTACGAGGTGGCCGGCGGCGACCCCGACGATCTCTACAAATTCATCACTCCCGATGGTGACAAGGCCGTTCTCTGGATTCAGATGAAGAACGGCGACAACCAGGCGGTCGAAGAGGTTGTTCGGACGGCCGAGGATTACATGGCCACAATCGCGCCTCCTCCGGCGATGAACTTCGATTGGGGCGGCCTGACCTACATCAATGTGGTCTGGCAGGAGAAGATGGTCGTGGGGATGCGTAACGCCCTGCTGGGCTCCTTCGCCGTGGTCCTCATCATGATGATGGTGCTTCTGCGGTCGGTTTCGCTGGGCATCATCTCCATGGTGCCGCTGACCGTCACGATCGCCCTCGTCTATGGTTTTGTGGGCCTGACCGGCAAGGCCTACGATATGCCGATCGCGATCCTCTCGTCGCTAACCCTGGGGCTCTCGGTCGACTTCGCGATTCACTTCCTCAAGCGGGGCCAGGAGATCTACAAGCGCGTCAAGAACGTGCGGGCCACGCTGGATGAACTCTTCGAAGAACCCGCCCGCGCGATCGCACGGAACATCGTCGTGATCGCCCTGGGTTTTGTGCCGCTGCTCTTTGCGGCCTTAGTTCCTTATGTAACCGTGGGTGCATTCTTCCTCGCCATCATGGCGCTCTCCGGGACGGCGACCTTCCTGATCCTCCCCGGATTGCTCTACGCGCGCGGCAAGAAGGCGTTTTGGCCCTGGGGCGCTCGTCAAACAACGTGGCAAGAACGTCCGTTCGAGCCCGTCCCGGCTGCCAAGGAGGCTTAATCATGAACACGTACAAAACACTCGCTCTGGTTCTCTTCGGTCTACTGGTCGGCACTGCGGTTGCGCAGGGCCAGGACGGCGATGCTCTGGCGATCATGAATGACTCGCACGCGACTTACTACTACGCCGCCGACGGCGGCCACGCCAAGGTCGAGATGATCCTGACGGACAAGAAAGGCCGCACCCGGGAACGCGAGTTCTGGATGGTGCGCCGCGATGTCGAGGACATGGGTGATCAGCGCTATTTCACCTACTTCCTCAAACCCGCCGACGTGCGCCGGACCGGATTCCTGGTCCACAAGAACGCCGAGGGCAATGATGATCGCTGGTTGTACATCCCCGCGCTCGATCTCGTGAAGCGCATCGCGGCCGATGACCGCGGATCCTCATTCGTCGGTTCGGACTTCTCCTACGAGGACGTCTCCGGCCGCCTGCCGATCCTGGACAATCACGAGATTCTGGGCGAGGACACCGTTGGCGACCGCGCGGTGCTCAAGATCAAGAACACCCCGAAGGACCCCAAGACGGCGGACTTCACGTATCGCATCAGCTACATCGACAAGGAAAATCACCTGCCAATGAAAGAAGAGTACTTCGACAAGAAGGACCGCCAGGTGAAACTCTTCGAGATCCTGTCCGTGGAGAACGTCGATGGGTTCCCCACTGCCACCGCACGCCGCATGACCAATGTCAAGAAGGGCAGCTTCACCGAGCTGAACTTCGGCGAGCTGTCGTACGAGGTTTCGCTGGAGGCGGATGCCTTCTCCGAGCGCATGCTCAAGAACCCGCCCCGGGAGTACACGCGGTAACGAAACGAACGTGAATTCGACATCTGATGGGAGGTGTGCCATGGACGTGATGAAACTGATGGATCGAGTTGGACTGGTCGCGCTCGCTGTGCTGGCCCTGGCTCTTTCGAGCCCGGCGGGCGCGACGCCCTACATCGCGGGATTCGTGGAGGGAGCCCAGGCCGTCCGCGTGGAGCAAAACGACGCACTGGGCGACGGGGAAATCGGAGATCGCAGCTATCCCCGCAGCGAGTTCCGAGCCCAGTTCACGGCCCAGGACGACATGGACCTGGCGTCTCTCTTCCTGCGCGTTGACCTGGTCAGCGACGCCACCGACGCGGACCGTAATGCTGTCGACGTCCGGGAGGCCTATATCAAGCTGTACCCGGCCACCTGGCTCGACGTGAAGTTCGGCCGCCAGGTCGCGACCTGGGGAACCGGTGACCTGGTCTTCGCCAACGACCTCTTCGCCAAGGACTGGGACGCATTCTTCACGGGTATGAATGACAGCTACCTGAAGCCGCCCCAGGACCTGCTCCGCCTGACCTTCTACGCGGGGAACACCACGGCCGAGTTGGCCGCGGCCCCCTATTTCACGTCGGACAACCTGCCCGATGGCAGGCGGCTTTCGATCTTCAACCCGTTCATGCAGCAGTCGGTGGGTGCCGCCCAGGCCCCGATGGTCATCCGACCGGAGAAGAATCTCACGAACGGAGAACTCTTCGCGCGCGTGTTCGGCAACACCGGAAGCTTCGAGTGGGCTCTGTACGGCTACAAGGGGTTCTGGCCGACACCCCAGGGCATGTTGATGGATGCGGGCGGCGGTGTGCCGGCTCTCTACTTCCCCGAGATGTGGTCGTCCGGCGCAAGCCTGCGCGGCCCGGTCGGATCGTTCCTCGTCAATCTCGAGGGCGCGGCCTATATCTCACGGGAAGATGAAGACGGCGACAATCCCACCATCCCCAATTCGGTCGTGCGCGGCATCGTGGGGCTCGAGAAGAGCCTGGGCAACGACTGGACCGTGGGCGCCCAGTACTTCGGCGAGCAGATGCTTGCCTACGACGAGTACGAAGAGGCCCACAAGCAGGCGTTCGGGGTGGACGAGGTGCCGTATGAAGAACTGCGCTCCACAGCGACAGCGCGGATCACCAAGTTCATGATGAATCAGAGTCTTCAGCTCTCGCTCTTCGGCTACACCGGCTTGACCGACGAAGATTGGCACCTGCGGCCGGTCGTGACCTACAAGGTCACCGACGCAGTGACCTGGACGACAGGCGCCAACATCGTGGGCGGCGAGGAGCCTTACACGATGTTTGGACAGTTCCGGGACAACGACAACATCTACATGCGGCTCCGCTACAGCTTCTAAATAGCTTTGCACGATTTTAAATAGTTTGTATCAGTTTATCGAATTTGCA
>CAZTDY010000067.1:0-23606 GCA_964612295.1 uncultured bacterium | reverse complement strand
CATTCGTAATGAGCAGGTCCGCAGTTCGAGTCTGCGCATCGGCTAGAGGCAGTTACGGCCCGGCTCTGAGAGCCGGGCCCTTCTCCACGAAGCCCCGGGCGCACGCTGCGCGCCTGGGGCTCTTTCTGTGACCGCGCCGGTGGACGATTCTGCTAGGATCGCGCCTTCGGGAGAGTTGCCTGTGCGTGTAGTCCACGTCATCAAAGCCACCGGTCTTGCGGGGGCGGAGCGTCACCTGCTGGATCTCCTGCCAGCATTGCGCGCCCGCGGCTGGGATGCGCGTTTGCTCGTGCTGCTCGATCACCAGCATCCGCCGCAGGAACTCTTCGACGAAGCCGCGCGCCGAGAGATCCCCACGTCCCGTCTACCGATTCGCCACCACCTCGACCCGGGTCTGCGGGCCCGCTTGGTGCGGCACTTCAAGGCGGAGAGGCCGGACATCGTGCACACCCATCTTCTCCACGCCGACCTCTATGGGATCGGCGCGGCGAGGCGGGCCGGCGTCCCGGTCGTCGTGAGCACCCGGCACGATGAGTTGGCCTTTCGCCGGCGCTGGCCGTTTCGGTGGCTGCATCGGCGACTGTGGGCGCAGGCCGATGGAGGCATCGCGGTGTCGAAGTCCATTCTTCGCTTCTGTCGCGAGGTTGAAGGGTCGCGAACCGAGATGCGCGTCATCCACCACGGGATTGCTACGGTCCACCCTGAGCCGGTCGCGGAAGCGCGCGCCGCCCTGGGCCTGGCGGTGGGGGGGGCGGTCGTGGGGCTGGTCTGCCGACTGAACACTCACAAGGGGGCCGCGGTAGGACTCGATGCGTTCGCTGCCCTTGCCGAGGAGTTTCCCTCGGCCACGCTGCTCATCGTGGGGGAGGGACCGCTGCGCGCGGCTCTCGAGCGGCGGGTTGCATCGGGCGGTCTGCAGGATCAGGTGCGTTTCCTGGGGTGGCGGACCGATACGCAGCGGATCTACTCGGCCCTCGATGTATTGATCGCCCCCAGTCTGTACGAAGGCTTCGGCCTCACCGTTCTCGAGGCCATGGCGCATGGCGTCGCCGTCCTGGCCTTTCGCGTGGGGGCTCTTCCTGAGCTTGTCGCCGACGACGAGACAGGGTTGCTGGTTTCTCCCGGGGAGCAGCAAATGCTTCGCGAGGAACTCCGCCGTCTGCTGGCCGACGCCGCTCTACGTGAGAGATTGGGTGCAGCCGGTGCGGCGCGCGCGCGCCTGCACTTCGCCCTCGAGCGGATGGTCTGTGACACTCTCGGGCTGTATGGAGACCTGGCAGCGCAAAAGGGACACGCGCCCCGGCTTGTACCCGAGGCGCTCCCGTGATTCGATACTTGCCGACGAATGGTGTCGGGCAGAGAGGCCAAGACAGGGAGGACGGACGTTGCCGACATTGATACTCAGCGTTTCAGGCGCCCGCGGCATCGTGGGCGATGGACTCGACAAGCAGGTGGCAAGGCGTCTTGCGCGCGCTTTTGCCGGCGTGGTGGGGCCGGGGAAGGTGCTGATCGGGCGGGATTCGAGGCCCAGCGGTCCTTTGCTGGCGCGCGCGGCGGGCGTGGGTCTGGAGCAGGGCGGGTGCTGGTCTGAGGACCTGGGAATCGTGCCGACGCCGACCGTGCAGGTCGCGGTGGAACACAGCGATGCCTGCGGCGGCGTGATCATCACTGCCAGCCACAACCCTCCGCAGTGGAATGCGCTCAAGTTCGTGGGGCCGGGAGGACACTTCCTCAATCGCGAGCAGATTCAGCCGCTCCTTACAGCGTTTCATGCAGACGATACGGAGTCTCCGGTTCCCGGAGAGGGAAAACCGAGCAGCCCGGGATCCTCCTGTGAGGCGACCACGGAGGCGGGGAAAGCGGCGATCGGGAAACACCTCGACCTCATTCTCAAGACTGTTTCGGTCGACCGGATCCGCGGCGCGGGTCTGAAAGTCGTGGCCGACGCGGTTCACGGAGCGGGGCAGGTTCTTCTGGATCCGCTCTTCGCTGCCCTCCACGTGGAGACGATCTGGGTTCACGGGGAGCCCAACGGCGATCTGCCTGAACATCCGGAGCCGCGTCGTGAGTTGCTCGATCCGCTGCGGGAGCGGGTGGTGGCGGAAGGGGCCGACTTCGGATTGGCAACCGATCCGGATGGCGATCGCTGTGCGATCGTCCTGCCCGAAGACACAGTGGGCGAGGAGGGCACGCTGCCGCTCTGCGCCCTGGCCAGGTTGCGGGGTGACCGGCGAGGTCCCCTCGTCACGAATCTCAGCACCTCGTCGCGGCTGGAAGAAGTGGCGGCGCGCTTCGACCTGGGTGTCGTGCGCTCGCCGGTGGGCGAAGCCAATGTCGTGGCGCGCATGTTGGAGGAGGAGGCCATCTTCGGAGGCGAGGGCAATGGCGGTGTGATCGATCCGCTGGTCCACCTCGGCCGCGACGCCGGCGTGGCGGCGGCGCTTCTCCTGGAGCTGGAGACGAGCTACGGCGCTGCGGCCGAGAAGGGCAAGGGGGGACTGCGCGAGGCCTGGGCTTCGATCGCTCCGCGCGAGATGGTGAAGGAGAAGCTCACCCTGGAGGAGTCATCCCGCCTCGCCCTGTGGTCGCGGCTGCGCGAACGATTCGGGCCACCGGAAGACGAAACCGACGGGCTGCGCTGGTCCTGGCCCTCGGGCTGGTTGCATGTGCGTCCTTCGGGGACCGAACCGATCGTTCGCATCATCTGCGAGAGCGAGAGCGCGGCGGAAGCACGTGAGCGGGCCGAGCAGGTTCGCAATGACGCTTCTGCTGTCGGCAGCTGAGTGGTAGGGTCGGTGTTCAGTCGAATCGAGAGGAGGCACCCATGAAAGAGGCAATTGCCACGACCCAGGCCCCGGCTGCGATCGGGCCTTACAGCCAGGGAGTGACGATCCGTTCGGCCGGTTTGGTGTTCACCGCCGGTCAGCTTGGGATGGACCCCGAGAGCGGCGAATTGGTCCCCGGCGGGATTGGCCCCGAGTGCCAACGGGCGCTCGAGAATCTCAAGCAGGTCGTGGAGGCGGGCGGTTCAAGCATGGACCAGGTGCTCAAAGTGACCGTCTTCCTGGCTGCGATGGATGAATTCGCCGCCATGAATGAAATCTACCAGAGCTACTTCCAGTCGCCCTACCCGGCGCGGAGCGCCTTCCAGGTGGCGGCGCTGCCGAAGGGGGGCCGCGTGGAAATCGAGGCCGTCGCGGCGATCGAGTAGACCTACGAAGTCCGCGGAGTGTGAAGATGAGTTGGTGGGCGGGGCCATTCGTGAAATTCCTGGGCTACGAGCCCGTAGGGCAGTGGCGCGTATTCGGGCTCGACCCGGATCGCCGCCGGGGCGGCAGCCTGCCTGCGCGGGTTCCCGTCCCGAAGGAGGCCTGGAAGGAGTGGGGCCGGAAGCAGCGCCCGACGCGCCTGTCTCACGCCACGGTGGCGGAGTATGCGGAGCGCTTCGTGAACGACCACCCGAACCACGCGCTTGCGGCCGACCTCAAGCCACTGGTGGCAAAGGCCCCCCTGGCCGCAAAGGTCGAAGAGGCACTCAAACGGAAGTCCTGGGGCGAGGCGGAGACGATTCTGCGGGAGGTCGTGCGGATTGATCCCGGTGATGCGCGGGCCGAGATGCTGATCGGACTGTGTCTGCTCGAGCGTGGGGAACTCGACGCCGCGGAGGGCTGCCTGGGCACCGTGGCGGGTGCCCTGGGGGACGATCCTGATTTCCACCTCTTCCGGGGTCGCCTTGCCGAACAGCGTGGGGAGGTGGAACCGGCCAAGGCGGCCTACCGCGAGGCACTCGCGCTTCAGGAGGATCACCCCGTCGTCCTCGAACGGATGGCCTTCCTGGGCGAGATGGTCGAAATCTATTTGGGTGATCTTGACGAACCCCAGCGTGCCTATGTCCCCGCAGATGCCTACGAAAAGGTGATCGTGGATAGCTGGGAGCAGGAGTCGCGGGGACCGGAGTTCTACCTCGAGCGCTCGGAGTTCCATCTGCGAAACGGCCAGGCCTCGCTGGCTCTGAAGGCGGCCGATCTCGCCGTGACCAGCGCTGTCCAGTCGGGGACTCCGGAGATCGAGGCTGCCGGCCAGGCCGCCCGGACCCGGGCGTTGATCGCAGGGGAGGACTTCGGCGCGGCCGAGGAGGCGCTGCTGCGGCTCGCGACCCTGGATCCGGATGGCGAGGCCGCATTGGCCTGCCGCGGACAGCTGCTCTGGTTCACGGGAAAGCGCGAAGAAGCGGCTGTATCGATTCGTCAGGCCATCGCCGCGAACCCCGATCGGATGGAGAATCTGCATCTCTTCCTCGATCCCGACTTCCCGCGTTCCGAGCGGGATCGGGCGGGAGACCTTCAGCAACTTATCAAAGATCATCCGCAATCATGGGCTGTCAAAGGGCTTGCGGCGACCGTTGCCATGGTGAATGGCGACTGGGTCAAAGGCGCGGCACTGGCCGCGGAAGCGGCCTCCCTGGGAGCAGCCGACGAACTCCTGATCGAGCTGACGGGACGCCTCGGACGGCAGAACATGCATTCGGAGATCGCGACGATGATCGCCTGGGCCGGTGGGTGGGAGCGCTTCGAGTCCGCCCATCCGATGCTGCGCTGCAACCTGGCGGCCTCCCTGCTGGTCGGCAATGAGGCGGCGGCGGCCAGGACCCTCTGGCTGTCTGTCGCAGACGATGAAGAAGCCCATCCGGAGATCCGCATCCGCGCCCGACGCGCCCTGTCCGAATTGGAGAGCCCCGACGCGCGTTGACAGTCCCGGGGCTGTTCCTTATGCTGCGTGAACGGTTTCTTTCGCGTTTGGGGGAGCGAATGGGTCCTGGTGGGCTCCCGGGCCTTCAAAGCCTGTGTCGGGCGCCGTGCGCGTCCGGGGTGGGTTCGATTCCCACACGTTCCCGCCAGATTCCAAAGGGTGGCTCCCGTGGCTTGAGCGCTGCGCCGGAGCCGCCCTTTATGATTGGAAGACGAGTTTTGGCGCGTTTTCGTGATCTCCTGATGGTCGGCGCACTTCTGGCCTTGGCCGGCGGGGGAGTGCTTGCCCAAGAGGAAACCGGCGGATTGGATCCCGCTGCGCCGGTGGTGGATGCGGAGCCTTTCAGGGTGCGACCCGAGGGGACTTTCGACGCACCGACCTGGGTGGCGCTGCGCTCCCTGGTGGTGCCGGGGTGGGGCCAGGCGAAGAACCACTCCTGGATCAAGGCTCTCTTGGTCGCCGGGATTGAGGGTGCGTTCATCGAAAGGCTCTACTTCGAAGACCGTCTGGTTCAGGAATACCGGAAGAAGCGGTACGACGATCCGGATCAGGCGGACTTCTATGAGCGCAAGGAGGAGCGTCACAAGGGACATCGCCGCGACTTCATCTGGTGGACGAGCCTGTTCGTGGCACTGTCGATGGGGGATGCCTTTGTGGATGCGCATCTGAAGGGTTTCGAAATCGATTTGGGACCGGGGACGGAGCCGGATCCCGAACAGACCGGTGGCCTGCAAGGGGCTTCCGGCGGCCCGGCAGCGCAGGTCCGAATGAGCTATGTGCTCCGATGGTAAGGAAGGTCGCAGGGAAGAGTAGATGAGTGTTCCGCGCAAAAGAATCCGCAATTTCTGTATCATCGCCCACGTCGACCACGGGAAGTCGACTCTGGCCGACCGGATCCTGGAAAAGACCGGGGCCGTGCCGGCGGTCAAGATGCGTGAGCAGATCTTAGACGACATGGACCTGGAGCGGGAGCGTGGCATCACGATCAAAGCCCGGGCCATTACCTTTGACTACACCGCCCCGAACGGAGAGCGCTACCGGCTCAATCTCATCGACACCCCCGGTCACGTTGATTTCAGCTATGAGGTGTCGCGCTCTCTGGCGGCCTGCGAGGGGGCGGTGTTGCTGGTGGACGCCACCCAGGGGGTCGAGGCCCAAACCGTGTCGAACCTCTACATGGCCATCGAGAACGACCTCGAGGTCATTGCCGTTCTGAACAAGATCGATATGCCCATGGCCCGCACCGAAGATGTCCGGATCGAGGCCGCCGAACTCCTCGGCTGCCCGCTGGACGAGGTGCTCGCTGTCAGCGCCAAGACAGGGGAGGGCATCGGTGAGCTGTTGCCTTTTCTCGTGGAGAAGATCCCGCCGCCGCCAGATCGCTCGGATGAGCCTTTACGCGCGCTGATCTTCGATTCGCAATTCGACACCTATCGCGGCGTGGTGCTCCACGTGCGCGTGATGTGCGGTCAGTTTCGGGCGGGCTCGCGCGTCAAGTTCCTCGCCACGCAAAAGACCCACGAGGTTCAGGAAGTCGGCGTGTTCCGTCTTCGCATGGAGTCTTGCCCTGAGCTGCGGGCTGGAGACGTGGGCTACGTGATCGCCGGTGTGAAGGAGGTGGCGGAAGCGCAGGTCGGTGATACGATTGCCGATGCGTCCGCCATCGACACCGAGCCGCTGCCCGGCTACGCGCCGATGAAGCCGATGGTCTACAGCGGCATGTTTCCCGTGTCCTCGGAAGATTACCAGGATCTCAAAGACGCGCTCGGCAAGCTCAAGCTGAATGATGCCGCGCTCACCTATGAGCCGGTGACCTCGGTGGCTCTCGGGTTTGGATTCCATTGCGGGTTTCTGGGCCCCTTGCACCTGGAGGTCGTTCAGGAGCGTCTCCAGCGCGAATACGCGCTCACGATCATCGCCACCCTGCCCAACGTCTCCTACCGCGTGATGCCCAAGGGTGGAGGCGATTTCGAGGTGGTCGACAACCCCGCGAAGATGCCGGACGTCGGTGACTATGAGAAGGTCGAGGAGCCGTTCGTGCGCCTGCATCTGGTCGTTCCGCCCGAGAGCGTTGGCCCCGTGATGAAGCTGGTGCTCGATCGCCGCGGCGTGCAATCGAACATGGAGCACGTCGACGAAAGGCGGATGCGGCTGGAGTACCTGGCCCCGTTGGGGGAGATCCTCTACGGCTTCTTCGACCGCCTGAAGACGGTCACGCGCGGGTATGGAACGATGGACTATGAGTTTCATGGGTTCGTCGAGTCGGAGATGACGCGCGTCGATGTGCTGCTCAACGACGAGAAGGTCGATGCTCTCTCGATGGTTGTCCACGAGGAGAAGGCCTACGCCTGGGGACGCAAGCTCGTCGATCGTTTGCGTGAGCTCATTCCGCGGCAGATGTTCAAGATTGCCATCCAGGCCGCGATCGGGGGGCGCGTCATCGCGCGTTCCACGGTCAGTGCCCTGCGCAAGGATGTTACCGCCAAGTGTTATGGGGGCGACATCACCCGAAAGCGCAAGCTGCTCGAGAAGCAGAAGGAAGGCAAGAAGCGCATGAAACAGATCGGTACCGTGCACGTTCCCCAGGAGGCGTTTCTGGCGCTCCTGCGGAGCTCGGACGAAGAGCAGGGAAGCAAACGATGAGAGAGCGCGATCTCATGGGGCCTCCTCCCGTTCCCGAAGCGCGGTCGCGGGGCCGCGGCCGCGAGCTGGTGGAAAGCGTTCTGGTGGCCGTGCTGATCTTCCTTCTTCTGCGCACCTTCGTCCTGCAGGCGTTTCGGATTCCCTCACCCTCGATGGAGTCCACGCTTCTGGTTGGCGATTTCCTGTTCATCAGCAAGATCGACTACGGCGCCAGGGTTCCCTTCACCGATGTGCGCCTTCCGGGCCTGCGCAATCCCGGACCGGGGGATGTGATCGTATTCCGTCACCCCGACAGTCTCGAGGGGGAGCGCAAGGGGATCGACTACATCAAGAGGGTGGCCGCGATTGGGGGGCAGACCGTCGAGATGCGCGCCAAACAGCTTCTCGTCGACGGGCTGGTGCTCGAGGAGGGTTACGTGCAACACGTCGACCCCGCCACGCGTCCGATGCGCGATGATTTCGGCCCGTTCACCGTTCCTGAAGGGGAGCTGTTCGTCCTCGGCGACAACCGTGATGACAGCACGGACAGCCGATTTTGGGGGACCGTGCCGCTGGAACTGGTTCACGGGAGAGCATTCTTGCGCTACTTTTCATGGGATCCAAGGCAGCGCCGGCCACGGTGGGGGAGAATCCTGACCTCGGTCGACTAGCGCCCCGCCCGATAGGTGGGCGCGACCGCTGGGGGCTCCGATGAACGCTGACGACCAGAAAACTCCTAGGCCGCAAGAGGTCTCCCTCTACGTTCATGTGCCTTTTTGCCACAGCAAATGCCACTACTGCGGTTTCTACAGCCTCTGTGCGTCATCCGAGTCCCGTGAGCGCTACTTGGAGGCGCTCGCCGTCGAGGCCCGCCTCGTGCGCGAGGAGCTCCCGAGCGAGGCCGGCGAGTTCGCGGCTCCCACGATCTATGTCGGGGGCGGCACGCCGTCGCTGCTTGGTGCGAAACAAATCCGCCGGCTGCTGGACATCGTGACCACCCAATTCCCGGGCGCCTCCGACTGCGAGGTGTCCGTCGAGCTCAATCCGGAGGATGTCGACCGCGAGCTCCTTCTGGCCCTCCGCGAGGCAGGGGTCACGAGGCTGAGCATGGGGGCGCAGTCCTTCCTGGACAGCGAGCTCGAGTTCCTGGGGAGGCGAACCGACAGCCTCGGGGTGCGTCGCGCGCTCGGCGAGATCCGGGAAGTCGGTTGGGAAAATCTGAATCTCGACCTGATCTACGGGCTACCGGATCAATCACCGGACCAGTGGCTCTTCAGCGTTGAGGAGGCTCTGCGGTTTCGGCCGGCCCATCTCTCCTGCTATCTGCTCACCTTGGAGGTCAACACCGTCCTCGAGGAGCTTCTCCAGGGGGGATTCGTGGAGGCGGCCCTGGACGAAACCGTCCTGGAGGAGTACCAGGCTGCGCGAGAGGTGATCACCGGGGCCGGCTTCGAGCACTACGAGATCTCGAACTTCGCTCGCGACGGGCTCCGCTGCCGGCACAACGAGGCGACCTGGCAACGCAAGCCCTACCTGGGCCTGGGGCCGGCAGCCCACTCCTTCGACGGCGAAACCCGGTGGCGTAACAGCGCAAACCTCGACGACTACCTCGGTTCATTGGTCAAGGACGGCCGCCGCCCCGTCCAGGAACGCGTGCGGTTGGCGGACGGCGACGATGCGAAGGAGATGATCTACTTGGGCCTCCGGCTGGCGGAGGGGCTTCGCTGGGACGACATGGCGGCGGTCTTGAGTGACGAGCTGTTTGCCCGATTGCGTCGCCGGGTGCGTTTCCTGTCGGGCACCGGCTTCCTGGAGACGAGCGCGGAGCGTTTCCGACTGTCGCCCGAAGCCTACTTTGTTTCGAACAGTGTGTTTGTTGAGCTGATCCGATGTCTCGAGGAGGACAGCCCGTGAAAGTCGCTCTCATCCATGACTGGCTGACCGGCATGCGCGGCGGGGAGAAGTGCCTCGAGGTGTTCTGCGAGATGTATCCCGACGCGCCGATCTTCACGCTGGTGCACAGGCCAGGCAGCGTGAGCGAGGTGATCGAGAGCCACCCGATTCACACCTCCTTCCTGCAGCGGGCACCGTTCGGCACGAAACGATATCAAAGATATCTGCCCCTCTATCCGGCGGCGATCGAACGGTTCGATCTGCGCGGATTCGATCTGATCCTGTCGAGCAGCCACGCTGCGGCGAAAGGCGTGGTCGTCCATCCGGGCAGTATCCACGTCTCCTACTGCCACACCCCAATGCGTTACGTGTGGATGGCCTACGAGCAGTATTTCGGCGGGGGCCGCTACCGGTTTCCCACCTCCTGGATGCTGCCGCCGGTGGCGAGTTGGCTGAGGACCTGGGATGTGGTCACCTCGCTGCGCGTCGACCACTTCATCGCCAATTCCCACAATGTCGCCGGCCGCATCCTGCGCTACTATGCGCGCGAGGCCAGCGTGGTGCACCCCTGGGTCGATCTGGAGAAATTCCGCCTCGACCCGGAGGTGAGGCGGGAGGATTTCCTGCTGGTCATCTCCGCCCTCGTCCCCTATAAGCGCGTGGACCTGGCGATCGAGACGGCCCGTCGGCTCGGCCGCAGGCTGCTCGTGGTCGGAAGTGGGATGGAGCGGGCCCGTCTTGAAAAGCTGGCGGGGAACAACGCGGAGTTTCTCGGGTGGCTTCCCGATGAGGAGCTGCTGGGGCTGTTGCAGCGCACGCAAGCACTCTTGTTCCCGGGAGAAGAGGACTTCGGGATCGTTCCGTTGGAGGCAATGGCCTGCGGCGCTCCGGTGATCGCATATGGGGTGGGGGGGGTCCTGGAGACGGTCGTGGATGGCCGAACCGGGATCCTGTTCGAGGAGCAGGAGGTCGAGGCGATGGTCGGAGCGGTCCAGAAACTGGAGACCTCCGGCCTGGACCCGGCCGATGCGCGCCGGCGCGCAGAGAGTTTTTCGCCTGACTTCTTCCGTATGCGAATCGAGGAGGAGGTGGCCGCGGCGCTGAGGTGATCTCGGCGCCGGCCAGAACGGTCTTAAGGATATCGTATGGGACACGTCGAGCGCAGAAAACGTGAGACCCTGATTCAATTCCTGTGGCACGTCAGCGATGCGTTGGCCGTGATGCTCGCCTATGTGTTGGGTTACTGGCTGCGCTTCTATTCTCCGCTGGTGGGGCGTCTGTGGGATCTGAGCAAGGGGATCCCGCCGTTCGCACACTATTTCATCGCCGGGTTGGCAACGGCCCTGGTGTGGATGGTCGTGTTCCACGCCTTCGGGCTCTATCGCCGCCGTCTCCAATGGGGGAGCCGGCTCGCGCCGCGTCTGCTCCAGGCCTCGCTCCTGGGGATGACGCTGACCGCCGGGGTCGCCTTCTTCTATCGGGACGTCACCTTCTCGAGGATCGCGATTCCCTTGATTTGGATGCTCGCCATTCCTTTCCTCTACCTCGGCCGCGGCATCATGCTGCGCGCGGCCGCCGGGCTCATGCGGGGCCGGAGCCTGCGGTTTGTCGTCGTCGGACGCACGCCCCAGGGCCGGAGGATCGCCGCCGCCCTGACGCGCGAGGGCTACGGCATTCACGAGGCGGTGGGCGTGTTGGCCGGTCCGGGTGAGGACGCGGATCTTCACGATGACGATCGATTCCCCATCCTGGGGCGCTACGACGAGGTCGGCGATATTCTCAAGAAAGAGCGCATCGACCGCGTCATCGTGGCCCTGCCCCTGACCGGGCAGGATGGTCTCATCGAGGTCATGCGTCAGTGTCATCCCCATCAGGTGGATGTCGAGTTCGTGCCCGACCTCTTTGCCCTCATCTCGAGGGAAATGCACTTCGAGGAGATCGACGGCATCCCGATTGCCGGGCTCTGCGAGATCCCGCTGGCCGGGTGGAACGGCGTGCTCAAGCGCACGCTCGACATTCTGGTGACGGTGCCGTTGCTGCTGCTCCTTTCCCCGCTCCTGCTGCTGCTGGCACTCTTGATCAAACTCGAATCGAGGGGCCCCGTGTTTTACTATCAGGAACGCGTGGGGCGCGACCGGCGGGTGTTTCGGATGATCAAGTTCCGATCGATGCGAACCGATGCGGAAGACGATCGGGGACCGGTGTGGGCGGGCGAAGGGGATCCGCGGCGCACGAAACTCGGCGTTTTCCTCCGCACCTGGAGCCTCGACGAGCTGCCGCAGCTCCTCAATGTGCTGCAAGGGGAGATGAGTCTGGTCGGGCCGCGTCCGGAGCGGCCCTATTTCGTGGAACGATTCGAGGAACTCGTGCCGGGCTATTTCGATCGCCACCGAGTCAAGAGCGGCATCACCGGCTGGGCACAAGTCAACGGGCTGCGCGGCAACGTTCCCATCGAGGAGCGGACGCGCTACGATCTGTACTACATCGAGAACTGGTCGCTGACCTTTGATCTTCGCATCCTGATGATGACGGTGCGCTCGATCATCGCCCAGCGCGGACAATAGCGAGGTTGCGAGGTAAATGGCCGACCAAGATTACTACAAGACCCTAGGCATCGAGCGAGGCGCCTCTGCGGAGGAGATCAAGAAAGCTTATCAGAAGCTCGCCATCCAGTACCATCCGGACAAGAATCCGGGGGATGCCACCGCCGAAGAGCGCTTCAAAGAAGTGTCTGAGGCGTACCAGGTTCTCAGCGATGTGCAGAAGCGCGCGCAGTACGATCGATTTGGTCACGAGGGCGTGCGTGGCGGATACGGCGGCGCGGCTCCTGATTTCGATCCCATGGAGATCTTCCGTGAGTTCGCCCGGCGCCAGTCTGGTGGGGGTGGAGGCGGATTCGGCTTCGAGGATCTCTTCAGCTCCTTCATGGGAGGCGGCTTCGAGGAACGCGGCGGCACCTCTCCCGGCCGACGCGGGGAGGACCTGGGGCTGAGCCTGAGCTTGTCGCTGGAGGAGATTGCCCGCGGGATCGAGAAGACCGTTCGGCTCAAACGGAAGGTGGCCTGCGGAACCTGCGGCGGTAACGGCACGAAACAGGGCAGCCAACCGGTGTCCTGCTCGCAGTGCGACGGGTCGGGGCAGATCCGGGTGGTGCAACGGGCCCTCTGGGGCCAGGTCGTCCACACGGTGGCCTGCACACGTTGTGGCGGAGAGGGGACCGTCGTCGAGGATCCCTGTTCCACCTGTCGTGGCGATGGGCGCGTGGATTCTACCGAGGAGCTGAAGATCCAGGTCCCGGCCGGGATCAGTGACGGACAGCGACTCGTCAAACGCGGTGGCGGCAACGTCGGCCGGCGCGGCACGCCTCCGGGTGATCTGGTCATTTCCATTCACGAGAAGACCCACGAGCTGTTTGAACGCCGGGGTGATGATCTGTTGCTCCAGCTGCCGATCAGCATCACGCAGGCTGCTCTTGGGGCCAAAGTCTCGGTTCCGACGCTGGACGGACCGGTCGAGATCAAGGTCCCCAGCGGCGTCCAGTCCGGGAAGATCCTGCGGCTACGGGGTCGAGGCTTGGGACGCGGACGGGCCCAGGGCGACCTGTATATCGAAACCACGGTTTGGACCCCGCAGAAGCTGAGCGCGAAAGAGCGGAAGCTTCTCGAAGACCTGGATTCCCTCCCCGGCATCCGCCCGCCCAAACCCGGCAAGGGCTTTTTCGAAAAGATCAAGGATGCCTTCCGAAGCTAGAGTAAATGAGCACCGTAGCTTCTTCCTGCCGCCGCCGTGGCCCGGGGCGGGGGAGGAGGCTGTCCTGGATGGTGAGGAGTCTCACCATGCGGCCGTCGTCATGCGGGTCAAGGTCGGGGATACGATCCGGCTGGTCGATGGCGAGGGCGTGGAGTCGGAGGCCGAGGTGCTTGCGATCTCCTCCTCCGGGGTGAAGATCCGCCTGGGAGTGCTGCATGCCTCGCCGAGCGAGGAGGCCCTGGCCGGACGACTCGGCCTTGCCTGGATTCGTTCAGCATCACGCCTGGACTGGGCGATCGAGAAGGTCACGGAACTAGGTGCGTATTCCGTGGAGATCTTCGGCGCATCACACTCGGTCGGCTGGCGGGTCGATCGGGCGCGCGGGAAACTCGAGCGGTGGCGCCGCTTGGCACGGGCGGCGATGAAGCAATCAGGCCGGGCTCGCTGCCCGGAGGTGAAGGTCCACAGCGATCTGGCGGAGCTGATGGCCGCTGCCGAGGGGATGCGGGTCCTCTACGCCGACCCGGGGGGAGAGCCGCTGACGCCCGGCAGCCTGGGCGAAGCCGGTCCGGAAGAGACCCTGCTCTTGGTCGGTCCGGAAGGGGGATGGAGCGAGTCCGAGTTGGTGTTGCTGGCCGATCGGGACGCCAGGGCGGTCGATCTGGGCCCCAGGCGTCTGCGGGCCGAGACCGCCGCGGTCACCCTCTGTGGCCGGGCGGCCGGAGTGAGAGGCGCGTAGACCTGGTGCCCACACTTGACCGGTTGCCCTATAATGTGCGAATCCTCCGCACAACCGTTTGATTCCCACCCGGCCGGAGGGTGCCGGGTGAGCAAGTCGAGGAGGCTCAATGCGACGATTCCCTAAGGAGCAGTTCCTGATCCTGAAGGGCTTGGCGGACATCACCGAAGCCATCGAGATCCCCGCGCTGGCGGCGAAGCTCGCTGCCGACCAGGCGCTCGTGGCCGCGGGTGCCCAGCTCCTCGGCGACGAGGGCTTGGTCGAGATCACGGAGATCCCGCGCCAGGAGTTCGTTCTCAAAGAGGGCGGGCAGAGTGCGGCGCGCGAGAAGCTGCCCGAACGCCGCGTCCTGGAGGCCCTGGCGGCGGCCGGCAAGCCGCTCACCATGCAGGATCTTCCGGAGCATACCGGGTTGGAAACCAAACAGGTCGGCGCCTCGCTGCGTTTTCTCACCGCCAAGGGCTGGGCGGTCAAGCAGGGCCCCGAGCTGACCCTCGGGGAGGGGGCAGACACGGGGCTGGCAGGCCCCGGGCCCGACGAAGCCCTCCTGAGCCACCTGGCAGAACAGGAAGGCGGGCGGCTGTGGGAAGAGGACCTCGAGGACGCGCCCTTTGACCTCGCTGCTGCGCTCAAGCTGCTCAAAGGCCGCCGGGAGCTCTTCGAGATCAAACAGAAGCGCCGCCGCCTGGTCAGCCTCTCGAAGGAGGGGCGCGCGGCGGTCGAGGCCGGGATCGAAGAGGCCCGGGAGGTCACCCAGCTGACCCCCGAGATGATCGCGACCGGCGAGTGGGCGGACGTCAGTTTCAAGAGCTACGACGTCAACCTGGGCGTCACGCCGGTGAGCCCCGGCAAGCCGCATCCGATGCAGCGGGTCGTGGGGGAGACGCGCAAGGTCTTCATCGAAATGGGATTCGAGGAGATCGTCTCACCCTGGGTCGAGTCGGCCTTCTGGAACTTCGATGCGTTGTTCCAACCGCAGGATCATCCGGCTCGGGAGATGCAGGACACGTTCTATCTCAGCCGGCCCGATGAGATCGAGCTGCCGTCGGACGAAACGCTCATCAAGCGGGTGGCCAACACGCATGAGGACGGCGGCGAGACCGGTTCCCAAGGGTGGCAGTACCGGTGGGATCCGAAGCGGGCGATGACCGCCGTGCTTCGCACCCACACGACCTCCGCCACGGCCCGGGCACTGGCAGAGCAACCCCAGGGTCCGCGAAAGGTCTTCTGCGTCGGTCGCGTCTTCCGCCGGGAGGCCATCGACTACAAACATCTGCCGGTCTTCCAGCAGGTCGACGGCATCATCATCGATGAGAGCGCGACCTTCGCCAATCTGCTGGGCACCCTGGGCGCCTTCTATCAGAAGATGGGGTTCGACAAGTTCGAGTTCAGGCCCGGCTTCTTCCCCTACACCGAGCCCAGTGTCGAGGTGTTCATCTGGCTTGAAGAGAAGAAGGACTGGTTCGAGATGGGCGGTGCCGGCATGTTCCGCCCCGAGGTGACCGAACCGCTCGGCTGCACCAGTCCGGTGCTGGCCTGGGGTCTGGGATTGGAGAGGTTGGCGATGCTGCGCTACAACGTGCTGGACATGCGCGCGCTGTATTTGACCGACCTCGAATGGTTGAAGGAGGTGCCCCTGTGCCGGTAGTTGGCATTCCCGTCGAGCGCCTGCGCGAGCTCTTGGGCGCGGAGATCAGCCCCGAGGATCTGCTCACGAAGTTGGGCCACTTGGGGTGCGACGTCGAAGGCTATAGCGTCCTGAAGCGTGTGCGCTGCAATCGATGCGAAGCGGTGATCGAACTCACCGAAACCGAGGACATCCCTCCGCTCTGCGATACCTGTGGCGCTGAACTGCGTGAGGATCACACCGAGCTGAGTCCCCTGGAGGTACTGCGCATGGAACTCCTGGCCGTCAGGCCGGACATGTTCGATCCGGGCGGACTGGCCCGGGTCCTGCGCGGCTATCTCGGACAGGAAACCGGCGCTCCCCACTACGAGGTGGGGGAGCCCGTGCTCCGGCTGCGCGTGGACCCCGTCGTCAAGCAGGAGACGTCCTATCGCCCCCGGATCGCCTGCGCGGTGATCGAGAACGTCGAGCTCGACTTAGATGCCCTCAAGATCCTCATGAAGCTGCAGGAGAACCTGCACTGGGCCGTGGGTCGCAATCGCAAGCATGCTTCGATCGGGGTCTACGACCTGGACACGCTGGAAGGCGATCTGACCTACACCGCGGAGGATCCCGACGACTTCCGCTTTGCCCCGCTCGGGGCCGAAGGCAGCGGGGCGGAGCACGCCGTTCCGATGCGTGCAATCCTGGAGGAGCATCCCAAAGGCGTGGCCTACGCCCACCTGCTGGAAGGATTCAGTGCCTATCCGGTCCTGAAGGATGCGCGCGGACAGGTGCTGTCGATGCCCCCGGTGATCAACTCAGAGGAAACCAAGGTCACGGTGCAGTCGAAGCGTCTCTTCATCGACGTGACGGGGCTGCGGCGCAGGGTGGTCGAACGAACGCTGAATATCATGGTCAGCAGCCTGCTGGAGAACGTGCCCGGCGCGCGCGTCCAGGCAGTCACCATCGAAGATCCCGATGAGGGGGAATCGCGGGTCACCCCCGATTTCTCCGTGCAAGAGGTGAAGGTGTCGCCGGCCAGGGCCACGCGCACTTTGGGGATCGACATCGATACCCACCAGGCGGTCGAGCTCTTGCGGCGAATGCGCCACGAGGCGGAGGTCACCGGTCCCGACGAGGTCACCGTGGGGGTCCCCGGCTATCGCAACGACATCATCCACCAGATCGACCTGATCGAGGATCTGGCAATCGCCTATGGCTATCACAACATCCCGCCGACGTTGGTCCCGACCTTCACGGTGGGACGCGAGAGGCCGGTTGAGCTGCTCGCCGACAAGATGCGCGCAACCTTCCAGGGCCTCGGTTTCCTAGAGGTCATGACCCTGGTGCTCACCAATCCGGAGGTCCACGACGACGCGCTCGGGGCTGAGCGCACGGGCAATGCGGTGGAGGTGGCTCACCCGATATCCTCCGAGCAAACGATGCTCCGCACCCGTCTCCTGCCCGGCCTTCTGGCCACCCTCGAACACAACCTGACGCAGCCGCTGCCCCAGCGGATCTTCGAGGTGGGCGATGTGACCCGTCTCGATCCCGCGTCGGAAACGCGGGCCCGCGAGTGGCGTCACTTCGCCTGTGGCATGATCTCGACCCGCGAGGGATTCGAGGACATCAAAGCGCTGGCCGAAGCGCTGCTGCGCGAGGTCGGGGTGGAGTGGGAGCTCAGGCCGATCGACGAGCCCCCCTACCTCAAGGGCCGGGCTGCCGAAGCCGTCTGGGTGGGTCAGGATGCCCCGGAAGCGGGAACTAGGCTGCTCGGCTTCGGTGAGATTAACCCGGAGGTGTTGGAGCGCTTCCATTTGCAGAATCCGACAGTTGCACTCGAAGGCAACCTGGAGTTGCTTCTCGATGGGAGGTAGTGGATGCACGCATCCTCAATACCGGAATGTACTTATGAAGGGTCCCGGGCAACCGGCCGCCGGGGGGTTCCCGCAGCGGTGATGCTCGTCGCCGCCCTTCTGATCTGGACCGCGACCGCGGCCGGGCTCACCGGAACGGTTCGCCTGAGTTGGTCGCCTGACCAGCAGCTGACGGAAATCGACTGGCCGGGAGATGCAGGCCAGGAGGTGCTCCTCGATCTCCATCTCACGGTGGAGGTCGACGCGCCGATCGACTCTCTCGGGTTCTTCCTGCGCTGGGCCGCCGAGGGCCCGGACGACCAGATTCGTCTCGTCGGCCTGAGCGGTGAGGGGGAGGACACCGACACGGCTTTCGCGATTCAGCCCCCCCCGGAGGCTGCGGAGGATGGGTGGTTCACGCCGCTGGAGAATGCCAGCATCGATGAACTCCTCAGTCGCGTGGCCGAGCCGGGGGCCGCGGGTATGACGCGGTACCCTCTGCGGCTGCGCATCGCGGCCCAGGGCGGTCCCCGAATGCGGCTCCAGACCTACGGCGTGACCGCCTCGAGTGAGGGGGTCGGGCGCGTTCTTCTCGGAAGCCCGGCGATTGGCACCTCGAAGGGATGGACGCTTCAACTCGTGCCGACGGTGACCGAAGTGCGTGGCATCATGAACCGGAGTTTTCTCTTCAGCAGCCTGGCCATCTTCGGAATCGATCTGGATCAGATGGCCCGGCTTATCTTCATCGACGCCGAGGGGAATCGAGCTCATCCCAAGGTCGTGGAGAGCCGCCAGCCGGGACGAATCGACTTGAGGATGGCGAACAAGATGGTGTCCCGGGGGCTCTGCGAGTTGGAGACCATGAATGCCGGCGGACTGATCCGCACCCACAGGGACGCTGTGTTGGCCGCGCCCCTCGACTGCCGCCAGCCGGGGGATGACAGCCAAGGCGTGATTCCCGGAGATAGAGTCTGGGAGGACTGCAAATGAACCTGTCACCTGCCACGAGAGGCGCACGGATCTTGCTGGCTGCGGCCGCTGTGTTCTGCTTTGGAATGTGGTTGCCGGGCGATGCCGGCGCGATGGGTGAGAACGGCGGCGTGCGACTTCTGCTGCACGTGGACGACCAGTTCATCCCTGCGAGAGGCGTGGTCGAGACCGACCCCTGCGAACACAAGCCCGGCATCACCGGTCCGGAAGACATGGTCGTCAACGTGACGGGCGACCAGGACACGGTGTGGGCCTGGGTCTACCTCTATCACCCCCGCGAGATGGTTGCGAAGGGCTTCGGATTCGGCATCCAATTCGAAGGTGTGGATGTGATCAATTCGGGCACCTGCGCTGACATCTATTTCCAGGAAACGGAGACCATGGGGCCGTGGGCCGAGAGCGGCAGCGAAATCGCGTACGCGTGGGCGGGAGACGGGTATGCCTCGGGCGACCTCGAGCCGGTGGCCTGGTTCCTCCTGGAGCGACTCGACCGGGATGCCTTCTTTGCCCTGTACAAGGGCGGAAGTCAAATGTCCGGGGCGGTCGGGGATACGAATCATCCCCCGGCGCTGGATGAGATCTGGGACTACGGGAGCATCGGCTTCGGCGAGATGTCCGGCGAACTGCCGATTCCGAATGAGAATCAGCTTCCCGAATCCTGGGGCGCTATCCGGGTTGAGGTTGAGTAAGCAGTTCTTCGGAGAATCCAACCGGTTGGACCTCCAGCTCTAGCCGTCGTCCGCATTTCGCGAAGACGGCTTCCTGGACATCCCGAATGAGACTGCGCACATCCTCTGCGCGGGCCTGACCCAGGTTGATGATGAAGTTCGCGTGTTGCGGGGAGACCATCGCATCGCCCCGGCGCTCACCCGCGCATCCCGCCTCCTCGATCAGCCGGCCAGCGACGGCTCCTTCCGGGTTCCTGAATACGCATCCACAGCTGGGATCGTGAGGGAGTTTCGAGTCCCGCGTGGAGCGAATCTCAGTCATTTGCGCGGTGAGGTCCGCTGGGGCTCGTCGCTGAAGACGGAATCGCGCGGCCAGCAGGAACACACCGGTCGGTTCACTTCCCTTCAGCTTCGAACGCCGGTAGGCGAGTCCCAGGCGACCTGCGGGCCACTCCTCCTCGGTGCCGTCGGGAAGCATGACGCGAACGCGCTCGAGCGTATCGGCGATCTGGCCACCATAGGCCCCGGCGTTATTGACGATAGCGCCTCCAACGCTTCCCGGGATCCCCTCCGACCATTCCAATCCCGCCAGACCGAGCCCGGCCAGGTCGGACACCGTTTCGGCCAGGGGATCGCCGCCCGAGAGCCAGATGCCGGGCTCGGGAGAATCGGACGACTCCTGTTGATCCTTCAGCGGAGGAGTCACCTGGGGAAGGGCCAGCACGAGGCCCTCATAGCCGTGATCGGAGAAGAGGAGGTTGCTGGCACCGCCGATCGCCAATACGGAAATCCGGAGCTCGCTCGCGCGCCGAAGATCCGCCCGAAGGGCTTCGGCCGTAGGCGGCACGGCGTAGTAACGAGCCGGTCCCCCGATCTTCCAGGTGGACAACTCGGCCAGAGAGCAGTTCGGCCGCCAGTGCTGGGGTGTGTTTTCGGTCACGCCATCGCCTCGCACATACAAGATACCCGCTGGACCCTTGGGGAGGATCCAGCGGGCGAAGTCTTGCTCGTCACCATCCGGTGAAGAGCCCACCTTGCGGGAGGTCGGACTCGAACCGACACGGGGTTGCCCCCACGGAATTTTGAGTCCCGCGCGTCTACCAATTTCACCACTCCCGCGCAGAGTCCGAGCCGATCAGGCTTCAGGCCCAAAGGGAAACCGGACGATACAATCTAGTCGATCACAGGCGACCGTTCAACCTCGAATCTCGGTTGCCTAATCCTCTCAACCTCAAGGGCGGCAGCCGGTTCCATAGGATTAGGAGGGGAGGGGTGCCCGTGTCCCTCAGGGAGGGTGGATCGAAGGCCGGACCCGTTTCCGGGGGAGGGTCCGTCCGGGCCTCCGGGACCGGCGAAAGGTGCGCGCGTCACACAACAGTGCCGAAGCGCCCGGGAAGGCTCTCTCCAGCGCGCTCTGTGACTGTCAGAGGGTGTGTTCGCGATGCCTCCCGCCCTGCTCTAGCCCACAACAGCCTGGATGGAAGCGAACGCCAGGAAACTCCTTGACGTTTGGGGGCCGAATCCCGATATTACTAAGGCCTATGGGGCCATAGCTCAGCTGGGAGAGCGCATGACTGGCAGTCATGAGGTCAGGGGTTCGATCCCCCTTGGCTCCACATCAAACACCCCCGCGGGTTCGCGCCCGCGGGGGTGTTCTGCGTTCAGACTCTCTTCCGGTTCGGCCTACTGGATCAGGAGGATCTCCTTCGTCAGGATCTGTCCCTCGAGTTCGAGGCGAATGAACCGGACGCCGGCAGTCGCTGCCGAGCCGCTGCCGCGGGCCGCCGAAGGGGACCAGGTGATCGTATGGCTTCCCGCACTCTCCTGTACGGGAAGCTGTTCCACCAGGCGGCCCTGGGCGTCGTAGAGACCTAGACGCACATGTCCGGCGTGGGGGAGGGTGTAGGTGATCGTCCGCTGGCCGATGCCCGGATTGGGGAACACGCGCAGCGTGGGTGTCTTGCGCAGGGTGATCTCCTCCAGGGCGGCGGGATCAGAGGTCGTCACCCACCTGGACTGGAGCACCTCGTTCTTGTTGCCGATGTCGCCGTAGGTGCACGGACTCGTGTTCACACCGCCGGGCCTGCTGACCCACGCGGCAACGCCCATCAAGCCGTAGTCCCATTCCGGCTGCACGACGAAACTGTGGTTGATGTCGATGCTCTCCCCGGCCAGCAGGGTGAAGGGATCGCCGGTGAGTGGCGTCATGTATTCCTTCACGTGGTGCGGGAGGTGCGACGTCCCTGAGTAGCCGGGGACCTCTTCGTCAAGCGTCGCGACCATGAAGAAGTACGCATCGACGACGTCCTCTTCGGCAGTGAGGTGCGCCGTGAAGTCACCCAGACCATTCGTGGATATGGTGAGCGTCAGGGGAGACGGGATCGCATTGTGGGCCTCGTAGTCCCCCTCGAGGCAGTCGAGCGGCCAGGCGTCGGAGAGGCCGTTCCCGACTACGGTCGGCCAGGCAGAGACGCCCATGTATGAGACCCTCCCCGGGCAGAACTGATCATCGTAGTCATTCTGAATGAGGCAGATTTCGGTCTCATCGTGCAGCATCAGGAATTCTTCGACCACAACTGCGGCCTCGGGGCAGAACGATCACCACGCCGCGGTGAAATGTTCGTAGTGAACGATTCTGTCTGCACCGTTGGCGGCCGCCACGAGCAACAGGATTGCGAACCCGATCAGGGTCAACTTCATCATGCCCTCCTTCTCAGCCTCGGATGAGGAAGAGATCTCCGCAGGAAATCGAATCTACCGAGGAGTGTAGCACTCACTGGGTGGAGGGTGCGAGTGGGGGTTCCCCGGGCCGCGGCACGAACACCGGCTGATCGACGGATTGAAAACTGATCGTGATGTGAGGCTGTACCCCTTCCTCCAGTTCCCAACTGAACTGCACCGAGTGGGCGGTGTCGTCCAGCAGCACGACCCCTTCCGGGAGGGGCACGCTCTCTAGGTGGCGACCCTTTTCGTCGTAGACGCGAACGTTGGCCTCCCCATCGCAGGCCAGCGAGTGTCCCGGCGCCAGCCGGACGGGCAGCCGGGCACGAAAGCGATCATCGATCACGAGCACGGGATTCAGAATAGCGCCCGCATCCTTGCCAGTCCGCAGAGCAAAGCGGAGAGGATAGCCCGAGACCGGTGGGGCCCACAGAAGCGGGGCGCCCGTCCCCGTCCCGGCATCGTTCAGCGGGTTCTCATAGCTGACCTTGTGGTAATCGAAGAGCTCCCATCCGCCCGTGACCGCCGCCAAGTGGAACTCGCGCCGGGGGTCCTTCAGAGCTTCTCGCATCTGTGGCTTGAAGCCCCCCAAGCGACGGGCGGTTTCCCATTCGCGGATCGCATCGAGGATGCTCCCGAGCTCCGGATTGGTGCGGATCGCACCGATGCTCGTGGCCAGGGCGAAACCCGCGTCATACCCGGCCGCGCGGGCCAGCATCCACTCGATGTCGGCCAAGGTGGTGTGTTCGGTCAGCAGATACCATCCGAGCATGTTGGGCAGATAGTTGCGCTCGAGCAGCGCCTGATTGTCGATGCGGTACTGTTGCATCGACTCGCGGAACCCCTCATACCAGGGCTCGCCCCAGTTCAGATAGTGTCCGGCGTGCCAGTAGAAGTGGCTCGAGCGGCTCGAGCCGTTGACCACCGTGTGATCGACCAGTGCGCAGAAACGCTCGGCGAAGTGTTCCATGGCGAAGTTGCCCTGACCGGTCGCGTAGCATCCTTCATGGCCGTCGAAGTCCATCTGCGATACACCGGTGGCGTTGAAGAACTCCGCGAGGTTCCGGATGAGGTCCTCCTGCAGCTCGAAGGTCGGAAAGAACACCTTGTAGCCGTGGTCGAGAAGTTTGCCGACCGGCTCGCCACCGGCATGGGATGCGGCGCTGGTGCCGAAAGCCCCTCGCGTGCAGTCGATGAGCTCAAAGGGGGCTTCACGCGTCACGGCAGGGTACTGGACGAGTTCATCTTCGATGCGGACGCAGCGGAGCCAGTTGGCCTGCTCATTTGCGAAGTAGAGCGTGTCCTGAACCGGAATCCGCGTTTGGACGGCATCGATGGCCTCTGCCAGGGCGCCGCGCCCGGTTTCGGCTAGCCGCCTGTCCGGCTTCGGGGTCACAAAGGGATCGTTGGGGGTGATGAAGTTCGTGAGCGTGTGCGCACCGATACGAATCCCGCGGGCGGTCGCCTTCTCAACACAGCGGCGCATTCCGTCGCGCCCATTGGGAAACTGGTCGGGGCGCAAGCGGAAATGCCCCCAGGTCTCGAAGGGGCCGTCGTGGTAGAGCGTCATGAGGCCGGCCTGCTCGACAACCTCGAGCAGCGTATCGACATTCGCTTCACTGAACCCCGCGATGAGATAGCTTCTGCCGGTCTCGGGCGAGATCTTCGACCACCGGCCCTCGATCAAGGGGTGGGGGAGCCCTTCGGCGATCTCGATGGCGCCAATGGTCTCTAAGACCATGCTCGGGTGACAGCCGAAGAGCGCGATCTGGGAGCCCACCAACGTCTCGCCGGGCATTGGGGGAACCGGCATGTTGGGAAACCGGTCGCCCCACTCCTTCCAGCCGAAAACCGTACGCGGCCGCGATCGATCGAGCGAGAAGGCATTCAGCGTGGCCCCGAACTCGGTTCTCACGGCGGTGGTCCCTCGACTGAGGATGGATCCCTCTTCGTTTTGGTTGTGGCTCGGAGATTCGATCTGCCCCCCTCTTCTATGATTCTGTCCTGCC
>CAZTDY010000066.1:22339-23677 GCA_964612295.1 uncultured bacterium | reverse complement strand
TCAATCTGAAATCCAGGGTTAGCTAAAACGCAGGGAAGAGTGAGGGGTTACACCATCGGGCCGCGCGGCACGGGAACAGACAGGAGGCAGCGATGCGACTTCAAATCCGGCTTCAGTGGATCATGATCACCGGCACCCTCGCGCTTGCGCCGATGCTCGGATGCGGCGAAGACGACAGCCCGGCGTGGGGGCCGAACGGCGGCACCGACGATGTCCTGATCCCGGTCAGTCCCGACAGCTCTGTGGTCGAGCACGAGGAGTTCGTGGCCACGGTGCCCGATGGGCTCTTTGCCGATAGCACAGACATCACCGTGGGTACTGCGGAGCAGCCCGAGCTGAATCCGCCGCCCGAAGACGTGACCCAGCTCTCGGATGTGGTCACGGTGAGCATTCCCCTTGAGGACCTGGCCGATCTTCCGGACAGCATCGCCTTCCACAGTGGGTTGACCGTTTCGCTGCCCGGCGACTCCGGGTCCGACACCTATGTGCGAGTGACGGTCTCGGTGCCGGGGCGTGAGCCGCTGCTCTTGTTTGGTCGGACAGTGGCGGACAGCTCGGACTCCGGCAGGCGGATCTTCAAGCTTCCGGTGGCACGCCTGGCCAATGCCGCTGAGGGTGACGGCAATATCGAGGCTGAGATGCAGATGGCCTCGCGCGTTTCGCCCTACCGGTGGAATGAGTCGCAGACACTCTCCAGTATCCCAATGCAGCTCTATCGGGCGTCGTTGACTGGAACGGATGAGGTTGATCTGGAGCGCATCTCATCTCCAGTTGGCAACCTGGGGAGTAAGCTTCCTGTCCTGATCGTCCATGGCTGGAGTATGGGAGAGTCGAACCAGGGTAGCTACGAATCGCAGAAGGAGAAACTACGAGACTACTGGGGCGGAGCGGTGAAGTTCATCTTGACGGAGAGCGGCAACGAGTTTGAGGTGTTTTGCCTTTACTACGACGAGGATAACCTTGTGGCTGACACAGCCGAAGAGCTGGAGGATCTCATTTCCAGTCGATTCGGCAGCTCCCAGTACGGCCGCGTTCTCGTCTTGGCCCACTCGATGGGTGGCCTTCTCACGCGCGCTTGGGTGACACATCAGGACGGCGATCAGTTCTTGAGGGGGGCTGTTTTCATCGATACCCCTCATCACGGGAGTTGCCTTGGGGACTACGCCAGGAGGTTCCGTGAGGACTTGTTGCCCTTCAACTGGTCAGATACCGGAGCCGAGAACCTGACGTATCAGTTGCCGCTTCCCACAGGGCTTGGGTACGGAAATCCGGCCTTGGATAGGCTTAACGAGGAGGATCACAACTGGAGGAAATACGTCAACCTTGGCGGTAGTCTTC
>CAZTDY010000066.1:0-22239 GCA_964612295.1 uncultured bacterium | reverse complement strand
CTTAACGAGGAGGATCACAACTGGAGGAAATACGTCAACCTTGGCGGTAGTCTTCCTGCGATCTTCCGATTCTACTGGTACACAGACACGTTCTTCACCTTCATGCATGCGTCCCCTGTTTCGCACGACGGCATCGTGGAACTCAACAGCCAGATACCAGAAGATCTCCCCGAGCCCCGGGCAGCTCTCCGGCACAATTGGGAACACAATCTGGCCCATAGGGCCATCGGTGTCCTGGAAGATGCGTTGACCAATCTTCGCGATTTCGCCGACAGTCCTTCACCGGCCTTCATTGGCAATATCGAACTATCCGCCGAGGAAATCGACCTCGGCGACAGCTTCACCCTCACGATCTCGGTCAAGAACACCGGCGCCACCTCCGACGACGGCGCCATCAGCGTTTCCTTCCCTGATCTCACCAGCGCGTCCGATGCCCAGCGCATCTCCAGCAGCTCGAGCGGCGACGACCCCGGCCACCGCGCTTTCGCCGCCGGTGAGTCTATCCACTCCGCCGACTGCCAGCTCATGACAGCCGGCTACTTGTTGGCCGAGTACGGCGATGCGAACTGGAGCGAGGGTGAGACGAATACTTACACGCTGACGGTCCACCCGCGCTGGGCCGGTGAGTTCGATGTCTTGATCCGTACCGCGATGCATGATCCGGAGGGGGGCGCCTGTTCCTACATCGGGGCCGTGCCCTCGGGGGGAACAAGCACACGGGATCAGCAGGGTTGGGCGGTGAGGCGCGTTGCGGTGACGGTCAATCCCGGCGAAATGACCTTGATCCCCGCCGGCGACTTCATCATGGGCGATGGCGTAGCCTACTGCGGTCAGGACGAGCACCACGTCACGCTCACGCGCGACTTCTACCTGGGCAAGTACGAGGTGACGAATGGCGAGTACGTGGCGATGCTGCAGTGGGCGTATGACCAGAGTCCGCCGCTGGTTGGGGTGTCCTCAAGTGGGGTGACCGACGCAGCGAGCGGCAAGGAGCTGGTGGACCTGGACGACGAGCACTGCGAGATCACCTTCAGCGTCGGGACGGGGTCGTTCAGTCTGCGGGAGGTGAGCTACGCGCTCAGGAATGCCTACCCATCCGGCTATGACCCCACGGACCATCCGGTCAAGGAGGTGACCTGGTACGGCGCGGTGTGCTATTGCGACTGGCTGAGCCAGACGCAGGGGTACCCGCCCGCCTACAACCATACGACCTGGGAATGCAACGGCGGCGACCCTTACGGTGCCGATGGCTACCGTTTGCCGACCGACGCGGAGTGGGAGTACGCGACGCAGTACTACGGTCCTCGAACCTGGCCGTGGGGGGATCAGGCGCCGAGCTGCGGTCGGGTGAATGGATACGTCGATGGCAACTCCTGCGTCAGGTGGACAACGCCGGTGGGCAGCTACCCGGCGGCTCCATTGGGCCTGGAGCTCTACGATATGGCGGGGAACGTGTGGGAGTGGTGCAATGACTGGAGGGAGTGTGACCTGGGAACGGCATCGCGGACGGATCCTGTGGGTCCTTCAGGCGGTTCCTACCGCCTGCTTCGCGGCGGCGCCTGGGGCAACAACGATCACCACTTGCGGTGCGCGCATCGGGGCATCAGCCCCCCGCACGACGGCGACGACGACTTCGGGTTTCGTGTGTCGAGGACCAGTACCCCTTGATCCTTTACCCCTTTACGCCTGGCCCCAATGGGCCAGGATCTTGGGCTTGAGATCTTGGCGAGCGGAGCGGCGTGGCCGGTCCGCTCGCCCGACCGCCGGTGTGAAAGGAGCCCCCCGATGGCCGAAGTGATGCAGGTGATTCCCAAGACCTACGACCTCATCATCTGGCTCATCCCGCGCCTGAAGCAGTTTCCGCGGGATCAGCGCTTTCTGCTGGGTGACCGGATCCAGTCGAGCGCAATGGATCTCCTTTGCCTGCTCATCGAGGCGAACTACACGCGGGAGAAGAGGAGCACCCTGCGGCGGGCGAACCTCGAACTCGAGAAGCTCCGCTACCTGCTCCGGATGGCCGGGGACCTGCATTTCCTCAACCGGCGGCGGTATCAGCACGTTGCCGGGCGCGTCGATGAGGTGGGCCGGCTGGTGGGTGGCTGGATCGCCGCCGGGCAGCGCCGGCCACGGCAGGCGACATGAAGTCCTACCGCAATCTCTGGCCGGAGGTGATTGACTTGGGCAACCTCTTCCATGCCGCACGCCGGGCTCGCAAGGGCAAACGTGCGAAGCGGGCCTGTGCGGCCTTCGAGCATCAGCTCGAACACAATGTGCTGGCCCTGCACCGCGATCTCGCGGCCGGGACCTATAGCTTCGGCCCCTATCACCACTTCCGCGTTCGAGATCCCAAGCCCCGGGAGATCGCGGCGGCGCCCTACCGCGACCGAGTCCTCCATCACGCCATCATTCAGGTTCTGGAACCGCGCACGGATTCCTCGTTCATTCACCACAGCTACGCCTGCCGGGTCGGCAAAGGCACGCACCGTGCTCTGGAGGCCTGCAAAAGCCTGGCGCGCAGACGCCGGTATGTGCTCAAGCTCGATGTGCGTCACTTCTATGCGCGTATCGATCATGGCATCCTGCTCGGTCTCCTTGAGCGGCGGTTTCACGATCGGCGCCTGATCGAGTGCCTGCGAAGGCTGCTGGCCAGCTTTCGAAGTCCGCTGGAGGAGTACCGGCCATGTGCGGGTGATGATCTGTTCTCAGCGTTGCGCCCCCGAGGAATCCCGATCGGGAATCTGACCAGTCAGTTTTTTGCGAATCTGTATCTCGATCGGCTCGATCACTTTGTGCAAGAGCAGCTTCGCCACGGCGGCTACCTGCGCTACATGGATGATTGTCTGCTATTCGCCGATAGGAAGTCCCACCTGCACGAGGCCCGCCGGGCAATGGAAGCCTGGCTCGAACAGCATCGGCGGCTCCACGCCCATCCGCGAAAGACGGGGATCTCTCCGGTGTGCGATGGTGTGCCCTTTGTGGGCTTCCGCGTCTTCCCCGGCCATGTGCGTCTCGATCCGGCCACGGGACGCCGGTTTGTGCGGCGCCTGCGCCGGCTGCACCTGGCCTATAGTCGGGGCGAGATCGAACTGGAGGACGTCGGCCGCTCCGTGGCCGGCTGGGTGGCCCATGCCCGGCACGGCTCCACGCGCGGTTTGATCAAGAGTGTTCTGCGGCGAGCGACGGTGCCGAAGCGCGGATGTGCGGCGCACGCGGCTTGCTGCTGAACAAGGGAGGGAGCATCCAAACACACGCGCCTGATTCGCGGCGGCGCCTGGAACAACAACAATCACAACTTGCGGTGCGCGAATCGGAACAACAACAACCCGAACAACAGCAACAACAACATCGGGTTTCGTGTGTCGAGGACCCTTACGGCCTGAATTCGGCCGCCTCACGGGGCGCCGGAGCGAGCATGAACTGGTCCCGCTTCCTTCCTGGTCCGTCGCTTCGGGAACGGCGGCCGCGGGCCGAATAGACTGTGGCCCCGCCGGCTGGTAGGCTGGGAGCCGAAGGTCGGTGGGGCTTTCGAGCGATTAGTGGCGCTCCTGGTCCCCTTGCCCATCCCGACATGGATCTAGAGAATGGTCTCGAGACCGGCAATCTGGTGGAAGTAGTCGCTGCGAGCGAGGTCTGGGGTTACCCCACCCGCAGAGATGAGGACCCGTTCAACCGTGTAGTGTGAAGGGGCCCCTAGAAATTTGATCTTGCGTGCGACTTCATCGATCACCGTCGTGCCCACCGGTCTTGCGGTGAACTTGCACTCGATCAGCGTCAACACATGCCCCTTTTGGCGTACGAGCAGGTCGATCTGCAATCCTTCATCCCGCTCTTTCTTCCGCCGCCGTTGTCTGAAGAATGGCCCGAATCCGGTAACCCGACGGAAGTCGAGATCGAGTCGCGCAAAGATCTGTGGAAGATTCTTCATGCACAACCGCTCAAAGCAGAGGCCGAAATAGGCATCAAGACCGTAGACGCCGAATGGGTCGAACCGGTTGGTCCGACCTTCCATCTCGATCAGCTCGCGGTTGGGTTCGATCCAGGTGAAGTAGAACCGCAGCCATTCATCCCACAGGACCAGCTTGCGGGTCTTCTGTCCGCCGCCGGCGATGGACAGGGGCGCGGCCGTTCTTATGAAGTCGGCCTGCTCGAGCGCGTGAAGGTAGCTGGATAGGCCACCCCCCGAAACAATGCCCAGGTGACGAGCGAGTTCTTCCCGTGAACAACCCCTATGCGCCAGAATCCTGACGATTCTTTCATAGGTCCGCGCAACCTTGAACTGTTCCTTGAAAACCGTCTCGAATTCGGTGAGGAAGAACCCGTGACGCTGGAAACAGAGGCGATCGAGGTTTGCGGCCAGTGATTTCCGAGGATCGATCTGCTCAAGGTATTTTGGAATTCCACCAAAGATCATCAGAAACTTAATGATCTCACGGTCCGACCTCAGATCCCGAAAGAACGGCTTCGTCTCCAGGGCGGTGAGAGGTGCGAGTTTGATCTCGATGGTTTTCCTGTTGTGCAGTGCCTTTGAGTGAACGATCTGCTTGATCATGAAAGCTGCGATCGAGCCGCAGAGAACCAGGGTCAAACCCGGGTTGTGTTTCCAGTGGTTATCCCAGAAGTACTTGAGAAGCGATACGATTTCACCTCTTCCGGACGCCATCCAGGGGAACTCGTCCATCACCACCAGATGTTTGCCCTTGCGAACATGAAAGGTGAGAGCCTCAAATGCCTCGTGCCAATTCCTGGCCGCGCTCAGTGGCATTTCGGTTTGCTCAGCAAGTTGCCGCAGGAAGTGAACGATCTGAGCCGGCTGCCGCGCGTTTTGGAGGGCTTCGAAGTACAGCTTTCCCCGGCGGATCTTGATCTGCTGCAGGAGAGTGCTCTTGCCGACCCTGCGGCGACCGTACAGGATGACGAGTTCAGCCCGGTTGGAACGGACCGCCTCCTGCAGTAAGGTCAGCTCATGTTCACGCCCAAAGAACATGTCAGCATCGTAGATCGGCAAGAATCGGATGTCAATTGATTATTGCCGATCTATGACAATATGCCACAGATCGGCAAGAATCGGGCACGATACAATCTTTGCCGATCTAAACCTCTCTTGAGATCTTGTGTCTGCTTCGTGTCCGAGCAAGGAGGGCCATTCAGCCGATCACGCGACCGGCTCATTCATGGTATCGCCGAGCCTAGTGACCGACGTAGAGGTCGGTCGCGCGCACGAGTTCGACCTGCTCGCTCTTGTAGCCTGCGGTATGCCTGGATGCGCACCCGGGGGACCCCGATCGGAAATCTGACCAGTCAGTTCTTCGCGAACCTGTACTCGCGTATCGGGGGGCAGGCACCGGAATCACCCGGGCGCTTTCGGAGTGGCGTGGAATCGAGTTCATTGATGACCGCGACGCCTGCACCATCGATCAGATCATCATTCTCAGATGCTATTCATTTCGACCGTGTAGTGGTTGACAATGGGGTCACTTTGAGCCATGATGAGGTCCATGAAGGCCTTAGTTAGAACAGCCCAGCATCATCTCGAACGATGGCTGGACGGCCCTCGGCGCAAGCCACTGGTCATCCGCGGTGCGCGACAGGTCGGCAAATCAACGCTTGTGAGGCAACTCGCTCGGGCGCGGGGCATGCCGATCCTCGAGGTCAATCTCGAACAGCATCGCCGTCTGGAGGCCATATTCGCGACCTTGGACGTGAACGCCATCATGCTCGAACTCGAGGCCATTGGGCGAGTCTCACCCGGGCAGGGAACGCTCCTCTTCTTGGACGAGATCCAGGCCACTCCTTCCGCGGTTGCAGCGCTGCGATACCTGTACGAGCAACGCCCCGATCAGCCCGTGGTTGCGGCGGGCTCGCTCTTGGAGATGGTGTTGCGAAGCCCGGAATTCACGATGCCGGTTGGCCGGATTGAGTACCTGCATCTCGGACCTCTTGCTTTCTGTGAGTTTCTCCTCGGCGTTGGGGATAAGGATCTGGTCGACCTAAGCTCCCGGTGGTCTCCGGGAGAACCCTGGGCCGATGGCGCCCACCGAAGGCTCGCGGCACGCCAGCGCGAGTTCCTGCTTGTGGGTGGCATGCCCGAAGCGGTTGCGGCCTACGCCGCGCAAGAGGGGATCGAGGGTGTCCGGCGCGTGCAGCGTTCAATCGTCAGCACTTACCGTGACGACTTCGGGAAATACGGATCATCGCCTGCCTCGCTCGTTCGACTCCAAACCGTGTTCGACTTCGTGCCCGGCGCCCTGGGTCGGAAGATCAAGTACGCCAACATCTCGAGAGACGCAAGGTCACGCGAACTGCGGACTGCGCTTGACCTACTCGCCATGGCCCGGGTGATCTGGCCGGTGCACCATGGCGACTGTTCAGGAGTCCCGCTCGAAGCTCAGATCGATCCGCACGTCTATAAATGTTTCTTCCTCGATGTGGGCCTCGCCAGCCATTTGACCGGAGTCGACTGGAACACGCTCGGCCGCTGGAACGATCGCCAGCTAGTCCACGAAGGCGGGCTGGCGGAGCAATTCGTAGGGCAACATCTGTTGTTCCGCAAAGGCGGACTCGAGCTGCCTTCCCTGTGCTACTGGTTGCGTGAAGGGAAGGCGTCCAATGCAGAGGTTGACTTCGTGATCGACCAAGGTCGATCCGTCGTGCCGGTCGAGGTCAAGGCAGGAACCGCAGGCAGCCTCCGCTCGGTGCATCAGTTCCTTGTGCGTGGAACCATGCCGAGCGATCCGGTCGTGCTGCGCTTCGATCTGAATCCTCCGAGCGTATCCGAGCACGAGCACCACCTTGCCGACGGTCGCCCGGTGCGCTACCGGATGTTGTCGTTGCCCCTCTACATGGTGGATCAGTGCGATCGGTTGCTGAAATGGGTGGTCGAACACTGAAATGACGTCGAGCCTGCACCACTGCGGCTACGCGCGGTACGTTGAGCAGGGTCCAGGAAGCCTTACGCGAGGGCCAGAATGAGCATCTTCTCCCGAATCCTAGGCTTACCCGGCCGCGACAACGCCCTCTTGGTGCGAATCGACAGCGGACAGGCCGTCGAGCGCCTGCTCTTCGACTGTGGCGAGGGGTGCCTCTCTGAGCTTTCCGTTTCCGAGGTCATGCGGGTCGACCATCTGTGCTTTTCGCACCTCCACATGGATCACGTGGCAGGCTTCGACAGCTTCTTCCGCTGCAACTACGACCGCGATACGAAGGTGAATCGGATCTGGGGGCCGCCGGAGACCGCGCGCATCATGCACGCACGGTTTCAGGGCTATCTCTGGAACCTCCACAAGACCATGTCGGGCTCCTGGCTAGTCTCCGACATCCACCCGGCCGAGACTAGAACAAGTCGCTTCGAGCTGAATGAGGCCTTCGGCGTCGCGCACATGGCGGGTGTGGAGCTGAACGATGGTCCCATCATCGAGGGTGAGGGATTCACGGCAGAAGCGGTGCTCATGGACCACATGACGCCCTCAGTGGCCTACGTCGTCCACGAACGCGCCAGGGCGAACGTCGATCAAGAGCGGATGGCGGCGATGGGGCTGCAGCCCGGACCATGGGTCAAGGAGCTCAAGGATGCCCCAGCGGATGCTTCCGAGATTGTAGTGGGCGGCGTCGCGCACTCGCTTGACGAACTCCGCAATGCACTGATTGTCGAGACACCGGGGGAATCGATCGCCTATCTCACCGACTTCCTACTGGATGAGTCCGCGATGGATGCGCTCTCGCGCCGCCTCCACGGGTGCCGGACCATCGTCTGCGAATGCCAGTACCGGCATGCGGATCTCGAGCTCGCCCGGAAGCACTACCACATGACGACGGTGCTCTCCGCCACGCTTGCGAAGCGGGCAGAGGCGGGCGAGCTCGTTCTCATGCACCTGTCGGATCGGTACGAGCGTGAGGGATGGGCCGAGATGCTCGCAGAGGCGCGGAAGGTCTTCCCGAATACGCGGTTTCCGTCGCATTGGGATCTTGGAGATGAGGTGACCATCTAGGAGGACATCCCTTGTCAAGGAGCATTCATACCACCGTCCCGACAAGCGCTATATCTAGCCAAAACCGTCTTGGCCGACACGGTTTTGGCTGAATATGAATGGTCCTTGCCAGGCAGTACAGGCGTTGTCAGAAGCGCGCCGCCGGTGTTTCTGTAATCATGTTGTATTAGTGAAGTTACATGGACGCGTGCACTTGACGCATGTAGCAGAACACCCGATTCTCTCCCGTCTGGGCAAACGAACTGGATCTATATTCAGCCAAAACTCACTTGTGGAATCGTGTTTTGGCTGAATATAATCGCCCCAGCACACAACTAACTGGAGAGACCATGACTGACCTAGTGGGCCGAGAAAGAGAGAAATCGCTCCTCGGGCAGATACGGTCATCCCGGGATCCTGAACTCCTAGCTGTCTACGGGCGGCGGCGCGTCGGGAAGACGTTTCTCATCAGTCGCTACTTCGGGAATGAGGATACGTACTTCGAATTGACCGGTGTCCAGGGCGCCAAACTCGCCGACCAATTGAGCAACTTCGCAGAAGAGTGTAGCCGCTACCTCTTGGGAGGATCACCGGTCACAGGGCCGAGTAGTTGGAGGGAAGCATTCAGGATTCTCTCAAGAACCCTCGAGGACAAGGCCACTCGAGGCAAGACCGTTCTATTCTTCGATGAACTGCCGTGGTTGGCCTCGCGCCGGTCCGGCTTCCTTCAGGCCTTCGAGTATTTCTGGAATTCGTGGGCGTCGAAGCAAAGGGATCTCATCGTGGTGATCTGTGGTTCGGCCGCCTCCTGGATGCTGCGCAAGATCATCTACGCCAGGGGCGGCCTGCATAATCGGGTCACTCGTCGAATCCGTCTGATGCCGTTCACATTGGCAGAAACAGAAGAGTATCTCAGAGAACAGAACATCCGACTGGACAGGCACCAGATCCTAGAGATCTACATGGCCATTGGGGGGATACCCCACTACCTTCGTCAGGTCCGGCCTGCCCGCTCCGCGGCCCAGTCAATCGACGAGCTGTGTTTTTCCAAGGACGGTCTTCTGTCGGATGAATTCGAACGCCTGTACGCTTCCCTATACGAGAGACACGAAGCCTATGTACGAGTCGTGGAGACCCTTGCCCGGCGAAGACTGGGGTGCACGCGAACGGACTTGCTTGGCGCTGCTCAACTCCCCTCGGGTGGCTCCAGCTCTCAGATCCTGTCGGCACTGGAGGAATCGGGATTCATCGCCAAGTACGTTCCCTTCGGCAAGCAAGTGAAGGATGCAGTTCATCGGCTGGCGGACGAGTACTCACTGTTCTACCTGGCATGGATACGTAAGGCTCGACCAGCGACGTCACGACACAGGAACTATGGGTATTGGCTACAACGCCGAGGTTCCCCGTCGTGGAATTCGTGGGCGGGTTACGCATTCGAGGAGATTTGCTGGAAGCACATCGACAAGATCAAACAAGGCCTCGGCATTGGCGGCATTAGGACGGAGGAGTCGATGTGGCAATGCCAGGCAGATGAACATGGTCCAGGGGCACAGATCGACCTGCTCATCGACAGAAGCGATGGGTGCATCACGATCTGTGAGATGAAATGTACTCAGGCGCCATTCGCCATCACAAAAGCCTATGCCGGCGAGTTGCGAAGGAAGGTGCGGGTCTTCAGAGAGAGGACGGGAACGAAGAAGACTATCTTCCTGGTCATGGTGACGACCCATGGCACAAAACGCAACGCGTACTACGACGAGTTGCTCTCAGATCAGTTGACTCTGGATGCTCTCTTCTGAGGCGACCTGGTCCGACATGGTTGTTCAGACCAGGTCCTCTGGACGAGTAGATGCGATGCCGGTCAGTCTTGAATAGTCGGGATGGAGGTGGAACATGATCTCTGCGGGGAAGTCCGTCGTTGCCCAGCAGGCTATGGCCGCGGCGCTCGGCGTGGCAGAGCAGATGTCGAGGAACCCGAAGCGGCGCAGGCGTATTCCGAAGGTTCTTGCGTTCTTGCACTTCTTGGCGGATCTGCTGGCGTCGGAGAAGGATGAGACGGCTCGTTTCACTGAGGGCCTTTGGGATCTCGCGCATCGCTACCCAGAGTTCACGGAGGCGGCGAGGAAAGTCCCAGCCAATGCTGACGCAGATTCGCCTGCCCCTGAGGACAGAGGCTGCAGCACAAGTTCGACTGACACACGGAACAGAGAGATCGGGGTCCCGCCTGCAGTCCTTGCAGACATGTCACAGCACAATTCACTGCACGCCGCTTTCGCGATGATCGAACCATGTGTTGAGTTAACCATGGAGATGGAGAGAGGCGATGGACGACGGTTGTCCCTCGAAGACTACTTGACCTTCCGCGGTGACTATCTTGCACTCGCCGCCTATGCTGAGTTCTTGTGCCCCGTGTTCAGGGTCCATGATGGCATTCTGTGGAGTGTGACGAGGGGCGGGGGCGCAATGCGATTCGACACTTTGTGCCACGTGGATCTTGTTCATCAGCCTGCCGCGCCTCTGAAGGAAAAAGTGTGGGGCCCCGCTGGCGAGATCCTCGCACATTGCTGGAATCAGGCACTTCGTGCCAATCGGCAGCCAGGCAGATTCGTGTTCGATGACTCCAGGGATGTCGATGTGGTGTATGAGGCCGATGATTGAAACCCGGCGATGGCTACGCGCTGGATGGGTGTAGTGACTCTCATCTTCAGTGGAAAGGGCTGGTTCGTGCAGATCATGTTCACATTGTCAGTCGTCATCGGCCAGGCGCTGAATTCAGCGCGTTCACTCACTTCAACTTGGGGGCGGAAGGACTCGAACCCTCTTAGCCAACGGCGCGCGGTCTACAGCCGCGTGCAGATCACCAACTCTGCAGCGCCCCCCTTCCTAGCGGCGCCGGGACTCGAACCCGGGCGACCTGGCTTATGAGGCCAGTGCTCTGCCGCTGAGCTACGCCGCTGCACAATTCTGGCGGTGCCGGGATTCGAACCCGGGACCCCTGGCATATCAGGCCAGCGCTCTTCCAGCTGAGCTACACCGCAGCAAGGCTCTCGTAGGCAATACGCACCTGTTCTTTCAGATGCTCCTGGGTGTCTCAGGGGATTCGAACCCACTTCCTCCGGAGCCACAGTCCGACGTGCGAACCACGTACACCAGAGACACCATCATCTGAGCCCCCAACCGGAGTCGAACCAGTATCATCGGTTTACAAGACCGCTGCTCTCGCCAATTGAGCCATGGGGGCTTGTCCCCAACTGGACTCGAACCAGTATTTTCGGTTTAGAAGACCGATGCTCTATCCAGTTGAGCTATGAGGACACACTTGCGCCTGCACGCCCGGCAGGGGTCGAACCTGCAACCTCCGGAGTCAAAGTCCGGCGTTCTGCCGATTGAACTACGGACGTATCCACCTGCGCCCCCAACTGGATTCGAACCAGCAACCTCCGACTAGATGGGACGGCGCTACACCACTGAGCTATGAGGGCAAATTGATCCTGTGCGCCCGGCGGGATTCGAACCTGCAGTTTCCGGATTCGTAGTCCGGTGTTCTGTCCAGTTAAACTACGGGCGCTTCTTGGGCCACATATGTCTTTGGCAATCGTATCGTCGCATTGTGCTACCACATCCTCTCTGCACGCCCGGCAGGAATCGAACCTGCAGTCTCCGGATCCGGAGTCCGACGCTCTATCCATTTGAACCACGGGCGCGTGTTTCATCTCGCCCCCGACTGGATTCGAACCAGTAACCACCGGCTTAACAGGCCGGCGCTCGTCCTCATGAGCTTCGGAGGCATCTTGTTTGTGTGCGCCCGGCGGGATTCGAACCTGCGGCTCCGGATCAGGAGTCCGTTGCTCTAGCCAATTGAGCTACGAGCGCATCAAAGGCATTGAACCATCGTGTACTAGTCATATCTTGTGTCTCCCTGCGGAAGGGGGGAGTCGAACCCCCACGGTTTCCCGCTGGATTCTGAATCCAGTGCGTCTTCCAGTTCCGCCACTTCCGCGAGTTCGTTTGTTGTTTGGTCGCCGGCGCCAGGGCGTTTCCCGCCGCCGTTCGTGAGCCGCCCGCGGGAGATCGGCAGTCCGTCCACCGATCCCCCGCCAAACGACCTCTACAGCAGATTCGTCACCCGATCCGCCAGCCCTTTCTCGCCCAGCACCAGCTGCAGCTTCGAATTGGCGGCGATTCGCTCGAGAATCTCCAGTTCCCGCAGCCGCATGAGGATGGGGTTGCCCTCCAGCAGCTTGGCGGTGTTCGCCTGGTTGCGGATAGCAGCCGTCTCTTCGCGGCGTGCGATCAGGTTGGCCTCGGCAGCCTTGGCCGCTTCGGTCACCTTGTTCATGAGTTGTTTCATGTCTCCGGGCAGAATGATGTCCCGGACACCCACCGACACGACCCGAATCCCCAGCTCGGCAGCCCGAGCTTGGAGCAGGGCTTCCCACTCGGCGGTGACGTCGTCTTTGCCGGTCAGAAACGTATCCAGCCGGCGTGAGCCGATGACCGACCGCAGGGCCATCTGGGCCGCACGGTACAGCGCCTGAGAGGGCTCTGCACACACGGTGAGCGACTTGACCGCATCGACCACCTGCCAGGTGACGATGGCGTTCAGCCGAAGCGTCACTTTGTCCAGAGTCATGATCTCTTGTCCGGTGACATCGATCGCTGACTCGCGCAGATCCACGCGGTGGATCTTGACTTTCCCAATGTTCCGCCAGAAGGCGTAACGTCCTTGAGTCAAGGCCTCCACGAACTGGCCGTCTTTGAAGTACACACCGGAGTGTCCTTCTTCGACATCGACCTTGTTCAGGAAGTCCTCGGCCCCCGACCACTCGAGAATGACCTCGAGCTCATCGTGAGTGAATCGCATCTCGCGCGCGTCCCGTACCTCGGTGCGGATCTCACGCTCGCCAGTCCACAGCGCATGGAGTCCGGGACCGACGATTCGCGAGAATCGTCCGTCGATCCAGACCAGCGCCCGGTCGTTATCTTTCAGGTCCAGGACGGTGGCAACACCTTCCAGAACGCCAGACTTCACAATCTGATCGAGTTTCGAGTTGGTGATCCATGGATCGCGACGCGAGACTCTTACGACCGTGATTTTCCCGGTAGGATCGAAGAAGCCGTGCACTCCGGGTCCGAGAAGTCGTTGAAACTCACCGTCGACGAAGTGCAGGCCCACCTCATGTGTGCGGATTTTCACCCGACCTGCAATGAACATGACATCACCCTTTCTTTGGTTCCTGTTGGTTTCCTTCTCTTCCTGCGTCTCTGTTCCTTTCCTCTACCGAGGAACTCTTACACTTATTCCATCCGCCGAGTACGAATCCGTCGGGAGACGAAGATCCGTCACGATCACACGGCCGGTGCGGAGCGCTACTTGAGCAGCGCTCTCTTCCGGTCGCCGGTGAGCCGGCTCCTGCCATTGGCCAAGCCCCAGGTCCGTGGCCGTGTGGCCACAGACGTCTGAACCTGGCCGCCGCGCAGGGCACATGCACCCCGGTCAACCGGAAGAGACTCGCCGCGGTATCCGCGCGCCTCAAGGCACCTGGGCTGTGTTGCATCGGGTGCATTCGCCCACGAAGGACAAGATGTCACCCATCGATGCGCGATCGAAACCTCTCCCCGCCTCCCTTCGGAATCCGTGTCTGCCCTTTCGCAGTTGCCTTATCAGGCGCTGGAGCGGGAATTGAACCCGCAACCTCCAGATTACTTTCTGGTGCTCTACCCACTGAGCTATCCACACCCAAGGCCACCCTCGTCAGAACCCACACACGGTACGCTCATTGCCACATCGCTCATCGAACGGTCACCCGTCGACTTCGCGCGACAGCGAGCGCCGCTGGCCCGGCGGGATTGGGCCAATGCTGTTCGCGGTTTGTCGGGCCGCGTCGGCCGGGTTCGGTCCACCGGGCTTCGGCGGACTGACCGGCCTGCCTCTCGTCTTGTCGTAGAGAGGTGGACGTTTTCATACGGGGAGAGTGGTGTGCAGGTTTCATGCCAAAGAGGGGAGTGCCGTGATTGACACCTGAGACTACAGTGTCCGAGTTCGCCACGAGTCTTGTCGAACCTGCTCCCCCGCAGCGCTTACGGGGATCGCGCCGCGCCCGTGTCACATCTCACACGCCGTGCCCGAGGCTCACTTGCCGGGCCGGCACACTCCCGACAACCATAACCCCGTGTATGAGCGGACACACGACCTGGCCGCGCAGACACAGCTATAGTCGGCGACAGGCGCCAATTGCTGCAGATAGCGGCGTCTTTCTTCCGGCACACAATGTGCAATCCCTGTCTTAGGAGTAGTCCATTCCGACAGGAGGTTGTGCATGTTCACCACGAAGAGTCTTCAAATCACGAACGTCCCCGCACTGATCATGATCGCGGTGCTGGCGCTCGCCACCTATCTCACGAGCTGCCGCAACGACTCTCAACACCGCTCGGATTGGATCCCCACGGCGCCTGAGTGCGTTACGTCCCACACGGGAGGGACCATCTCAGCCCGGAGTCCGATTCGGGTTTTCTTTGCCGATGCCCAGATCGATTCGGCAGAGATTGGTCGACCGGTCGATGACTCGGCATTCGAGTTCCGGCCGCCGATCCGCGGTCAGGCTGCCTGGCGCACTGTCCGGGAGCTGGTCTTCACGCCGGATGAGCCGTTGCCTTCAGGGCAGCATTTCGGCGCTCGGCTGGATCTCGGCACGGTCTCGAGTACCGCCGGAATGCTCGTCTTCGAGTTCGCCGCCCTGGAGCAGTCGGTCGACGTCTATCTCGATGGCCTGACGCCGGTCGCACAGCATCCGGCCGAGCAAATCTTCACCGGTCATCTGTTCACCGCAGATGTGGCCGACGATGAAGATGTGGAAGCGATGTTCACCGCCACTCAGGATTCGGAGCGGCTCGATATTTCCTGGGAGCATGAGCCCAACCTGCGCCTCCACACCTTCGACGTGCTGGGGATCGTGCGGCAGGCGGACTCCTCGGCCGTCATCCTGGCGTGGAATGGCGCGGCGATTGGTGCGGCCCAGAGTGGTGTCGACACCATCGCCGTGCCCGCCATGGGTGATTTTCGCATCCTGGAGGTCAAGTCGGTTCAAGGCGACGATGCGCACATCGAGATTCGCTTCTCCGATCCGATTGAAACCGATCAGGACTTCGCGAACCTGATCGAACTTGCCGGGAAGTCCTCGCGCATCAGTCCCGTCGCCGATGGCAACGTCCTGCGCATTCATTCCTCCGGTGGGTGGCGTGATACCGAGACGGTCACGATCGCCAAGGAACTCCGTAGCCTCTTTGGTTTTGAGCTTCCCGAGCCCGTCGACGCGGAAGTTCACTTCGAGGCGCTCAAACCGCAGGTTCGATTTGCCGATGACGCCATTATTCTGCCAACCACCCAGGGTCTCACGATTCCGATCGAGGTCGTCAACCTGCGGGCCGTCGTGATCAAGGCCAGGCACATCCGCGAAGCGAACGTCGCTCAATTCCTGCAGGTCAACGATGTCGACGGGGACCGCAACCTCAACCGGGTGGGGCGCATTGTTTGGAAGAAGGAGTTTGCGCTCGATCTGTCCGAGAAGGATGAGAACCGCTCTGTTCGCTGCGGCCTCGACGTCACCGAACTGGTCGCCAATCATCCCGGGGGACTGTATCGGCTGGAGGTGTCTTTCGGCCCAAACCACATCATCTACGATTGCCCCGAGATCGAGGAAATGATCCGACAGATGCAGGTCAGCCTCGAGGGAGAGGATCTCGATGAGGAGGCCGAGTCCTCATTCTGGGACAGCTGGGCCGAGTCGAGCCCGAGAGGCTCATATCGCAATCGTCACGACCCTTGCAGTCCAGCCTACTACCGCTCCTATCATGATCACAAGCCTGTCGCCAAGCGGAACGTCCTGATCTCGGACATTGGACTGATTGCCAAACGGGGGCGGGACGACAAGCTGTTGCTCGTCGCGACCAATCTGCGCACGGCCGAGCCTCTAGAAGGCGCGTCCGTTGTGATCGGTGACTACCAAGGTGAACCGTTGGCGACCGGTGTCACCAATCATGATGGGATTGTCGAATTCACTCTCGAGCGCAAGCCGTTCCTGGCAACCGTTCGGCACGCCGGGCAGACCGGTTACCTCAAGCTCGACAGCGGAACCGCGCTTTCGGTGGGACACTTCGACGTATCCGGCGTGGGCGCCAGCAAGGGTCTCAAGGGTTTCCTCTATGGGGAGCGTGGCGTTTGGCGCCCCGGCGATGACCTGCACCTGACCTTCATCCTCTGGGATGAGAATGCCACATTGCCGGGCGATCATCCGGTACGCTTCGAGCTGACCGACAGCCGGGGCAATCGGGTCAAGACGATCACCCGCACCCAATCGGTGGATGGGTTCTACGACTTTCGCGTAGCAACCGCGCCGGATGCACCCACAGGCTTCTACATCGCCAAGGTGAGTGTTGGGGGCGCGACCTTCACCAAGAAGCTGCCGGTCGAGACCATCATGCCCAATCGTCTCAAGATTGCCTGTACCGTTGGGGAGGGGACCATCGGGACGGATAGCTCAACGATCGATGGAACCCTCGCGGCAACCTGGCTCCATGGCGCGGTTGCCGGGAACCTGAGAGCCGACATTCAGATGTCGCTCCAGGCGGCTCGCACCCGCTTTCCGGAATTCTCCGAGTACACCTTCGATGATCCCACGCGGGAGTGTCACGAGGATGAGCAGAAGATCTTTGGCGGCACCTTGGATGAGAACGGCGAGGCAACCTTCCAGCATCCCTTCGCCCTGGATTGGCCGGCGCCCGGCATGCTCACCGCCAACCTCAGCGTGCGGGTCTTCGAGCCGGGAGGGGCTTTCAGTGTTGACCGCTTCAGTGTGCCGGTGTCGCCGCTGTCGCGCTATGTCGGCATCCGCACGCCGAAGGGGGATACGTCCCGCGGCATGCTCCTCACTGATGAGAAGCACGAGGTCGACATCGTGCTCGTGGATCCCGGCGGCAATCCCGTCGACAGCGGCACGGTTCGCGTGTCTCTGCACAAAATCGACTGGCGGTGGTGGTGGTCCCGTGGACAGGACAACCTCACCCGCTACGCGGACGCATCCAGCGCGACCGCCATCGCGAGTGACCTCGTTGAACTCGTGGACGGACATGCCACCTGGGAATTCGAGATCAACCACCCGTCTTGGGGGCGGTATCTGATCCTGGCGAGGGATACCGCAGGTGGTCACCGCACCGGCAAGGCCATCTACATCGACTGGCCCGGCTGGGCGGGGCGGGCGCGCAAGGATGCTCCCGGGGGTGCGGCAGTCTTGACGCTGGAGGCGGACAAGCAGGCCTACATTGCCGGAGAGGAGGTCACCGTAACGATTCCCACCGCAGCGGCCGGTCGTGCGCTGGTGAGCATCGAGTCGGGGTCGAAGGTGATTCGCGCCGACTGGGTCAAGGGCGTGGGGAAAATTACACGCTACACGTTCACCGCCACGGAGGAAATGGCGCCCAATGTCTACGTCAACGTGACCTTCCTGCAACCGCATCTGCAGACGCTGAACGATCTGCCGATCCGCATGTATGGGGTCATTCCGATCAAGGTGTCGGACCCAAGATCCCATATCACACCGGTTCTCGATCTGCCGGAGGTGTTCGCGCCCAATGAAACCGCCACGTTCAGCGTGCGTGAGGCTTCCGGGCGGGCGATGACTTATACAGTGGCGATCGTCGACAACGGTCTTCTGGGGCTGACCCGCTTTCGGACGCCGGATCCGTGGCATCACTTCTATCAGCGGCAGGCGTTGGGCGTGACGACCTGGGACGTCTACGATGATGTCGCCGGGGCCTATGGCGCCGTGCTCGATCGTTTGCTTGCCGTCGGCGGTGACGGCGAGGGGGTTGCAGCCGAGGAGGAGGCAGGGGCGCCCGAGCCGGGTGAATCCCGCGCAAAGCGTTTTCCGCCCATGGTTCGGTTCCTGGGTCCGTTTACCCTCGCAGCCGGAGAGACCCGCGCACACGAAGTGGACATTCCTCAATACCTTGGGTCAGTACGCGCGATGGTCGTGGCTGGACACAAAGGCGCCTTTGGTCACACCGAGGCGGATGTCTACGTGCGCAAGCCTCTCATGGTGCTCCCCACGCTTCCGCGCGTCGTGGGACCGGAGGAGCTGATCGATCTGCCGGTGGCTGTCTTTGCGCTGGAGGATCACATCAAGGATGTGACCGTTACCGTCAAGGTCACCGGTCCGGTGGCGCTGGACGGTCCGGCCGAGCAGCGAGTGACCTTCTCTCGGCCCGGCGATGCGACCGTTCGTTTCCGCTTGGAGACCAAACCCGAGCTGGGTGTGATCACCGTGGAGACCTCCGCCCGGTGTGGGGCAGAGACGACCAGCCAGACCATTGAGCTCGACGTCCGTGTTCCCGGATCGCCGGTGACCGATGTGATCGGTGCGGCGATCGAGCCCGGCGGTGCCTGGGACACGGAATTCTGTCCGAGCGGCATGGCGGGAACCAACCGTGTCGTACTCGAGCTGTCGGTGATGCCACCGATCGACCTGGAGCATCGCCTGCGCTATCTGATCCGCTACCCGCACGGATGCGTAGAGCAGACCACCTCTTCGGTATTTCCGCAGCTCTATCTGAAGGATCTGCTGGAGCTGAAGCCGAGCGTGCAGCGGGAAATCGAGTCGAACATCAAGGCGGCCATCAAGAAGCTGGGCAACTATCGGACGCCGAGTGGAGCGTTCACTTACTGGCCGGTCGGGGCGGGCAGCGCCGGCAGGCGTGAACCAAATCCGTGGGTGACCAACTTTGTCGGACACTTCCTGGTCGAGGCGAAACGGGCCGGCTACAGAGTTCCCGAGTCGATGTTGAGCGCGTGGCGGTCGTATCAGGAAATGAAGGCCCGGCAGCCCTCGCGCGAGAGTGGAAACCGCAAGCGGTTCACGCAAGCGTACCGGCTCTACACCCTCGCACTGAGTGGTGCGCCCGACTTGACCGCCATGAATCGGCTGCGCGAGTCCTTGCTGACCGAGGAAGCCGCCTGGCGTCTAGCGGCGGCCTATCAGCTTGCCGGGGAGTCTGAGGTTGCCCGTGCGATGACCGCCGAGCTGCACACGCGGGTGGAGCCCTATCGCGAGCTATCGGGCACCTACGGATCCGACCTGCGCGACCTGGCGATGATCCTGGAGACGCTGGTTCTCCTGGGTGACTACCAGCGGGCGAAGCCGGTTGCCGATGAAGTTGCCGGGGCGCTCAGCAGCGGGTGGCACAGCACGCAGAGCACGGCCTACGCACTCATCAGCATGGCGCGGTTCGCCGCCGGAAGCGGCGGGTCCGGCTCGCTCAGGTTCAAGTACGCCGTCGATGACAACCCGGTGCGGGAGATTATCACCGACCGGCCGATCGCCAGCATTGAGCTGCCCGGCATCGATACCGGTGTTCATCATCTCAAAGTGATCCCGGACGGCGAGGGCATGTTGTTCGCGCGACTGATGATGACGGGTGTTCCTCCGATCGGAACCGAACGCCCCTCTGCCAACGGGATGAAACTCATCGTGGAGTACTTCGACATGAACGATGAGCCAATCAACCCCGGCCGCATCGAGCAGGGGACCGATTTCATGGCCCACGTGACGGTGGTTCACTCCGGGCAGCGCCGGCGCTACGACGAAATCGCCCTGTGCCAGATATTCCCCTCCGGTTGGGAGATTCGTAACGAGCGGATGGACCCCGCCCTGCCTAAGGACGATGAGGAGATCGAGTATCAGGATGTCCGCGACGACCGGGTGTACAGCTACTTCGATCTCCGGCGAGGACAGGAGAAGCGAATCGAGACTCTGCTGCACGCCAGCTACACGGGACGGTTCTACCTGCCGCTGGTCAAGGTCGAGGCCATGTACGATGCAACGATCAACGCGCGCGCCATGGGGCAGTGGGTGGAGGTCGTCGCTGCGAGGAAGGAGCGGTAGGGGTGAAGCTGCTCTGGGGCAAGTGGGAGGCGCTAGGTTGGTGGCGGCGTAGGTGGTCCCGGCGTCGCACCGGGTGGCTGCTGGGCGCCGCCGGGGTTATCTCGATCGCGTGCGCCTTCGGCTGGTCGCTCGTGCCGGTTCTCGAGTTCGGTGATCCTCTCTCGACCGCGCTGCTCGCCCGCGACGGGCAGCTACTCGGCGCGTCGATTGCCGCCGACGACCAGTGGCGCTTCGGCGAACCCGACAGCGTGCCGGGGAAGTTTCGCGCAGCCCTTACGCTCTTCGAGGACCAACGCTTCTGCAACCATGGCGGCGTTGACCTCGCCGCGATGGGACGCGCCATGTGGCAGAACGTGAAGGCCCGGCGCGTGGTCAGCGGGGGAAGCACGATCACGATGCAGGTTGCGCGGCTGGCCCGGGGAAGTAAGCCGCGCACGGTGTGGCAGAAGCTTCTTGAGATTGCGCTGGCTCTGAAACTCGAGCAAGCGAGGAGCAAGGACGAGATCTTGTGCATGTGGGCGGGGCATGCGCCCTTCGGCGGCAACGTCGTTGGATTGGAGGCGGCCTCGTGGCGTTACTTCGGATGCCGCCCGCGTGGTTTGTCGTGGGCGCAGGCCGCTACGCTCGCCGTGCTGCCCAATGCGCCCGCCTTGATGCATCCGGGACGCAATCGGGAACTCCTGCAGGCGAAGAGGGACCGGCTGCTGGATCGGTTGCAGGAGGCCGGGCACCTGGATGAGGTCTCGTGTGCGCTGGCGAAGCGGGAGCGACTGCCGGATCAGCCCTGGCCGCTTCCCAGGCTGGCACCGCACCTGCTGGCGCGGTGTGGTCGTGGGGGCGTGGGGGTGGCGCATGACAACCGAACCGGGCTGGGCCTGGTGCACACCACGGTGGATGCCCATCTGCAGGTGCGGACCACGGAGGTAATCGCGCGGCACATCGAGCACCTTCGCGGCAACGGCATCCACAATGCCGCCGCATTGATCATCGAGGTGAGCAGCGGTGACATCGTTGCTTACGTCGGCAATCACCTTGATCCAGCCGACACCGATCACGGCGGCTGGGTAGACATGATCCGAGCTCCCCGCAGCACGGGGAGCATCCTCAAGCCGTTCTTGTACGCCAGCATGCTCGAGTCGGGGGAGATCCTGCCCGATCAGCTCGTGCCCGACATCCCCACCAGCATTGGCGGCTTTGCCCCCGAGAACAGCAGCCGTGACTACCGGGGCGCCGTGCCGGCGCGGGAGGCGCTGGCGCGATCGCTCAATGTGCCGGCGGTGTGGATGCTGCGTTCGCATGGGATCCATCGCTTTGCCGATCGGCTGCGCAGGCTGGGGATGACCACTTTGACGCGGCCGCCTGATCAATACGGGCTGTCCCTCATCCTGGGCGGCGCCGAGGCGACGCTCTGGGATGTGGTGAACATGTATGCGTTGCTGGCGCTGTCTGTGAATCAAGGTCATGCGCTTGATCCTGTGAGGCTCAGCCCGGGGGTGTGCTACGCAACGCTCGAGGCAATCGCGGAAGTCAGCCGTCCCGGCACTGAGCAGCACTGGCGACGGTTCACATCGTCGCAGAAGGTCGCGTGGAAGACGGGGACGAGTCAGGGGTTTCGTGATGCCTGGGCCGTTGGGGTGACGCCACGCTACGCGGTGGGCGTGTGGGTGGGCAATGCGAGCGGAGAGGGGCGACCGGGGCTGACCGGTCACGAGGCGGCGGCGCCGATTTTGTTTGAGCTGTTCGATCTCCTTGATGGGCGTGGTGGCGGCGGCTGGTTCGCCGAACCGAGTGAGGACATCACGACGCTCGATGTTTGTGCGCGCAGCGGAATGCGGTGCGGGCGGGATTGTGCTGATCGTCGGACCGTGCGCGTCCCGCGGAGCGCTTGCCCTGGGCAGACCTGCACCCACTGCCGGTTGGTTCATTGTGATGCGTCGAAGGAGTGGCGCGTGCATGGAGATTGTGAACCGGTGGCCAACATGGTGGCGATGTCGTGGTTTGTGTTGCCGCCGGCCATGGAGACCTACTACGAGCGCGGGCATCCTGACTACCGGCCCTTGCCGCCTCTGCGGGTTGATTGCCGTGACTGCGTGGAGGGGGAGGTGGCAGCGCCGGCGATGAGGTGCGTCTATCCTGCGGAGGGAAGCGCTGTGTACGTGCCCACGGAGCTGGATGGGAAGGACGGGCGGGTGGTGTTCGAAGCGGTGCACCGGCTGCCGGGGACAAGGGTCTTTTGGCATGTGGATGATGTGTACTGCGGGTGTACGCGGGAGATTCATCAGCTGGAGGTTGCGCCGGGGGCGGGGGAGCATTTGCTGACGTTGGTGGATGAGATGGGG
>CAZTDY010000065.1:0-23893 GCA_964612295.1 uncultured bacterium | reverse complement strand
TGCAAATTCGATAAACTGATACAAACTATTTAAAATCGTGCAAAGCTATTTAGGTTTATTGAAGGAGATCAGCATGGAAACGACACCCGCGTCCGGATACACCGACGCCTCTCCCATCCTCTCGCTCACGGTCGAGGAGTTCAAAGACCTGGTGGTTCAAGCCACCCGGGCGGAAGAGGATCACTTCGTGAGCCTCGGCGCGAGATGGGAAGACGGCGAGATGATTCTGAAACCCGGGAAGGATGGGCTGCAGGAGAAGGCCATTCCGATCGAGACCTTCTTTCACAAGATCGTCATGTTGCGCGACCGGCTCCGGGTCCTCGAACAGAAGATCAACAGCAACGACAAGCTGGGCGACGCGGACAAAGTCGATTTGCAGCAGTACGTCACCCGGATCTACGGATCGCTGACCTCGTTCAATATGCTGTTCCAATACCGCGAGGATCACTTCCGCGGCGAGGGCAAGCGATAGCCGGAGCGAGATTCTGCTCGACTGCAACACTGCCGCCGATATAATGCCGCCAATGAAACATGGATGTTAGGTTTCAGTCTGCGTAGACCTTACAAGGAGGTTGTGATGAGGCGGTACCGCACAATCCTGCTCGTTCTGACGGCAATGACTGTCTTCGGCATGACGAGCCCGGCGATGGGGATGTCAAGCAACAGGCTCGGTCTCGGCTACAATGTCACCTTCTACGATGGGGAAATCGTCGCCCACATGCCGAAGCTTGTTTTCCAGGGGAAGACGTTTACTGCCGGCGCTGGATTCCAGCTGCATTCGGGTGAAGACCTGACGAACTTCATGCTCGAGATGGACTTCTCAGCGCGCGCCATTCATATGCGGTCGGCCTCTATCGGTTTCGGCGGCCAGATCGACCTGATGACCGACGTCGTTATCGCCAACAAGAAGGAAACGGCCTTCGGGTTTGGGGCCTTCTGCGAGGGGCTGGTCGATGTCGCTCCAAACCTGAGCGTTGGCGTCAGGGTGTTTCCGTTCGAGATTGCCACAGTAGGCGACTGGACCCGATTCGGCCTGTTCGGTTGCGGCCTATCGGTCAATTTCCTGTTCTAGAATCTGGCCGACCGCGTCGGCTTAGGGAACTGTTCGGGGGGGCACCATTGTGTGCCCCCCGTATCGTCTGCGCGAGATCCTACCTGACCAGGATGATTCGTTCTTCCTCGTGCAGATCGGGTGCGATGAGCGTGATCCAGTACACGCCCGCCGCAACCGGGTGACCATCATCATCCCGGCCATCCCATTCGAAGCGATGAGGACCGGCCCCGAGGTGGCCACGGTGCAAGGTGGCAATCCGGCGCCCGGTCGCATCGAGCGCCAGAAGCTCGGCAGCCATCGGCCAGGGCTGTTCGAGGTGCAGCCTCACGTGCACCCCACCCGGCGTGGGATTCGGCCCCGCCCAGAGGGCAGGCCGCGGCGCGAGTACAGAGACATCCTCGTGCGCATCGGCGGGGTCGCGGATGTCGAATCGGGCGACGAAGGCATCCTTGCCCCCATTGGGCGACTCGTCGTAGGCGCCACCCGTCGTCGGCATGTTGCCGGAACGGGTCGGTCCCGTGAGGAGGGGGTGGCCGACGGCATCCAAGGTGAGTTCCCAGCCACCATCCTGATCCGAGCCGCCAAAGAAGCTGCTCCACAACAAGCCGGTGCCGGTGTGATTGAGGTGCGTCACAAACGCGTCGATTTCACCATTGTAGGTGCGATCGTACGCGTTGCTGGTGGTGGGGAGATCGTCCGAGGAAGTCTCCCCGGATATCACCGGACAGCCGTCCTGGTCGAGCACCAGGGTGTAGGCTTCGTCGTTGACGGTCCCGCCCAGAAACGTACTGAAAACCAGAGCCGAAAGCGCGGGATCCAATCTCGTCACGAAGCCATCGGCCCATCCATTGAACGTCGTGTCGTAGGAACTCGTCACCGTGGGGAAGTCAGCGGACTGGGTGGTGCCGGTGACGACAACCTCGTTGTCCTCGTCGAGGGCGAGCGCGTAGGCGATCTCGTTGCTGCTTCCCCCAAGGTAGGTTCCTGCCACAAGCGTCTCACCCACCGAGTCCAGGCGGGCCACGAAGCCCTCCTCCCCGCCGTTGTAGCTGGTGTCGAAGGCCGCCGGCGAGGTCGGAAAGTCGGGTGAGGTTGTGCTTCCGCACACGACCGGGCTCTGGGTTTGATCCAGGGTGAACCACATCACCTTGTCTTCGAGAGAACCTCCGATGAGCGTACTCCAAACGAGGCTCTCACCCTGGCCATCGAGTTTCGTGACGTATCCATCCGAAAGGCCTTCATAAACCGTGTCGAAGGCCCCCACCGTCGTGGGGTAGTCCGACGAGTTCGTCTCCCCTACCACCACCGGTCGGTCGTCATCATCCAGCACCAGCGTCCATACGCGATCCTTCCCGGATCCGCCGAGATAGGTGCTCCACTGCAGCGTGTCTCCGGTATCGGTCAGCTTGGCGATGTAGCCGTCGCGCTCGCCGCCGAGAACGCGATCGTAGACCCCCACGGTGGTCGGGAAATTCGCAGAGTAGGTTTGCCCGGCGATGAGGATGTCGTCGTTTTCGTCGGGCACGACGATGAAGACGCGGTCCTCCAGCAGTCCACCGAGAAAGGTGGCCCAGATCAGGTTCGAGCCGTCCGGGGTCAGCTTTGCGATGTACCCATCGTAGTTGCCGTTTTGGGTGATGTCGTAGCTCCCGGCCGAGACCGGGAAATTGTTCGACCGGGTGTAGCCTCCCACGAGGACCTGCCCGCGCCCATCCACCGCCACACTGTGTGAGTAGTCCTGGTCGCCACCGCCCAGCATCGTGCTCCAGATCACGGTGCTGGGATCATCTCGGTCTGGTTCATCAGGGATGCTCGCGTCCGCGACCGCCCACCGCAGCTCGTGAGCACCGGCATCGGTGGCCACCGCAGCTACGCTCACGGGCGCGCCGTCCAGACCCTCGAATCGGAAGCCGCAGGTTGCGCCGACCTCCCCCGTCCGGCTTCTCATTTCGTAGCAGAGCCGGTCCGCGCAGGGGAAGAGATGAAGATCGAAACCCGGTTTCACGTCCAGATAGACCAGTTCGTCATGAATGGGGATGTTCACCTGCCACTGGGACCGATCCGCTCCGATGAACCGGTTCAGATAGCTGTCGCGAGCCTGCCGCGGCTCCAGGCTTCGTGCGCTTCCGGCCGGCTCGATCCACACCCAGACCGCATGATGTTCGGCAGGGAAATCCAGAACGATCGCATCCTGCGTGAAGAAGAGGACCGCTTCGTCGCAGGGGGCGCAGAACCGAACGCTCGAATCGTACTGCCCACGGTTCTCGATGATGCCGACAGGCACGGCGGCGCAGATCGCCGGGCAGAGCGCGATGAAGAGCAGGAGAATGATCCAGCAGTGCCGAGCCATTGCATTGACCTCAGTGAGAACCACAGCCGTCCAGTGACGACAATTATACCACGCCGACCCCGCAAGTTGCGTGACCGCCGCGACCTGCGCCGGCGGTCTCCAGCCGGGCGCTTGACGCCGGAAGGTCAAGCATGATACCGTTTTAGGTGATCTGAAGTGACGTCTTGACCGTCGTTCTCTAGCCTGGATGTGACATGGGGCCTGTTCTCAAGAGTCTCGTCATCTGCAGCCTGGTCCTGGTCTCTGCCGCCCAGGCGGATACGGTCCTGCCCGACTGGCGTCAGGTTGAGGAGCCCTTCCCGCTCCTGTCCGCAACCCCCGACAATCCCGTGCTGACCGTGGACGATGTCATCGAACCAAACGCCAACCTGGTGGCCGACCCTTTCCTCTTCTTCGACAACGACCTATGGTACATGTTCTTCGAGGTCGCCTTCGAAGAAAGGGTGATCAGCCTCGCAACCAGCCCCAACGGGCTCGACTGGACCTACGATCAGATCGTCCTCAATGAGGTCGTCCAGCTGTCCTTTCCGTTCGTGTTCAAGCACAATCAGCGTTACTACATGGTGCCCGAGACGAAGTACCTCTCCGAGGTGCGGTTGTACGAGGCACTCGACTTCCCCTATGGATGGACTTATACAACCACGCTGTTGAGCGGCCGGGAATTCGTCGATCCGGTGATCGTCTACCGCGACAACACGTGGTGGTTGTTCGTCGGGCTGAGCGGAAGCCAGTATCTCTACCTCTACTACGCCGACACCCTCTTGGGCCCGTGGACCGAGCACCCGATGAGCCCGATCATCAACAACCGGAGCAAGGCTCGACCGGCGGGACGGTTTATCGAGTACGACCAAGATCGCCTCATCCGTCTCGCCCAGAAGTGCGACGTGACCTACGGTGAGGCTGTCCGGGCCTTTGAGGTCGACGTTCTGACCCGGACCCACTACTCCGAACATGAGATTTCCGACAGCCCCATCCTGCAGCCGGGCGATAGCGGTTGGAACGACACCGGGATGCACCACTGTGATCCCTGGTGGACGGGGAGCTATTGGCTCTCGGCCGTCGACGGCCGGGAAGACAACGTCTGGTCGATCGGCATCTATCAGACCCGGGATCTGGCGAACGTGCCGTGGCCCGGCGCTTCCGACCAAACCGGCGCACTCCGCCTCTTGCAGAACTCGCCCAATCCCGCGAGCGATCGCACTGAGATTCGCTACACAATCGATCCGTCCCTGGCAGCCATGCCGGCCCGTCTCAATGTCTACGATGTCTCGGGAGGACGACTGATCCACGCGGGCCGGATTCCTCTGTCGAGTGCGAGCGGATCGATCATCTGGAATGGGCGCGATACGGCCGGCCGTCCCGTCCCGGCGGGCATGTACGTCTATGAGCTGCAGGTCGGTGATCTGAGATGGTCGAAGCCGATGGTCATCGTGCGATGAGAACCGATCGCCCGGAATCTTCCGTTGCACGCCCCTCGGCGTCACAGGCCCGAATGTGATAGATGCCGCTCGGCAGTCTCTCCCCACGCGCATCGCGCAAGTCCCACTCCCAGGTCAGAACCCCGGAGCTGCCAACCTCGAGACGCTTCTGAACCCACAGGCGGCCGGCTGGATCCACGACCTGGAGGTGCAGCTGGCGGGCGTCCCCTGAGACGGGAGCGTCGATTCGCAGCCGAAGGCGATCGGTGGCCGGGTTGGGAAACGGCCGCCCCAGTTGCAGGAGCGCGACGGGCGCTGGATCACCGGTCTCTGCTGCCGACGGCACCTGCTCGCGAACCACGAGCGTGACACTGCGCATCATGGGCATCTCCATGCCGTCGGCCGACGTCATCTCCACCCGATACTGGAACCACCGGTGTCCCCTGTGGTACGGCGGGATCGCTTCGCCCGGCACGGTGAAGTGAGATGCCTCGCTCCCATCCGGCCCGGTGAAGGGTTCTGTTTCCAGCTCAGCCAGGGTATCGGCCGAGCGTAGTTGGAGGCGCGCGGTGCTTGCCACCGAGGGAGCGTGAGCATCCCAGGTGAGCGTGCCACCGCCGACGGACACTTCGAAGTCGTGCGGCTGCGAAACAAGCGAACCCAGCGGCGGCACGGCTGAGACGTAGAGCCGGCCGCCATGCCCCTCGTGGTCAGTGCATGAGGTTGCAGCATAGAGGCGGCCGTAGTAGGTGGCGAAAACCTGAATCTCTTCGGTCTCCGGCGACAGCCCGACCTCATTCAAACTCAGCCATCCCGTTTCTGGCCTCCAACGATAGAGCATCGTGCCGAGAGATCCGCCGTACAACCATCCGTCGTGGATGTGAACGTCGCGGCACCATTCGTCGCCCGAGAATGGCAGAAAGTCCTCGATCAGCGTGTCGTCGTAGAGGAAGTACATCCGGTTATGCGTCGTATAGATGAGTGAATCGCCCCAGCTGGTGAACAGCCCCTGGTTCTCGATCGGCATCAAAGGGATGGCGACCGAGTCCCAGACAGCGCCATCGTAGGTGTAGACCTTGCCACCTTGAGGCTGCCAGCCGTCCGGCTGGAAGTAGACCAGTCCGTTGTGGACCCCGGCCCCGAAGAAACGCCGGACTTCACCGTCGACTTCGTAGTAGTGTCGCCGGATGTTGGTCCAGGTCTCGCCCCAATCATCACTGACCCACACGGTGCCGTCCGCCGATACGCTTCCGTCGGTTACGTAAACGCGATCGTCCAGGACTTCGAGATCAAAGACGTGCACGGCCTGCGGAACGGTTTGCCGCTCGGTCCATTCGTGGCCATCGTAGAAGTAGATCGATCCCGGGTCGGTATGCGGATCCCGCGGATCAGGTCCCGGCATGTAGAGCGTGTCCCCGATTGCCTTGAGAACGAGGATCCCTTCTTCGTACGGCTGGTAACTGAGGCTGAATTCTCGCGTGAGGTAGTCGTAGGTCATGACATCGGCGCCTTCGATCCAGAGCGGGTGATAGCAGGCGCCGAAGAAGAGCGTGTCGTGGTAGGCCTCCATCGCATAGATGCCCTGGAGGAGAGTCGGCTCACCCACGAAGCGCATGTCTTCGGGAAGGTCTTCCAGGACGAGCAGACCGGGATGGATCTCCGGATCGATCAGAGAAACGTCTGCGTAGTTCGCGCCGGACCAGTCGGCCTCGGTCCAGATCAGATCCTGGGCTGCGGCCAGGCCGGTCGCCCAAACGGCGACCAGACTCAGAAAGAGACAAGACAGACAACCGTGGCGGACGCTGCGCTTCTCAGTTGGCATGGCATTCTCCGCGTATCGTTTCACCGCCGCCCGCAGGGGCGCCGGGCGCGTTCATACCGAGCTTCAATTATAGCAGAATGCGGGTGCCAGTTTGGTCAACGCAGAAGCAATAGGCTTGCGGATTCTACCCGATCGGAGGTAGTCAGCCGCACGATATAGGAGCCGCTGGGAAGAGGCCGGCCGCCTAAATCGCGACCATCCCAGCGGATCATCTGCGCCCCGGCTCTGCCGCCGAGGACCGGACGGCGCGACACCAGCCTGCCGCCCAGGTCAAAGACCGAGATCGAGACCGGCTGTGCCTCACCCAGGCGAAACGAGACGGCCACGGCCGCGGGCGACGGATTGGGTTGTATCGACAGGCGTAGTCCAAGATCCACCAGCGGCTCATCGGCCACCGCGGGATCGGGGCAGAACTCCAGCGCACCCATGTCCGGTCCGTCGCCGCAGTAGTCCGCCGGGTCCAGATCGACCAGAACCTGACCCGCCCAGGTGAAGAAGTCGGTTCCCGCGTCGATGCAGGGTGATCCCGGCCGGAGCGTGTAATCATCGCCGGCGGGATGGAGGAACATCGGATCCAGATCGAGATTGCCATCGAGCCACTCGATGGTGCCGTGGCCGTTGGTTTCGATGCCCTCTTCACCACCGGCCAGATCCGTGTGCGACACCACCAAGGTGGGGGGCGGCGTATATCCGGTGAAGCAGACTTCGGAGATCCCGTTGTTCCACAACACCGAATTGACGAGCACCACCGTTCCGCTCGAGAGCGTGAGCGTCTTGCTCGTATGGTCGGTCAGGGTGACATTGATCAGGTCCACCCGGGCCGACAGGCAGAGGATGGACTCATGCCCGTGGGGGCCGGTGTTTTCGTGAATGAGAACATTCTCGAAGGTGGCATGGGCGCCGTAGTCGGCATCGATCGCGACGCTGCCCTGCGCCCAGTTGCCGACAATGGTCGAATTGCGCATCACGAGGCGGCACTCGGTCCCGCCGCAGGCGATGCCGCCGCCGTAATAGCCGGCCTCGTTCCCTTCGATCAGTAGATGCTCCATGTAGGGCGATCCACGCAACACCGCGATGCCGCCACCGATCAAATCACTGGAGTGAGACCCGTTCTCCCGGATGATGAGGTGGCGCAACGTTGGGCTGGCTTCCAGAATGAAGATCCCCCCGCCAAACTCGTAGCCGTGGGCAGAACCTCGTCCGTTCGTGATGGTGAGGCCGCAGAGAATCGAGAGCGGCTCCTCATCGTCCGCGAACACGACGGCGCTTCCATAGGTGTTGTTGGCGTCGATGGTGGTCTGCTCGATCCAGGCGGGGTCCCCATCCTGCAGGAAGCGTGAACCGACCACGATCTTCTTGCCTTCGAAGCTGATGTGTTCGAAGTAGGTGCCGGGGTGCACCAGGACCGTGTCGTAATGCACGGCGGCGTTGATCCCGGCTTGGATCGTGGGGACATCGCCGCTGCCGTCGGGGAAGATGTTCCAGGTCGTTGCGAAGGCGGGCGCGGCAGACAGGAGCAGGGACAGACAAAGGCTGGTCCAGCGCATCTTGTCCTCCTGACGAGGGTTCGCCGTCGGCACATGTGGTCGTCCGCCCACCAGTATACCCCATCGCAAGCGTTCCCGAGAATCGGGATCCGCTTGGTACGGACTGCGCCGCCGGCTGCAGCCTGGGAACGAGATGCGGCCTAACCGATTGTGTTGCATCCAGTTGAAGGGGACATTCGGGCCTGCCCTCCGTCGATCCGATTCTCCGGATCAGAACCCCAAGGTTGAAACCGGTCCCCGAGCGCGCTAGGATGAGAAGGTTCTATCTTAAGGTGTAGAGGTATCCCATACGGGATCGGGGGGGACATGTCCGACTGGAAAGATCATCTGGAGGCCCTGCTGAATCCGGAGAACGCCTCGGCGTCCGGATTGGACGCCGAGGCTCGCCAAGCAGCCCAGAATATCCTCTCTGAGGCCTCCGCTACCCAGGAAGCGGAGGCCTTGTTGCAGGTGCTGGATGTGAAGCATCCGCATCGCTCCAAGGAAAAGGGACTGCAGCTGAGACCTTCCTATCTTCGGGGACACTTACTCCTTCAGTTGGAGCGGACCGAAGAGGCGTTGCTCACGCTCCTGCCGCTCTGCGAGAAGCTCGAGCAGGAAAAGAAGTGGCCCGAACTCGGGACGATCGCCTATGAGGTGTTCCAACACGAGCCGCAGGTGGATCTCGCCCGCTACCTGGCGAAGGTCGCCGAAGAGGCCGGCGCGGACACTGTGCCCGAGGGCTCGCTAGCCGAAGCGCTCGAGAAGTTTCCCGACGAGCACCGCCTCTGCTGGCTGGTGGCCGAGTGCACCGAACTCGAGGGCGATGCCGATCACGCGTTGGGGCTTTTCACCGGCTGCCTCCCGGCTCTGATCGATGCGAAAGAGCAGGAAAAAGTCGAAGAGATCTTTCTGCGGTTGGAAGACTGCGAAGATGCCGAAACCGTGCAGATCATGCTGCACGCCTGCGTGAGACTGCTCACCACCAAGCAATACGAGCTCGGAAACGGCTATCTCGAGCCGTTGCTTCCGAAGGTCAAGGCGAAGGGGCTGGCTGACGAGGCCTGGCTGATGTTCACGAAACTTCTGCCGAAGGCCCCCCCGGAGACGAAACTGCGCAAGTACCTTGCCAAGGTCGCTCCGGAAGCGATCCCGGGTGTGGACGGCGTCGAGGATCTGCTCACCCGCAGCGGGCTCATGGATTCTGAGGTCAAGGTCGATGTGGCGCTCAAGAGGCTCAACAACCTGCTCGAGTTTGCGCCGGGCTACCGGGTACTTCACGCGAGCTGGGGCCCCGGGCGGATTCGCGTGCGTGAGGACGACGCGGTCATCATCGACTTCAAGGATAAGCCCGGACATCGCATGTCTCTCAAGATCGCCCGCAATGCCCTGAAGGTGATCCCCTCCGACGACCTGCGTGTTCTCTGGGCTGAAGATCCGGACAAGGTCAAAGAGATGGTGCGTCGCCAGCGGGCGGATGTCGCCTACCTCGCCATCCGCGAGCTGGGCGGAAAGGCGACCACGCAGGAAATGCGCCGCCGCTTGACGCCCGAGATCATCAAGACCTCGAGCTGGAGCACCTGGTGGAAGGACGCCCGGACGCTTATGGAAGAGGACGAACGATTCGACTTCGCCGAGAGTTTCCAGCAGACCTATGCCATTCGCACTCCCGGTGATCGCAGCGATCAGGCCCTGGAGCTTCCTCGTATGGACCGCCGCCGGGGGATTCGCGCCAACCTGAATCTTCTGAAGCGTTTTCTCGATCAGCACCCGCAGCACCTGGAAACGGCGGTGCGAATGTACACCCCCGTTCTCACGCGCTGGATGCGCGACGAGCGGACGAATGCCGAAGCCGCGGTGGCGGTGTGCCTGACCCTCGACGGGTGGAAACGCCTGGATGTCGCCGATCTCGATCGCGGTCTGAAGCGGCTGCTGGAGACCGGGGTGGAGGCCAGCGCATTTGCCGACGAAGACAGTCAGCGCCTTCTCGCATCGCGCGCGATGGAGCTCGAGGGGTCTTCTCGCGACGCGGTCTATTTCGCCCTCGGGTCCCGTTACGCAAGCATTCGTGAAATCGCTCTGCAGGAGTTGCGCGGTGATGCAGAGGAGGGTCGCCGGGTCCTGAGCGAACTTCTCTCCCAACCGGAAGAGCGCCCCAATACCGCGCTCACGGTCATTCTGACGGTGATCAGCGAAGATACCGACCAGGAGGATTTCTTTCCGTCGGCCTGGCGCGCGGCGCACTCGCTGGCGCGGTTGGTCGAACGCACGGGGCGCGATTCATTCCGCGAGCAGATCATGCGTCTGTTCAATCCCAACAGCCAATTGGCCGAGAAGCTCCGGAAGACGCCGGTGCCCGACGACGTTCCCTTCCTCCTGGAGGATTCCCTCGGCCGTTGGCGCCAGTCGGAGAATTACCTGTTCCCGATCCTGGACTTCTTCGAGGCCGTCGGGCTGGAAGAGACGGTGGGGACAGTCCGCGAGAATCGTTCGAGCGCAACCAATCGCCTGTTGATGCAACAGCAGCGCGCGAGCGAACACACGTTCGATGGATACTATCTCAGCCGCGGCGTCTATCAGAGGCTCGAGCAGGAGCGCAACCACCTGGCCACGGAGCTCAAGACGACGGTTGCCCAGGCCATCCAGAGTGCGCGCGAGCTCGGTGATCTCAGCGAAAACGCCGAATACGATGCGGCCAAGGAAAAGCAGGCGAACTACCACGAGCGGATCCATCAGATTGATGCCCAGCTGAGCCGTTCCACGCTGCTCGACAACGTGGAGGTGCCCGAAAGCGTGGTCGGACCCGGTTCCTACGTGGAGCTGAAGGTGGTCGATGCTGCGGCGGACTCGGCCGGGGCAACGCTTCACTTCTGGCTGCTCGGCGAGGGCGACAGCGTCCGGAGCCAGGAAGTGCTGTCCTGTGCAGCGCCGGCGGCCCAGTCGCTTCTCGGTCTCAAGGTCGGAGAGACCGCCGAGCTGCGGCAGGAGGATGCACTCCTGCGCGTCGAGGTGGTTTCGACCGAACGCCGGTTGCCGCAGACCGAGGCATCGGCGGGCACACCCTAGGAGGATCGGTTCGGTGCATCACGGTGCCCTTTTTGATTTCGACGGCACTCTCGTGGACACCTTTGGCGGCATCGTCGAGGGTGTTCAACGTATGCGCGCGCGCCTACATGCCGCTCCGCTTCCGTTCGAGGAAACCAAGCGCCACATCGGCTGGGGCATTCGCAACCTGGTGGGGATGTGTCACCCGAAACTGGATGCGCAGCGCCCCGAAAGAGGACAGACGGATCGCCTCCCACTGGATGGCACCCCCCTCCCCTTCAGCGAGGCAGAGCTGGAGGAGATCGTCGAACTCTTCCGCGAGGAGTATCGGCAGTGCCAGCTGCATGAAACGCGGGTCTACGAGGGGATCGGCGAGCTCTGTGCTGATCTTGTGAAGCAGGGCGCGCAACTCGCCATCGTGAGCAACAAGCCTGAACGTTTCGTGCGGCACATCACCGCCGCGCTGGGACTGACCGACTTCTTCTCACTGATTGTGGGGGGAGATTCGCTGCCAACGCTGAAGCCCGATCCGGCGCCTTTGCACCACGCGATTGCCGCGCTGGACATCGATCCCGGTCGGTGTGCGATGGTCGGTGATAGTGACCTGGACATTGAGGCCGCCCGGGCCGCGGGTCCCCCGTCGATCGGCGTGACCTGGGGCATCTCGAACCAGCAGGAGATGGAAGGGCACTGCCCCACCTACATCGCCGGCACCTCCGAGGAACTGGCCCGGCAGTTGCGGCTCGTGCTCGGGATGCGCGACTAGAGCGAACCGGCCGTGGGCGACACGGCCGGACTACTTCAGCGCCGAGATCACCTCGTCGTCGTTGTTCGGGAATCTCCCCAGACCGCGTTTGGAGAAGACCAGTTTGCCATCGGCAACGACCTCAAAGACGCCGCCCCCGCTGGGAATCAGCTCGACGTTTGCACCAACGGCCTTCTTGATTGCGTCCGCCAGACTGGCGGCGACGGGTTGGTAGTTTCATTCCTGGCAGTAGGTAATCGAGACCTTCATCTTTCCTCCTGTCAGCGTTGCTCCGAATCAGATCCCCGAGGATACGTACCACCGGCTCCCTATTTCAAGGTGAACTCGTAGTCGCATTCGAAATGGCCGCCCGGCTCGACTCGATAGACCATCACCGCGGCGGCAGGTTCCCCGACCCCTTTCATCCTGCGCACCTCCAGGACCGCGAAAAACCTCGCGTGGGCTTCACTGGCGAAGAAGCTGGAGGGGTGTCCCCGCGGCTCTGGCGCGGGCCGGCCGTCGGGCAGCCTTGCGGCCGCCCCTTTGCCCGCTCCGAGATGGCTCGCCTCCAGGTAGTGGATACGCCCCACCCGGTGATGATTGACGATATGATTGTGGCCGCTGATGAAGAGATCCGCCCAGTTCGAGATGAGCGGCACGAGATGCTCGGCAATCGTGTTCGTGCTGTAGCCGGGCGGATCATCGAAGGGTGGCACCGCATTGATCCCCTGGGCGAAGGGAGGATGGTGACAGAGGATGAGGCGTAGCTGCGATTCGGCGGACCGTTCAACTGCGCGCTCACCGAGTTGCTGCCCGAGCCACACGTGCAGGGATGAACCCGGAGTGACCTTCTGGTAGATGAATCGCCCGGGTGCTTCGTAGGTCGGCCCGGTTCGTTCCCGGTGATTCCCGCGGATCCAGCGCCGGGCGACGAAGATCGAGATCAGATCCAGGGGTCCCCACCGAACACGGTAACAGGCGCGGGGATCCTGACGGGACGCCGACTCGACCGGCGCCGCGGGCAAGAAGAGCGCCTCGCAGGTGTCGAGATTCCAGTCCGCCGGTGAAACACCCTCGGCACGTTCCGCCGCCGACTCGCCCGCACAGGAGGAGACTTCGTGGTTGCCCGGGGCGACGAAGATCGGCACCTCCGGCAGCAGGCTCCAACGATCCAGGAAGGGGCGTGCATGGGAGCCGGAATCCGGTCCGACGGCCACCCACGATTCAAGGTCGTCGGCAATCTGCGCGAGATCACCCGGAAAGAGGAGGCCCTGCAACGGCTGCTTGCGATGAAACCGATCGATGGCTTGCACCGTGAGGTCGGCGCCCGGATCGTTTTGGTAGTCGGATGCGATGAGAAACCGCCAGGGCTCATCGCCCACAGGTTCCGGCCGCACGGTAATCTCCGGCAATGCCTCATCCCCACAGCAGATCTCACAGCGTCCGCCGGAAGGCCCCGCGGGGATCGCGAAACGCGCGACGAAGATGTCGGGCCCCAGCGGTGTGGCGCCCAGCGCGGCGGGAATCGAGGGGGCGCGCGGCCCTTCATCACCCTCGGCAGAGGTCCGCCAGACGGCCCTGAGCTGGGCGGAAGCAGCAGGCTCGCCCAGCCGGACCAGAAGGCGGATCTCACTGGACCGGTGATCGAAGCGCAGCTGCCACGGCTTCGAAAGACGGTGCACGCGTGGAGCATCCTCTCCCCGGTGACCTGGTATTGGCGGTGCCGGATTCATCTGTCCAGTGTGCCGCCGGAGGGCCGCTGTTTCAATGGCCGGTTGCACGCGGGTTGGTTCAGCGCTTCCCTCCGGCGGCGGCGCCCGCTAGGCTGTACTCCATGAATGCGGTTGCCCAATCACAGACGTTCTCCCGCGCGCTTATCCTGGGAGCGACCGGGATGATCGGTGCCCACGCCGTGCGCGCCTGTCTGAAGCGGGGCATCGCCGTCAGAGCCCTCGTCCGTTCCACCAGCGACCTTCGCAATCTCGCCGGTCTGCAGGTCGAGCGTGCCGTAGGCGATCTCATGGATCCTCCTTCGCTCATCGAGGCAATGGACGGATGCGATGTTGTACTCCATGCGGCCGCCCCCTACCCCACACGCTACTTCGGCAAGGCGAAGCTGATCGACGGTGCAAGGAAGGGAATGCAGCACGTGCTGGACGCTGCGGCCGCCTCGCCCCACGTGACCCGACTGGTGTATGTGAGCAGCGTGACGACGATCGGGCTGCCCACGGGTCCCGATGGGCGCCCCGCGCCCCATTCCCGACCGGCCTGCGAGCAGGACACCGATCATCCCATCCGCGACAGTGCTCCCTACTTCGACCTGAAGCAGACGCTCGAGGAGATGGCGCGTTTTGCCGCCGCGGCATCGCCCAAGCGGGCGGCATCCGGTGCGCAGGGGCGGTGCGAGGTCGTGATCGTCAATCCGACTTTCTGCATCGATGCCCTCGATGCCAACCGAACCACCGCCCAGCTGCTCGTTCCCCTGGCCAAGCGCCAGATACCAGCTTACATCCCAGGGGTCCTCAACGCGGTGCCCACCCAGGATGTCGGGGAAGGGATCGTCCTGGCTGCCGAGCGGGGCAAGAATGGAGAGCGCTACATCCTCGGCGGCGAGAACATGGCGAGCGACGAGTTGCTCAAGCGCTGCGCCCTGATCGCCGGCGTTCCCGCGCCCACCCGCGGTTTTCCGATTCGTCTGGCGGAGGCCGTGAGCATGGTCACGGAGGTCATCGCCTTCCTCACCCGGACCCGCCCCCTCTTCCCCATGGCGGGAATCCGAATGAGCAGGCACGGACAGGCGCTCGATACGGGCCGGGCGGAACGCGAGCTCGGGTACCGGGCCACGGACCTCGACGCGGCGATCCAGAGAGCCTACGACTGGTACCGTCAGCAGGGGTTTCTGTAGCGAGAGCGCCCGATTGCAGCTTCGCGTGCATCGCCGCCTATGAAACCGGCCGGCACCCCGCTGGGATGCCGGCCGATGTGTAGCGTAACTAGATTCGACCTAGCGAAGTACCATCACCTTTCCGGAGAGACTCTGATTCTCCGAATTCACGGTGTAGAAGTAGACTCCACCATTCGTGGGATTGCCGGCCGTGTCGAGACCGTCCCAGGTCAGATTGTGGTAGCCCGCTTCCATCGTGCCGGAAGCCAATGTCCGCACGAGACGGCCATTCATGTCGTACACGCCGACATGGGCCTCACTCGTCTGCGGCAGGCCGAAGGTGATCGTGGTCGAACTCTGAAGCGGGTTCGGCGTCGCCGGCGCCAGGAAGAGCTGCGCCGGAAGGCCGCTGCGATCTTGCGCATCCGAGTAGTCCGCGGTGATCAGGGTGATCGGCACGAGCACCCGGCCCGCATTGCTGTTGACCGCGATCCCGGCCTCATGCGTTCCGAACTCGAGTCCGTTGGTATCGATCGTGACCTCGATCACGTCGGTCTCGTTGTAGCCCACCTCGCCGCTCGAAGGGTTGAACGTCACCCAGGGATTGATCATCAACGGAGAGACCACGAGCGTATACTCGAGCATCGATCCTTCCATCCCCAGGTTGGTGATGTTGAGATACTCGACGTGGGTCTCACCCAGCGGCACGTAACAGGTGAACTCGGTCGGGTCGAGAACCAGCGTCGGAATGAGCGGCTCGCCGACATTGAGTTCGGTCACAAAGGCGTGATGGTTGAAGTAGGTGACCGTCAAGGTAACCGTATCCTCGGGCAAGTCGCCCACCACCACGATCTCCGCGTATCCTGACCCATCCGTGAAGGCCGAACCCAAGTACTCGCCGTCCTTGCTGAGCGCGCACAGCGCACCGCCGATGCCATCGACGGTGACCGGATAGGTCGTCGCCGCGGGCTCGATCACGTCATCGTACGTGACCGTCAGCTCTGCCGGCTCATCCGAGCGAATGCGCAAGGCCGGATCGCCGAAGACGTGCCAGTTCTTGAACTCGGAGATGCCGTTGCTGCCATACTCGTCCATCATCTGACAGGAGCCGCTGAAACAGAGTGCGCCCCAGGCACGCTTCTCTTCGGCGACGAGCACGTCCGTTACCTCGTCCTGGCCGCACATCGGCGGCGCCCACTGCTGATTGACCGTGGACGCGTAGATGCCGACGGCACCGGTGTTATAACCGGCCTGCTCGGCCCACATCCAGGCTTCGGCGAAGCAAGTGCCGGTGTGCTGGAACGCGCCGTTGACACAGGCCACCGAGACGATATAGGGCAGCTTCTCGAAGTTCGTCAGGGCGTTGATGTGGCTGACGCTGAAGCCGGTCGTCGACCAGGCGGTCGTGCTTCCATGACCGCAGTAGTTGATGAAGCTCCGGCCTTCGTTCACCGCGTTGGCCACTTGAGCGGCCGTTGCGCCGTAGATGGCGTAGAGCTGGTCAACTTCGGTCCAGGTGAAGTTCAGGAGGTCGGCACGGATGTTGTCGATGTGCTGCCAGTCAGCTTCACCGTCATCGCCGTATCCGGCACCCTGCTCGGAGCCGATCCCGATACCCTTGTGGTACCAGGTCACCCCTTCCTGGGCCAGGGACTCGTACTCCACGATCTTCTCGACCTGAAGCGCCACCTGCGACACGTTGTCGGCTGCCAGCCGCCCGATGAAGATGTCGGGGTAGTTGTCGGATCCAGCGACCAGGGCGTAGACCGGATCAGCCGGCGCGCCGCCGTTCTGGTAGGACGGGATGTCGCCGGAATCCCCCACGAGCAGCACGAAGGCCAGATCGTGGCTGTCGAAGTAGTTCTGGATGAATGCGCCGATCTGCGAGGCGGTCGTTCCCACCTCCGACTTGAGGAACAGCGTCGTGGGAATCCCCATCTGGTTCCGCCAGTCCATGAGGGGCTGCATTGCGGCGCCGTACGCATCGGCCGAGATGATGATCAACTCACCAACTTCATCAATGGGAGCGTAGCGGGCGAAGCCGCCGTCGTAGTTGATGAACTGCGTGGCGTAGAGCTTGTCGAACTCGGGATGGCAGTGGTCCGGGGCACTCGTCGCGCGCTGGATCGTGTTGATCGCACCCACGCCTGCCGGCTCCAGCTCGATCTGCACATGCTCATAGACGCGCAGCGTGTGCGTGGCCGGATTGTACTGAATCGGATTGATCGTCAGGACCAGCCCGCGGTAGTCGCGCAGAATGTAGGGATCGCCCTGCTCGACCAGCTCGCCGGGGAAGTAGCCGCCCTGCTGATAAATGCTGCCGAACTCATACGCAACGCTCGCCGGATCGATGTCACGCGTGAGGTTGCCCTTCGAGGGCACGACATCGATGTCGGTGAACTCCTGATAGCTCGCATCGACAACCCGCGCGTTCATCGCCAGCTGATCAGGAATGATCACACTGCGCGAAACGTCGGGCAGCTCCGGGCTCCCGGCGGTGAGCATCTTGCTCTCATTGCCGAGACTGACCTGGTAGAAGGTCTGCCCATCGATCGTCACCGGATCGAGGACAAATCCCGAAAGCTGGTAATCGAGAGTTATCGTCTCGGTGCTCTGATTGATCACGTCGACCATGACCAAGTCACCGGATTCGTCAGCGCCCGGGCCTAGGCCTACGAATGTCGCAGCGGATGCCGCGCCGGTGAGAACTAAACCGAGAACGGGGAGGATAAATAGGGATCCTAGTCTCATGACACACTCCCTGGCCGTGTACGCCAGTAAAACGGGCGTCGCGGCGTGGTTGGTCGTCCTTGTCCTTGCTTCCGTCTGCTGCCAGCCAAGCTTTGGAACACCAAGCTAGGATAGACACGACAATTATAGCACATATCGGCACTCGGCCGGAGGACCAATAGTCTAGTATGTAAGTGGATAAACAGCCCCAAGAGACGGAATTCCCCGGCCAATTCCGCCTACCAGCGGTCTGGCAGTCCGCTGTGCGCAGCTTTGTTGCATCATCAGCGCCACGGTGTTGAATCCTTGACCTATCTGCCGGTCGGGACCGACTCTGGGGGCTGGCGATCGCGAAGATTGCGTTCATTGGGGGCCATCGTGTTTGGAGATCAGGACTCGGCTCAGTTGCTCGATCTGGGATATCTGACACTGGGTGCCGTGATTCTGGCCACCGGGCTGGTGGCTCTCTCGCTCGCGCTTTTGCGGCGAGACCGGCGCGACGTGGCGATGGGGTCCTTCGGCTGCCTGTGCGTCTTGGTGGGCTTGCGGTTTCTGGTCGATGCAACCGCCGTCCGCCAGGTGCTGGGTGGATCCACCGACTCCTGGGACACCGTGCGATCGATCCTGACCTACCTACTCACCGTCACCGCCTTCGCCACGACCGTCCACTACCTTGGACGCGGGTGGCGTTCTTCTCTCCGCCTGGCAACTTGGGGGTACACGACCTTCGCCGGTGTGGCCCTGGTGTCACACCTGGGGTTCTCGGCGGGTCGATCCCTCGTTCTCACCAACCATCTGCTGAACGCAGTGGTTCTCCTGACGATCTTCGTCAACGTCGTGCGGCCGGAACGCCGCAAGAGCCGCGCCAAACGAATCGTGGCCGTCTGTAGCATGGCCGGCGTGATGTACTTCGTCCTCGAGGCTCTGCGGGATCTTCAGATCCTCTCGCTGAACTTCCACAACGAGTGGGCCCGCACCACGATTTTTCACAGCACCGCGGTGGTTCTGGTGCTGGTCATTCGGACCTTCTTCATCAAAGAAGAGCGCCTGGCCGCTGTGAGGCAGGAGATGAACACCGCCAGGAAGATCCAGGCCTCGATTCTCCCCCGCAGCGCTCCCCGCGCTTCCGGGCTCAACATCGCCAGCCGTTATGAACCGATGACCGAGGTGGCCGGAGATTTCTACGACTTCGCGATCATTGATCCGCATTGCGTGGGGGTTCTCGTCGCCGACGTGTCCGGCCACGGTGTCGGGGCCGCACTGATCGCTTCGATGGTCAAGGTGGCGTTTCTGGCCCAGACAGACCAGGCGCGAGACCCTGCGGCGGTTCTCCGAGGACTGAACCGGACCCTGGGCGGACAGCTGGAAGGTCAATTCGTGACCGCCGGCTATGCGGTCATCGACTCGAAGTCCGGTCGGCTCTCCTACGCGGGCGCAGGCCATCCTCCCCTCCTGATTCGTCCCTCCGGCGGGGGCGACATCGTGTGCATCGAGGAGAACGGCCTGATGCTCGGACCGTTTCCGGATGCGGACTACGGGACAACAAGCTACTCCCTGACCGCCGGAGATCGCATCGTGATGTACACCGACGGAATCACGGAGGCAGCCAACCGCGACCAGGAGCAGTTCGGGGAGACGCGGCTACAGCAGATGCTGGCCGCGAGTGGGGGGACGCCTGCCACCTCGTTTGCCAATCAGTTGCTTGCCGAGATTTCTGCATGGGAAGGGCGGCGAAGAGGTGATGACCTCACCTTGGTGGTCATCGACTACTTGTCTCAGGATTGACCGACCTGACCGCAAAGCCGCTCCTGTCCCCCCCGATCATCCCTGCCGAAGGCTGAAGTTGTCTCCTCCATCGGCCGACATTTGAAGTCCGTAACCTCATGTCTCACAAAGCGGAGGAGAACCATGGCCGTAAAGAAGATCTTCCTCGGGGAGGAGTTCATACCGACTCAGTGGTACAACCTGAATGCCGACTTCCCAACGCCCATGCCTCCCCCGCTGCACCCCGGGACGGGCAAACCGCCGGGGCCGGAAGATTTCGCACCCATCTTCCCGATGAACCTGGTGGAACAGGAAGTTACGCCGGAACGCTGGGTCGACATCCCCGAAGAGATTCTGGGCGTCTACAAGATGTGGCGGCCAACACCGCTCTACCGCGCGGACAGACTGGAAAAGGCGCTGGGGTGTCCCGTCAAAATCTACTTCAAGAACGAGGGTGTTTCGCCCGCCGGTTCGCACAAGCCGAACACGGCCGTCGCGCAGGCCTACTACAACAGAGAGTTCGGCGTGAAGCGCCTCACGACCGAGACCGGCGCCGGCCAGTGGGGTTCGGCGCTGGCCTTCTCCTGCCAGCTGTTCGAGCTGGAGTGCAAGGTCTTCATGGTGCGCGTCTCTTTCGAGCAGAAGCCGTACCGGCGGATCATGATGCTGACCTGGGGCGCTGAGTGTGTCCCCTCCCCCACCGACACCACCGAGGCGGGGCGCAAGATCCTGGCCAAGGATCCGGACACGCCCGGTAGCCTGGGCATCGCGATCTCCGAGGCCGTCGAGATGGCCGTGCAGCGCGAAGACACACGCTACTCCCTCGGCTCCGTGCTCAATCACGTTCTCCTGCACCAGACCGTGATCGGTTTGGAAACCAAGAAGCAGATGGAAGCGCTGGGCGAGTACCCGGACGTGGTGGTGGGGTGCGCCGGCGGCGGATCCAACTTCGCCGGATTGTCGTTCCCCTATCTCGCCGACAAGATCGCGGGCAAGAAGGTGGAGGTCATCGCGGCCGAACCCACCTCCTGTCCCACGCTGACCCAGGGGCCTTACGCCTACGACTTCGGCGACACCAACCAGACGACGCCCCTGCTGCCCATGCATACGCTGGGACATGACTTCGTGCCCCAGCCGATTCACGCCGGCGGCCTGCGCTATCACGGGATGGCTCCGATGGTGAGTCACGCGATCAAGTCCGGGCTCGTCGAACCTCGGGCCTATCATCAGCTCGAGACCTTCGAGGCCGGGCTCACCTTCGCGCGCAACGAGGGCTTCATCCCCGCGCCTGAGACAAACCACGCCATCGCCGCCGTCATCGACGTTGCCCGCAAGGCCAAGGAAGAGGGCAAGGAGAAAACGATCCTCTTCAGCTGGTCGGGTCATGGGCTCGTGGATCTTGGCGCCTACGATGCCTACCTGGCCGGGAAGCTCCAACATCATGAGCTGCCCCAGGAGGAGATTCAGCGGGCGCTGGATGCTATCAAAGGGCTGCCGAAACTGGGCTGATGCCGTCATGTCGCATAACGCGTTCGATCACCTGGAGGTCCCCCGTTGCCCGATGTTGGGCGGCGGGGTGACCTTCGGCTACTGCAGGAAACTCAACGACGGGCTTCCCTGCCGCCGCGCACTGGTCTGCTGGGAGCTGAAGTTCCCGGTGGTCGAGTTCTTCCGCCATGCGCTCAAACCCGAGACGTTTCAAGAGGTGTTCTTCTCCGAGCCCGAGGGTCGTCTGGAGCGCTTGCTGGGAAAGATCGACGAGGCCAAGAAGGACCGGCAGTAGCGGTCCGCGGCGCAAGGGTCTTGATCCTCTGCGGAGACCTCTGCATAGTGGCGTGGATGAAGATTCTTCACCTTGTGCAGGTTCAGATGATGCGGCCACCCTCCCGGCGCCCGCGCCGGGTGCTCGGGGGACTTGTCTTCTTGATCGCCGCTGCGGTTTCCCTGCACTGCGCGCTCACCAAGGCTCCGCCGAACATCATCCTCATCACGCTCGATACAACCCGCGCCGATCACCTGGGCTGCTACGGCTCCGAGCGAGCCAGCACCCCGCATCTGGATCGTCTCGCGCAGAAGTCGGTGCTCTTCTCGAATGCGATCACAACCGTTCCGCTGACCCTCCCCTCCCACGCCTCCATCCTCACGGGACACACGCCGCTCGAACATGGGGTGCACAACAACGGCGCCTTTGTGCTGGACCCCTCCATGCAAACGTTGGCCGAGGATCTTCAGGGGATCGGCTACACAACCGCGGCCTTCGTGAGCTGCTTTGTGCTGAGCCGGCAGTTCGGCCTGGCGCAGGGGTTCGAGATCTACGACGATGACTTGGTGGCCGAAGAGCGGCCGGCCCCTGAGACCACCCGCCGCGCGCTGGAATGGATCGAGAACGCCCCTGAGCAGCCGTTCTTCCTCTGGGTCCACTACTTCGATCCCCATAGCCCGTACGAACCGCCCGAGCCGTTCGCGTCGGCTACCCGGGGCACCCCCTACGATGCAGAGATCAGTAGCATGGATGCCGGCCTGGGCGAGCTTCTGGATGAACTGAGGCGGCGAGGCATCTACGACGACGCACACGTCATCGTCCTGGCCGATCATGGCGAGGGCCGGGGCGACCATCGCGAAGAGGAGCATGGCATCTTCCTCTACGAGGAATGCCTGCGAGTCCCATTCCTGTGGAAACTCCCGGGAGACGCATCGCCGCGCCGGGTGGAATCCCTCGTTGGATGCGTGGACGTCTCGCCCACGATCCTCGAGTTCGTGAACGTGTCCGTTCCGGAGGGAATCGCCGGACAATCCCTGCGCGGTTTGCTCACCGGCGGCCAGCCCCCCGAACGCCTCGGCCTGTATGCGGAGACCATGTACCCCTACTACAGCTATGAGTGGAGTCCGCTCTACGCTTGGCGAACGGAATCATGGAAGTACATCCAGGCCCCGGTGCCCGAGTTGTACAACCTGACCGAAGATCCGGGGGAACGGCGCAACTGTATCGCCGACTTTGGGGACAAGGCAGCGGAGCTCGAGAAGCGCCTGCGCAATGCCCGACTGCGCGGTGGCTCTGGTCAGGATGTGCCATCGGAGGCATCGATCGATCCCGCCGTGGCCGAGAAGCTCGCCAGCCTCGGCTACGTCTGGTCGGGCGGAACGGGGAAGGCCCCCCCTGCTGACAGCCTGCCGGATCCGAAGACCAGGATCGCCTATCACGAGTACTTCGAGGAGGGCAAGCTGGCGATTGCCGAGGGGCGGCCCGAGGACGCGATCCCGGCCTTCGACGCTCTGCTCGCCGCCTACCCGGACAATCACACGGCGACCTATCTCATGGGCCTCGCCCTGCTGAAGGTCGGGAGAGCAGAGGAGGCGCTCTTCTGGCTGACGCGACACATGGAGCGCGGCGAAGACCCGGCCTCCACGTTGGCGATGGGACGGGCGCTGCTCGAACTGGACCGTCCGGAGGAAGCGCTCATCTGGCTGGGCAAGCACCTCGAAGCGGGTTCGCAGACAGCCGTGGCGCTCGAGCACAGCGGTGATGCCCTGAGCGACCTGGGCCGCTTCGATGCGGCCTTGGGAGTCTACCGCCGCGCGTCCGCGCAGACCTCCTCGGCGCGACTGATCTGGAAAGAAGCGCAGACCCTGATTCGGCTGAGACGCTTCGGCGAAGCCGAGGAGCGGATGAAGGAAGGCGCACGTCTGGCGCCTCCGGCCGATCAAGCCTCCTGGGCGAAGTGGACCGCCGCGGTGGGGCAGCTTCGCCGACACGGACTGGGGCGCCCCGCAGCTTCCACCGAGGCCCTTGCGGTCCAGGTCAGAGCGGCGTCGCAACTCGGTCTCTACCCCGAGGCGCGGCGGATGATCGAGGCTTCGCGTGCAGCGCAGCCGGAGCCCGTGTTGATGGCGCTCAGGGGTGATGTGGCCGTCGCCGAACAGGATTGGCCCGCTGCCGATTCCGCCTTCGAACGAGCCGCGGCGCTGGGCCTCGAACCCACCGCGCAGCACTACCTCAAGCGCGCGATGACGCGATTGCGGATGGATGACGCCGCCGGCGCCGCCCGCTTGCTCCGCGATGGTATTCGTGATGCCGCCGATCCCGATGGTCGACTGAGGTACAACCTGGCCTGCGCCCTGGCTCGCGCCGGGGACCTGGAAGGGGCGCTCGAGGCACTGACGGCCGCGCGCGAGCACGGGTATTCGCGGATGGAGGCGGCCCGTGAGGATCCGGACCTCGCGCCTCTGCGAGGGCACAGGGAGTTTGAACGATTGACCCGAGGTGAGAACTGAGAGTCCGCGGCCAGGAGGGTGTGATGAAATCACTCAGGACTCCGGCGTCCCGAACTTCAGCCCTTCTCTTGATCGTGCTTCTGTTTCCGGGTGTGGCCCGTGCCGAACCAAGTCCTTCCATGACCCACCTCCCAATCCTGTGGATCATCGTGGCCATCGGCGCGTTTCTGGTGGCGATGGTGCCGTTTCTCATTCGGAAGTTCGTCAAACCGGGTTGGCCGAGATGGGTGTCCCTAGACAAAAGGTCATCCGCGCCGGAATCTGATCGATTTCTGACATCATT
>CAZTDY010000064.1:14947-24533 GCA_964612295.1 uncultured bacterium | reverse complement strand
TCCGTCTTTTTGCGGGTCTTGTTCCACAGGGAGGGGCTTCATCGCAAATGCCTCGGTCTAGCTTCCTGTTGACAGCCATGGTTTCAATGTGATCTAATTACAAAGAGCTTGGTCATGGATTACCGAGATAAGGGATGCAGCATGAAAACAAAACAGACAACCGTTCGCGTCTGGTCGAAGAAGCTGAATAAATACATCGAATTCCCGGTCAAGTATTCCCCCGGCGATCAGCAGGCAAGGAATATCGGCCTGGGTCCGGGCAACTGGTACTAGAGAGCACCCAGCCGAGGGGCCCTTCAGGTCCCCAGCCGAATTATGGTGATGTACCGGCAGTTGGTTGAGGATATCTGTCTTGCCGTATACGGCAGCCGTCGGGGTCGCTCGAATTCCGATTCGGTTGAATATTCTTGCACAAGTGATGTAAGAGGATGCCGCGCCGAGAGGTGCGGCTTTTTTAATATTGCAAACCACGATCAAGTTCGGCATGTCTTCAGAAAAGTATTCAACTACGATCGTCAGCTCCGGGCTTTACCGGGGGGTCGTCATTTTGCTGTCGCTTTCGACTGTGAGCCCATTTTTCGATTCAAATTCTATCAATTGAGATTGCCGGAGGTGTTCAATGGCGTGAGGGAGATCGAACAATATGTAAGTGAGGCGCTCGGCAGGAATATCGACCTAAGGAACAACGATCTATTCGATGCCATGAACCCAATGCCGTGTACAATTTGTGAAGACTTCACGTCCAAGGGAATCCACGGAGTCAAGATCTACTTCAGAGAAGACCGGCCATCCCGGGAGGATTTGAATTCGCTAATCGATATTGCAGGGAACCACGGCAATTATTCCGAATGGTTGAATGCATGTGTTGAGAGGAATGCGTTTCTTGATTCGACAACCTCTCTTCGTGTTTCAGTGGACAACGATCGGCCAACTGGAGTTTCGGCCTTCTTCCAGGTGGATAATACGCGGGTTGACACATGCAGGCTCGTCCATGATTCCCCAGATATCAGGCGATGCTTGAATATGACCGCAGACCGGATGGGATTGTCAGCCGGAGGCTTCGAGGTCTCGCATGTTGGCATTTCCACCGGGACATCTTGTGCGACAGAGCGCCTGTACTGCTATCACACGCATTCGAGGAGAGAAGATGCGTAAGGTCTTTCTCGTGCTGGACTATGATTGCAACAATCACTGCATCTCGTGTGCGGCCAGGGATGATGAGACCGGATCCATCAGCATGGATACGCTGAGGGGCGTGCTCGAGGACGTTGATCTGGCCGACACGGACATGGTCGAGATAAGCGGCGGTGAACCGACGTTGCGAAACGACCTCGTCGAGATCATCGAACACATCAAGGGCGGATATGCATCCGATATCACATTGCTCACGAATGGCCGGCAGTTTGTTGATCGCGAGCTGATTTCGAGACTTATCGATGCAGGCTTGGATCGGACCATGGTCACGCTCTATGGGCATACGGCGGAAGTTCACGATGGAGTCACGGGTGTGCGCGGGAGCTTTGAGCAGACACTCCGCGGACTTGATCATGTCGACTCGACCGGGCTGGAGTATTGTGTCAAGACGATCGTCACCAAGCACAACTATCGGGATTTAGACCAATTCGTGAGGTTGTGTGACGCCCGATTTCCTCGCGCCTGGACATCGATCCACGGTCTTATCGGCAGGGGGCGGGCCCGGGAGAACTATTCATCGCTGGCCGTGGAATACGACGTTCTTCAACAGCACCTCGAGCACGCCTTGGATGTTGCGGAATCGGTGGGAAAGGCTGTTGCGGTCTATGTGATTCCCAATTGTGCGGTAGACCCCCAATACTGGTCCCATTTCAGCGTGGGGTGGAAGGAGATGACCAGGGAGATGGTTTACATCTCCCCACAATCGATAAAAGTCCGCAACCTGGACACATCCCCTCCTGGCGTGTGCAGCCGATGCGATTGGCTCGAGAACTGTTCCTGGGCCTGGGAAGGGGCCTGGAAAGAGTATCTGGAAGTATTCGGCGATCGAGGTATCGATCCCATTCGACACATTCCACCCTCGGGACCTACACGATGATGGAGCGCCCGGCCCCCGCAGCCGAGGGGGCGATCAGATATGGCATGGAAACAAGCAAGGGTCCCGGGTGCGTCCAGATGGAGTGATTTTATCTAGCCCATTGTAAACAAATCAATTACCCTGCCTTATCGCCAACGGGTGAAGCACTGTCACCCCTTGTCAGGCCCCGGAAATCAGGCCGCTTAAACTACTAATTGTGACACAACGCCCCACTCTCAGGGAGGTTATAGAAGTGAACGATTCCCGTCGCACGCCCCTTTGGCTGCCGGCCTGCTATCTGGTCCTGATTCTGGCCTGTCTCGTGCCGGCGTCCGGCCTGGCCTTCAACTCCGTCACGGTCATATGGGGCGTTCCTGCCGCAATATTCTGGTTGACGGGTTGTTTCCTCGGCTTCACGGCCCTGTCCATCGTCGCCTACCGGAGGATCTTCCTGCCGTGGTGTCGAGAAGAACACACTGAAGCCGAAGGGGGGAATTGACGATGACAACCGCAATCCTCCTGACAGCGTTCCTGTACATAGCCTTCAGCCTCTTCCTTGGTGTACGCGCCCATAGAACCTCCACGCACTCATCAGAAGACTACTTCATCGCCGGTCGATCATTATCGTGGGTCCATCTAGGCCTGACCCTGTTCGCGACCTGGATGAGCACGTTCGCCTTCCTCGGATCTCCGGGGTTCTACTACAACATCGGCGTGAAATGGTATCTGCCGCACGGCGTTCTCGTCGTGGCGAGTCCCATGCTCCTGTGGTTCATCGGCCGCAGGCTGTGGACGCTGGGCAAGGAGAACGGATATATCACGCCCGGCGATCTGCTGGCCGACTTCTACAAGAGCAGCGCCGTGAGATTCCTGGTGGCGATCATCAGCCTGTTGGCCCTCATCCCCTACTGCCTGATCCAGCTGGTCGGCATCGGCAAGGCGCTCACGACGGCGACGGGTGGCGCGGCGCCTTACTGGGTCGGCATCGTCTTCGCCATCCTGGGAATCGCGATATACACCTATCTGGGTGGAATGCGGGCCATCGTATGGACCGACATCCTACAGGCGTGCATGTTCGGCGCGGTCATGCTGATCGGCGTTACCATTGTTCTGAAGCAGGCGGGCGGACCGATTTCCGGCTGGGCCGAATCGATCACCGTCAAGCCGGAGGCGTTCACCTTCGATCCCTCCAAGATCGGGTCACCGATAACCTTGATGATCATCTGGACCTTCGGATACATCCTTCTCCCGCACATGTGGCAGAGAGCGTACATGGCCAAGTCGCGGGAAGCCCTGTCCAAGAGCATCGTTCTGGGGACCGTGCTGGCCCTGGTGCTGATCGCGATCCCCTCCCTGCTCATGGGAACCCTGGGAATCGGGTTCATGAGCGATATCGCTGATTCCGACAGACTCGTGCCCACGATCTTCAGGGAGTTCTTCGCCTACGGGCTGCCGCTGCTCATGGTGGCCGTCTTCGCGGCCGGCATGTCCACGATCGACTCCCAGCTCCTGTCGGCTTCGTCCGTGGTCGTGAGGGATATCGTACGGCCTCTTCGCGGAGGCAGGATCGACTCCGGTCTCGAGCGCAAGATCGGGCGCTGGGTCGTGATCGTTTTCGTGAGTCTTCTGACGGTTTTGGCCTTCCTGCCGGAGGCGCAGGGCAGTATCGTGAAGCTCGCCAGCAAGGGGACCGGAATCGCCCTGCTGCTGTTGGTGCCCACCCTCGGGCCGCTGGCCTGGAGTCGAGCGTCCCGCGCCGGAGCCGTTGCGGCGCTGGCTGGCGGCGGTCTGGTGCTGCTCCTCCTGGAGACCGGCGCGGTTGCGAACCCGATGCCGTTGAGTTTCGGGGCGCCCGTGGCTGCGCTCATCGTCCAGGCGGTGTTGCTCGTGTCGGGGTCCTTGTTGTTCCCGCGTGTGGAGCGCTGAATCTTCTGAGATACCAACGAATCAAGGTTGTTCCGAAGCGAGAGATGAATGCTTAAAGATCTTCGAATAAGACGTGGCGCGATCTGGAACCTTGCAGACCTGAACAGACGGTTCAGGATCGGCGATGACAATTCTCCTTGGCGTGGGCCGGAGTCGGCCGTGGAGCCGGAATGGCTTGACGAATATCTCTATCGTGGATTCAAAAAGTACAAGCATGAGTTCTTAAAGGCCGTCAACGGCCGATTCGCGGCCGCCTACTTTGACACCGAACGGGATGAACTCTTTCTGGCTCGGGATTGGATAGGCGAAACGCCGTATCATATCCTGTTCAGCCCGAATTCGGTGTATGTGGCGAATCGGATCGGCGATATCCAGAGGGCGGCCGGTGATGAGTACTCGTACACCTATATGCGTGCCTTTCCTCAGAGCCACGTCCAGGTCATAGACATGGGGCGCGTGGAGCCGGGACGTGTCACGTCGGCGATGCGTCCCGCTTCTCGGGAAGTGTTCCGTGACTTCGAGCAAGAAGTGACCAATCAGGCGGTTCAATTCACGTACAGTACACATGCGATAGTTCCGGGCGCAGTCAGGAGCCTTTTACTGGAGACAGTCAAGAGAAGGGCCGATGCGCGCGCCGGAAGCGACCCTGTGCCGGTTCTGCTGTCCGGCGGGCTGGACAGCTTCACCGTCGCACTTGCACTCCGCGTTTGCGGTTATCGGGTTCGAGCCTATACGCTCGCCATTGATGGGCGGGGGGCCGACTTGGCCATGGCGAAGCGCTTCGCATCATTGCTCGATCTGGAACATCACGAAATCAACGTCGATCCGTCAACGGTTCTGGACGCCTTCGGGGCGGCAGTCGAGATGTCGGAGTGCTATCACCTCTTCAATGTGTACTGTGCCGTCGGCATGCTCCTGCTCGGACGCGCCCTGTCCAGCGCCGGTGAAACGTATGCGTTCTGCGGCGAAGCCGTGAACGAGGCGATCGGTGATTATGGTGACTGGACATGTACCAACCCCGTAACGGGTCTCGAGAACAAGTTGCAGATTATTAAACCCTCCGTGATGACTGGCCACGGGGCTCGAATACGATTGGTGTGGGGACATCCCCACGACCGAGGGAAATATAACAAGGCGCTTGGGACCGGTCTCGCCAAGCACGCCGGCAGCCGCATGATCAAACCGTTTTTGGCCAAGGATCTGGATCTGGAATGTCCCTATTACGAGCCACACCTGCTGGCCCACTTGATCTCGATCCCCGGGCAGAACCTCGCCGAGTACGGTGGAAAGCCCGGCCTGGTCAAAAAAATCTTCGAAAGGGAATTGAGACAATTCAAGATCGGGGGGGAAGTCCTGGATGCGTGTTCAAAGGTGCGTCTTCAGGATGCCACCGAAGGTGGAGAGGGTGGAATCACGGAAATCCTGCTTGGCCACGGTGATGACCAGAAGAGGTCGCTCATGCAGTATAATGCGGCCTTTGGGGCCAACCTGGACATCCAGTACGAGACACAGCGCCTGGGCATGACCGTATGATCTGAACGAGATCCCAGAGGGAGCGCCATGAGCCCGTTTCGTAATGCGACGAATATCAGGTATCTTTTCTCGTCCGTTGTCGAGGCCGCGTCTTCCGGCGGTTCTGTGCATGAGCGGACCGATCGGATCGCGCGTCTGCTCGCGGGGCACATCGACCTCGATGAGCATTCCATGGAGGAACTGGATCACCTTTTCGACGATGTCGTGTACGTGGTTTTCAATATCCCGGAACGAATCGAAGATCACATCAAAAGGTTGTTCACTGTGATCATGAATCCGAAGCTGGTCACCACTTCCAACGATTTGTTGGCCCGGATTTCACGTACCAAGACCACCGAAACGGCAAGCAGAGCGGATCAGGCTCCCGTGATTTACCGAGATAAATCCCAGACCGATCAGCAACGGCTCGACCTGATCTCTTCAAGCTGGCAACGAGCCTGGCAGGAGTACGCAGATCTAACTCGAAAACTGCAGGACCGAGGCGTTTACACCTGGAACCAGTTTCTCCTGCATGGGGCCGGCCGCCCCCGCCCCTTGGGCGTCGTCTGGTCCGCCCTTTCCGACGAATCGATGCCGGTGGACTATTTCAAGTTGGAAGCGGATGTGCTGGAGACGATCGGATTACCTCCCGAAACGCCCTCGGAGGCGACCCGCAACGACCTCCTGTGTGAGCTCCCCCTCGACAGGGAGCTTTGGAATTTCAGCCTGCCGGATGACATCATCGAGCGCTGGATGCGAATGCGCGGGAACGATGCGACCATAGATCTCGAATCATGCGCCAAAGCGGGGACCTACCATCTCCTTCGCAGCTACTCTTGCTGGGGGGGGAGCGCTTTCCTGAGTCTGCCCATCACCATCGCCGCGGGCAATGATGATGGCGACACGTCTTCCTCGTCGAGAATGGTCATCAGCGTCTGCAGCAATCGGCCCCTGAACGATCGGGAGATCCTGGTCTGGGAGTCGCTCGGGCACTTCGTCTTTCCCCAGCTAGCCTCCGGTGACCTCGTCATGCGACACCAGGCGGTGGCCGAGCAGAGAGAACGATTTCTCATGCAGACTCGAAATCTTGCTCATGAGATTAAGAATCATACTACCCCGATCATGCGAGATGTTAGGCTTGGCGTTAAGTATCTGAAGAAAAACCAGTTCGACGCGTTCAGCGATACGAAAGAGGTTTTTTCGAGGGCTCGTCGACGCTTGTTGCTGACAAACGCGACGGCGTGCGCCATCCAGTTCGCCGTGGATCAGGCACCCGATCAGATTAAGCGGAACAGAAAAATGAAACAGCGTCTCCTTCCGTTGCATCGGAGGTCTTACAAAACGACTATCGAGGCCGTTCTCCAGTTGGCGCTTTCTGAGATTTCTGAACGCAGAAAAGAATTCACAATACTTTATTCTCCGGTATGGAGCCCAGAAGAGCTAGAGAGCGGCATTCTCGAGCTCATTCCGGAAGAGGATCGGTCGTCTTTAGTATTTCTCGAAGATTATCTGGAGGCCGCTGTTTCGGCCAATAGGTTCGTTTGGGTGTATGCGCTCCTTCGGGAAGTTCTTTCCAACATCAATACAAAGGGCGAAAAGACGATCGATCTGAAGTACTCGATCGATCTGAATGGGGACTGGGCGTGCCTAGAAATCATTCAGAGCCAAGTGGAGGTCAGAAAGCTAGAATTTGATGTTCCTCCGGATGGTATCAAAACCACGAATGACATTTTCGGTCCAGATCACGCAGGTATAGGCTATATCGATTGTGGTGAGATCAGGAACACGAAGAGAAGTGACGGAAAATACGACTTCAGGTTCGTTGTAACCATACTATTCAAGGTCGAAGAAGACGTCTATTGAGGAGGGCGAGTACATGTCGATCCGAAAATTGAAGGTGATCCAGATAGAAGACAACCCGGAGAACCATCTGGAGCCAAGCCTCTATGAGGACCATGTCGATCTTTTGAGACCAGCGGCGGAGGTTGAGGCGCTGTCCAAACAGATTCTGGAACACAACCACGGCATGCCGGACATCATTCTGGCCGATGTGGACATGGGCATGGTATTGGATCCCACCGTGAAGGAATTCGAATGGGGGGCGGCCAAGAAGGTCCCCTACGGCCCCATGCTTGCGTTGCCCTTTCTACGGGGCGCGAGGGTAAGGGCCTTTGAAGCCTATTCGTCTTTGTGGGGTACGGATGAGATAGTCAACAACGGATTCGTCGCCTTGAGCGTCGCCATGCTTCTTGCCGCGGGGAGAGGTGAGCCCGTAGGCCTGAATGAAGCCAGAGAGCATATCGCGAATACGGAGCATTTGCCGTCGGAGCCAAACCGCGCCTTGAAGCGTGCTCTTGCCCAATACCGTCGGCTTCTCCAATCCCGCGCAGGTCGTGACGGAGACATTGAGATAGTTGATGTTCGAGACGTCGTGGATCGACTGTATCTGATCGAGGACAAGGCCGGAAAGAAGCCTCTTCAGCTTCCCTTTGAGGATGACGAGGGGACACTGTCGGTCATCATAGAGCAGGAGGGTAAAACCGATGAAATCGAGTTGACGTCTCTGTTCGCGGATATCCTCGACTTCGATACGATCATCGAACCGAAGCGCCTTGAGAAGATCCATCAAGAACTGTCTGCATGGGAAGAGGTCTCGATCGTAAAGCAGGGAGAGGATCTGTACGATCACGCATGCAACATCCTAGACGAGTGCAGCAAGATCGGTGTTACACTGAAGGAAGCCGTCGAGAAGAATGAGAGACACTTTGGCAGAATCAACCGCTTCCGTGTGATTCGTACGTGCATGCTCTTCGCATGGGTCACGGCCTGGCATACCCAGCCCACCTCCAATCGGAAAATTAATCAGGTTCATGAGATTCTGGGGTACCTGGATATTGACCCCGAGGGCAAGACAAAGGCGAAAATGAAAACAAGTGTCGGAAACGACTATAAGAGATTGCTGACAATTGACGGCTCGGCTGTCTGGGACGGCCCTGATCGAGCCCGACTTCCATTCACAAGCACTCCCAAGAAAGTCAAAGTCAAAGGTAAATATATAGATAGTGTCAATGACGCATATCAATTAGAACGCAACGAACAATATGAACTTTCATATACTGACCGTAAACTGTGTCGTCAGTATGCACTGCGGAAATTTGAATGGATGCCAGAGTTTGATAAACAGAAGAATAAAGGCGAGCCCAAGAAAAGCGATCCTCCCTATCCCAAGTGGATGGAGTGATCAAGAAGACGCCGAATCAGGCTTGGTATGGTGTTACAACACGACCGGGAGGGATCGTCCCCTCCCGGTCGTGCTTGTTGTGGATTGAGATCAGTCGATGCACTTCACTGCTAGTATCGCTCGTCGTCATCAAATGAATTGTGACAATAGCCCGCGTATTCGGACAAGTTGTACATGGTGTTCTTGTAGATCGGCGTATCATAGTCGCAAAGCTCGGGCTCCCTCGCGGAGTACCTGTCGCGTTATGAAGGCTGGCAGAGATCCCGATCCCAGTCGTCCTCATGTCGGCGCAGTGCGGGAACAAGGTCCAGTGGCCGATTCTCTATCACCAGCTCGAATCGATTCACCTGCCCGAGCGTGTGGCCAGGGTTGTCCTGGATGTACTCGATGGAATGCAGTGTGCCGATCCGGCTGTCGTCGAGCCTCATCGGGTGGTTGTCTTGCACTCTAGCGGTCGTGCTGCCCATGTTGTTCTGCACGGTGTTCAGGGGGCCGAAGCTTGCGATGGGGCTGCCGATGGTATTCTGGATCTGGACGCCGGACTGGACATGCAGCTACTCTGAGTCGTGTTGAATCCGGTCATGCTTTCGTTCCTTGTTCGTGATGAAGTGTCGTGACGTGGCTGTGGTATGCATCTCCCTTGATCCCTCCTGACCTGCCCTAACACCATGTAATACCGGCGAAACTTTCACCGAAAAGCGGCTCCCGCAATCGCGCCCGTGAGCACGCTCTGTCAGTGTGTGTACGGGTAAAAAATCGAAGTGTGGCAAACTTCCCCGCATCGGAATCCGAGACGGTTTCGACGGAGAGCAAAGAACAGCAAGCGAGCCGAACGCGGAGCGATCCAGCGACAGGCC
>CAZTDY010000064.1:0-14847 GCA_964612295.1 uncultured bacterium | reverse complement strand
GAGCCGAACGCGGAGCGATCCAGCGACAGGCCGAAAGCCCCGGAGCCGAGAGCCGGCACATCGACGGCGGGATTCGGATCGGGGGCGGGGAACAAACGAACGGAGGGTGTCATGAGGAAGACGGCGAACAGGCGGAAGCACAGGGAGGCCAAGCGGCTCGCGGCCCTGGCCGAGACCGCTCCCGAGCGTTTCAAGAAGACCTGGTACAACCTGGTTCGGAGCCGCGCGAAGAACGCCGTTCTGGACTGCCAGCCTATCGGGTACCACCGCGACATTGCGAAGGCCGCCTTCAAGATCGTCGCCAAAGACCTGGAGCTGACCTTCAGCAAGCTCGGCGCCAAGGCCGCCACGCTCGTCGAAGAGCCGCTTAAGACTCTCGCTGCCGAGATCGACAAGTTCGTCTACGCCCATTCGCGCACCAACTACCTGGTGCACCTGTATCGGACGAACAAGTCCCAGTTCATCATCGAATGGCAGTCGATGATGCAGTCCTGGAGCCACAAGGCGAAGGTCAAGGCCGATCGCTTCGGTGGTCGTCGGGGTGTGGCCGAGCGTGCGGCGTTCATGGTCATCGACGAGATGGAAAAGACCCTGGATCACCTCGGAAGCAAGGCCCGGGATCGCATCACCAAGAAGATCGGGGATCCGCGTTCCATGCTCGAGCACGAGGTGGCGCGCAGGATCTCGGCCGTGATCGACCCCCGCATGTGCAGCGTGAACTTCAACTGGCCCAAGGGCGACAAGGAGGAGGTGAGCACCGAGTACGCCTCGAACTGATCCGCATCCATCCTTCTCACCGACGCTTAATTCCCGAACAACCAACACCAACCTAGGAGTCTTGTCATGAACAAGTCGCGCATCTTTGCCTGCGTCGCTCTCACGGCGCTGGCCATGGCGATGCTGGGCTGCTCGTCGCACCCCGGTATCGTCGATTACGAGGGCTATCGGACGGACGTAACGTTCGCCGATCGGATCCTGCCCCAGAAGAACACGGCCCTGTCCGAGTATACGTCCCCGGAGGAACTGGTCGCTCATGCGCTGGCCCTCGGGAAAGAGGGGCGCTGGGGCGAGTCCGGCGATCTCTTTTCCGAACTGGCCGAGATCAAGTCCAGGGACGGTGACTGGGAATCCCGGTGCAACGCCGCCGCGGCCCTGTGCTATCTGCTTGCCGGCCGGCTGGATGTCTGCGCCGGCGCCGCCGCGGCGACCGGCGAGCCGGCGGGCTGGTCCCGTTATGGGCAGCCGGATGAACTCCAAGCCGTTCGTGAGATCGGTGATCTCATCGGCCGCACCCTGACCCCGGACCAGCTGGATGCCGAGCTCGTGGAGATCGCCAGCCCCCGGAGGTAGTCAGTCCGCATCGAAGATGGTGAATCGACACACCCGAACACAGGAGACAAGAACATGACTGTTTTGAAGAAGTACACGGTATTCCTGGTCGCCCTCGCGGGCTTGGCCGTGCTGGCCGGGGTCGCCCAGGCGCAGGAAACCACCGGAGAGAACATCCGGGTCATCATCGAGGACATGCACAACGGCATGACCGAGATGGATCCGCAGATCAAGCGAAACGAGTCGGAACAGGAGCAGATCAACACGAGGCTCGATGGCCTTCGGGATCGTCTTCTGAACGATACGAACCCCGAACGCCAGCGCCTCATCAGCGCCGAGATGCTCGAGGGGCATGTCCGGCTCAACGGACTCGCACGGGATCGCATCGAGCTGTTCACGCACGTGATCGGCGACGTCCTGCATCCCTCGCTGCTGAAGCTGGGAAGCGAGGTCGAGAACGTGGGCGCGATGGGGAAGAAGAACTGGGGTGAATTCGAGTCCTACCGCAACGACATGGAGGCGATCATCCCGTTCATCGCGGGTGCGCTGCTCGAGACCGACCGCCTCATGGCCTACACGTCGGATGACGAGGCAAAAGAGCGCCTGAAGGCGGAATCGGCCGAGTTGCGGTCCACGCTGGTCTTCTTCCACAACAGCCTCGCCAGCGCCTCCGAGATGGGAGAGCTGGTCGCCGAGGATATCTACGACCAGGCCAACGCCCTCGGTGGCGTATACGGCAAGCTGGTCGTCCTGGGCCAGTTGCTCGACCAGGAGGCCAACGGCCTGCGCGGGGAGCTGCTCACGCAGTCGTGGGAGGCGATCAAGCCCTTCATCGACGGCAGCGACATGGCCGTCGCCATGAACTCCGCCGAGTCGATGACCGGAGCCCTGCAGGCCCGGACCGACGACATCCGGCTGATTCGTTCCACCCGCAAGAGCGGCGCCGCCGCGAAGTCGATCGGCGTCTCCCGTTCCGATGACGACCTGGTTCGCCGCATGAAGCGCGGCGAGATGGGCTGGTAACCAAAATCCGGAGGTAAGAACCATGAAGACGATGTTCTGTGTGGCGCTGGTCGCCGTAGTCCTGCCCGTCCTGGCGACGGCGGGAAGCCTGAAGGATCAGACGTTCGTGAACAAGCTGGTCGCCGACGGCGAGGCCAGGACCCAGTCGCTCGCACTCGAGACCGTTGCGCTCTGGCTCGGCGGTTCGAACGAGAACTGGAGGATCCCCCTGACCCGCCTGATGAACACGGGGTTGAACAACTCCATGCTGGCGGGGCGGCCCGATCCCATGTTGAAGGCCCTGGAGCCTTTCGAGAATCGGCCCGCCGGGCTGCTGGTCCTGATGCTTCGGGAGCGCGGCCTGAACCTCAGCCCCGAGGATCTCTTCGAGGGGGCCTCGTTCACTCTGTATCTGCCTTACGACGCTGATGCGACCCTCGGCCCCGTGGTGTCGGATCGATCGGGAGGGGAGTGGCGATGATGGCCATGGCGAAGAAGCTGAGGGGCGGAAGGCCGGCATGGATGATCGTGCCGGCCTTCTTCTTGGCGGGAGCGGGGCTGGTCCACCTGCTGATCAATGCCCGCTGGGACGTCGATCGAGCCCCGAACCCGTTTGTCATATTCGGGCTGGTGTACGCGAAGGTGGGCTGGGTCTCCATCCCCCTGGCGATCGCCACGGTCGCGCTCATCTGGGCGACGGCCCGGAGCGTCATGGCCGTACGGCGCAATGAGCGCGTTTCCGCTCGCGTCATCCGCGTGCTGGAGAAGGTCGCCAGCCTGGCCCCCAAGCTGGGTCTGCTGGGGACGGTGACCGGAATGGTCACGGCGATGACCATGAACTACGTGGGGCTGTCGGAGGTCGAGGCCCAGACGCTGAAGATGAACGCCTTCGGCACGGCGCTCTATTCGACGATGGCCGGCGTGATCCTCAGCATCGTGGCCGAACTCCAGATCCCCGACGAAAAGGAGGAGGCATGACAACGGCGACGTTCCAGGGAGCCGTACGCGTTCCGCGGGGCTTCAGGCAGAGGGGGGCCCCCTGGGCCTTCATCGACGTGCTGATGCTCCTGCTGCTCGTGTACATGACCCAGACGGAGTGGATCAGGACGATCAACAATCCGGAAGCGCGCGAGTTGACGCTTCCCCCGATCGACCTCACCGACATGGCCGAGCAGGGCGATGCGGCGATGCCCGAGGCGGGCGGCGGGATGATGATCGTCTCGATTGGTCAGGACGGCGACGAGGTGGTCTATCACCGCAACGACGACGCTCTGGATTGGGGAGGATTGTCCAAGGCCTTCCTCGACGTGTCGCCGAGCGAGGTGGTGCTGCGCGTCGACGACGATGTGCGCCAGGGCGATGTCATGAAGGTGATGGATCTCGCCCGGGACAGCGGCGTGCTGGACATTTCATTCGCATTCACCGCCGAAGAAGGAGGGAGCTGATATGACGATCTACAACAAGCGGAACCAGTTCCGCAACCACAGGGCGCCGATGGCCCCGCGGGGGGGCGCCCGCCCCCGCGCGCGGGTCGCAGCGCGAGTCGATCACCCCAAGCCGAAGCGGAGTCACCAGGCACCCAAGGCGCCCGGCGCCCGGCCCGCCGTCGAGTCGAAGGCGGCGAGTCGGGCCCTGCGTCGGAAAAACCCGTTCGGGGCGACCCGCTCGCTGGTCATGGCTGTCGCGGTGCTGGCGGCGCTCGGCGGGGGGTTCTCCGCCGCGTACCTGAACACGCGAGGCCATCAGGGGGGTCATGACGAAGGACGGGTCCAGGCCGAGTCGGTGACCCCTGAAACGGAAACGAGGGAGTCCGGCGTCCAGACCGAACGCGATGTCGTCACGGCGGAGGCCGCGGACGATGACGTGGCCCTGGACGACGTGGTTCACGATGCGGAAGCCGGATCCGGTGAGATCGCGCAGGCGGATCATGGGACCCGAGACCTGTCCGCGTTCACATACGTCGATGACGAAACTGCACGCACGGGTGCTGAACGGTCCGCGTTGGGGATTCTGCTCGATGCGGTCCAAGAACTGGAGAAGAACTGATGTTCCGGGAAATGAGTCGCTTCATGGGGTTCGGTGCCGTCGTCCTGGTGCTGGTCTGCCTGGCGCTTCACGTGCGCGGCAGCCTGGAGCCCGACCCGACGACCGAGGCCGTTGAACCGACGATCCCGGACGAGGTCGAACAGACGATCGAAGAAGAGCGGGAGCGGGATGTGGCCGAGCGCATGAGGATCCACATTCGCGAGGTCCGAAACGCGGAGCCGCAGCCCGAACCCGAGGTGCAGCCGACGCCGGTCGTCAGGCAGCCCGACATCGTGCCGTCGGACGCGCTCGTATCCAGCGGCGTGGCCGCGATGGCCGACCTGGGCGAACAGGGCGTTCCCCGCATAGCGGCCGACTATTCCCTTCATCTCGGCTTCGACCAGTATGCCCGGGCCATGGCCGAACGCGGCGCCCGGTTCGCGGTCCTCAGGAGGGGGACGAATCGGCTGCTGTGGATCGACCTGGCCTCGAGATCCCTGGTCTCGGACGGGGACGGAATGACGGGAATGTCGACCCTCACGCGGAGGATCAGCAACGAGCCCGCCCTGGGGTGGGCCAAGCAGAGGGCGAAGACCGAGGGCCCGGGCGCCTACGACACCGTTCTGATCATGCCGGCCCGGATGGAGGCCTATCTGATGGGCGGGCTGCAGAAGGTCGCCAAGGCGGAGGGGTTTCCCTTGTCCGCGTACCGGTCCTTTCGGGGCGTCTACAAGATCGAGCGGGGCCGACTGGTCCTCAACGTGACGAGCGGCGAACTGAAAGGCGGCCGGGTGATGTCCCTCGACAAGACACTGGCACTCTAGACAAGGAGAATGACATGGGAGGGTTCTTGAAAATCATGCTCATCGGCGCTTTTGCGACCCTGGCCGTCGTCTATGGCGTGGCCCTTGTACGGCATGCCAGGGACGAGGGACGCATCGATGTGGAACTGGCCGCTCGCCAGGTCCGGGCGGCCGTGGTCCAGACTCGCGACGACGTGGCCTCGCTCGTGGGCGACACGCTCGAGGGCGATCCTGCGCCCCCGAAATCCCGGACGCCGGTACCGGCGCCCGAGATCGAAGATGTCCTGACCCTGGCTGCTGTGGACACGTCCGTCGTGGCGAGGGAAAAGGAAGAGGCGATCCGCGTGGAGCGCCTCGTGACCCCCGAGCCCGATCCGGTCCGGCCGGTCGAGACGCTGAATGTCGTGGAGAGCCTGCTTCGCGCCTACGACGCACTGGAGGTGAAGAGATGAAGGGTCGGCTCTGCATATTCATCATCACGGGCATGCTGGCGATGACTTCAGCCGCGGACGTCTCCGCGGTTTCCCTTGAGGAATTCGCGGCCGGCCTGCGCAACGTACTGCACCTGGGTGCCAGGGAAACGACCCGGTACGCCGGAGGGGTCGATCGATGGCGGAACGACATAGCCGATGCCGCACGTCGCCATGGACTCGACCCCCTATTCCTGCAGGCCATCGTGCGCTGTGAGAGCAACGGCGATCCCCGGGCGGTCAGCCACAAGGGAGCCATCGGACTCTGTCAGCTCATGCCGCCGACGGCCGCCGAGCTCGGCGTCAACCCCAGGGATCCGCGCGCCAATCTCGATGGCGGGGCGCGATACATCAAGGAACAGCTGCTCAGATTCAGGGATGTCCGCATGGCGCTCTGGGCCTACAACGCCGGGCCGCAGCGGGTGGCCGCGGGCCGGGGCGTGCCGCGAGAGACGAGGCGTTATGCGGACGATGTGATCAGGGAGTACAGGAGACTCAAGCGGGAGGCGGCACGATCATGAACTACACGAAAACAGGGCTCCTGATGCTGACGGCAGCGGCGCTCCTCGTGTCGGTCGCCGGCTGCGGTCGGGATTCCGGGCGAGGATTCTCCGAGGACTGTCTCGCCGCCCTGAACGAGGCGTTGATACAGGGCGAGATCAGCGCTCAGCTGCAGGAGCGGCTGGTCGCCCTGCATGCGGCCGACGTGGACGAGACGAACGTGTCCAGGCAAACGAGGACATGTCTTGAAGAACTGGCCAGGAGCATCTCGCTGCAGCGTCACGCCATCGTGGCCGCCCTGACCCTGTGGCCGCATGACGAGGACAACGCGCTGCTGGCGGAGGTGCTCGTCGGATGGTGCGAACAGGCGGATGCCTATCTGATCGAGGCGACGGACGGCGAATACACGCCGGTCGCCGCGTTGGCGATCCTCGCCGACTGAATCGATGAACCAGAGAACGAAGGGGGAAACGGTCGTGGAAAAGAAGCTGAAATCCATGCTCGAAGAAGGCGGCGTACCGGACAGCGCCATCACCGCACTCCGGGAACGCGGCGTGATCAACCTGAAACAACTCATCGCCCTGGCTGCGGTGCCGGACGCCATGCCGGAGCTGGCCGGACAGCTCCGGCTGGACGAGGCGTCCTTCGAGGCGCTTCTGGCGGAACTCAAGAAGAGTGTGCCCGATGACGAGCTCGAGCGGCTCGAGCGGTGGGAGGATCCGAGCGGGAAACTCGGGTGCTTGATCGAGGAGGTGGGCGGCCATGAAGACGACCAGGCTGAGTAGGGTCGAGTCCCTCACGCGCATTCAGGTCAGGACGCTGTCCAGGTACGGCATCCGAACGGACCTGCAGTTGCTGTCGCTGTGCGAGCTGTCGGACTGCAAGATCGGGATTCGCGTGTTGCTGGACATGAGCAACGCCCGGCTCGACAAGCTGTTGGACACGCTTCGAAGCACCGGCCGGTACAACGACGCGATGCTCGTGCCCCAGCCCATCTCGGCCGGGATGCTGGGCGCCGCGGTCGATTCCTCGCCGGCGAGGGCCGAAGCCGTGACGCCCCTCGAGGCCGCCATCGGTTTGCCGATCAAGTCGGGCGATTATCCGCGCAAGGTGAGCCTTGCCGACAAGATGCCGGACGTCCGGGATCAGGGCGGGCGCGGGTCGTGCGTCGCTTTCGGCATGATCGCCGGACGGGAGTTCGAGGCTGCAAGGCAGGGACGTAAGACCCGGCTCTCGGAACAGCACCTGTATTACCTGTGCAAGAAGAACGACGGTCATCCCGGCGGAGGCACGTATCCGCATGTGGCCATGCAGCAGTTGAACCGAGTCGGCGTCTGCACGGCCAAGGTCTGGCCCTACAATCCAAGCCACCAGCCCGGCAACGAGGGCCAGGGCCCGCCGCCGCCCCAGGCGGAGGAATCGGCGCGCTCCTACCGCACGCTGCCCGGGCGCGCGATCAACAGCAACTCGGTCGACCCGGTCAAGGCCGTGCTGTCGGGGCGTGACGGTCCCCAGAGGCCACTTCCCTTCGCCGTGCCGCTCTATACCTCGTTCGGCAACGCGGAGACGCGCCGAAGCGGCGACATGGTCATGCCCGCTCCGAACGAACGTCTGATCGGCGGGCACATGATGGCGGCGACGGGCTACGAGGACGACGCTTCCGTACCCGGCGGCGGCTGGATCCACTTCCGGAACAGCTGGGGGGCGGGCTGGGCTCCCGAAAGCAAGGTGGCCCCGGGGTACGGCCGCATGCCGTATGCCTACTGGGTGAAGTACGCGCGTTCCACCTATGTGATCGAAGAACCGGCGCGGAAGATCATTCCCATCGACACGTCGCGGATCCGTGTCGCCGCGCTGGCGGCTGCGCTGATCTGGGGTCTGATCGGCGTGCTGCTCATCGGACACCTCGAGACGCCTGAACGATCGGTGTTCTCGGAGGAATCGCTGGACGAGAACGCGACCATGGTCGAAAGCGTCGCACCGTTGCTGGAACTCTATGACGAGGTCCCTTGATCGGGCGACCGGAAAGGATGATGAACATGAGCAAGATCACTCACATCGGTGATGTACATGATCGTCGAATCGACGTGGTGGGCTCCGGCCACCCGGTCGAAGGGCGGCAGATCGAGCCCAGGGGACCCCTTCCCTACGGCGTCATCGAATCGAAGACGGTCGAACATCGAAGCCGGATTCCGTTGTCCGTGAACCTGCAGGAGGCCGCGGCGGTGCTTGTTCAGATGGCCCGGGACGCCAAAGGAATCCGCCTGAAGCCGGCCTCGCCGTCGGGAGAGATGGGCGTGGCCACGGCCAGGCTGTTCTTCGATCGGGTCGGACCGGTGGATCGCCCGATCGATCAGCTTCAGGCGCTGAACAGCGATCTCGAGGTGGCCCTCCGGAGGAAGGCAACCTGTGTCCGGATCGACGAGGGAATCGTACTCGAGATTCCCCTGAAGGATCGAGAGCGAGAGATCGTGACCGCCTTCGATCTGATTCGAGAGATGGATGAGCAGGGCGATCGTGGCGTTTCGCTGCTGCTCGGCCGAGCCGACGACGGCAACCTGCTGACGATCGACCTGGCCCACTCGCCGCCCCACACCCTGATCGCCGGTACGACCGGAAGCGGCAAGACCGTTTGCCTGTGGTCCATGATCGCCGCCCTGGTCTGCCTGCACTCGGCGGACGAGGTGGAACTGATGGTGATGGACAACAAGGGCGAGTTGCTCCAGCTCCCCGACCTTCCCCACCTGGTCCAGCCCGTCGCCTGTGACGACCGGGAAGCCGAGGTGCGCATCGACTGGCTGGAAAGCGAACTGGAGGCGCGCAGCACCTACATCGGGACTCCGGAAGAGAAATCCCTGACCCGGCTGGTCACCATCATCGATGAGTTCCAGGGGTTCCGTTGCCGGGAGCGGCTGGCCAATCTCCTTCGCCAGGGACGACGGGTCAAGATGCACTTCGTGCTGGCGACCCAGAGCCCCCACCACAAGGAGGTCTCTACCCAGATCACGTCCAACTGCGACACGCGGGTGTGTTTCCGCACGGCGACGGGATCCCAGAGCCAGATGGTCCTGGAGAAAACCTGGGGCAAGGACCTGCTGGGCCGCGGCGACGGGCTCATGAAGATGTCGGGCCGCCTCGTCCGTTTCCAGGGCGCGTTCCTGGGTGCGGATGCCGACGACCCCGAGTCGGACCTGTCGCGGTGGCGGAGGTTCTGCGCGGAGCCGCGGGCGTTCCTGCGCAACGAGATCACCAACATCGCCGATTTCCAGATCTGACCGACCAGCGATCGGCGCAGCACATCGAGCGCCGGATTATCCAGACACATCAGACAGGAGGTGGAGCCGTGATCGTTCACGGATCATCCCATGGGCTTGCCTACTTCATCTGCACGATCAGCGCGTCCCTGATCGTGGGACTGCTGTCCCGTTATGTCCCGTCCGTCCTGCGGAGCCTGGAGGGTATCTCCAGCTCGGTGTTGGCCGTGACGGGGCTCGATGGAGTCGGCCTGGTCCACATGAACATTCTGCTGCTCGGAGGTGCATTGGCCTTCATCTGGGGAGTCGCCTTCAAGCATTTGCACCAGGACAAGAGGTCGTAATTGCGATTGAAAGGAGACAGGGATGGCTTATGAGAATGTCCGGAGCAAATTCGAGGCGATGGGGGCGCGGGCTGTCGTCTCTGTCGATGACCTAGGTCGGAGCGGTCCCCGTGGGCTTGATCGTGACGTCGACTATACGATCGACGTGAACGAAGGCCACAAGCGCGGGGAGACGTTCGAGGTGTTCGTGGCTCCGGAGGCCGCCGCCGATGTCGAGATCACGGTCCCGAACATCGACAAGAAGGCCCGCCACATGCTCCTGGCCGTCCGTAGCCGGGGCGTATACAGCCAGTATCTGTGTGGACATGATGAGCGCCATTGGTTCGTCGCCGCGCTTCCGCACAACGTCGGCAGCGTCGCCCAGGCCATGGCGGCGCTCATGCCGGCCGAGGCGGCGGCGTCCCAGCTCAGCCATCGTGTTCGCCGCAAGAACCGCAACAAGCGGCGTAATCGCGGCTTTATTCGCCAAGGCGAGTGGTTCTTCATCCCGTCGCCTGAGCTCGATGGCCGTGAGGATCTGCTCGTGCTTGGCGATGAGCCGTTGCGGCGGGGTGGGGGGAAGCCCCATATGGCACAGTTCCTGTGTCGTGTGGGGGGAGAAGCCGTGTACGTCAACTACCGCCATCCGAACGGGTTGACCGAGTTGGAGTATCGGCGGGCTGTGAGTGTCGGGGGCGAGTCTCCGGCGTCGTTCCGGCAGGCGAGGCGGGATGCCGTGGTGTATGTGAAGGGGCGGATCAGTCATCCTGATCATAAGACGGTTCTCCTCGGTGGTTGGCATCATGTTGTGGTCAATACCGAGATCGGCAGCTCGTGGCGAACGGAAATGCGATTCGTCGATTGAACGCTCCGCCGTTCATATCCGTGTGCCGTACATGTCAGGGGCCGTCAGATGTCTACAGGCTGGTGTTGTACCTTCTCCGCAGTTCACTGATGGGCGGTGAGCAATTCAAACCGGAGGGTGACATGGACACGTTCAAGGAGTTCAACCAGGGCCTCAAGATCAACAACGACCTCGACAACCGGAAGGAGGGGCCGCACTACGATATCATGACCGATCTACGTGAAGATATCGGCGGTATCGAAAAAGTGCGTATCGACGAGGATCAGAACATCATGAGCGGGGAGACTCTTGTCGGTCCCATCAAGATGACCTGGTAGGTCGAGGGGGACGGGCTCGTTCGTGAGCACCGGGGGCGGCGACTTGAGTTGCCGCCTCCGGTCTTTCTGGTGATGCCGCCTTCAACCCTGCGCTTGACCTTGATGAAGGCCATCGGTCCCCAGAGGCATGGCGCGTTCTTAAGTCGTCTAGTATTCTGCTCTAGGCCAATGTCACGAACGATTCCGATCTGCAGTCACGAGGAGAGGTATCCCATGAAATGGACCGACCTGCTCAACGGAGCCATAGAAGAGAACTACCGAGTCGCCGACAGCCTCATGTCCCTGGTCACCGACGCCGACCTGGACTGGAAGCCCGCCACCGGCAACAACTGGATGACCACCGGCCAGCTCCTGCAGCACTTGACCAATTCCTGCGGCTACTGCTGCAACGCTTTCCTGACCGGCAACTGGGGCCCTCCCGAGGGTGTGGACGTTCCCGAGAGTGATCCGGAATCGGACATGCTGCCACCCGCCGAGGTCCTGCCGTCAGCCGACAGCGTCCTGGCCGCACGCGACGCCCTGGCCGACGACAAACAGGTCGCCCTCGATGCGGTCGCCCGGGCCGGCGAGGACAAATTGGACGGCGAGAAGGTCGCACCGCCCTGGGAGCCGGATGGGGCACGCTGCTACGGCGAGCAGTTCATGGGCATGGTGATGCATCTGCAGTTGCACAAGAGCCAGCCCTTCTACTATCTGAAGCTGATGGGACGGGACGTGAACACGATGCATCTGTGGGGGATGTAGTGCTCGACAAGTGACCTGATGTTCCCTGTGTAGCGCCCCGCCGAGTGCGGGGTGTTGCCGTCTTCACATCGAATGCTCCGACTTTTCTTCACACTGCCAATTGTGACGAATCCGAATTGTCCATATGATCCGCTCCTCAAGGAGAATCGACATGAAAGTAGTCAATCTATCGGCTGAGCCGCGGGGCAAGCTCCACGGCTGGCTGCCACATGACCTGAAAGCCGTAAAGGTCGTGTTCCTCCCCGACGCCTGCCCCGGAAAGTCACCTTTGCCGACCGGGACCGCAGTCATGACAAGACAGGATGATTGGCGCCGATTCGCGGTCAGCGACTGTGGCTGCGGGATGCGATTGATGCGCAGCTCGCTGCTTGTGGACGAGCTCGATACGCCGAGATGGGATTCCGTCGCGGATGCCCTGGCGGCCAACAAGGGCCGTCTTGGAGATCTGGGCGGGGGAAACCACTTCCTGGATGCGTTGGCTCCCTACTCGGACGATCGTTTGCATTTCCTGGTGCATACCGGCTCTCGAGCGGAATCGGGTCTGGTCGACGAATTCGTCGATCAGCCTGCGGCGTTCGATCGTGAATTCGACAGGGTCGTTGAATGGGCTGCAGAGAACCGTGCGCGGATCCAGGCCGATATCGAGACGGTCTTCGGTCCGCTGGAGGTGCTTCTCGACCTGCCGCACAATACGTATGAGGTGTTGCCGACGGGGGGCGCGGTGATCCGCAAGGGCGCCGTTCACGTTCGCCCTGGCGAGTTGAATGTGATCCCGTCACACATGACAGGTGACGTGGCCCTGGTGCGGGGGACGGACAAGGTGGAGAACTCGCTGTGCTCACTCAGCCACGGTACGGGCCGAGCCATGTCGAGATCCGAGTGCAAGCCGCTTGCCGAGTCGTTCGATTTCGCTCAGATGCGGAAGAAGATCCTGATTCCCGAGAGAATCCAGGACGCCTCTCTTCGCACGGATGGACCGTTCGCCTACCGTGATCTCGAAGCGTGTTTGACGCTGCTTGCGGGGTATGTCGAGGAAGTGGAACGGTACTCGGTGATTGGTTATATGGGGCATCTGTGACGATTCCGAATTCATGCGAGAGTTGAAGAGGGCTGTGACCGCCTTCTGCGTGATGTTGCGAGCCTCCACCCGTATTGCGAACAGGCCATGAGCGTGCAACATCATTCTGGCGTCCTCGTAGAAACCGCCTTATCATGCCGAAAGACGAAAGGAACCCCATGACCGCCTGCCAGAACGACTTCCTGCCCTAGTTTCAACCAACCAACCGCTTGATATGTCTCGCCGGGAGACGTGCGCCCTGTGGCGACCGTCCCGCGCGGGGCTGGTCCGGACAATACCGTCCGGCCCGATCAGGCGGCGCCGTGCGTCGCGCGGAGGTTGGCATGAAGTGTCCGAAATGCAAGAAGCCGATGAAGTGGAGGGAATTCACCCTGGCCCGCCGGCCGGACGTCCTGCGCGGGCGGGACGAGCGGGCGCCCATCGAGTGGGCGCTGCATTGCAAGTGCGGGAAGTGGGTCTATCAGGTGTTTCGGCCGTATCGGAGATGAGGGAGCGGATCGGGGCGCTGCGGCGCCCCTTCTGCTCGCCTATAGAATCGACATTGATGGTATTCAGCGTGTCCTGTGGTATGGTCGATATGTTTCTGTATGAATCACAAAAAGGAGCATGTCTCGATATTCAGGAAAAGAGCTCCATGAACATACCGGATTGCATTGTGAGGTGCATGGCGACGATGGATTAGGCGATCTCGGTCTGGGATCACACGTTCAGGGGGGCGAACGCGATGAAGAACCAGAAAAGCTTCAGAGTCGCCGCGGTACAGGCCGCGCCGGTGTTTCTCGACCTCGACGCGACGGTCGAGAAGGCTTGCTCGTTGATCGAACAGGCCGCGAGCGAAGGCGCGACGCTGGTCGTGTTTCCGGAGGCCTTCTTGCCGGGTTACCCGGTGTGGGTGTGGTTCGCGCCGGCGGGCCATACCCACCCTCTTCGCGACGCCTACGCGAGGCTGCACGCCAATTCGGTGAGCGTGCCCGGCCCGGCCACCGATCGTCTCGGCGCGGCGGCCGCCGCGGCGGGTGTCACCGTCGCCATCGGTATCAACGAGCGCAACAGCGAGGCCAGCGACTCGTCCCTCTACAACACCCTATTGTACCTGGGGCCGGACGGCCGGATCCTGGGCAAGCACCGAAAGCTCGTACCGACCGGCGGAGAGCGTTTGGTGTGGGCCCAGGGGGACGGCAGCGACCTCGAGGTCTATGATCTGACCTTCGGGTGTCTCGGCGGACTGATCTGCTGGGAGAACTACATGCCGCTCGCGCGGTTCGCCCTGTCTGCTTGGGGTGAACAGATCCATGTGGCACCAACGTGGGACTGGGGGCAACCCTGGCTGTCGACCATGCGCCATGCCGCCAAAGAGAGTCGCTGTTTCGTCGTGGGGTGTTGTCAGGTATTCCACCGCGACGACATTCCCGATCATCTGTCCTTCAAGGCGGAGTACATTGACGAGAAGAGGGACTGGATCAATCCCGGCCAATCCGTGATCGTCGATCCCGACGGCAAGCTGATCGCCGGGCCCGCTACCCGTGAAGAGGTGATTCTCTACGCCGATGTCGAGCCGGAGCAACTGATTGGCCCCCGCTCGCAACTGGATGTGGCCGGCCATTACGGACGCCCCGACGTCTTCGAGCTCAGGGTTCACCGGCGGGAGAGGCCAGCCGTGCGGATCATCGTGGATGAGCAGGAGGGCGAGGTCCCGTCACGGGAGTGACGAGGCCGACCCGTCTCAGTCCAGGTCCCCCGCCAACAAGCCCATGTAGCCCCCCACATCCTCGATCCCGTCGAACCCCCACGTCGCCGCGATGATCTCGTCCTGCCGCGCGGCGCTCATCACGCCCGACGCGTTGGCGCGGAACTTGGTGACGAGCTCGTCGTCGGTGAGCGGATTCTGCGGGCTGCCCTTGGCGTGATCGACCGTGGCGGTGAACTGCCGCCCGTCGGTGGTGTCGATCGTTGCTACGGCGCGCTTGGTGCCGGGGAACAGGGCGTCGATCTCCTCATCGGCCACGACCTCGATCAATCCGAGCAACCGCCGGATCCGCGGATCAAAGAGCTTCTCCTGCTCGAAGCTGTTCGGATATACCCCGCCGTCGGCCGCCACCGCCGCCAGGCAGTAGGGCAGGCTGTGGTCGGCGGTCT
>CAZTDY010000063.1:0-24737 GCA_964612295.1 uncultured bacterium | reverse complement strand
GTCCCACCGAGCCTCAGACGCAAATTGCTCAGGACTTCGCTTGTCTTGGGACTAGAATGGGCGCGTCGCTGCAGAGCAGAAGGGGGTAGGCGCATGATGCGCATCCATAGAGCCCACGGATGGGCTGCCCTCCCGCCTCTCCTCCTGGCGGTCGCCCTCTTGACCGGTTGCTCCGATCGCGGGGCGGCGCCGACCACCGCGGGCAATGGTGAAACCGAGACGATCAGCTTCGCGAGCGAAGTGCAGCCGATCTTCACCCAGAACTGTGCGACCAGCGGCTGCCACGCATCGCCCGAACCGATTGCCGGACTCGACCTGTCGGAAGGGGTTGCGTATGGGAACATCGTTGGGGTGGCTTCCGGCGGTAGTCCTGCGTTTCTGCGCGTCTCTCCGGCCGATCCCGACAGCTCTCTGCTCTACCTGAAGCTGACGGCACAGGGCACCTCGCTCATGCCGCCCGGTGGGGCGCTGCCGGCCGATGGGATCGAAGCCGTCCGCACCTGGATCGAAGAAGGCGCCGCGGACAACTAGCCCGGGCTTGGTCCGGGGAATCGTGCAAGGAGGCAATCGGATGGGTCCCTCTCGTCTCGATCGGACACGGCGGCAAGCGATCACCTCACTCCTTGGGTTGATGGTTGTTGCCATCACGATCGGCGTCGCGACCCGCGCGGTGGCCACGCCCAGGTACGCCGCGCGCTATGAGCAGCGCTGCTCTCTCTGTCATCTCGATCCAAGCGGGGGCGGGAAACGCAGTCTCTATGCGGCGCAATACCTCTTGCCGGCCGAGATGGCCGCCCGGCCGCAGTCGCTCGAGGACCTCACCGGCGAGGGGCCGATGATCGGCGAGCGGCTCTCGATCGGATTCGACCTGCGGACGATGCACACCTACTCCGAACGCGACGAGGATCCGGGCAACTTCTTCCAGATGCAGGGCGACGTCTATCTGGCCTTCCACCTGAACGAACGATTCTCGGCCTATGTCGACCAAAGCGGGGCGGGGACCACCGAAGCCTACGGGATGGGTTACCTGTTGCCCGCCAGCGGGTACGTGAAGGTGGGGCGGTTTGCGCCGCCCTACGGATGGCGCTTCGGCGATCACACCCTTTTCGTGCGCGACCGGCAGGGGTTGGCGCCTCCCGGTCATACGGATGTCGCTCTCGAGTGCGGGCTCTTTCCCGGCGACTTCACGCTGCAGGCCGCGGTCCTGAACGGTTCGCCTGGCAGCACACGAGACCGGGATCGTAACCTGGCCGGCGTGGGGCGGGTCGGTATCCGCCTGAACGCCGCGGGACTGGGGATCGCGATGGGTGGTTCCGTCCTGTACAACCCGTATGACGGCGATGCGATGACGCTCGCCGGGCCGTTCTGGTCGCTCTTTGCGGGCCCGTTCGTCTGGTTGGGTGAGGTGGGTTGGCAGGTTCAGGAGTCCAGCGGACTGCAGTCCGCTGCGCCGGCCGATGGCGCCGGAGCCGCCAAGATCACGCGCTTTGCCGCATCGCATCAAGTTGCTCTGCAGCTGCGACAGGGCTGGGATGTCCTGGTGACCTACGACTTCAGCGATCCGGATCTGGATCTCAAGGACGGGGCGGTTTCACGCTATGGCTTGGGTTCGGAGGTCCTGCTCTACCCGTTCCTGCACCTGCGCCTGGCGGGGCATCTGACCGAAGAGGACTGGCCCGCCCCGCAGACCGATGAGAGCTACCTGACCACCGAGCTGCAGGTGCACTTCCTCTACTAGCAAGACGGACATTGTCTCCGCTTATCTGAACGCGGCGGGTGTTTGCCCTGGCACCCTCTTGGCTCCAAGAGACGTGTCGCTCTCGGGTACATATTCTCACGACGTGTCGCCAAAATGAGATTTGGGGAACATGTCACACTCAACATGTTATCCAAGAAGTCCTTGAAGCACTCGAGCCGATACGATCAACCTATCCCAAGTCCTCGTAGGCGTGCTTCCCACCCAGGAAGAGATTCCCCAGGAACGAGAGGATGATCATCACAAAGCCGATGATGGCCAGGATCGCCGCCCGGCGCCCCTGCCAGTTCCGCTTGTAGCGGGCGTGCAGGTAGCCGGTGTAGAAGAGCCAGATGATCCACGAGCCGACCTCTTTCGGATCCCAGCTCCAGAACGTGCCCCAGGCGTTGTAGGCCCAGATGGCGCCCGCAAAGAGAGCGCCCAGCGTGAAGAGGGGATACCCGATCGAAATCGCGCGACGGTTGAGCAGATCGAGCCGGGCCAGTTCCGCGGGCGTCGTTCCCGGCTTGCGTTCTTTGACGAGGTAGTAGATCGCCAAACCGCAGGAGACCGCGAACGCGCCCTCCGACAGCGCCGCCATCGACACGTGAATGTGCAGCCAATAGCTCTGCAGCGCGGGGACGAGCTGCTCGTTGATCTTGGTCGGCAGCAGCGAGGCGATGGCCATGATGGCGATCACGAGAGGGCTGACATACGAGCCCAGCTCGAACCGGCGCGTCTGGATGATCAGGACCGCCAGCGAACCGGCCGCCATCCAGGACATGATGCTCGCGTACTCGTGCATCGAAGCCAACGGCACGTGACCGGAGAGCTTCCACCGAATACCGAGCGCGATGAGCTGAAGAACCGATCCCACCAGCAGTCCGCCCACGCCCAGCCAGCCCCACACATCCTTGCGCGTGGCACTGCGAATCAGAAAGCCGACCATCGCGGCGACATAGACCGCGAAGGCAATCGTGAAGAACGTGATATCAGGAGTCGCAGAGGTTTCCACATCACTCTCCCGAGTTGGAGGTCTCTTGTCCGGGCCACCGCTGTGGACCGCCCTGTTCCGGTTTCCAGGTGTCCATGAAGCGGGCCGCCAGCGAACTGACCGCGGCCTGCCACGGATGATCGACCAGCGCCGGGTCCTGGTTGCCCGTGCCGGTGTGAATCCAGTCGATTTCCCAGTCCTCGCCCCGGCGACGCGCGCGAAGGAGTACCCGTTCGTGCCGGATGAGGAATGCCATGAGCGTTCCCAAGGTCATGATGGCCAGCCCGGCCCACACCCAGGCCGAACCAGGGTGCGTGGACATCTCGAGTCCGGTCTGCATGACACCGTCGAAGGACGCGAAGCGTATCGGGAGTTCGGGCCCCGAGCCGATGGCCATATCCGGGTGGAAGAGGAAGTGCCAGCGGTATCCCAGCAGCACGCCGTCTTTGTAGATCCCCAGCCGCACGGCGGGGTTGCGGGCCTCGGGCGACCCCTGTGCCGGGCCGTCCTGTCCCATGCGGAAGTCGGTGAAGAACGTGTCGATCTCAGCCGTGTAGGAGGTGTTCGGCAGGGTAATCCGCTCTCCCGGCTGCATCGAGAGCGTCTGGGGATTGTGGAACTCGAGATGCTTCTGCCCGTGGGGCATCATCTCCTTCATCTCCGGCGGCATGGTCGAGGATGATTCCTGCGCGTCGGACCCGCCGATCGCCTCTCCATCCAGAGGGACGTCGAAGACCAGTTGCAGGGTGCGCAGACTCGTGGGATCGCTTCGGTATGAAGCCTGATAGAAACTGTAACCCGCGTAGCGCAGCGGTTTGTTCACCTCGAGCCGATGGTTCTTGATCACCGTGGTGTCGCGCACGAGCTGCACGGTCGCGATGTAGTCGGCAATCTGTCCGCGTTCGGTCTTCTCGATCTCGAAATCGAGCACCTCCAACCGCACGTCGGTGTTCGGAATCTCCACCCAATCCCCAGGGCGCATCCAGAGCATCCCGCTCGATCCTGTCGAGGCCATGAGCAGCCCGCCGATGACCAGGAGCAGGAATCCGACGTGGGTCAGGATCGGTCCCACCCGGGCGATGCCGAACCGGGTGGCGGCCAACCGCATCGAATCGGACGCGGACTCAACGTCGACCTTGAAGAGCCGCGAGCGGAAGAAGGCTGCGATCTCCGAAGGGACGACCGCCGTCCGGCTGACCCAGCCGACGGTGCGCGCCGATTCGAACCGTTCGTCGTTGGGCAGAGGATTCGAGAGCGCCTGTCCCCATTGAAATCGCCATCGTTTGATGATGCAGGCCAGCAGGCTCAGGGAGAGCATGGCCAGGAGTGTGCGAAAGACGGCAGATCGATAGGGGTGTTCGGGAATGACATTGACGAGGAACCAGATCCAGGGCTCGTCAAGGCGCTCCGCGAACCGCATTCGGGCCATTTCGCCCCGGAAGGGGAGCTGATCGACGATCACCATCGACAGGATGCTTGCCACCGCCAGCGTGATGATCACGAAGATCGCGAAGCTGGGATCACAGAGCAACGCATAGAAGGCCCGAATCAGTTCACTGATCGGATTGCCGGTCTTGCGGCTGCTCCTCTCCGCAGTTGGGGGCGATGCCATGCTTTGCGCTCCTACTCGATAGACTTAGGTCAGTACACGAATCTCGCATCATACCGCATCGGGCTCGGAGCCGCATTAGGAGTCTGAAGCCGCCTGGGCCTCAAGGACCTCCGCGGCGGTGGGGATACGGCCCCACCAGGCCCTACGCACAATGCCGTCCTCCAGGAGGAAGACGGTCGGTAGCTGCCGGTAGTACTGCCGCAGGGCCAGGGGCGCGCTCGTGGCAATGGGGAAGTTGGGCAGCCGTTTCATCCGCCAAGTCTGTGCCTCGCCGCGACTTCCGGGAAGCACCGCCAGAACCTGAGGGCCCTCCTGGGCGGCGGCGACCTGCTTGAGGGACTCGATCCCCTCGTCACACGGTTGGCATTCCGGCCCCACGATCGCCAGCAGCACCCAGCCCTCGTCGACCGGGACCCGGGAGCCGTCGAGCGCCATGTCAGAGAGGTCGGTGCCGGGGCGAATGCCGACGACCGCCTCGTCGAGCGGCAGGCTCGTGCCGAACACGGTCAGCAGCAGGGCCGCGACCACCAGCGGCACGCCCAGGGCCCACTGCCAGCGGCGCATACGAAACCCGCGCAGGAGAATCAGCGCGACGGCCGAGGTCAGGACGACAAGCGCATCCTCGATAATCACCTCGAGCGGGCCCCGATCCACGAGCCGGCCGAAGCACCCACACCCTTCGGCATTGCCGTGGGCCCAAGCCCACGCGGTCACCCCGATGAATCCGAGCATCAGACCGATGGTGCCCGCGAACACGAGCCGCGGCCAGATGAAGGCCACAAACGCGGCGGCGGTGACCAGCTCGAGTCCCACGAAGAAGTAGGCGAGGTAGATCGACCAGGATTCCGGGGTGACTTTGTGCGCGGTGATCTGCTCGGCGAAGAAGGCGGGATCGCCGGCCTTGTAGAAGGCGGCAATCGCCAGGATGCCGGCGGCGAACAGCCCGAGCAGGTAGGCAATGGAAACGCGCCAGTTCACGCGCATGGACGCAGACCTCTTCTATTGCCCCAAGGCCGTTGAGATGATCCCAACCAGATCGGCCTCGACGGATACCAACGCTTCTTCCTGAATGCGTCCCAACTCGACGCCCTGGTGGAGCACCACAACCGTGGGGGTGAACTCCAGCTCATACTCCACGATCCAGTCCTCGGGGAACGATAGATCCTCGTCGGTTCCGATCAACGTGAGATTGAACTTCGCCGAGTCCGCAGCATCGATCGTGGCGAGAAGGGCGGGCAGCGTATGCTTGCAGATCAGGCACCAGGTGCCGAAGAAGGCCACGATGTCGATCTCGTCCTCGAGAGCGTTCAAGGCCGCGATCTTCACCGGATCAGGTTCATAGTCCAGCGCCCGCCTCAGGTAGGCCGGCTGCCGCCGCTCGAGTTCGGCGCGACTGAGCTCGCCAATCATCGGGGGCAGCGGCTCGATGATGTAGTCGTAGTCGAGACTGCCGAATTCGATGCAGCCCTCGTTGGTGGACACGAAGGTCGCGATGACTTCCCCACCGGCAGGGCTCAGCAACTGGCCTTCCGCCCCCAGCACTTGCGAGGGTAAATGGAGGGTCACCTCTCCCGTGGCCAGATTCAGGGTAAAGGCCTCCGGCCAGTCCTTCTGCAGGACCAACATCGTCTGGAAATCCTCGCTGTCGAAGACCTCGCCGTAGGGCGCCTCGTCGTCAGATGCGACCGAGCCGTTGGCCCCGGGGGGGCAGCGCATCGCTCGAAGTTCCGTGTTCTCATGCCAGAGCCCGCCAGGATCCCCGGCCGGCGCCGCCACAGCGGGGACACCTGCGCCCAGTGCGCAGGATGCCAGGAGAGCCATGAAGAGGGTACGGGTGCAAGTGCTCGGAGTTCTCAATCCAAAGTCCTCGTTTTCCTCATGAATTCACGCTGACGCCTTCTCGAAAAACGTACCCACCCTGCCGGGGGTGGTTCCGCTAGCAACAACAGAATCCATCAGATGCGCTATCGGCTGCCGATGATTACAGGGAGCAGCTACCCGCCGTCGAGCCGACGAGCGTAGCAGAACGTGCAGGAACCCCCAAGACCAATCACGACTGCCCGGGTCGGTGATCGGGGAGGATCGTCATGATCGCCTTGTCAGCCCATCTGATCAGTGTGCGGACTGCCGCCATGGTCGTGGATCCCGAGGCCCTGACCAGCATTCTCAGCCTGGCCTTTCGCGAGGTCGCGGAGACGGCCATGCGGACCGGAGGCCAGATCCTGCCGATCGACCGCCGGGGATTGACCGTGATCTGGGGGGAGGCGTATACGCACCCGAAGGACCCCGCGGTTCCACTGCGGTCGGCCTGGGGACTGATGGAACAGATTGAAGATCTCCGCCAGATCGTCGCCGGAGAGCACGGCCTACAGGTTACGCCGCGGTTGGGAGTTGCGATGACCAACGTCAGCCCGGGCGGCGGCTCCGAAGGAAACCGCCAGGTTATCGAGGGCCCGGAGACGGTCATCGACAGAGCCCACCTACTCCAGCGGGCCTGCCTCTTCTACGGCAGCCAGATGCTGCTCGACGACATGGCCAGCAAGACCGCGACGGCCACCATGGAGATTCAGGAGATCGATCGATTCGACAAAACCGGGGAGGCGCTCCTCGCGAGCGCGCCCGCCCTTCGCGCGACGATGCTAAGTGTCAATGATGTTGATTCTTATACAGAAGCCTGCCAGACGATCCACGAGCTGCTGGGGCCGCGGGGTGAGATTCCCCTAGATCGCATGGGGGCGGTGACCGCCATGCAGGGCGCCATTGAGCTCTGCCGCCAGGGTGAATGGACCAAGGCGGCGGCCGTGCTGAGCTTGCTCTCGAAGGACGCCTACCCCAACCAGCTCGCCCGCATCTACTTGGAGCGCTGCCGCGAGCGGGCGGGGGCCAAGGCGGACGAAGCTCCGCCGGCGGTGAAGGTGCAGCTGAAGGTCACCGGTCCTCCGGACGCGCCGTCCGACGCAACTCTCGACGATCTTGCGTCCTAGAGGCGTCGCCACCCCTAAAGGTCCTACCTGCCGAAGTCGATTTCTTATTAAGGAGGAGCGGGACGCTCTATCCATAGACGGCAAAGACCGCAAAGCGAGGCGAACGAACATGCCAGAGCAGGATCTGTCTTTGAATTCTCTAGAGGACGTCCTGGCCGCCATGAAGGCCGCCAGTGCTGAGAATCGGGAGATTCTCATTCGTCTTCGGGATTGGCTGACCGGACTCATCGACCTCGAGCTGGCCCCGGAAGAGGCTCTCGAGCGGATTCGGCCCGGACGGGATGCACTCACCCGGGTGATTGATGGCGAGGCGACCGAGCCGCAGTCGGTGCTCACCGGCGCCGCCGAGGCGGTGGAGCAGGGGGTGCAGATCAGTGCCCGGCTCGAGGCCGAAGAAGCGCAGAGCGAGGGTGAAGCCGCCGGACGCGGCTCGGCCCCCACGCCTGATGTGTCGGCCCAAGCGGTCCCCAGGCCGGCACCGCCCGCAGCCGCGCCCACGGCGGGAGAGCTGATGGAGGGCTTCGCGACCGTCCTTCCCGCGGATTCAGACGACGAGTTACTTCATGAGTATATCGCGGAGTCGCTGGATCACATCTCCGCCTCGGAGGCCGCGCTTCTCGATCTGGAGGCGCAGCCCGAGGATTCGGAATCCCTCAACACGGTCTTTCGCGCGTTCCACACGATCAAAGGCACCTCCGGTTTCCTCGGCCTCGATCTGGCGAAGGAGATGGCCCACAAGGCCGAGACCATCCTCTCCCGTGCGCGGGATGGGGAGATTCGCCTGACCGGCGGCTACGCCGACCTGGCCCTGGAGTCCTGCGACGTCCTCAAGGAAATGACCCAGGCGATGGACGGCATCAACCCCGGCGATGCGCTGGTGATCCCCAAGAACTACGCAGACATTCTGGCCCGCTTGAACGATCCCGAATCGAGCGTCGACACCGCGAGCGAGTCGAGCGGTATGACGGCCCCCGCGGCGCAGATCCCGGCGGTGGCCCAGGCCGCCTCCGCAGTGGCCCCCGCGGGCGCAGCGGTGGATTCAGCGCAGAATGCCCAGGCTGCGAGCGGCGCACCTCAGCCCGCCCGTCACGCCGGCAAAGCGAGTGAATCGACGATCCGGGTCAGCACCGGCCGTCTGGATAGCCTGATCAACATGGTCGGAGAGTTGGTGATCGCGCACTCCATGGTCTCTCAGGATCCCGAGGTGGTCTCGGGCGCGAATCCTCGTCTCGCGAAGAGCGTGTCCCATTCGAGCAAGATCGTGCGTGAGCTGCAGGATCTGAGCATGGCGCTGCGGATGGTGCCGCTGAAGGGGACCTTCCAGAAGATGAACCGCCTCGTGCGGGATCTCGCCCGCAAGTCGGGCAAGTCGGTCCAATTCCAGACCGAGGGAGAGGACACCGAGATCGACCGCAACATGGTCGAGGTCCTGAACGATCCGCTGGTTCACATGATCCGCAACGCGGTGGACCATGGAATCGAGAGCACGGACGACCGCCGAGAGGCGGGCAAGGCCGAGGTGGGCTCCGTTCACCTGCGCGCATATCAGACGGCCGGCAACGTGGCGATCGAATTGCGCGATGATGGCAAAGGGCTCGACCGCGAGAAGATCATCGCCAAGGCGGTCGATCGCGGGCTCATCAGCAGCGGCGAAAGCCTGAGCGACAGTGAGGCCTTCGCGTTGGTTTTTCAGCCGGGCTTCTCAACGGCCGAAGTGGTGACCGATGTGTCGGGACGTGGGGTGGGGATGGACGTGGTCAAGCGCAGCATCGAGTCGCTGCGCGGGCGCATTCAGGTGACATCGAAGCCGGGTGAGGGTTCGGTCTTCACCCTCCACCTGCCTCTCACCATGGCGATCACCGATGCGATGTTCGTTCAGGTCGGCGACGAACGCTACCTGATTCCCACCGTGTCGATCGAGCAGAGCTTCCGCCCGGGCGACGAGACGCTCTTCACGGTCGAGGGACGCGGCGAGGTGGTGATGCTGCGCAACGAGATCATCCCGATCGTGCGTCTGGCGCACCTCTTCGGGGTGACGGGCGCGCGGGAAGAGCTGTCCGGCGGACTCCTCATCGCCGTGGAGGCCGAAGGTAAACGCTGCACCCTCATGGTGGATGACCTCCTCGGACAACACCAGGTGGTGATCAAATCCCTGGGCGAAGGACTGGGCGAGATCGCCGGGGTGTCAGGGGGCACCATCCTGGGAGACGGGCGGGTTGGACTGATCTTGGATGTTCCAGGGATCTTGAAGATGGCTCAGGCCGGAACGACGACGCGCTCCGGGAGGGCCGCGGGCGCGGCGAAAGCGCAGAGCGAACCTCAAGAGACCTTACGGAGTGCCTAGTGAAAACAGGAGAGACGTTATGATCGAAGAAGGTGGAAACACCCAGTCGAAGACACCGGAAGATCTGGCCGGGAAGTACCTGACCTTCTTCCTCAATGAAGAGCAGTACGCGTTCGAGATTCTGAGGGTCCGTGAGATCAACGGACTGATGCCCGTGACCTCTCTGCCGTCGAGCCCTGACTTCGTGGACGGTGTGATCAACCTCCGCGGCAAGGTCATTCCGGTCGTCGATCTCCGCACCAAATTCGACATGCCCCGCGCTGAAGCCGATGACGAGACCTGCATCATCGTCGTGGACGTCGATGACGTCGAGGTGGGCGTGGTTGTCGATCGCGTGTCGGAAGTGCAGGACTTCGATGCCGCGCAGATTGAGCCGCCCCCGGCGCTGGGACAGGATGTGGAAACCACCGTCATCCTGGGCATGGGCAAGACCGACGAACGGGCGACCATCCTTCTGAATATCGCGCAGATTCTCTCCCGGGGGGACATGAAGGATATTCAGGCCCTGGCCGATGGTGAGGCTGCATGAGCAATCCCATCATCGGGGCCGAGCTGACCGATGCTCAATTCGAGAAGATCAGTCAGCTGGTTCGGCGCCTCTGTGGAATCAACCTCCACACTGGCAAACGACAGCTGGTCAAGGCCCGCCTGAACAAGCGCCTTCGCGCGCTCGGCCTCAAGGACTTCGGGGCGTACCTGTCCGTTCTGGAGAAGGACGTCAGCGGGAACGAACTGGTGACCATGCTCGACGCCCTGTCGACCAACCTCACCAGCTTCTTCCGCGAGTCGGCTCACTTCGACTTCCTGCGGCAGGAGGTCCTGCCCGAGATCCTCCAGTCGTCGGGCAATCGCCGCCTGCGCGTCTGGAGCGCCGGCTGTTCGACGGGGGAGGAGCCCTACACGATCGGGGTGACGCTGCACGAGGCGATTCCCAATCCCGACTTGTGGGACATCAAGATCCTGGCGACCGACCTGTCCACCCAGGTCCTCGCGCGCGCGGCGAAAGGTATCTATGGGCCCGAGCGATTGAAGGATGTCTCTCAGGCGCTCGTGCGGAAGTACTTCCAGTCGGTCAAGAATCCCGTGGACGGAGCGCCGGCCTATCAGGTCAAGGATCAGCTCCGCCGACTCGTCACTTTCGCGCGGCTGAACCTGATGGAGAACTGGCCCATGAAAGGGCCCTTCGACATCATCTTTTGCCGTAACGTCATGATCTACTTCGAGAAGCCGGTTCAGGAGAAGCTCATCAATCGTTACTACGATTTGCTGGGGCCCGGAGGGTACATGTTCTTGGGGCACTCGGAGAGCCTGACGGGCACCAGTCACAGGTTCAAGTACGTGCAACCGACGGTTTATCGGAAATAGTCAGCTCGAGCTCGATTTCATCGCGGAGCGGAATCCCATCGATCCCCACCATGGGGATCGATGGCTTTAGTCGGCGAGACGTTTCCAGTGCGTTCGGGTAGAGCGCGCTCAGACGGTACCCGCGTTTCTGATAGAACCGGATGGCTCGGGTGTTGTCGTTCGAGGTGATGAGCCAGACCCGCCCGCACCCCTGTTCCCGTGCGATACCGGCAACAGCCGCCAGCAGCGCGCTACCGATTCCGCGGCCTTCGCGCATGCTGTTGAGGGAGATGATCTCGAGTTCGCGTGGGTCGAGGCGGTAGGTCATCAGGCCGGCGGGTTCGCCCTCCAACATCGCAACCAGACCGGGCAGCTCGCTTGCCTCGTGAATTCGGCCCCGGGTAACGATCTGGGTGGACCCCCAGGCGGTGGCCAGCAGCTGATCGGCCCACGCGCGGGTGCCCTCGGTCAGGATCTCGATGGTGATGGCGCTCACGGCCCTACTCGATCATGACAAGCGGCTGGTTCTGGGCGACGTTGGCCCCGGCCTCGACGCAGACTACCTTGACCGTGCCGTCCAGCGGGGAACAGATCTCACTCTCCATCTTCATGGCCTCGAGAATCACCAGCACATCACCGGAGGAGACCTCGTCGCCCTGGTTGACCAGCACCTTGATGATCATCCCCGGCATGATGGCGTTGACGCTGCCGTCACCAGCCTGCGGCCCGGATTGGAGACCGCCCAGGGCGGTCTTCTTCGCCTCGAGCCCCTCCGTCTCGATGGCATAGGCAATGCCGTCGACGATAGCGCGGGCGTCGGCGATCTCGACCTTGTGGGTTGCGCCGCCCACGGTGATGGCATCGCCCTCGATCTCCGGTTCAAACCGCTTCCCGTTGACCAGGAGGGCGGCCCCTTGCCGTGTGATTTCGTATTCATCCGCGCCGATTCGCAACGTGAATGTCTTTGCCATTCCAAGGCGCTCCTTGTGTTCGAATTCCCAGCTTCTAGTCAACGCCCCAGGGAATGCCGGTGGGGATACGGCGCCCGGCGTACTTCCAGGGCCGACCGCTGCCGGCCGCGACCGCATCGCCGCCGTTTTTCTGGCGTTCATGTTCCTTGATCAGCTTTGCCGCCACCGCCGCGGCGAGGAGTTCCTTGCGTTCGAAACCCTGTTGCCGCCGTTCGAAGAACGGCCGGGCGACCTGAGGGAAGAGGACATAGGACACCACATCCTCTTCGGACTGCGCCAGCGAGCCGATCTCCTCGCGGGCCGCTTCCAGCCCGGCCTCGATCTTGTCGCCTGGCCGGCAGGTGATCGGTTCGTCATCACCGATGACCTTCTCTCTGATGTCCTGATCCATGGGGGCCGGCGGCTGGCCGTAGAAGCCGCGGAAGTAGTTGCGGACCTCCTCCGGCACCACCTTGTACCGCTCGCCCAACACAACGTTGAGCGTGGCCTGGGTCCCCACGATCTGACTCGAGGGCGTCACCAGTGGCGGGTACCCCATCTCCTTGCGCACGCGGGGGACCTCTTCGAGAACGTCCATGTACCGATCTTCCGCACCCTGCTCGCGGAGCTGCGAGATGAGATTCGACAACATCCCGCCGGGGATCTGGAACTCGAGCACGTTGACGTCCACCCCCGCGATCCCGCTCTCGAACCGCGCATACCGCTTGCGGATTTCCGTGAAGTAGCGGGCGATCTCCGCCAGCCGGCCGAGGTCCAATCCGGTCTCGCGGTCGCGTCCCTGCATCGTGCTGACGATCGATTCGGTCGGCGCCTGTGAGGTGATCAGGGCCATCGATGAGATCGCCGTATCGACCACATCGACATCGGCTTCGGCCGCTTTGAGGAGAACCATGCTGGCCATGCCGCTCGTGTAGTGCGTGTGGAGCTGAATCGGGATCGAGAGGCTCTTTTTCAAAGCCGAGACGAGCTCGGCGGTCTCGTACGGCTTGAGCAGGCCGGCCATGTCCTTGATACAGATGGAATCGGCGCCCATGTCGGCCAGCTGCTGCGACAATGCGACGAAGCTCTTGTTGCTGTGCACGGGAGAGAGTGTGTAGGAGATCGTGGCCTGCACATGTTTGCCGCAGGCCTTGGCGACCTCTATCGCCTTCTGCATGTTGCGGACGTCGTTCAAGGCATCGAAGATGCGGAAGATATCGATGCCGTTCTTGGCCGACAGCTTCACGAACGCCTCGACGACGTCGTCGGGGTAGTGGCGGTAGCCCACCAGGTTCTGCCCTCTCAGCAACATCTGGAGCTTGGTATTGGGGAGTGCCGCGCGAAGGAGACGCAGACGTTCCCAGGGATCCTCACCCAGAAAGCGCATGGCCGAGTCGAACGTGGCTCCGCCCCACATCTCGAGGGAGTGGAAGCCGACCGCGTCGAGCTGCTCACACACCGGGAGCATGTCCTCGGTGCACATGCGGGTCGCCAGCAGCGACTGATGGGCGTCCCTCAAGACCGTGTCAGTGACCAAGAGAGGTCTTGCCATGACTGCTCCTTACCTCGGGAAGCCGGCGCATGGCCGGGGGGCCGCGGCGCCGGGCGTGAAACGTCAGGGTTGTGCAAGAGCCTCATGCTACGACATCGGATGGCGAAACTTCAACGATTGACGCCGGCCGGGGCCGACCCCTAGCATGAGCACATGCAGCAAGATAGCCGACAGAGAAGGGCCCACGGGATGGACAGGAGCTCGATCATCTTCGTCATGCTGGTGACCGGCCTGGCCCTGTTGCTGCCGGCCGTCGCCCGGGCGGATCTGCCCCTCTACAGCCTTGGGATGGGCGGGGGCATCGGCGGGCTCTTCCATGAGGAACATGTCGGCGAACCCCTTCGCAGTAAACAAGTTGGCAAGTTCGATTCGGGCGTGTGGTGGGTGGATGTCACCTGGTCTCGTCGGTCCCGCCTGACGCTTGGAGCCCGTATCCATCACCTGCGCGCCGGTCTAGGCGAGAATCCGCGGGTCGGAACGGTCAGTCTCCTGCCCGCGGTGTTGACCGTCGGCTATCGATTCCAGGGCCCCGCTGAACGGGTCTATGGGTATCTGGCCGCCGGGGGCGGGATCGCGTCCGCCACCTTCGATCGCTCCGGCTACGAATCCTCCTGGGAGGGCGAGGGCGGGGGCGAGATTCGCATCACGGACAAACACCCGCTGGTCTTCGAGGCGCTCTTCGGCGGGTTGGTCCGTCTGTCCGATGACTTCTCGGCCGAGATCGGACTGGCCGCGGTGATGATGGACACGCAGGTCCACTATCAGCCGGCGGTCGGCGAGAACGGCCTGCCCGATCCTTCCTACGCGTACTCGGTGAAGGGCCGACATCTCGTCGCGACGATCGGTCTCCGCTGGTGGTTCGAGTGGTGGTAGGTTCAAAGCCGCTGCTGGGGGCGCATCTTTCCATCTCCGGAGGGATCCACCGGGCCCTGGAAGAAGCTCGGCGCCTGCGGTGCACCGCCGTCCAGTTCTTCACCCACAGCACCGTTCAGTGGGCCATGAAACCGCTCGCCGCGGACGCAATTGCGCAGTTCCAATCCACGCTTCGGGAAGGCAGCCCGCTCTCGCTGGTCGTGCACGCCGGCTACCTGCCCAACCTCGCATCGCCCGAGCGGCCGCTGCGGGAACGTTCCATCCGCTGCATGATTGACGAACTCGAACGCTGTGAGGCGCTGGGGGTCCCCTCGCTGGTCTTCCATCCGGGCGCCCACATGGGGGCGGGTGAGGCCTGGGGCCTGCGGCGCATCACCGGCGCCCTTCGCCGGATTCTTCGGGCGACGCGGGGGTACACGGTGCAACCCGTTCTCGAAAACACGGCCGGCCAGGGAACGAACCTCGGCTATGACTTCGCCCACCTGGGCCGCATCATCGCCGGATTGCCCGAGGCCGACCGCGTTGGGGTTTGCCTGGATACGGCTCACGCCTTTGCCGCGGGATACGACTTGCGCGAAGCGCCCGGCGCGGAAACGATGTGGGATGAGCTGGATCAGGCGGTCGGCCTGTCCCGCCTGCGGGCGATGCACTTGAACGACTCCAAGCGGGAGGTCGGCTCCCGGGTCGACCGGCACACCCACATCGGCAAGGGGGAGATCGGCAAGGAGTCATTTGGACGATTGATGAGAGATCCACGTTTTGCGCGGGTGCCGAAGATCATCGAAACTCCCAAAGTCGATGATATGGACCGCAAGAACCTGAGACTCTTGCGCCGGATGGCAAAGCAAGATGGAGGAGCGAGATGAGTTTTCCAGGAGTGGGGGTGGGACGTCGAACCACCGCGGGAACACTGTTCATTCTACTGCTGGGCGTTGGGCTTCTCGGCGGTTGCGGCCAGGATGCGGCCCCGCAGAGTTGGTGGTCACGGGTGACGGGATTCCCCGGGGATTCACTCGGATTCGAAGATCGTTGGGAGACCCATGGGACAGGCCCCTCCGAACTCTGGCTCACGACCCACATCCGCAGCGCGAATCTGGCCCGGATGGATACGGCCCCCTCGGGCGGGAGCTATCGGGTCGTGTATAACCACGGCCTCACCGTTCGCGTGAAGCCGGAACCGGTTGCGGAAGTTTCCATCGATCGAACGCTGCTGCTGGCCTATCTACTGCCCTACCTGGGTCGCGAGCGGCTGGCCCCCATCTTCGAACAGATGGGGATCGATACGACCGTGGTGGAGTTCGACATCCCGTGGAAAGATCATCTTTGCCTGAGGGTCGGCGGTGGTGAGGATCCTACGGTCCCCTCGCATGAATGGGCGCAGACTGCCGGAGGGCGGGCCGGAGTTCCCGATCCGAAAGCGGCGCGATCCGCGATCTACTTCGACCAGGAAACCGGGGCCGTATTGCGCTTGATCACCGTGGCCGACACTCCGATGGGTCCGCGGGTGGGCGAGTTCCGCTTGAAGGGGCACGAGCTGCGGGGCGGGGTCCATCTGCCGACCGCCCTGGAGACGTATGGTTCCAGGGGCCTGCGTTCGGCCTTGCGCCGGGTGACTGCCAAGGATCACGTGCCTCACCCGGAGCAGATGTTCGCCATCCCCAGCGGCGTCCTCGGGCCGTCTTAGGCATGAAGGCGTCATGTTGACCGTTGCGGAAACAGCGCATCGCCTGCGAACCAAACTTGCCGCGCCGCTGCCCGGGGGGAATGCCCATCGGCTCATGGCGCCCCGTCCCCGTCCCGGGTGGGACCCCGAGAAGACCGGGCCTGAGGGCCGGATGGCGGCGGTCCTGGTTCCGGTCTATGCATACGATCAGAATGGCCGCGCCGGTTTGCTGCTCACCGAGCGGACGGACGACGTCGAAGCCCATCGCGGGCAGGTCTCCTTCCCCGGCGGGGTCCGCGAAGCGGGAGAAACGCCGGAGCAGACCGCGCTGCGCGAGACGCAGGAGGAGCTGGGCATCTCACCCGAGATTCCCCGAGTCCTGGGCCGGCTGTCGCAGCTGTGGATTCCGGCCACCGGGTACACGGTCACGCCGATCGTGGGCATCATGGACGGGCTGCCGGACATCGTTCCCAATCCTCGCGAGGTGGCCCGCGTCATTGAGGTGCCGCTCGATGACCTTCTCGCACCCGGCGCCGTCAGACAGAAAGCCCGCACCGAGGATGGGCGTTGGTACGAAATTCCCTATTTCCCGCTCGACGATTCGTGGTTGTGGGGCGCGACGGCGATGATGACGGCGGAGTTTCTCACTCTTCTCGGTTGGTCGGGACCGGAGGCTCACTAACCCCACTGCCCGAGGTGCAGGCGACCTTTCCGGTGGAGCCCCTCCAGGGTCGAGAGCAGGTCCGAGGGAGTGGCCAGGATGATTTCCGGTGAGCTGTAGGTTCGATTCCACCGCCTGAGTGTCTTTCCCAACCCCTTCCAGTCCTCGGGACGCGTCCATCGGGCCACGGCAAAGCTGTGATAGGGCGGAAGGCCTCGAGGGACCCGTCCAGGGCGCGTGCGGGCCAACCCCTCCTTCGAGACGCGATGAAGGCAGGCGGTTGCGATCGATTCACAGTCGGGATGGAACAGGCCCCGCGGCAGAGACGCCGGTGGCCGGCAGATGACCCGCGATCCCTCGTCGGCGGACAGGACCCGAATCTCCAGGTTGGAGAACCGGGAGGGGATCACGACCAACCCTTGCGTGCCGGCCGGCAAGGTCGCCGGCTCGGGCCAGGTTTGGGCCACTTGCACACGCGGGGGGAACTCGCCGACACCCGGTCCCGCCTGCAGGAACTCCAGTTGACCTCGACCGACCAGGCGCTCGAGAACCTGGCGGCTGTGCCCGGCATCCTCGTACGGCGCCCCCTCGCTGATCGCAAACCGGACCGTCCGGTGACGGCGGGCTTCCCGCAGCGCACTGTCCAAGGTTTCCCGGGCAACGGTCTGGTCACAAACGGGGACGACGTACATCCGGCTGGCTGGAATCACCCAGGGAAGGGTGAGGGATCCGGTGGTCTGTGTGTCGGGCGTCTCCCCGTCGAAGTTCGTTTCCAGCAGAAGATCGAACGTGAGAGGTTCCCGCTTCTGGCCCTGTTCGACCAGGAAGGGGAGTGGCCAATGCGGCTCTCGCGAACGGTCGCCGTCCGGTCCGGCCGCCAGGCAATCGCGGAGAAGGCCGGTGAGCTCATCTCCTCCGGGCACGTCGCACTCGGCGTGACTGCCGTCCTCGAGCCAGGTGGCGCTGAACTCCCGGCGGTGCTTACCGTCGATGACGCTCAGGCGCGTGCGGCCCCGATGCCCGTCGGGGGGAAAGAGCAATCCGACCTGCAGACGACGTCCTCGTTGTCGCTTCACCAGCAACGAAGATTCGATCCGCCAGGGGAAGGTTGGGGTGGACATCTACGCTTCCTTCCCGCGCGATGCCTCCTCGCGCATCAGGGAAACCAACCGATCCCAGAACCGATAGGCGTCCTCGCAGGCCAAGGCGCTCATGTGGGCGCACGCTTCAAAGCCCCAGACGGCGGCGAGAGAGGGGCGGTGGCGCATGAGCCGCTTCGCCCCCTCCAGCAGATCCTGCTGCCGCTCACTCGGGATCCGAAAGGCCTGAATCCAGAGCATCGAACGCAGCCCGGTCGTCTGGCAGGCTTCCATCGCGGCCGTGACGTTGGTGTCGATGAAGAGGTCCCGTTCCTCGCTAGTTTCGATATCGAAGGCCTGCCAGTAGGGATCGGTGCCAAAGGTCAGGGCGCCGGCCAGCGACGCGATCTGCTGCCAATCGAGCGGAGGCTGATCGAGAACCCCCAACGGCAGCACACAGATGCTCGACCCCAAATCCCGGTCGGTGGCAAGTTGGCAAAGTTCGGCGAGCAATCGTAGTACGGACGCAGCCCGGAACTGCTCGACCGTCTTCACCGGTGCAGTGGATAGATCCGCCACGGCTGTCCGGAGTTCGTCGTCGTCACAGCACTCGGCCCACTGCCGGGCGGCGGCCCTGCAGTGTTGGCAGATGCATCGTTCTCCGGCCGGATTGCGGGGCCCTTTCGGCGACCAGTGCGGTTCATCCCAAAAAACCTGGTCTGCACCCGTTGCGGCCGCCGCGTCCAACCAGGAGGTCAGCTTCTCCCGCAATCCCGGGTGATTCAGACAGGCCCCACCCAACGTGCGACCGGAACGCCCCCGCTGCTGAAGATCGGGCTCCTCGACGATCCATCTGGAAAAGGCCTCGCCGCCGAAAATACCGGCCACGCCCCAGGGATCGATCTGGACCTCGAGCCCGGCTCCTTGCGTGCAGGCGACGATGTCCCGCATGGTTTCGGGAGAGTAGTAGAGGTCATTCTCCGAAAAGGTGTGGACCACCTGATCGAAGCCGAGTTCCGCAAGCCGGGCCATGTCGCGCTGCACATGGCGCAGGATCCGGCAACCGAAGTAGCTGGTGACGAGTTTCATGACGAGGACTCGTCCGGCCGACGACTGAGCCCCGGGGGCGGGACGAAGAGGGAGGCGACCCGCCTGGCCGAGCGCGTCCCCTCACCCAAGACGGTCCACTGCCGGGTTCGGCTGAAACCGCAGTGCTTGTACAGGTCGCCGACGACGAAGGGCGCGTCGAGACTGCCGGTCCAGGTAATGACGCGGCTTGAATCACACAGGTGGCGGATCAATTCCAGGATGAGGCACCGGCCCAGGCCGCGTCCCCTGAAGCGAGGAATGATCTCGACCCAATCGATGAAACCCTCCTCCATCTCCGCGCAGAATCCCCCCAGCGAAACGCCCACGTTCTCCCCGCTGCCGTCGTGGCGCAGGAAGAACCAATGCTCCGGTCGATAGAACGGCAGTTTGGCCATGGCTTGGAGCTGCTCGGCGGTCACCAAGCGCCGGAGGCTGGGGTAGGCCCGATGGATGATATCAGTGACTTTGGCGGCATCCCTCTGTGGATCGAGGGCCACGAAGCTGAAGTCGCGCGGCAGATCGACCTCGGGAGGGCGGGGGTCACGAAAGCAGGACCTGTAGTAGCGTCCCAGAATGGGCAGATCCAGAATCTGACTCCAGCTTCTCGAACCCGTTTCCATGACCGCCAGAAAGGAGACCTGCTTCAGCCGATGCCGTGCCTGGACGATCAGATTGCGCAAAGTCTCCGCGCGCCCGGGAAGCGCCCAGGCAAACTCGATCGAGTCTTCGGTGTAGGCCACCGCGGCGCTCAGGCGAAGGCCATCCGTGGAGGCGAGAAAATGGCAGTTGTCGAGAACGTCACGCACTTTGCAGAAGGGCGTGTGGAGCGTGGCGTGCGGTCGTTCGCGATACAGGGCTTTGATCAAATCGATGCTCGTAGCCGATCCTCCCGGTTTGCGGCGGCCTCTCGAGCGAGGGTGCCGTATGGGGGGGCTGGATGCCACCTGTGTGTTTGGACGAACCACCCCGCGAGCATAGAAAGCCGACCGGCGGCCGTCAAGTTGCGGTGCTTGATTCGCCCCGTCCGGCAACCCTTCACCAATCCGCGTGCCCCTGCCAGAAATCCCTGGTAGGATGCAGCTGGGAGTCGACTTCAAGGGTTGCATCGCGGTGGCTCCTCCAGTGACCGGCAGCGGAGGCCCGGCCAGTGCCCAGTGATTCGAAGAAAAGCCTCGTTCTCGCGCTGGCCGCTGTGGGCGGCATAGCCCTGCTGTGTTGCCTGTTCGCGCTTCAGATGAGCTTCCTGGACCTATCCCCCGGCTGGCGGGGCTACCTGATTCCCGCTTCCTTCGGCTGTGTGCTGGGTATTCTCGTGGGCGCCCTGTACCTGAGACGAGGCTCTCGCCAGACAGTTCCGGCGGCCGACGACGAAGGCGCCAACCTGAGGTCGGCGATCGAGCAGATGGCCCAGGGCGTCATCCTCACCGATCGTGCAGGTGTGATCGAATACGTCAATCCAGCCTTTTTGGAGACCACCGGCTATGAGCGGGCCGAGGCGATCGGCCAGAGCCTTCGGATACTCCTGGTGGAATCTCAGGCCGCGCATGGTTTCGAGGAGCTCTGGGAGACCGTCAGGGGGGGAGCAACCTGGCACGGACGCCTCGATCAATTGAAGGAGGATCGAACGACCTACCGGGCGGACCTGACGATCTCGCCGGTCCGGGATGCGGCGGGCATCGCGACAAACTTCGTTGCCGTCCTGCAAGATGTGACGTCCGATGTCGAGCTGGAACGCCGGTATCGCCAATCGGAGAGGATGGAGGCGATCGGCAAACTGGCCGGCGGTTTCGCCCATGACTTCAACAACCAGCTGGGCGGCATCATGGGATTCGCCCAGTTGCTGGCCAAGAAGCTCGAGGATCCAAAACTCAAAGAGTACGCGGAGAAAGTGCTGGTAAGCGCGCGACGATCCGCGGACCTCACTTCCCAGCTGCTCGACTTCTCTCGCTGGCACCCCATTGCCACCCAGCCGGTCGACATCCATGTGGTCATTAGAGAGTTGATTCCCAAGCTCCGGGCCACGCTGGGCGAGAACATCAGCATCCGGGAAGACCTGAGCGCGGACCCATCGGTTGTGCCGGGCGAACCCGGGCAGTTGCACAACGCGCTGCTGAATATCGCCCTCAATGCGCGCGAAGCCATGCCTGAGGGGGGAACGCTGACCATCGGAACCGTTGTAGTCCCCAAGGCCGCGATGGGCGAGCAGGCACTGCCGGCAGAGGTGACGGGGGATCGGCTCCTCTGCATCACCGTGTCCGACTCGGGCCGCGGCATGGACAGCGCGACGCTCGATCGGGCTTTTGAGCCTCTCTTCACGACCAAAGAGACCGGCAAGGGAACGGGGATGGGACTGGCGGCGGTGTATGGTGTTGTCAGGCGCCACGGCGGCGGCATTCGTCTGACCAGCCAGCCGGGCCGCGGCACCACCGCCCACCTCTATCTTCCGCTGACGACCGCAGAGCCGCGGGAGCGCTCGCGCCCGGTGCGGCCCGTTGCCGTTGCCGCGGATCCGGCCCCAGACCTGACCCCGGCCTGCGTTCTCGTCGTTGATGACGAAGAGGCCACCCGGAATGTGGCCGAGGCTCTCCTGAAGAAGCTGGGCCATGTCGTCGTCACGAAAAAGAGTGGAGAGGACGGCCTGGAGTGGTTCCGAGATCATGCCGCAGAAGTGGACTTGATCATTCTGGATCTCGTGATGCCCGGCCTGGGGGGTGGGGAGACCTTCACCGCCCTCAGAGAGGTCAAGCCGGACGCGCAGATCCTCCTCATCTCGGGATACAATCCGGGGGAAGATTCCGAGGCTGCATTGGACGCCGGGGCCATCGGTTTCCTGCAGAAGCCGTTCGGTCTGGATGAGCTATCCGCGGCCATCGGGCCGGCATTGAACCGTCGCCAGCCTGCGCTCTGAGAGGTCACTCCGGGGCGCTTGCCCGTACCTGAATCTCCACGACGGCCACGTCATCGTCATCATGGAGAACCACCTGATCTCCAGGGCTGACCCGATGGCTGCGATGATGCTCCGCATGACCGTTCACGTGGACCCGACCCTCCTGGATCAGAAACTTCGCCTCGCCGCCGGTCCCCACGACCGCGGCGAACTTCAGCAGGCCATCGAGGCGGATATCGGGCGTTTGGATTTCGATGTCGACTTGTTCCATTGCAGGTGGAGTGTGGCGCCCCGAACCGTCCGGTTCAATCGATTTACCTACCGATGGCGCAGTGGTACGCTGAAAGCCTTCGAGGAGGTTGGTATGACAGATCGGCTTCCATCCCAGGAGGATGGGCACCTGGCCGTCGCGGCGATCCGCGTGCTCCGCAACAAACAAACCCGCCCTCCGACCCCGGAGGAGATTGCGGCGCTACTCGAATGGACCGAGGAGGAAACCCGGGTGGTTCTGCGGGGCCTCACCAAGGTCGAGATCCTGAGTATGCACGAGACCCCGTTCGAAATCCGATTCGACCTGATCGATCACGCGGGGCTCGAGGATCTGCCGACCGAAGGCAGCAAGGAACACCTGGACGACGAGGTCGCCAGCTTCAAACGCCGCAGCCAATCCCGGCAGGAGAAGCTCGAGGAGATGCTCACCGGCGGCGAGATGGACAAGAAGAAGCAAGAGAAGCTCGACGCCCTGGAGAGGGAGTTCTCCGACTTCAAGAAGAAGAAGCCCAAGCCGCCGCTCTAAGACCTCGGCAGGACTGATTGTGGTGCGGACCCGACCATCTGTGATATCATCGCGGTTCGCTTGTCATCATCACATGAACAGCAGGGTACAAACATGAAGAACCATGTCAATCGATCGACCCTTTCACTGATCTGCGTCCTGATTGCCGTCTTCGGCTGGGCTGCGGTCCCCGCAGCCGCCGATGACGATGCCGCCCGCACCTTCGCCCAGGGTGAGGAACTGCTCTCGCAGGGCGAGTTCGACAAGGCCCTCGCGGCGTTCTCGGAGGCCAGCACCCAGGATCCCAAGGCCGCCGACTACTCGGCCGAGGCTGCGATCCTGCGCCGTGTGCTGAAGCTGCGCGATGAACTCACGAAAGAGCAGGACGCCGAGAAATGGCTCGTTCGGGCTCAGGCGCTGCGGGCCTACTACTATAGTAAGAACCTATACGGCGAAGCGTTGACCCTTGACCGGCAGGCGCATGCCAAGCGGTCGGATCTGGAGGGGGCGATGCGCCTGGCCGAGAGCTTCATCGAGACCGATCGCAATCAAGAGGCGGCCGCCCTGCTCGCGGGGGTGAACCAGAAGGAACTGCCCACCACGGGCCTCCTCCTTCTCGCGCTCGCGCAGGTCGGGGCCGGAGAACCGATGGACGCGAAACTCCGTCAGCAGATCGAGAAGGACGTCTCGAGCGATGACCCGGAACAGATCCTGCTATTCGCGCGCCTGGAGGCACGTCAGGGCCGGGATGGACAGGCGCTGGAGCTTTTGAAGAAGGTCTTCGAACAGACCGCGGAGAGTCAGCACGGGGTCCTCTCCGGCAAGCTCGCCGCCTGTTCAGACTTCTCATCCCTGAAGGGGGACAAGTCCTTCTCGAAGGTGCTGGAAACCAAGTCCAAGATCGCGGAATCGTCCTGCAGCTCGGGCAAGAGCTGTGGTGGCTGCCCAAGCCGGACGAGCTGCAGCAAAGGCGGGATGTAGGCTGTCGATCCAACCGAAATGTGATTGGCTGACGGCGGAGCGGCAAGACCGGTGACACGCACCATCCTGCAGACGGGCTTTCTGATCCTGACCGTCGTGGCCGTTTTTCTCCTGGGGTCCAACGCCGAGCTCTGGTGCCCATTTGGCGGCGTGGAGGCGCTCTACACCTATGTCAAAGAAGGCAATCTGCCCTGCTCCCTCGGCGTGAGCAATTTCTACATCCTCGCCGGCGTTCTGCTGATGACGATTCTCGCCCGCCGGGTCTTCTGCAGCTACGTGTGTCCCTTGGGCACCATCTACGAGTGGGCTCACCTCCTCGGCCGGCGCTTGAGACTGCCCCGCTGGCAACCTACGGGTGCCGCGGCCCGCGTCTTGCCTCTGGGGAAGTACCTCATGCTGGTCGTGATCCTCTGGTTCACCTACCGCACCGCCGAGCTGGTCTTTCGAGGATTTGATCCCTGCTACGTTCTCCTTAGCCGACACGGGGAGGACATCACGATCTGGGCCTACGTGGTCGCCGGCGCGACCCTCCTGGGCGCGATGTTCACGAACGCGCCCTTCTGCCGGTGGCTGTGTCCGCTGGCTGCGGTGCTGCAACCCTTCTCGAAGGTGGGCTTGCTGCGGGTGAAGCGGGATCGCGAGAGTTGTACGGACTGCGAGAGGTGCACACGCGTCTGTGCCATGCAGATCGGGGTCCATGAGGCCGAGGTGGTGGCCGCAGCGCGGTGCACGAATTGCCTGGAGTGCGTGACATCCTGCCCGGTGCAAGGTGGCCGCACGTTGGCGCTCTCGATTCCCGGCGGACGGCTTCTGTCTCGCTGGCCCCAGGTGGTCGTTGGCGCGGTGGTGCTCCTCTGTGTCGGCGCGGCGGCGCTCGGCGCGACCCTCATGCCAGCGCCTTCCTTCACCTACGACCGGGGACAGGCGGCGGGTGAGACGGCGACGGTCGAGCTCATGCTCGAAGAACTCAGTTGCCGGGGACGCGGATCCTTGCTCGTCTTCTTCCTCGATCGTGATGATGAGTTCGCCTTGCCCGGCCAGGTGAGGCTCGAGGCCTGGCCGGGACCGGGGGAGGCCAAGATCCGAGTTCACTATGATGCGGGCCAGGTCGGCGCTGACGATGTCCGCCAAGCCATCACCGAACCCTACTACAACCCGGCTGAAAACCTGTGGCGGGCATCGCCCTTTAGGGTTGTCGATCAGCCCTAACTAGT
>CAZTDY010000062.1:0-25306 GCA_964612295.1 uncultured bacterium | reverse complement strand
GTTATCCGATATGGAAATTGCTGGAAATACCCCTCGCGAGTTGCGGAACGTAGGTCAGATAGGTGTCGTCCGGCGACATCTCCAGCGCCTTGGTCGCCACGGCGATCGCTTCGGGCACCTGCCCCAGCCGGAAGTGAACCTCGGCCTGGGTATCGAGGATGTTGCTGTTCTCGGGCTCGAGCGCCACCGCTCTCTGCGCCGCGACGAGGGCCTCTTCGAGAAAGACGTCGTGGATCGCCGAGAACCAAGCCAGCGCGTTCAACATGCCAGCATCCTCGGTCCCGCTCTCCAGGAGCCGCACCATGGTCTCGCCGACGCGCTCGTGCTCGCGGCGGGCGCCGGCGCTGTCCCCTTCAGCCTCATACAACTGAGCGAAGCGCATGTGGGCCTGCGCCAGTCCTTGCGCTTCGTACATCTCGTACAGGCGACGAAGCTCGGCGATCGGTTCGCTGTGATCCTCGATGCGAACATCGACGTACCGGGTGTCGTACTCCGGAAACTCTGGATGATGACGCCCAATCAGGATGGCAGCGGACTGCTGGCCCCGCTTGTCCCCTCCCGCGGCCTGCGCGGCCTCGAGCGCGGCGATGAGGCGCTGCCCCAGCTCCAGCCCAGCCGTTTTCTCAAAGGCCGCCACCATGCCGCTGACGACCTCTTCGCTGGCGAGGATGTTTCCCTGACAGGTGAAGGCCGCGCCCGCGGCGTGACCCGCCCAGTCCATACACTCGGCCCCCGTCCAATGCGCAACCCCGCCCTCGGCATCGACCACGCCCACCTGCCGGCTGTCCCGGCCGGCGTCATGCGCCAGAAGCCAGTCGAGCGTTTCCTGCGCGTTCATGCCGGCCGCCATCATGCGCAAGCCATCGGGCCCGAACGCCTCGTTCGAACTCGCCTGCGTGGCGATCGCGCCGATCCCGGCCTGCACCCAGGCGACGCGAGGGCCTACGCCGTAGACCCGGGATTGAACAGCAACGCCGATCTCCCCGGTGACCGAGTCGAGCGCAGTGATCGAGAAGGTCCCCCACGCCTCGAGGCCCTGGGTGGTGACGGGCGCGGCGGCACTCGCCAGAAGGGCGAATCCGCAGACCGCAACCGTTCTCGCGATGCGGGTCGGGTCCTTGCGCACTCTCCGAAGCCAGGTTGACATGTCCATCTCCTTGACACTCAGGCAATCGGCCTGCCGATGAGACTCAGGAACTCCGACCGCGTGGCCGCCTCATGCCGGAAGCTTCCCAGAACCGATGATGTGGTCATCACCGAATTCTGTTTCTCGACCCCCCGCATCATCATGCACAGGTGGCGGCACTCCATGACGACGCCCACGCCTTCGGCATCGACGGTCGATATGATCTCCTGGGCGATCTGGGAGGTCAGCCTCTCCTGGATCTGTAGCCGCCGCGCAAAGGTCTCCACGATGCGCGCAATCTTGCTCACGCCCAGGACGTTCTTCTGGGCGATGTAGCCCACGTGGCACCGCCCGAAGAAGGGCAACAGATGATGCTCGCACAGGCTGTAGATCTCGATGTCCCGCGCGATGATCATGTTGTTGACCTCCGCGGGGAACACGGCCTCCTTCGTGATGGCGCTCACATCCTGATCGTAGCCCGAGGTCAGAAACGCGTAGGATCGCGCCACCCGGGCCGGGGTCCTGGCGAGACCCTTGCGGTCCGGATCCTCGCCGAATTCGATCAGCAGCTGGCGGATCAGATCGGCAACTCTCTCTTGATTCATGGTTCATTCCTCTTTCGCGCGGGTGAGCTCGACCGCCACGCTTCGCGCCCGGGCAAGCGCGCCGGGTTTATCCACGGTGACATCCACGCGCTCGATTTGTGAAGACTCAAGACAGATCTCCGCGACGCTTCCTGCCAGACGCTCGATCAGCCGGAAGGAGCGTGCTTCCACTTCGGCAATGATCCGTTCATGAAGAGCCTGGTAGTCAACGGTGTCCTCGAGTTCATCGCTCAGGCAGGGACGTCCGAGATCAAGGTATAGCGTGACATTCACGATCACGTCCTGGCGCTGGGCGCGTTCCTCGTCCCCCGCTCCCACCAGGCAGCGCAGGCGCAGGTCGCGGATGTGAATTCGATCGGCGCTAGTCATAGACCCGCCCCTTCAGGTGCCGTCCGCCGTCGACGAAGATGACCTGCCCGGTCACAAAAGGGCTGCGAACGAGAAACAAGACCGCGGAGGACACGTCGCCTGCACACCCATGGGCCAGCAGGGGATTCGTGTGTGCCAAACGCTCGAGGTAGCCCTCGTCCTCGCCCGGCGGCGGCAGGATGAGCCCCGGGGCGACACCGCCCACGCGAATCCGCGGGGCATACTCGATCGCCATCATTCGGGTGAGCGAGTAGAGCATACGTTTGCTCAGATGATAGGCCACGTGCTTCGCGTCGTAGTCCACGACGCGGCAGTCGAGGAGGTTGATGATGACCCCCGGGCGCTCCTGGCCCGCAAAGGCCTGCGCTAGCGCCAGGGGGGCGACGGCGTTGATCTGCACGTTTTCCTGGATCATCCGGGCCGTGACATCTTCGAGGCCGCTCTCCGGGAACACCGAGGCGTTATTGATGAGGATGTCGATCCCGCCCAGGTCCGCAACCGCTCGATCAAAGAGCCCGCCAGCGGACTGGGGATCCGAAAGGTCCGCTTCGAATCCAGACGCCCGGCGCCCCAGATCCCGGATTTTGCCGGTGAGGGCCGCGGCTTCCTTGCCGGATTGGTGGTAGTGGATGCCGACATCCACACCCTCCCGCGCCAGGGAGAGCGCAATGTCGCGCCCCAATCGCCGGCCCGCGCCGGTCACCAGCGCTGTCTTCCCCTCCACCGATTCTCTCCTCATGGATTTGTGACCAATCTGCTGCCCGAGGAGAGTATGCCAAAGCCGACCCGCCGGTCACCTGCCTTCTCTTGATTGATTCGTTGACGGCGAATCGCAACCATGGTGTTGTGTGTCACGTAACGAGAGTTGGATACGATGTGACCGCAGAGTTCCTGCGCCCGGAACTCTGGGGTCTGGCGGCGGCAGCTTCACCGCGAGGCAGCCGCCGCCTCGTTCTTAGCCCGCCCCTTCAAATGTATTCCAGTAGATCGATTCTCTTGCCCCCGAAGCCCTCCATCTGTCAGACTCTCTGGTCCCGAATTTTGGGGAGAGGTTCCAGGCTGGAGCCACGACAGGATTGGGCGTGTAACGGATGAAAGGGCAGACAGATGCCTCGTCAGCCTCACAATCAACCAGAACAGGGGAATCGAGACCCGCAGGGTCGCCGCGCGACGCCCGTCAACGGCCGTCACCGGCTACGTCCCATTCGCCCCGAGGAATTCGAGGCGAAGCGGCGGGCCTGGGTGAAACGAAGCCGCGAAGCCCTTCCGGTCCTCGCCAAGTCGTACGCGCTGATCGCCCTGGGTTGCGTCATCATGTCCGCCGGATACAGTTTCTTCATGATTCCGCAGCGAATCGCGCCCGGCGGCGTCTACGGAATCGCGACCGTACTGCACTACGCGAGCGAGGATCTTGTCGGCGTGGCTCTCCCGACCGGTACCCTTGGACTGATCCTGAACATCCCCCTCTTCCTGTGGGGGCTCCGCGCCCTGGGAGGCCGGTTTGTCACCCGAACGTTGTTCGGCATGGTCATGGCCTCAGCAGCGATGGACCTCCTGAGTTTTCACATCCGCCGTCTCAATTGGACTCCGGCGGTCACCGAACTGGATCCCATGCTCGCCAGCCTGTTCGGGGGCCTCTGCATCGGGCTGGGGCTTGGCCTGGTGTTTCGCAAGATGGGCTCGACCGGCGGAACCGACGTGGTCGGTCAAATTCTGGGGACGCGAACCAACATCAGCGTGGGCGTCTGGATGATGATTGTCGATGCGGCCGTGGTCCTCATGGCGGCCTACTATTTCAAGAGCCTTCACCTGTCACTGTATGCGGTGGTGACGATCTTCGTCACCGGCAAGGTGATCGATTCGGTGTTGGAGGGGCGCAGCCACTCGCGCGCGGTCACGATCATCACGGAAAAGGACGAGCCGATTCGGGAGGCGCTCCTCTTCGGTCTCAACCGAACCGGCACACTGTTTCAGGCGCAAGGGCTCTATCAAGGGCAGCGCAAGAACGTGTTCCTCTGCGTGGTGAATCGCAGACATCTCAAACATCTGGAGAAGCTGATCGCCCAGGCCGATCCGGCCGCGTTCCTGGTCGTGTCGGAGGCGCATGAGGTTTTGGGCGAGGGGTTCATCCCGCTCAAGGACCGGTTGGGCGTCGATGCCGGGGTGAGCGGTCTCTGATCGGCTCCTCACCCATTCGGTTGACATTGGCGGAGGCGGCCACTACGCTTTGAGCACTTGACCTGAAACGGGCGGCGGACACGGGTAGGCGGAGAGTTTTGAACAGCATCATCGCTCACAGACAATCCCCCAACCGCACCATGCACGGGGCCATTTCCGGCTTTGTCTTGCTGACGATCCTCCTGCTCAATGCCGGGCTCTTTTCCGCAGCGGCCCAAACCAATCCCCAGAATGTCGTGCCTCAGTTCACTGCCGTGGATCGGCCACTCGACTCCGGGCACGCCCTGGATCTCGCCTGGGAAGCTCCTGCCGAGGACCCAACCGCGCCGAACGTTGCCGGCTATCGCCTGTATCGAGCCGATCAAGCCGACGGCCCTTTCGAAGCGATTCGTGAGGAGTTGTTCCCGCCCACGGATGGGACGTTCCAGGATCGCCATGACAAGCACATCGGAGGCCACAAGGTTGAAGCCGGGCATACGTACTACTATCGGCTAGCAGCGGTCACGGAGGACGGTCAGGAGTACCTATCGCCCACGGTCGCCTGCATACCCAAGGCGAGCCTGTTCAATCCCACCAAAACGACACCTTTGATTGCGGTGCTCCTCTACGTGGTCATTCTGGTATCCATGATCCAGCTCGCCCGTCGCGGCCGCGAACTCTTCATCCGTCGCCTCGCGGGAATCGATGCCTTGGACGAGGCGGTGGGCCGCGCCACCGAGATGGGCAAGCCTGTTCTCTACCTTTGTGGCATGTTGGATCTGGGCGAGGTGTCCACCATCGCGGCCATCAACATCCTCAGTGGTGTTGCCAAGAAGGTCGGGCAGTATCAATCCAGGCTACTCATGCCGTGCCGTGATCCGATGGTGATGACGGTCTCTCAGGAGGTGGTGAAGGAGGCTTACATGTCGATCGGGCGCCCCGAGGCGTTTCAGGCCGACGACATCTTCTACACCACCTACGACCAGTTCCCCTACGTGGCGTCGGTGGACGGCATCATGTTCCGTGAACGACCGGCCACGAACATTTACATGGGCTACTACTACGCCGAGTCGCTGATCCTCGCGGAGACCGGGGCAATGTCGGGTGCGATTCAGATCGCTGGAACCGATGCGATCACGCAGCTCCCCTTCTTCGTGGTCGCTTGCGACTACACCATCATCGGCGAGGAACTCTACGCGGCCAGCGCCTACATCTCGCGCGACCCCAAGCTGGTCGGGAGTATCAAGGGCCAGGATTACATGAAGTTCGTCCTCGCGATGTGTCTGATTCTGGGCATCGTCTGTGCAATGATTTTGCATTACGCGCCGGAAGCCAGTTTCTTCCAGGCGTTCTTGGATTTCTTCTAGAAACCCCGAAGGGAGTGCGAAGAGAAGATGCTCTGGAAGCAGCAAATGCCACTTGTTCTCTGCTTCGTCTTCGGGCTCTTTGCGCTCGTGGCCTATTTTTCGCCCAGCCTCGATGAACTCAACCGCGACTACGTCATCAACTGGACGCTGGTGATCTTCGGATTCTCGATGGCTTTGGGAATCTACAGTCTGCTCAGGTCCCACTTCACGAAGGTCGCCAAACAAACCCCCGGCTGGCTCTACAACCTCGTGGCCTTGATCGGCTATTTCACCATGGTGTACGTGGGATTCGTCCACGGCATCGAAAGTGACTCCGTTTTCCAGTACTTCTTCGTCACGATCCAGGTACCCGTTCAATCCACCATGTTCTCGATCCTGGCTTTCTACATCGCCTCGGCTGCGTTTCGGGCCTTCAGGGTCCGTACCCTCGAGGCGACGCTGCTTTTGGTGGCGGCGGTGATCGTGATGTTGGGCCAGGTTCCCCTCAGCGCCCAGATCCCCTATCTCACTGAGGCGAAGGATTGGGTCATGAATGTGCCCAACCTGGCGGCCAAGCGGGGCATCTGGATTGGGATCGGACTGGGGATGATTTCGACCGCCCTGAAGATCGTGCTCGGCATCGAGCGCACTTACTTGGGCGGGGGCCGGGGGAAGTAGGAATGTACAAGTTTCTGTCATTCATCCTGCACCTCGATCGGCGCTGGATCTTCCTCTTGATCTTCGTCGCCACGATGATTCCATTCCTCACGCCTCTCGGCATGGATGTCAAGCTGACGCCTGAGGTGAAGAGGGTCTACGATTTCATCGAGACCATGGATCCGGAAGGCAAACCGCTTCTGCTTTCCATCGACTACGACCCACAGATCTCAGCCGAATGCCACCCCATGGCCTATGCCGTTCTCAGGCATGCGTTCGAGCGGGGCGTCAAGATCGTGACCGTTTCGCTTCACCCTGCCGCGCCGGCGCTGGCGCTCGATGCGCTCGAGACGGTCGCGGCCGAGAAGGGGGCGGTCTACGGCAAAGACTATTGCTTCATGGGATACGGGGCGGGGTTCGCGTTCATGATGGCGAAGATGGCCGAGAGCTTCCCGGAGAGCTTCCCGAAAGACTATTACGGGACTCCCATCGGGGACATCCCCGTCGCCAGGAACCTGCAGAACTATGACTCATTCGAGGCGGTTCTGACTCTAGCCGGGAACAAGGCCCCCGAGTACTACATCATCTACGGGCAGTCGAAGTCAGGTGTGCTGGTGTTCGCCGGAGTCACCGCGGTCATGGCTGCCGACTATTACCCCTTCTATGGCTCGGGACAGCTTTCGGGACTGATCTCCGGCCTGAAGGGAGCGACGGAATACGAGCAGTTGATCGACCATCGGGATCGGGCCTTCGTCGGTATGGATGCGCAGTCGATCGTGCACCTGTTGATCGTGGCGCTGATCATTCTGGGAAACATCGCCTACTTCGGGACGCGCAACCGACAGGCCTAAGCGGGAAGGATAGAGAATGGAAGCCTGGCCACCCCTCATGCAGCAAATCTCTCTGCACGCGGCGGCACTGCTGACGTTCTGCATTTTCTCCTTTCTCTATAAGGACAACCCGTTCTACAAGTTTGCCGAGTATCTGGTGGTGGGTGTCTCGGCCGGTTACTACACGGTCATCTTCTACAACAACTACGTCAAACCGAATCTGGTCGATCACTTCCTCGATCCCACCTACCCCAACAAGATCATCCTTCTGATCCCCACGATCCTCGGCTTCATGCTGTGGACGCGCATGATCCCCAAGTATGCGTGGCTTAGCAGATACTCCTTGGCCGCCTACCTGGGCGCGGCCGCGGGTCTCGCAATCCCGAGGACGATGGAGACCGTGATCTTGAAGCAGCTCTCGAGCACCATGGTCGCGCCGGTGAATGTGACCGACATCGTGATCATCGTCGGGGTGCTGAGCACGCTGATCTACTTCTTCTTCTCGAAAGCGCACAAGGGCGTGCTGGGCGCCGGAGCGCGGGTGGGGATCATCTTCATCATGGTGAGTTTCGGAGCCACCTTCGGCTACACCGTGATGGCGCGGGTGTCGCTGCTGATCGGACGGATGACCTTCCTGATCAAGGACTGGCTGCCGGCCCTCGGCATTCCAACCTAAGGGCCGGCCTCGATCTGAGCCTTTCGATCTACTTCTTCTTGCTGACCGGGATGACGATTCGCGTCTGGTTCTCTTCCGGCGCCACCTCTTGCGGGTTCGTCAGCCAGTGTTCCCGGATCGATCCGGCGACCTGGAGCCCGCTCTTCTCGATGTAGGCCAGCATCCCGCCGTAACACTTCTCAGTTTCTTCGAGCGGCCCCATGCAGATCATGGTCGCCGCCTCGCAGGCTTGCATTGGATACACCACATAGGGAGCATTCACGGCCGTCCCTGTCGATGGCGCTTGAAACCCGCACATAGATGGTGAAGATCGCTCTTCTCCCCCAGGATATTTCACCAGCGTTTGGATAGCCGCGGGGAAGCTCTTCGGATTTACTTCTTCGGCCGTATCTTCTTCTGGGAAGCTCTGTTCAGGAATATGTGCTAGGAGGATTGTGCCGCCGGAAAGGTGAAGGCCCAGGGACTCGTCCTCCCCGAGCCTTCGTGGGGTTGTCTCCGTGATCGAGGCAAAAAGAACCCTTCTGTAGGATGCCTCGATCCCGACCCATCTGTCCAGCCTTTCGGTGAGCGGGGTGGGGGTGCTCGATGACAGGAGGAAACGGGCATGAAAAGAGGCCACCGGCCCAGAGCTGGACAAGTGCTGTTCGCGGGGTTTTTTGTCGGACTCATCCTGACCCTCGTCTTTACGCAGACCACCTTGGCCACCGAGGTGGACCGCAAGCTCGCGCGCGAGATTCGTATTTCCGAAGCGTTCATCAGTGACATGCTCGTCGAGAGCCCCAACTGGCTGGTCAGCTGGGGTGGCCCCAACTACGGCACCTACTTGGATGGGTACGGGGTCATCTTCCACTTCGAAGCATCCCTGGTCTCGGACCAGCATATCAACATCGGCAAGAAGGGTATCTTCGGTCTCAAGAACCTCGGCAAGGACATCTTCATCTGGTCCGATGACGAGGACGACGAGGAACTCGAGGAGCTGCTGGAGGATGACGACGAGGCCTACGAGAAGTACAAAGAGAAGAAGAAAAAGCGCTCCGAGCGTATGTATGCGCGCGGCAAAGAGGAGCTGAAAGAGGTCCTGCTCGATGCCGGCGATGTCATGAATTCCCTGCCGGCCAGCGACTGGGTGACCCTGGTCGTCATCCTCGACGACAACAAGTTCTTCCGCAAAAACAAGCTCGACCGTTTCATCCTGAAGGCCAAGGTCAGCGATCTGAACGCGCACGCCTCGGGCCAGATCAGCGAGGAGCAGCTCTTCGCCCGGATGGTCGAGGAAGAGTACTAGACCGGCGAAGGCAGCGGACAAGAGAGACGCCGACCGATTGCGGGGAGGGAGACACACCCCGTGACCGGCCGGCGTCTTGGCGAAGCGGGAGGTTTTCGCCGTATCAATCGAACAGGTTCAGGATGAGCCGCGTGTTGTAGGCCGCCTGAGCGAGCACATCGATCGCCGTCTGCTGGAGCACCTGGTATTTCGTGACCTCGATCTGCTCTTCAGCCGCGTCCGCGCCGATGACCCGCGTGTAGGCCGCCTCGGTGTTGTTGCGCATCACCGAGATGACCTGTTCCTTGATCGTCAGCCGATTGATCACGGACCCAAGCTCGTTCAGTCCGCTGCTGACCACACTGAGTGCCGCATCCACCTCATCCCGGTACGTGGCGTAGTTGCTGCTGTCGATCCGGTCGTCCGCCGTGAGAGCCGCGGTACTGGTCAGACCCAGGGTGGCCGTGTCATAGGCCGCGGAGGTCCAGGAGATGCTGCTGTTCTTGCCCGTCTGGAAGGAGTAGGTCTGCACCCCGCCCAGAAGCGACTGGCCATTGAACACCGCCTCGGCGGCCGAATCCCCTATCTCGCTGACCATCCCCATCAACTCGGTCGTGATGGCCGCGCGTTCCTCATCCCCCAGGGTGTCATTGGCCGAGGAGGCGACCTTCTCACTCATGGTCGTCAGGGTCTCACTCAGCTCAAGCAGGACTCCCTCCGCCACCGCCAACATGCTCTTTGCCTGTCCGGCGTTGTCGTAGAGTGCCGACCACACGCGGCTGCTGGCCCCCAGTTTCGTGGCCAGCGTCAGACCAGCGGGATCGTCGGATGCGCTGTTGATGCGCAGCCCGGTGGCCAGGCGAAGCTGATGGGTCGCCAGGGTGCTGTTCACCTGACGAAGATTGCTGAGAAGGGAAAGGGCCTGCACGTTCGAGCGAATTCGGGTCAGATCACCTGTCTGCATCTGGCGGTATCCTCGTTCGGAGTGTTCACGGGTCGCGGCCGTGACACCCGCATTGGATGTGCCACTGGAAATCGGCACTGCAGCGCCCTTCACAATTCACTGGGGCGTTGCGCCGCAACATGCCCTCTACGCGATAGATAGCAGATTGCCGCGGAAGGGGCCGCGTTGTGCGATGGCTGAGATCAGCCACTTGCAGAGGCGGATACGACAGCGCTGCTGCAAGCGGCCTTGCAGATTGCGATCCCGGTCCCGGGCCGGAAAGGGAGCTAGCGCCTGCGCAGGCAGACGATCTCGATCGGGGGAATCTCCTCCTCCTCCCCCAACGGCACGCTTCCCAGATCGGTGCGGGCCATCGCCGAGAGGGTCTGTCCCTTGATGAGCAACACTCGGCCGTCCGGAAGGAACTCGAACCCGTCCTGGTCGGCGCGGCCCTCACAGGCGAGATGGGCCACGTAGAGGTAGTGCCCGTCGGGGCTGAAGACGTCGTAGGCCTGCACGACACCATCCGGGAGATCCTCTGCGCTGCGGCTGTGGAGGACCCAGAGTTGCCCTTCATGGTCCACATGCAGGCCCTCGATGACCGCGGGATTGGCTTCGATCCTTCGCGTCATCTTGTAGGGCGTATTGGCCGCCGACGCGTCGAAGACCGCGTTCACCCGGCGCAGTTCGTCTTCGGTGCGCGGGCGGTTTTCAAAGGAGCGCGTGATGATCCGATCCAGGCTCCCATCGGGCGAGCGCACCTCGATCGCATACCGATCCCAATCCTGAGGGAAGTAGACGCGCCCGTCGGGACCAACCGCACTCGCCTGATGGCAGTGGGGAGAGAGCTCTCGCTCGATGAAGCAGAGGTTGCCGAAGTCGAGTTCCATCTGCGTCTCGCAGAAACGCAGCTGCTCTTCGCCGCTCAGGTCGAGCCGGCTGAGGTAGAGAACGCGTCGCTGCCCGGTCTCCGTGCGGCCCGTATGCTGTCCGGTGAGGAGCAACGTCCCCCCTCGGTACACACACTGGCTTGCCGCCGTGAATCCACCCGCGGCCGGATCGCGGTTGATGCCCAACCGGATGTCGCCCCGCGGTTCACCCTCGAGACTCAGCTTGACCAACTTCGCGGGGAACATGTCCAGGAGGGCGACGGTCGCATCCGGTAGGCAGACCACATCGCGCGGACGTTGCACCTCCCCCGGCCCCTCACCTTCCCGGCCCAGCGTATCCAGCACAGTGCCGCGCGGCGAGACCTTGATCAGGTGCATCTGCTGCGTATCGAGCAGGTAGACGTTGCCGGCGGCATCGGCGGCCGCTTCGGTCACGGCGCCGAAGAAGAGGCCCTCGGTTTCTCCCGCCTCCCCTCCCACCCGCCACCTCTCTTCGAGGACAATCCTGCGCGGGGACTCAGCCGGAGCTTTGTTGTCGACCTGGAGTGGCCCCGCCCAGGCGGCACCACTGCCAACGAGCAAAGCAAAGACGAGGATGAATGCGGACCACCCGCCACCGGGGTGCAGTTGCATGTCGGCTCCTTTCTGCGACAGGTCACCAACGAAAGCTACGCACCGATGCTCCGCCGGGTTGCTTCCCCCTCACCATGAGAAAGGAGCGCCCCCCCTCAAGGGGACGCTCCCACCCTCAGTCGAGATACGGTTTGCTCCCGTCAGCCCACGTTGACCAGCCCCAGCCAATCGCTCAGCAGGAACTGCACGCGGCCAATGAGCAGCGAGATACGGGCCATCACCGTGAAGCCGAACTGGGCCCCAAAGGCGATCATGATTATCCAGATACCAAACTTCGCCGTCCCGCCGAAGAAGCCCTTATGCGCGACGGAGAAGAAGAAGTAGAAGAGCGAAGCAAACACCATCGCCACGATCAGAAGATTCTGCACGCTCCCCAAGACCCCGACAATGGCGAGGATCAGGCCCTCGAAGAAACCGACCGACGCGAACGCATCCGAACAGATGGTCCCGAGCTCTGCAAATGAAGGAAAGCTGATCGGCACGATCGTGTATTCAATCTGCCGCACCACGTAGGCGAGGATCGTCGGACTCAAGGCGGCTCCCGAGGCGATTCCCATGTAGAACGCCAGTGGATACCGGCTGACCCAGGTCCAACGGCGTGTCAGGCGCAAGTACATCAGCAGTCCGAGAATGGCTGGGATGATCAGCAATAGCTGCCCGTCCTGAACCAGCGGATCCCATAGGTTTTGCTTGAGACTCGTGCTGATCAAGATCACCGTGAAGTAGCCGGCCGACAATCCCACCGCCAGAGACTCGGCAGCCTTATAGAGGGGATTGTCCTTCCACAGAAAGGAGAAGATCGCCAGCGTGAAGAGTGCCGCTACGGTGTTGGGGATGAATTCTCCACTCATGACTTGGCACTCCTCTCTGCGGCTTCACGCTTCTGGCGCGCTCGTTCCGCGAAGAAGCCCACGTTCCCAACCACGATGAACGCGATGATCAGAAGGTGCTCGATCGACTGCACGTCCATGCCTCGGAGAGGGGCATCGGTGTACCTCATTCCATTGTCTTTCATCATGGTCTGATACTCGGCCGCACCCTTGAGGCCGGGGACCAGACCGATGATCTGCCGGGCATTCCAGAAGGCGTAGTACTGGGCGGCCTGCACGGCGGTCACGGCCAGCGCCACATCACAGCCGTAGCGCTCTTTCGCATAGGTCACCCAACTCTCGGCCACCCAACCAGCCGCCACGGAGACCACCAGGTTGATGTCGTCGTAGTTCTGCTTGTCCTGCATCAGCGGGATCTCGTCCAAGGCCACGCCGAAGTAGTCCTGCGGGAACGGGATCCGGAAGTTTTGGCCGATCGACATGATTACAATGGCCGGATAGGGCTGATATCCCAAGTAGCAGTAGTCGATCCCGTTCTGTTTGTTGTATTCACCCGCGACAATATCGATCATCTCCTGCGCCATGCCGGGCGCATTCTGGCTGAGCGCGGTAATGAGCACCTTGATGTCCCGCTCGAAGCAGTGGCGCATGACGCCATAGGCCTGAGGCTCATTCTCCCCCACGGTTTGCGGGTCGTAGTCAATCGCCAACAGAACCGTGTCATCGGGCCCCAAGTCCTCAATGTAGTTGAAGAGCCCTTCCACTTCTCTCGAGGGCGACACCGACAATCCCAGGGGGGTGAACATGGGGATGATGGCCCCCAAGGCGATGAGCAGATAGAGCCATCGCCGGTCGAGGAAGTTGAGTCGTTCAAGACCACTCATCTTGTCTTCTTCCTTTCCCTTGGGCTCTAATCACGCCCCATGTAGGCGCGCTCGATCCCGAAGACGATCTTCAGGGCCATGGCCACGCCACCCAAACCAATGCCAAGCAGAATCGCGCGGAACCCTGCCATATTCGGCACCTCCATGATCCACGACTTGAGCGGGGCCAAATGGGCGCCGACCGGCACCTGCCCCAACATGACGATGATCGCGGTAACAAGAATCGTGGTGGCCATTGTATTCCGAGCCTTAAACGCACGGAAAGCAGCCGACGCGATGTAGAAGGCCAAGAGCGAAAACATGGTCGCGTAGATCGGCATCAATGCGTATTGGAAAAGGAACTGGAACGGGTTGTGCGCGTCGCGATAGTCCCACGCAAAGCCGGTTACAAGCATGATGATCATGCCGAGCAGGGTGATTAGCGCGTAGGGCCAGCCCTCGGCTTTCCGTCTGACCTTGATCCAATTGACCTGGGTCAGGCTGACCAGGCCCAGACCAACGGCCAAGACGCCAATGATCTGTAGCCAGCTCATCATGAACTCGCGGATATCCTGAATGGACTGGTGCGGCACAAAATCGCTCAGCGCCATGACCACACCGGTCACGAAGACAATGATCAGGGGAACCTCCCGCTTCATCGTCGCATCCTCCTTATGATCTTCGAGGTCGTCGCCGGCCCCGCGCCCAACACTGGCGCGGCTTCGGCTGGCCCCCGATTACATGCGTACCGAAATCAAGTCGCGCAGCCAGGACAGGTTGAAACTCATCAGGATGGCCCCGAACAGCAACCACAACATGGCCACCCCCTTGACCATATCCTGAGCTTTGAGCGCTCCCAGGAGCAGGGGTTCGCGCGCCAGGTACGCCGATGCGGCATAGAGTTCCTCGCCGATCAGCGTATAATCGCAGGCGGTCACAAAGAACGGCAGCTGACTGGGCTCGTCGGTCCCAGCGATCTGAATCGATCCGGCGATGTTTCCGGTCTCGGCCAGAAGCAGCGACTCGGCGTAGAACTTGCCGAGATAGAAATTCGTGGCCGTCTTCTCTCGTAGCATGATCCCGTTCACTGCCGCGACATAAGCGAACTGAGCGTGCGTCACGAAGAAGACGTCTTTCTCGTTGTAGAGATCCGGCCGGCCCGCATCCATGTAGGCCTGCTTAACCGTTTCCTGTGCGACAGCCATGACGATGGGATCGTAGTTCGGAACGATTAAGCGGGATTGGTACTGCGCCACCTTTCGTGCCACACGAGCGAGAATGGCGTAGGACGCGATCGTCGAAATCGTCGCGGCCGTACCGAGGCCGAGAACGTAGAGAATCGGCCGCCCCATTTCTGTCGCCCGGCCGACCGCCTCGTCGACGGCATCCATCCCGGCGATGGGCCGAACGTAGATGTCGTCAGCATGGCTTCGAGCCTTTTGGACGAAGTAGAGCACCAGGGCAGAGAACAACAAGAGAACCGCCAAGATCGGGGTTTTGCCCTTGTGGTACCATTGAGCGGCAGCCTTGGCCGGCTCGGGGGCGCTCGCCTCCATCCACCCATCCAGGCCGTTCGCCCGGACGGTGTAGTAGTAGGGCGTGCCGTCGGTCACGGCATGGACGATCTCCCCCGCATCGATCTGAGCCCGATCCTGGTACTCGGAGCTTCCCGCGACCTCCTCCCCCAGTAGTTCCCAGGGACCCTCGGGGCTCCCGGACCGATAGACCTCGTAGGTCGTCAGATTGTTGGCCCCCTCTCCGTCGTCCGGTGACAGGGTCCAGGTCACGTGAATGCTACTGCCTGAATCATCCGGCGTATCGGCAGCGCTCACGTCAGCCGGTGGTCGGGGGGGATCCGCCCCCGACAAAGGTGCTCCCACGAGCATCACCAGGAAGAGAAGTAGCCACACTGGTAGGCGTGTCATCATCTGGCTCTGCCTCCTCTACAGCTGTTGGTCTGATGGCCGTCGGCGGCCGTCTTATAGCGGAGGCAGCGTATCAGAGGCTGGGGAGCGGTCAAGCGGGATCCGGGCCAGATCGAAGCAGCAACATCTCCCGGGACTCTTCAAACTGATCGAGGTGCAGGCAATAGAAGTAGCGGCCCGATGGCATCCGGCGCCCTCGGAAGTCCCGGCCGTCCCAGCGAGCCAGATGTTCACCGGCCACCTGTTCTCCCTCGAACAACCTCAGGACGAAGCGCCCGCTCGCATCGAAGATCTGCAACCCCACGTAGCCCGGCCTCTCCATGGTGTAGGCGATGGCCGTGCGGGACACAAAGGGGTTTGGATGGTTCTGCCCCACCATGAAAGGAGGCAATGCGCATCCGTCATCAGTGAGCACGCCGCTGATCTCCGACAGTGGATACTCCCAGACGCCGCCCCCGCTGAGCCCCGCATAGAGCCCGTCCCCGGAGGGCCACAGCGACATCACGGCTTTGTCGGGAAAAGCGTCGCCCACACTGGCCCAGCCGTCATCGGGGCCATGACTGAAGAACACGTTCCCGGCAGCGGTGCCGGCGAAAAGATAGGACGCGTTGGCGGCCAGGCAGCGGATGTGGGTCTGGGGCGGCAGGCCCTGGTTTGCAGAATTCCAGGAAGCGCCGTTGTCGCTTGAAACGTAGATGCCCTCATCAGCCGTGCCGGCCAGTATCGAGTCGCCTGCGATCAACAAGGCGGTGACATGATCCGTCGGCAAATCGTTGTTCACCGCGATCCAGCTCTCCCCGAGATCCTCGGAGAAATAGACGCCACCGTCGGCCGTACCGGCGAACAGCCGAACCCCATCGGAGGCTAGGGCGTTGATATTGACGCTGCCGAGCCCCTCATTCTTCGGAGTCCAACTGACCCCGTCGTTGGTGGAGAGGAAGACTCCCTCCTCGCGACTACCGGCGAAGACAAAATCGCCGCACAGGGTGAATGCCTGAATCCAGGCGCTGGTCAGGCCGGTATTGGACTGACCGAAGGAGTCACCATTGTTGACCGATCTGAAGATCCCCAGCATATCGGTACCGGCAAGAACCAACGGACCGTCTGCGATCACTGCCCGGATCTCCACCGTCCAGACGGATGTCACTCTGCCCCAGGTGGCGCCTTCGTCGGCGGAAGAGAAAAGACCCGCGCCGCGGGAGCCGGCGATCAGGTTTGCACCGCTGGCCGTCATAGCGCCGATGGACGCTCGGAAAGGACTGTTGCAGCTGAGGGTCCAGTTGCCGCCCTGGTTGACGGACCTGTAAATGTGCCCGCTGGAAACGCCGACGTAGAGATTCACGCCGTCGGTACCAATGGACCAGAGCTGCGTCTCGGTCAAGCCGGTGTTGACCGTAGTCCAGGAATGCCCCGAGTCGGTGGACTTGTAGACACCCGATCCATGGGAGGCCGCGTAGAGGTCGCCGCCCAAGCTGGCAAAACCCTTGATCGATGGGAGGCTTGTTTCGAGCGGGGCCCACTGGCCGCCGTGGTTCTCGGATACGAATACGCCGCTCCACAGGGTGCTGGCATAGAGCCGGCCCTCGAAGGAGATCATGGCCATGATGTTGAGTTCACCGAGTCCGTTGTTGGCGGGTGACCAGGTTTCACCCTGATCGTTCGACCTGAACATGCCATCCAGGTAGGTTCCGGCGTAGAGGTAGGCCTCATCTTTGGCCAACCAGTAGATATACTTGGCAGGCAGGCCATTGTTGATGGATTTCCAGCTGTCACCTCGATCGGATGAGCGGAAAGCGCCTTGCACGTAGGTGCCCGCAAACAGCAGGCCGCCCGAGGCAACGAGGGTCTTGGTGTATTTGCCCGCCAGTTCCACCCCGCAAGGCTCCCCGGAGTCACCCTGATCCGTCGAGCGGAAGACATTATCGTCACCGGAGACGAAGATAGTATCGCCCAGGGTCGTCAAACACTTGAGGTCATGGCTGGTCAAGCCGTTGTTGCGGAAGGACCAGGAATCACCGCCATTGTCGGTGACCAGGATGCCCCCACCGCCGGTGGCGGCATAGACGTTGTTCTCGTCACAGGTGAAGGACCTGAGGCGGCTGCCAGCCGGACCGCTGGTGGCCTCCCAATCCGCCTGGGCCGACTGGGGCTGGATCCAGCAAGACAAAGACAAGAGGATCGCCACTGTCAGAAGTCTCTTACGGCCCATACTGCGTTTCCCCTGCCTGAGCTGTGAGGCGCCTCGCGATTCAAGAGCCTGATTATAGCACAGTCGCCGAGCGCGGCCTTTCTGCTTGCGGCGGGCACAAAGGGTGGTTGCGCTTTGCACCCGAAAGCCGCAAAATCAGTATGGGGCGCATCACACAACCGGCAGTTGACACCCACTCGTCCTGGGACGCGTGTCCCATCGGAGGTAGACCATGCCCCCTGCCCGCCGGACCGTCCTGATCGGCCTGCTCCTCGTGATTCCGTTCACTTCGGCTCTCGCCGAAACCTATATCGTCGATGGCGGGCACCCCCTCGCCGACGACGCGAATCCGGGCACCCTCGAGGCGCCCTGGCTCACGATCCAACACGCCGCGGGCACCCTGGCCCCTGGGGACTCGGTCCTCATTCGGCAGGGGATCTACAACGAATACGTGGAGACCACCACCAGCGGGAACCAGGCGCAGGGACCGATCTGTTTTCTGGCGTACCCGGGCGAAGAACCGGTCATCGACGGCACCGACATCGGGGCGAGCGTCGGATTCCGGATCACCCACGGGTTTCTCCTTCTCGAGGGGCTGGAAATCACGAACTGGACCACGGGGATCTGGATGGCGGGAGCGCACGATCTCATCCTGCGAGATTGTGAGGTGCACGATGTGTGGTATGGCATCGGCGCGGGATACGGCACGCACGATTTCCTCTTAGAAAGCGTGGAGATCCATCACTTCACGCTCTATGGGTTCGACGCCTCGCCGTCGGGCGGAGCCGACTGCTACAACGGGACCTTCAATGACTGCCTGGCCCACACCTGCAATGACCCCGAACAGAACGTCGATGGGTTTGCGCTCGGTCATGGCGGCCAACACAGCTTTGTCTTCAACCGGTGCGAGGCGCACGGCGTGTACGACGGGTTCGACATCAGCGCCCGGAACACGATCCTGAACCGCTGCAGCGCGCACGACTGCGACTACCGCGGCCTCTCCGGCTGGCAGGACAGCCTGCTGGTCGTCAACACCCTGCTCTATCAAAACGGGATCTGTAACGTCTATCTGATCCGCGGCCACGAGGTGCCCCACCACTACCGCTTCATCAACTGCACCCTCATGGACGCCGACGTCTACAACGTCATCACCGACAGTACCGGCGCAGGAATCTCGCTCGAGATGTCGAACTGCATCCTTGCCGGGGGTGACAATGTCGGACTCTGGTTCGAGGAGCTGGGCGGGTTGACCTATCAGGGTGATCACAACCTGTTCCACAACGACAACCCCGCGCGCGCCATCTGGGCAGGGGCCGTCGATGAGTTCTCCCTGGAGGAGATCGAGGCCGGCGACTGGACCACCTTCAGCGGGCAGGACGAGCACTCGTGGGTGGCGATGCAGAGCGGGGAGATCTTCACGGATCCGGCCGCCTTCGACCTGCACCTGGCCGAGTTGAGCCCGGCCATCGATCACGGCACGTCCGAGGACGCCCCCGGCGATGACTACGAAGGGAATCCGCGCCCGGCCGGCGCAGGTTTCGATATCGGCGCCTACGAAGACCAGTCCGCTGGATCGATCACGCATCCCGACCCGGGCGCCGACGACGATCCCCTCCAGCTCCGCCTCCGGCCCGCTATCGCACGCGGCCGGGCGACCATCAGCTATGTTCTTCCCACGGCAGGCTCGGTCCGGGTCACGCTGGTCGACTCTTCCGGGCGATTGCTGGCCCCGCCATCGCAGCATACGCAATCGGCCGGGCATCAACTGCAGGCGATCGACCTGACGACGCTCCCTTCCGGTATCGTCTGGGTGCGGGTAGAGTTCGGGGACAATCTACGAAGCAGCTCCGCGGTCCTGTGCGTTCGCTAGCGGCGCGACGCGGCCGGGTGCTATGATCGGTCGGTCTGTTCTCACCCCGGATAGGAGGAGCCTGCATGTTGTCGCGACTACTCTCGGGCCGTCCCGGAAACCCCCTGCGCCTTCAGGCCACAGCGCTCCTCGCTCTTCTCTGGCTACCCTTGGGCGCCCAAGGGGCAGAGGACGGAGGCCTCGATCCATCCTTCTGCGCAGAACTTCAGCGCGAGACCTTCGAGGGACCCGAGAAAGCCCTGGCCGACATGATCGCCAGCACCAATGTCCAGGATGTCGCACTCAACCGGGAGCGATACCTGAGCCACCAGTCATTCATCAATCATCGCATCAAGTCCGGCAGCATCACCAATCAGAAGGGGTCGGGACGCTGCTGGATGTTCGCCGGATTCAACGTGCTGCGCCCGGCCCTCCTGGCGAAACACGATCTCAAGGATTTCGAATTCTCGGAGAACTACCTTCTCTTCTGGGACAAGATGGAGAAGACCAATGTCTTCTTCGAGGAGATGATCGCGCGCGCCTCCGATCCCCTGGATGATCGCCGCGTCGAGATCGCGCTGGACAGCCCGCTGGGAGACGGCGGCTGGTGGAGCTACTTCGTCGACCTGGTCGTGAAGCACGGCGTGGTGCCGAAGGAGATCATGCCCGAGACGCGCAATAGCTCAGCGACCGGCACGATGAACCGGATGGTGGGCCTCAAGGTCAAGGAGATGGGCATGGCGCTTCGCCGTCAGGCCCGGGAGGGCGCGGCGATGAAGGACCTGCGCCGCACCAAGGAGGACTATCTGCGTGAGATCTACCGGCTGTTCGCCGTCCACCTGGGAGAGCCGCCCACCGAATTCACCTGGCGCTACGAGTGCAAGAGCGACAGCCTCTCGTCGACAGTTTACCCGGAGGTCCTGACGCCGCTGACCTTCTTCGAGGAGGTCGTCGGCGTCGATCTGAGCGCCTATCACTCGCTGTTCCACTACCCCGGCAAGGACTACTACAAGACCTACAGCATGGAGATGAGCCGGAATCTCTACGATCGCCCCGATTTCACGCTTCTCAATGTGCCGATCGACACGCTCAAGGCTTGCGCGCTCGCATCCGTGCTCGACTCGACCGCCGTCTGGTTCGCCTGTGACGTCGGGAAGGAAAACTACGGCAAGGACGGCATCCTGGCGCGTGACATCTACAACTACGAACTGATCTACGGCACCACCTTCGATCTCTCCAAGACCGATCTGATCCGCCTGGGCCTCATCACTCCCAATCACGCCATGGCCTTCGTCGGCGTCGACACCGTGGCCACCCCTTCCGGTCCCCACGCCACCAAGTGGTTGGTCGAAAACAGCTGGGGCACGGATCGCGGCGACAAGGGGCTCTGGTATCTCTACGACGACTGGTTCGACCGGTACATGTTCGGCGTGGTCGTTCACGAGCGCTATCTGTCACCGGCGCTTCGCGAACTCGCCCAGCAACCGCCCATCCTGTTGCCGCCCTGGGACCCGATGTACTCCCTCAATCGTCTTCAGAGGGTGCCGGAACCTGAGTAGGCGATTTCTCACCACGGGCATGAACAAAACCTGCGCCGGGACCGTCACTAGGAGGTGGTGAGGCTCACCTCCGGCGGCTCGGCCTGCCCCCGTTCGCCCAGGCCGGTTTCTCTGCAACTTCTTTTGCCGCGAAGCGAAAAGTATGTAACCGGTTACATAAGCTGCACGTTATAGGAGAGTGGACACCACATCCGGGCGCCAGGAGCGCGGCCACATCCACAGATCGAGTAGGAGACTCAGACCATGCGTTCGACTCGCGGAGCGAAGAGAGTCCTGTTGCGACGGTTAGCCCACCTGGCTCATGTAAGCGCTGAGGCCCCGTCATCGGGCCCGGGCCGGCGGTGTGGCGTGATCTGCGGCCTGCTGATCTTTCTCTTGGCCACAGTCTTCCCCACCACGTCGTCCGCCCTCGAGGGATTCGACCCGGGGGGTGAAGGTCCCCGGTATCCGGACCGCTCGGACGGCCGGGCCACCGAGGTTCCGTCTCTAGAGGCCCATCGGATCGCAAACGGCGGCATCCACATCGATGGCCGGCTGGCCGAGGCCGATTGGGCACAGGCCCCCGCAGCAACCGGCTTCACCCAGTTCGAACCGGACCGCCGGGGAGAGCCGTGCGAGGACACGGTCTTCAAGGTGATCTATGACGAGGATGCCATCTACTTCGGTGTGGCCTGCTTTCGTCACAATGGGGAGCCAATCACGAGTTGCCTGTCGCGGCGCGACAACATCCGCTCCTCCGACCGGATCCGCGTCTACATCAGCCCCTATCACGACATGGTGACCGGCTACCATTTTCGGATCAATCCGGACGGGGTCAAGGAGGACTACTACAACTACGGGGATCTCTACCACGACATCTCCTGGGATGCGGTCTGGGAGGCCGACACCTCCGTCGACGACCAGGGGTGGTATGCAGAAATCCGGATCCCGTTCTCTTCGATCCGCTATCGCGCCGCACCATCGATGACCTGGGGATGCAATATCTTCCAGTACATCCACAGTCGCGCACAGCGAACGGCGTGGTCGAACTGGGACCGCGACCAACACGGGTTCATGAGCCGTTCGGGCACCATCACGGGGATCGATGGGATTCGCGCCCCGCGGCAGCTCGAGATCACTCCTTACGCGGTCAGCCGGTTGACCGACCCGGCCGATCCTACGGCCAGCGGCTTCTCCGACGAAGAGTGGGATCACTTCGGAAACTTTGGAGCGGATCTCAAATACGGCGTCACCGCCGACCTCACGCTCAACGCGACCTTCCAGCCTGACTTCGGACAGGTCGAAGCCGACCCCTCCCTGCTGAATCTGTCGCCCTACGAAACCTACTACGATGAAAAGCGTCCCTTCTTCATCGAGGGAGCACAGTTCTTCTGGGCCCCCGACAACGTCGTCTTCTACTCCCGCCGGATCGGAACGGGCAGCGAGAATGCGCGCATTCGATTCGCCGGGAAACTCACCGGGAAGATCACCGGCGACATTTCCACCGCCGTGCTGGTCGCCGCGACCGACGAAACGGAAGAAGGCCGCGCGCACAATCCATTTCGCGATGGGGATCACAAGGCCGTCTATTCGATTGGACGATTCGGAAAACAGTTCGGCGGCGGGATGCACAGCGTGAACATCATGCAGACTGCCGTCATCCGTGATCGCAGCAGTTTCGGCTATCCCACCCGCAATGGATACGTGAGCGGCGCGGACTTCGAGTTCAATTTCAAGGATCGGATGTACCGGGTGACCGGCTCATTTGTGGGCAGCCTGGTGGATCCTCTCCCCGACCCACTGACGCCGGATATCGATCCGGATCCAAGCCACGGGACCGGCACCCGGTTCGAACTGCAGAAGACCTCCGGCAAGTGGCGTTTCGCCCTTACCACGCGCCATCAAGGCGACCAACTCGACCTCAACGATCTCGGGTACATCAGCGATCCCGACCACTACGCCGTCCAGGGCTGGGTCACGCGCGTGTTCAACGCGGACGACAACGGTCAGAGCTTCTTGCGAAATGCCAGCGTCCATCTTCGGTACTACCGGAGCTGGATCTACGCCGGCCGGGACTTCGCGGATCCGAACAACCCCACCGAGGCGTTGTGGTCCTACGACCGGGGCCATGACCTCCGCCAGAGCCTGCACCTGGAAACCGACATCTACACCCGCGACTGCTGGGGCGCCTGGTTCGGCGGCAACTACAATCCTGAAAGCACCTCCATCTATGACACCCGGTGGACACCCGACTACGGTGGGCGCGGACCGTTGATGACCTCGCCGGAGAACCTCGATGTCTGGGCCGGCTTCCACACCGACAGCCGGAAAGACCTGACCATGCACCTTGCCTTCTCGGGAAGCGCGAGCTCTGAAGGAAGCAACGAGTTCGAGGTCGGGTCGGGAATCTCCTGGGTGCAGAGCAGCCGCATTAGCCACAACCTGGAGGCGGAGTACGAAACGCGCCACGATGACGCGCAGTGGATCACGAACGTCGACAATCCCGGAGGCGGCATCGGCGACGTGAGCTACGTGTTCGCGGAACTCGATCAGGAGGAGTTGGATCTCACTCTGCGCAGCAGCATCCTCTTCACGCGCGATTCATCGCTGGAACTCTACTTCCAGCCTTACCTGACCATGGGGAACTACAGCAATCCCCGTGAACTGAGCCAACCGGACAGCTATGACCTTCAAAGCTACGCGGGGCTTGATCCTACCGAGCACGACTTCTCCTACGGAGCGGTCAATGTCAACGTGGTGTACCGGTGGGAGTACCGTCCGGGATCGACCTTCTATCTGGTCTGGACGCACGGACGCAGTAGCTTCGATCGGCGCGGCAACCATGCGCAGCCGGAGAATTTCCGAAACGACCTGCGCACTGATCCGCTCTTCGACAACGAGGCGGAGAATCGATTCCTGGTCAAGGTGAGCTACTGGATTCCGGTGTAGCGGAGGAATCTGGTTCCGCTCACCTACAGACACACGCGGTCTTGCTCGACCGGGATGCCCTCGAGCTGCAGGAGCAGGCGTTTTGCGTCCAGTCCGCCCCCGTATCCCGTCAGACGCTGGCTCGATCCGATGACTCGGTGGCAGGGCAGAATGATCGAGATCGGGTTTGCGCCGTTCGCCGCCCCCACCGCGCGAACCGCCGTGGGCCGGCCGATGCGCCTCGCGAGTTCCCCGTAGCTGATGACCGTGCCGAAGGGGACCTCCCCCAGCGCCCGCCAAACCGTCTGCTGGAAGACGGTCCCCTCCGGCTTCAGTGGAAGATCGAACGCCCGGCGACGACCGCCGAAGTAGTCGGCCAGCTGCTCGGCCGCAGCCTTCAGGATCGGACTCGCGCCGTTGCTCCAGCCCGTGGCTTCGTCGATCTCTGCCTTGAACCGCAGTTCGGTGAGCGCCTCTTCATCGGCAGCCAGCACCAAAGGACCGACCGGACTGTTGATCGTGATCCGGTTGGGCGATCCTTGAGCGTTCTTCGAGTCTTTCCGTGAGCCTGGCACTTTCAACCTCCTGTATCTTGCACCAGCCGATGCCACAAACGCATGGCGGCGTATGCGCGCCATGGCCTCCACGCCTCCGCCATCTCGCGGACCCGGGCCGCGGGAGGATCTACGCCGCCGGAGGCCAGCGCCCGCCTGAGCCCGAGATCGCCGGCCGGAAACGCATCCGGCTCGCGGAGCGCCCGCATGGCGATGTACTGCGCCGTCCAATCCCCGATTCCCTCCAAGGCCACGAGCCGGCTCACGGCCTCCTCCTGGCTCGCCGCGGTGTCCAGCACCGGAGCGCCGCCCGCAACGGCGACAGCCAAGGACCGAATCGCCTTCGTGCGGCTGAGCGGCACGCCGATCGAAGCCAGCCGGGCCGCGGTCAGTCGGGCCAAACGCGACGGAGGCGGGAAGCCGAAGGCCTCCTCCCCCGAAGGCCAAGTGATAGCCAGTGGCGTGCCAAACTCCAGGGCCAGCCGGCCGGTCAGCTGAGAACCGCGCGCCACGGTGACCTGCTGGCCGAGGATCGCGCGAACCGCCAGCTCGAAGCGATCAAACGCCCCGGGCACTCGCAGCCCCAGCGAGGCCCGGCCGCAGACGGTCCCCGGAGCCTGGCTCAGATGGTCCGCGACCACGATCGGGTCGGCATCCAGGTCGAGCAGGTCCCTCACGCGGCGAATCAGATTCTCGAGGTGCCCGACCGCCCCGGCAGGCAGACACACCCTGATCTCACGACGTCTCATGTCGTGAGACAGCGAGAGGAACCCGCCACCTGTTTGGCCCGGGGTCTGAAGGACGCGCCGGTAGCTCCCTTTCTCGACCTTCTCGATGCCGGGAATCGCCCGGGCGGCCAGATACCGCATCATCGCCCCCCAGGCCAAGGGCGGACGGTAGCTCAGACTCAATTGAAGGGCGGTGGGATCACCCGCCCGCGTGCGCCCGGCCGAAGCGCGACGAACCTCGCCCGGTCGCAGGTCCATCCGGGTGAGGAAGGCCTCGTTGAAGCGGCGCACGTGGTTGAAGCCCACCTCGAGGGCAATCTGTCCGATCGGCAACCTGGTGGACTCCAGAAGTCTTTGGTTGTGGCCCGGGAATTCGATCTGATGTTTGCCCAATCATGCTCCAGGGG
>CAZTDY010000061.1:22782-25555 GCA_964612295.1 uncultured bacterium | reverse complement strand
GGTGGCATGGGGGGCAAGGAGACCATCGAACACCTGCAGGCCATCGACCCCGAGGTCAAGGCCATCGTATCGAGCGGCTATTCGACGGACCCGCTCATGGCTGACTACACGGGGTACGGCTTTGCGGGCGTGGTTGCCAAACCCTTTACCATGAAAGAGCTGCGCAGAGCGCTCGAGGAAGCGCGCCGTATCCAGCGCTGATAGGATCCGGCTGCTTGAGCTACAGGATCAGCGGGGCAGCAGCAGGATCGGAGAAGCCTCGGACGCCGGTTGACCCTGCTCCCTTACGTAGTAGGTGCTCGCGGGGAGCGGGCGTCCCCGCGCATCCCTTCCATTCCACCAGCTCCCGAACGTCCGCTCGCTTTCCAGCCGGCCCGGTAGGCTGGCGATCCGCCGACCGTCTGCAGTGAGGATCTCAAAAGCGACCTGTCGGCGACCGGGTGCCTCAAGCCGAAGATTGGCTCCTCCGCGCGCCGGATTCGGATGAACGAGAATCGGCCTGAGGCCGGCGAGATTGGGAACGTCTGCGTAGGAGGACCGCACGTATCTGGCCAGGACGGGGTAGTGATCCGATCCCAGATCGCCCAGGTCATCGTCTACGACCCGACTTTCTTGTACATCCCACGCTGTCCACGGCGCATGGATGAGAAAGTCGACCCGGCTTCTCGGCAGCGTCGGATAGATGAAGAAATCACGGGTCTCTTTTGTATAACCCGGATCGAGCGGATAGAGGGTGCGAAAACCGTCCACGAACCCTGTATCCAGTAGGTATTGCACCGGCTCCCACCCGATCAGCTCGGCGGGACCGGCACCGTTTGCGTAGTCAGGCTGAGTGGGACTCTCCGGATCGGCGTCGATCGGTGAATAGCTGTTGAAGTCCCCACCCACCCAAATCATCTCATCTGCTGGCAAGTCGGCAAGGATCTGCATCAGCGCCCGGGCCTCTCTCTCGCGCTCCTCACGGTTTTCCCAGCCGGGTGCGAAGTGGCAATTGAGGAAATGGTGTCGTTCCCCGTCGAGATCCAATGCTGCACGGAGACAGGCGTGGCGGAAGAAGATCTCTTCGCCATCGACCCACATGGAGTGCACAGCTTCCCAGTCCAGGACCGCAAACCGGGTGATCAAGACCAGATCGAACGCCGATTGAGAGTCTGCAATGAGGCCGTGGTAGGGCGGCACGCCCGGCAGCGCCGCGTTGATCAATGCCAGGTAGTGGGCGAGCAGGTCATCATCGGAGGGGAGCCACCCGTTGCACTCCTGAAGCAGCAGCACGTCGGGAGCCTCGCGGATGATGAGTTCCAGCCACTCGTCTTCCCGGGGATGCGCAGGATCGTGATCCTGGCCTCCCCAATAGATGTTGTAAGTCATCAGGTCGAGTTCGAGCTGCTCCGCGGCGGCGAGCCCGGGTAGGCAAAGCGCCGCGGCCAGCGCAAAGGCAAACCACCTGATTGTTGGTGTCCAGCCCACCGATGAGTCCTCCACTTCGTTTTGCATGAGTCCATCATTATACCACTCTGTGCCCCTCGCCGACTGTGCTATCCTTGTTTTGTACCCGTGAGCACGGTCAATGTGCATAGGAGACGAAGGATGAGGCGCCTGGTCCTCCCGCTGTGTCTCGCCCTTCTCGTGTGTACGAGCCCTTGTCTGGCTACGACTTACCTCGTCAATCCGGATGGGTCAGGCGACTTCCCGACGATCCAAGCGGCCGTTGATGATGCCACCGAAGGGGACGTCATCGAGCTCGGAAACGGCGCCTTCGTGGGGGAAGGGAATCGGAAGACTACCTTTCGTGAAAAGACCCTGTCATTCCGTTCGGTTTCGGGTGATCCGGCGCTCTGTAGCCTCGACCTTGATGGGTATATGCCATCCGGCTTCAAGATCGTCGGCCCCGTCATGGGCTGGGTGGAAATCAGTGGGATCACGATTCGAAATGGGATTGCAGAGAATGGGCCCGGAATCATGGGCTTGCACATCAATCTTCGGATGAACGACTGCGTTTTCGAAGACAATGTGTCGCAGAATCATGGCGGGGCGCTCGTGCTGGGCGGCTATACTCAGGCGGAGATTGAGGACTGCGTGTTCGACCACAACATTGCGGTCCGCTACGACGGGGGCGCTGTCCTCTGCTACAACTACACAACGGCCACTTTTCGCCGGTGCACGTTCAGCGGAAATGCGTGTAATAGAAGCGGAGGCGCGATCCACTCAAACCACCTGCTCACCGTGGAGGACTGCGAGTTCATCGGGAATGCGATCCTCGTGAGCACGCAGTTCTCCGGAGGGGGCGTCTATTGCTCCTGCGGCCCGAACCTGATCGAAGGATGTACGTTCGTGGGGAATCGAGCCCCCGCCTTCGGCGGAGGACTGGGAATCTTCGACTGCGGGGAAACCTCCGAGGTGCGCGGTTGCACCTTCTATAGGAACGTCGCCCCGTACGGCGGCGGCATCGTGCATTGGGGTGGGGATGTCGTCATCGAACAGACGATCGTCGCGAATTCGCAGGGAGGTGAGGCCCTCGCCTCCTACTACAGCACGCTCGACATCATCTGCTGCGACTTCCACAACAACGAAGGCGGAGATTGGGTCGGCCCGTACGTCGCCCCCTTCCTGGGCGTAGCCGGGAACATCGCCGAACCGCCGCTCTTCTGCGACCCCACGGGTGGCGACTTCGCTCTCGATGAAGCGTCTCCCTGCGCTCCCTTCTCCCCCCCGAATCCGGAGTGTGACCTCATTGGGGCCTGGCCGGTCGAGTGCGGCACGACCCCGCCCGAGG
>CAZTDY010000061.1:0-22682 GCA_964612295.1 uncultured bacterium | reverse complement strand
CCGCCCGAGGTGATGCGAAGGGCTAAGGCGCGTCGCAACAAGGGGTTGCGAGATCTCTTCCGTGGCCCTTCTCTCGATGATTCCCACGGATGCATCCCTTCTCTCGCTGCAAGCCCTTGCCTGGAATGGTAGGCTCCCTGGAACTCCGGCCTACCTATCCCGGGTTTAGGAGGAGACGATTCCAACGGTGTGTTCGTGGAGGTCAGGCGCCAATGAGCCCCAAATCGCCCAAGTCGCGATCGAAACCGGCCCCTAAGAAGCAGGGCCCATCGAAAAACCGCAGCGAAGGACTGTCGCAGACCATCTTTGTCGCCGGCCTGGTGTGCCTTCTGATTGCCACCGCCGCTGCCTTCATGCTGGTCCTCGAACATCTGGTCGGCATCAAGCTTCCCGGGTGCGGCGAGGACTCGCCCTGCGCGCAGACTGTGGCCAGCGCCTGGGGCACGGTCCCGGTCATCGACTGGCCGACCTCCTTTCTGGGGTTTGCATTCTTCCTGGGGGTGCTCCTGGCGTGGACCTCGTCTCGGAGCGCGATTGGCGGCATCTTCCGACTCTTCGTCCGGCTGGGGGCGCTGGCCTCGGTGCTGTTCCTGCTGGTGATCGTGATCGAGGGGCACTTCTGCCAGTACTGCCTCGTCTCTCACGCCGGAAACCTGGCGTTCTGGGTCCTCGTCGAACGATCTGGGCATGGGCTCTTCGATCAGCGGCGGCGACCTGCCGTGCTGGTCATCGCCTTTCTCGCCGTCAGTGTGGTGCTCGGCATCTTCGAGTTCACCCAAAAGGAGGCCCTGCTCGCGGAACAGGAGACGGCACGGGAAGAATCAACCGGACGGATCATCGATGCCGACCGGCAGCGTGATGAAGCCGGCGGGATGGACGGAGGCCCCCAGCCGTGGGAGGGTGGGTTCACCGGTCGTTACCGCCTGGGGCCTGAAAAGGCGCGCGTGCGGATCGTCGCCTTGACCGACTATCAGTGTCGGGATTGTCAGCGGCTCGAGACCGAGATGATGGCGGTGGTTGAACAACACGACGACGTCTCGCTCTCCATCAAACACTTCCCCATGTGCACCGACTGCAATCCACACTTCTCCCGCAATCTGCATGCGAACGCCTGCTGGGCGGCGCGGGCCGCCGAAGCCGCGGGGATCCTCAAGGGTGAAGATGGGTTCTTCGCGATGCACAAGTGGCTGTTCGGCCAAGAAGGCGGATTCACAAATGATGAGCTGCAGCGAGGCTTGATGGCCATGGGCTGTGTGCCCACGGACTTCATCCGAACGATGCGAAGCGCAGAGACTCTCAAGCGTGTGCAACGGGACATTGATGAGGGGATCTGGCTGGGGCTGCACTACACGCCGATGATCTTCATCAATGGGGTGGAGTTCACCGGGATCTTCGCACCCAACGCCTTGACGCGCACCGTGGAGAGCGTCTTGGCGGAAGATCCTACGCCGCGCACGGCCGAGCTGGATCAACCGCCCCCCGCGTTCGACAAGTGTATCAACGATTGGCTGCGCCAACCCGAACGCGCGTTCCCGCAAGATTCACATCCCTGGGCCTGGGGAACCAGTAACGCGCGGTTGAGAGTGCTTCTCTGGGGAGACTACCAGGAGCCGCACACGGCCACCGCCGACAGCCTGATTCGGGCATTCATTGCGAAGCGAGACGATGCCTACTACTCGTTCCGCCACTACCCCGTCAACCAGGACTGCAATCCTCAAGCGCAGGTCACGAAGTTCACGGAGGGATGCCTGGCCTCCCGGGCGGCCGAAGCCGCAGGGCAGGTCGGGGGAATCGAGGCTTACCAGGCAATGCACAGCTGGCTCTTTGAACACCAGGCTGGTTTGTCCGAGGGTGCCATTCTCTCGACGGCCGAAAGACTCGGCCTGGATCGGGCGGCGTTCGCCGGGGCGCTGGAGAGCCAGGAGGCCATCGACGCCATCCAGGAAGACTGCATTGCGACCAGCCGGCTGGGACTCCGCAGCATACCTTGTGTGATCATCAACGAGCGCTTCGTTCCTCGCTGGCGCTTTCAGGACCGGCAGATCATGAACGAGATTCTCACCCGGGCGTTGCAGGAAGAGAAGTAGAGGAGCGGCAAATGATCAACTTCGATCCCAAAGAACATCGCTACACCGATGATGAAGGTCGCGAGTACCTGAGCGTGACGCAACTCCTCGAACGGATGTTTCCCTTCGACCGGGATGAGATCGCGGCCAAGGTCTCCGCGAACCCCAACAGCCGTTACTTCGGGATGCCGACCCAAGACATCCTGGCCGAGTGGTCGGCCGCGGCCGACAAGGGCACGGAAGTCCATGAGGCGATCGAGACCTGGATCAAGGACGGACGAACGCCTGAGGACCCCGCCCTGGTTCCCATGGTCGAGCAGTTTGCCAAGCTACCCCTGGGCGACGATGTGTTGTCGGAAGAGCGCGTCTGGGATGAGAGCCTCAGGATCGCGGGAACGGTCGACCTGATCGAACGCCAGGCCGGCGAGTGTGTCATCTGGGACATCAAGACCAGCAAGAGGATCGAGGGTGATACGCACCTGAAGTACTCGATGCAGCTCGAGATCTATCGTCAGATGGTGGAGAAGCGCCTGGGGCAACCTGCCCGCATCGGCGGAATCGTCTGGTTCGAAGACTACGTCAGGCGCGGAATCAAGACGCAGCTTCAGGTGGTGCCGCACCTCGCCTGCCAGGAACACGTGGCGGCTCTCCTGCGCGAACGGCGCATGGAGATCAGCACGTAGCCTCGACGCCCCGCGCGAAGGCGACGATATGGCCGTCAGGATCCGCACCGTAGGCAACAAGGTCGCCCCACGGCCGAGGCTCCGGGGAGCTGATCCCCTTCCCGCCCGCGCTTAGAAGGCGCTGATAACTCTCGCCCGGATCCGCAACGAACAAGTAGAGCTCGCACCGCGGAATTCCGTTTCCGGATTGCGGGTGCGGGACTTCTTCGCCCAAGAGACGGGCGATGCCCTGCTCGGGCATGATCCCGATGGCGGAGGTGTCGGTGAGTTGAAACTCGGTCATCCCGGGCACGTCCAACGTCGGCTTCGAATCCAGGACAGCTTCATAGAACTCGCGGCTGCGATCCTGATCCGCCACGTAGATGATGAACAGCGACTTCATGCTGAGTTCTCCCGCCTCGCACCAACGCGGGCGACGAAGACCGTCAAGCCACCGGATGGGCGTTCTTCAACGGAAGCAAAACCGCCCTCTGTCAGCATGTTGACAAATTCCTCGTTCGTGTAGGCCTGCGCGCTCGACGCGTAGGTCGTGACTGCGTCCGAGGCCAGATCCCGCACGACAAAACGCGTCGTGGCGGTTTGGAGCGTCTCGTTCCACGAGCTTTCCCTTTGGCAGGTATGGGGCGAATCGCCGAAGAGCCCGGCCTGGTGCGTCTCTTGGGCGGCTGCCTGCTGGCCCTGTCTGCGGATTTCATCCAGGGGATGCACCTCGAGGACCAGCTGGCCCTCTGCGCTCAGGGCGCCGGCGGACCTCTCTATCAGCGTCCGAGCCTCCCTGGGCGAGAAGGTGTTGAACTCAGCCCAGAGCATCATGATCAGGTCGAGATTCCGACCGAACTTGGCGGTTCTGACATCCTCGAGCGTGTAACGAATCCCGAGGCGGTCACGGTCGGCCCGCTCCTTCGCGTAAGCGATGGATGCGGGGCCATAGTCGATTCCCGTGCAGTCGTGCCCGAGAGCGGCGAGTCGCTGCAGGTAGAATCCCGGACCGCAGCCCAGATCGAGAATGGCCGACCGCCGGCCCGAGAGGACCACCTCATGCAGCCAGCGGACCTGTCGCTCAATGGTCTCGAATCGGCGGCTGGCCAGGTCGTGAGCCTGCGAGAGATGCTCTTTGAGCATTCTCCGGCTGAAGTCGGGATCGTGCCAGGGCAGCTTGGCGAGTGATTCCGGGTCTTTCATGATGTCGGCCTTTCCATTTTTTCCTCGTAGGCAAACGCGCTGTCGGCGGAGGTGGCCGGTCTGAGGCTGACTGTGATCATCGCGCTTCTCACCAGATCAGATGACTTTGTTCCGAGGGATCGGGATGAACTACGGACAGGATGTCCCATTTGGGGTCTCAACGAAAGCGCGGAGAGCTAGCCCCAGGTGCGCTGGGGAAACGAAGGGGATTCGAGACTGGTGGTCTCGCGAGCAAGGATGAGCAGCTTTGAACTGATCTTCAGACCGGCCTTCTTTGCCATCGTCCGGCTGATGTCGAAGCGCACGCGGCTGCCATCGCGGAAGAGTCGGATGATTGTGCCGCTCCGGGGTTCATCCCAGACACCCACGGTGAGAACGCCCTCGGGTGGCGCCTCCGACATGGCTTGAACGATCTCCGGCGACGCGGATTCGCCGAGAACCAGAATCGAACATCCCCTGGCCGCGTCCGGATCGGTGACCTGTCTGACGGCGACCACCTGGGGAGTGCCCAGACCGGGTTTGTTCTCCTGGGTCAACAGCTTCTCGAGCGTCCCCAGCAGGATGCTGTCGCCGGTCACGCCAATCTGAAGCGTGTCTCCGAGCACCTCTTGCCATCTGACGAAGTCGGGGAATCGAAGCAGGAAGGCGGCCTTGACTTCAGCGGCGGTTTCCTCGGTCGCGCGCACGTCGTCGAAGGTGTCTTCGTAGTGCAGCTTGACCGTTGACGCATGAGCCGGGCGAACGGCAAAGCGTGGCTCAGGCGCGAGGCACAGCAGCGCTATGAGCAGCACTCCGGCTGCATATCGGCAGGTCTGCCGCAAAGGCTCCTGTGTCAAGTACACACCTCCATCACCGACCGACGATCGGCCGGACTACGCCCGCGTCCCCGCGCACCAGAGTACCCGGGCCGGGCAAGAAGACCCCTCATACCATACGTTTTCGGCTTCGGGAAAACCTTCTTAACTGACCAAGTGAAAAGAAGTTGCTGAGATTGTCGAGCCTGGGTTGCCCTGGCTCCGGCCTGTTCGGATTGGGGCGATCGGGAGACTAATTCATCGAATGCCCGTCAGGAATAGAACCCCATCTGCCGACCATTGAGGAAAGGAGAAGAGTGGCACGGATGCTTCGCCTGAGGGCCATGAAATGCCCGGCGATTTCGGAGGTTTGCGGTTGTTCCAGAGCCTGATCGAATCGCGAGGGTCGTCGCGGTCTCCTTGGCGTCCGGGGACGTTGGGGGCTGCGCTGGGGCTGCATCTCTGTCTCCTGGCAGTGGTTGTGTTCGGGGGTGGGTCCGACGGACAGGAGTTTGCTGAGCCCCCTCATAAGGTCACGTTCCTGAAATTCTCTCAACAGGCAGAAGCAGAGGGAGTTACCCCGGCCACATCCCCCACCGGATCGGTCCGGGAATCCCCGGAGCCGGTTGTTGTCCCCGCGGCCGCACCCCCTGAAGTCGTACTGGACGCGTCCGAATTCCAGGATCTGCTGCCGCCGCAGAAGTTGCCGGAAACGATCAACACCGAGCCCGTGCCCGAGAGGCCGACGGAGGCTGTCGCCGAGCGGGATGGGGCGACTCCCGGCGGACTGTCGGGTGGAGTTCCGGGCGGGATTCCAGGGGGGATTCCCGGCGGTGTGGTGGGCGGCCAACCGCTCCCCCGGGGGCCGCTGAGGGTGGGGGGAGCCGTCTCCGCCCCGGTCGTTCTCGAACGATGCCAGCCCGACTATCCGACCAGAGCCCGCAGCGCCCGCGTCGAGGGGGAAGTGGTGCTCGAAGCCGTGATTCTCCGGGATGGGACGGTCGGAGAGGTCAGAGTGGTGAAGGGACTGCGCCTGGGATGCACCGATGCAGCGATCGAAGCTCTCCGGCGCTGGCGTTTTTTACCCGGCGAACGCTACGGCGTCCCGGTCGATGTCTATTTCGAACTGACTGTGGAATTCATTCTGGGCTAGGAGGCGAGTTCTATGCAGCCGACGATCACCTACGGGCCGATCGAAATCTGGCAATCCATGGGCTTGGTGGGGCAACTGGTTCTGACTGGCCTGCTCCTGATGTCGGTCTATTCCACCGGCGTCGTGATCGACCGCTGGTTGCTCTTCCGCCGAGCACAGCGTCAGTCGAGCGCGTTTACGCGGAAGGCCCGTGGCCTTCTCGCTGAAGGCAAGCTAGGAGAGGTGATCAAGGAAGCCCGGAAGAACCCGCACAGCCACCTGGCCCGCATCTACTCCGCCGCCATTGGAGACCTGAATCCGGGGTGGGAGATGGACTGCTACGACGAGGGTTTCGAAGAGACCATCCGCAGCGCCACCGAGCGTGAGGGGGTCGCGATCACCCAGGACTTCAAACGGGGCCTGTCCTCTTTGGCCTCGATCGCCTCCACGGCCCCGTTCGTGGGCCTGTTCGGAACCGTCATCGGCATCATGAACAGCTTCTTCGGCATGGCTGCGGCCGGTTCCGGCGGATTGGGCGCGGTGGCAGGCGGCATCGCCGAGGCGCTGGTGAATACCGCGGCCGGCATTCTGGTCGCGCTGCCCGCCGTTTGGGCATTCAACTACTTCCTGGGACGGATGGACCGAGTTCACAGCGAGATCAGCAACGCGCGCAGCGAGCTGGTTGACTACTTCATCAAGAGGTCACGGAGCAGCTCATGGAAACTGGAGGGAACGACCGGCGAGCCGGTCAGTCGCTAAACAGCGAGATCAACGTCACGCCGCTCGTGGACGTGATGCTGGTCGTCTTCATCATTTTCATCGTGGTGACCCCCTTGCTTCAGCAAGGGGTCAGCGTTGCCTTGCCGCTTGCCCGGAATGTGGAGGAGGCCAGCACCAACAAGGGCCAGGCCGTGACCGTGGTCCTCCAGGAAGATGGGCAGCTCTTGCTGGAAGCCGATCCCATCGATTGGAAGGACCTCCCCGCGGCACTGCAGACGCACCACTGGTCCGATCCGGGACGCGAGTTCCAGATCAAGGCCGACCGGCGTGTTCCCTACGGTGAAATCAAGAGGGTCCTTCAGGCGGGCCGCGAGGCGGGTTATCGGGGTGCGGCCCTGATCGCCCAGGAGATCGGCACGAGACGCAGCGCCGACCGATCGAGACTGGCCGCACGCGGGCAGGGAGACTGACCCATGGAATACGACGGTCTCGGCCAGCTCCGATCCACGATCAACGTCACCCCTCTGGTCGACGTGCTCCTGGTTCTTCTCATCATCTTCATCGTGGTGACCCCGGTCTTGACGACCGCACTCGAATCCCACATCCTCCAGAAGGTCGATCAGCCGCTACCCGCCGAGTATGCGGAAAGACAGCTTGTGATTCATTTGTCCGCCGATGGTCGGCTGCTGCTCAATCGGGAAGAGGTATCGCTTGGAGTCCTTCCCGGTCGACTGCAACAGATCTTCTCGCAGCGGGGCGGCGGTGGCCGGGTGGTTTTCCTCGATGCAGGCCAGGATGTTCCCTACGGCGTGGTCGTCAACGTGATGGATCTCTGTCGCGAGGGGGGCGCCCGCACGATTGGCGTCATTCCTGATTCGATCGGCCTGTCCAATCAAGCCGGACTCTAATCCACGACTTCCAGGGCAAACGAAAGCCGGCCGGCCCGAAGGCCGGCCGACCGTAGGAATGTTCTTTGCTTTCGTCTGCCGGGCCGAGAGCCCCTAGAACCTGGCCCGCACCGCGAACACGATCTGCCGGGGACTCTGGAGGTAGTAGGCCTTCCCGAAGTCCGGGTTCTCGCACTCGGGGCAGGGACCTTCAGGACTGTAAGGCATTCCCTGAACCGAACCGCCCACCTCGGCCATTTCGTCGACGTAGATGGTCTGCTGCTCGTCCAGAAGGTTGAAGACATCGAAACTCAGCTCGACCGCTTTCAGACCGAGGCTGGAAGCGGACTGCGCGAGCTTGATCGGATAGGAGAAGTGGACGCCCAGACTTCTCGTCGTCGGTGTCCGGCCGCTCCCACCACGCTCCTCGAGGAGGATTTCAGACTCACTGGCGTAGACCCAGTTGTATCCAAGCTTGGTGATCGGGATCCCGCTCTGGACCCTCAGACTCATGCCCATGTCGAGTCCGTTCCTCAGCCGGTACGAAGAGAAGAGGTTGAAGACGTGAGTGCGATCACTCGGCAATGGTCCGCTGTCGCTCGAGTGTCCCCAGATCTCGGGATCGAGCAGATAGGGCCAGTCGAAGGCCGAGGTGATGAACGGATCGCTCTGCCCGTTGTCCCGCCGGAAGTAACCTTCGTAGTTACCCCAGAGCTGGGACCAGGTGTAGGAACCGAGCATCTGCCAGTTGTCGCGCATCCGCTTCTCGAGCTTGAGGGTCACAGCGTTGTAGTTACGCTTCGGCTCGGGGAAATTCGGTGGTGCGGGGTTGGTGATGACATACTCTCCGAATCCACCCCCCTGGAGCTGCGCCGAGTAGAGACTGTCCTGGACATCTTCCAGCGTGCGTCCGAGGTGGCGGTGCAGGTAGGTCAGCTCCACCGTTAAGAACGGGATGAGCTCGCGTTCGACGCCCAACACGAGTTCATCCGCATAGCTCAGCTTCGAATCGGGATCGATCCTCGTCTGGTAGTCACCGAACACGATTGGTTCGTGGAGCTGGGCATCCGGGCCGATTCCCTGCGGGTTGTCGGGATCCGACAAATCGATCTGATCGAGATCGTAGTCGACGACATAGGTGACTTCCCTGGACATGGCCCGCACGGCGAGGTCGTTGGGAACCTTGCCGAAGTACCGTCCGCAAGCGAACGTCAGTTTGGTTCGGTTGTCCTTGGTTGCGTCGTAGGTCACATGAAAACGGGGCGCCCAGTTGTTGTCCCAGGTGAACTCGTTCACGGAGCCCTTGAGCGTTTCCTGTTCGTATCGAACGCCGGCCATGATGCTGACATGTCTTGTCGGATTCCAGGTGTCGGAGACAAAGGCGGCGAAGTAGTCGGCGCTCGTCTCGGCCCCCAATTCGCCGCTGCGGATGCGGTTGATCCGGAATCGTGATCCAGCCGGATCGATGTCCCAGCTGTAGCCGCTGGTGGATTGGACGAGGGTGTCGTCCGCCAGCCGGATATCGATACCGGACGGTCCACTGAAGTTCGCGGACTCCTCGTATGCGATATCCTGGATGCTCGCCCCATAACGCAGGTGATGCTCGCCGTTCGCGTTTATGAAGTTCGAGAGCTTGAGCTGGTATTGCGTGTTGGAGGAGAGGTTCTCCTCGTAGAAACCTACGCCGCCGTGACGCCGGAAGATGTAGTCCCGGAAATCGAACCCCTGAGGCGTGTCGTTCGTGGGATCCTCTTTGAATTCGTCCTGGTGATAGGCGACCGTTCCCTCGAAGAACCAGTTGGAGGTCAGCTCGCCATTCCAGTGCCCGACCACGTTGTGGCCGCCGTAGGTCAGCTCGGTGTAGCGGGCGCTCGGGTCATCCACCGCAACCGCCGAGGATCGCTGCGGACCGTCCCCACCGGCTGAAGGATCACCGAATGTCGAGACGGCCAGGGTGTGTTTCGAGTTCGGCGACCACTTCAGATTGGCCGCGTAGTTGTAGATCGTACGATCGACGTCCAGCGTATGTTTGATTCCCTGGGAGGCGGTGACCGCCGATGACGTCTGTCGGGTGCCGGTGGTGAAGGTGGGATCGAAGGCGGCATACCAGAACGCCTTGTCCTTCACGAGGGCCCCCCCGGGCTTCAAACCCGTAATCCACGCTCTGGTACCCGGCGACGCGCGAGGAGAGGAGCCAGTGGTCGCTCTGCCGCCGCTCCGCCTCCATGTTCTTGAAGCGCATGTAGGAGAAGAGGCTTCCCTGGAACGTGTTCGTGCCTGATCGGGTCACCATGTTGATGAAACCACCCAGGGCCTCACCGTACTCAGGCTCGTAACCACCGGTCTTGACCTGCACCTCTTCGATGTAGTCGTGGTTGACTCCCGATCCCATCGATCCATAGATGATCGAGTAGGAACCGGCAGAACCGTATCCCGTGTTACCGATGCTCATGCCGTCGACGATGTAGGTGTTCTCGAGCCCGCTGCCGCCGGAGATCGACGGGTTGGAGGCATCGATCCCACTCTCGACCACATTCGGCGACATGGGCAGGGTGGATGAGAATCTACGGCCCATGGGAATGCTGGACATCAGGTCGTTGGTGATCGTCTGGCCTGTGGTGGTTGAATACAGGTCGATCACGGGCGCACTTCCGAGGACTTCGATCTTCTCCGACGCACCCGGGGTGAGGACGATCTCGACCCGGACCCTGGCGAGCAGGCGCACCTCGATGTCATCGCACCCGGCCGTGATATAGCCGGGAAGCGTGGCCCTGAGGCTGTATATGCCTGGTGTCAGATACGGAAAACGGAATAGACCGTCTTCGTCAGTCAGGTCGGTGCGAGCGCCCTGATCCGACATGATCGTGACGACCACCTCCGTGAGTGCTTCGTCCGCCGGATCGATCACAAATCCGACAATGGAGCCGGTCGTTGCTTCTTGGCTTCTGGCTGGACCAGTGCAACAGGCCAGAACACAGGTCAGCAACCCGAACAAGAGAACCCTGTTCGTCATCTCCCTCTCCCTCCAGTTCAACATCTGTTTCTCCGGGTACTCGTCACCGGAGTTAATAACTGGTCTGGTTGCAGGCGTGCATGGGGCACATGCCCCCGTTTCCAGGTTGCTGGTCCGACCAGGCCAATTGCTGAATCTCCATAATCATCGTCAGTTCGGCGGGCTACCTGGATGTTTCATGAGGGGGTAAACCTCCATGATCTGCAGCAGATACGGGAGCCGAAGCGCTTGTGCGAAGCAGGGTCCACTGGGTAGGCGCCGAAGTGGCTGGTTTCAGCCACCCGCCCTCAACATCCGCAATCCCTGTCCGGCAAACCTACCCCGTCCTGTGAAAACGGGCCGATTCGCCCCCATTTTGCCTTCCGCGCATTGCCGGAGCGTGCATCCTCCCGACAGGCAACAGATCGTGCATGGGATGAAGCCTCCCAACAGCTAACAGACAAGGAAGATAGACGACATGGTGATGCACACGTTGGCATGGACTGTGCAAAGGATGAGCTGCCTGTCGATCCCACCCGCGGTCGACATCCAATTGCCTCACCCCTGATCCACAAGAGAGGAGTCACCATGCGCAGACATCTCAGCTATGCAACAGCGGCCTTCGCCCTGCTCGCGCTAGGAGGATTCGGATGCTCGGAGATGGTCTCTGAGCCAACCACCGACGAGATGACCCAACACCCAACCGTTGGGCCAGCGGCTCAGTGGGAAGGCGTCCCGTGCGGCGAAACGCACACGGTCGTTCTTTACGCCGGCCAACACATCGACGTGGGTGGCGTCACCGTGGCCAATGATGATCTTGAGCTTTGTATCCAGATCGAGACCACCGGAGGTTGGGTGATGGCGGAGACACACGTCGCGATTGCGCGAGCGCTGGAGGACATCCCCCAGACCGGGTCGGGGAATCCCCAGATTGGACACTTCGCGCTGTCCGCGGAGCACGATCCGGGGGTGACGCAATTCGACCACTGCATCTTCATGGACGAGTACAGGTACGTGCCGGGCGAGACGTTGTTCGTGGCAGTCCATGCCGTCGTCATTCTCCTGGGAGAGAATGGAGAGCCGCTGCAGGAGGAGACCGCCTGGGCCGATGGCCTCGAATTTCCAGGCCGGAGCTGGGCGACCTGCTTCAGTTATACAGTTCAGGAGTGTGAAGAGCCGGAGTTGTGTACCGTGACCCCGTTCTCGCCCATCGGCGGTGAGGATGTCTGCCTGTTCGAGCCCTTCCTGATCATGTGGGAAGACACCGGTCAGTGTGCAACCGAGGTCCGGATCGAGCTGTACGAGAATGGGCTTTTCTGTACCGACCTCGCAACGGCGCCCAACATCGGCGAGTATGAGTGGCTGGAGCCGTTTGCAGAGTGCGGTGACGTCGGGTCCGCGTACACAATTCGGGTGGTGTTGCTGGGTGATGCGGAAACCGTCGGCGAGACGGACGAGTTTTTCCTGATTGATTGCAGCGGTAGCGGCGAGTAGCTGCGTCGAGTAGACGGAATCCGGCGGCAAGCCGCAGCGACCTGGATGCAGGCGAAAGAGCCCGGTGCGATCAACGATCGTGCCGGGCTCTCGCGTGAGGCCGAAATGCCCTAGCCGGTCAGCCAGACGCCGTGTTGCAATCGCCAAAGAAGCGCCGGTAGGCCCGCCAGCAACCCGAAGAGCAAAGTGGCCAGGACGACTCTCAGCGCTCCAATCCGAATGCGTTCTCGGGTATGACTGCGCAAACCAGGCACCACGTTTCCGATTCGTCCGGCAAGCAGAGCACCGAAGCTATCAAACAGCACGATGAGAAGGGATCCTAGAAGCGGGAATCCAACCCATCGATGTTCGCTCAGGAAGAGGCACCAAGGGCAATGGTGATGAAGCACGCCGTAGTGGTAGGCGGAGAAGACCCTCACCAGCGTGATTGCTGCGATGGGAACCCACCCAAGCGCCAAGCCTGTGAGGCACAGGGTCGCAGGAGTGATTCGCGTTTGTCTCGTTTCCAGACGGGTCCAGATGGCGGTCAGGAGAAGGAGACCGCCCAAACCGAGCGTGAGCCAGGTCAGAGCCGTATCCGACATCCAGCTGCGTCCGGCTCCTGCGGCGGCCGGCGCGACTTGATCATAGACAACGGCGCAGCAGTGGACCGGCGTGTGGACATCGAGCGCACCCAAGGCCAACGCTGTATCAAAGGCCGCGACCATCGTGATAGGGGTCGCGAGAAGCAGGAGCTTTGCCGGCGCGGTTCCCAGGGGTGAAGTCGGCGCCGATTGGTTGAGGCGATCGTGCATCCTCCACGCGGCGAGCAAAGCCAGGGCAAGAGGCCGCAAGACCAGGGCCCTGGTGGCCATTCCCCTGGTGGCTTGTACAACCCCCGTACCGCACATCGCCCCGGGCACGATGGAGGGGAGCACGCCAACGATGGCGATGATGAGGATCAGCGATCCGAGGATAAACGCCGCCAACGCGAACCGGCCCTGAAGAGACGTCGCCTCGGCAGCGCGTTCAAGCCGGAGTTGGCGCCGGGTTGGGTCGCCTGGGCTCCAGCCCGACACAATCCGCGCAGAGGAGAAGGCGGCGAGCAGGAGCAGGACGGCCGTGGCCACATCACAGGCGAGGACGGCCAGACTGAGCGGGTGGATCATCATCGCGACGACCCCGTGCCGGCGACCGAGGCGGCCGAAAGGCGTCCCTCCTCGAGAACATGGACACTGTCGGCAATGCCCGATTCAAGCACGCGCGGATCATGACTCGCGATCACGACCATCGCACCGCGGTCCTTGGTGGCGCCGATGAACTCCAGGATGGAGAAGACCCGGCCATCGTCCTGATGGGCAGAGGGCTCATCCAGCAGGAGCAGGGGCGGTTCCGTCACCAGTGCCCTTGCCAGCGCGACCCGTTGGCGTTCGCCCCCGGATAGCTCCCGGGCGGGTTGATCGACCAGACGCTGCGCATCGAGTGTTGCGAGGATCCGATCGACTGCTTCCGCTTTGGCACGGATCGAGCCCGGGCGGGGGATCAGCGGCAGGAGAATGTTCTCACCGCCCGAGAGATCCAGCAGGAGTTCAGCACCTTGGAAGAGGATGCCGACATTTCTGCGCCACCGATCGCGGTGTGCTGCGGTGAAGCGCGAGATCGACTCGCCATCCGCAAGAATCTCGCCCTCGGTGGGGCGCAGGAGACCACCGAGAAGATGGAGCAGGGATGATTTCCCAGCTCCCGTCGGGCCTGCCAGGGCTGTGACGGCTCCCGCCGTGAATGTGAGATTGATGCCGGCGAGGATCGTCCGCGGCTGGGCTCCGGCTCGCTGTTTGGCGAGGCCCACGCCGACCATTTCGAGGCGAGAGAGGCTCATGATCCTCCTCCTCGCATGAAATCGTCGGGGTCGGTGACCGCGCCCCGAATCGACGGGATGACCGACGCGAGAATCCAGGGGGTCAACACCAACGCCGCAACGGCTAGGAGCACGAGTCCTGCTCCGCTCGGGTCCAGAGTCAACCGGGGAGGTGGGCCCTGCCAGCTCAAGAACATCGCCCCGGGCCAGGTCACACCCGGCCAGAACACAAGCGTATAAGAGAGGGCAAGACCCAGTGCGGATGCGGGTAGACCGATTGCGAGGCTCTTGTACAAGTGGAGGCTGATCAGATCCCCCGTGGTCCAGCCTAGCGCCTTGTACAGGCCGATGTCCCGGCGCGATCCTGAGCCGCTGCGGAGTGCCGTTGCAATCAGCAGGGTGAGTGCCAACAGAGCGGGAACGATGAGCATGACCGTCAATCCGCCGCTGCGAGAGAGCAGGGAGACGGCAGCTCCCACGGCCTCGCGTTTGGTGGTGATTCGCACCTGAAACGGGAACGCGGCGGCGAGGTCAGGGAGGATTGCTTCTTCCTCCGCCTCGTGAAAAACATCGATCGCAAGGTCGGATGCTTCGTCCGGCGCCAACCCGAGAAGCTCCCGGGCATTGAAGGGCGTGAGGAGAATGACATCGTGCAGAGCCAAGGAGGTCGAGCGAGGAAGACGGCCGCCTATGTTGAACGTGGTCTCCGTGGTGCCGGTCAGCTGGAGGCGTGGGTTCCCGCTCAGTGTTTCGGAGAGGCCCGGCCCCAACACAGCCTCGCCTATCGCAGGGGGCGTGAGCCCCAGCTCTGTGAGTTGAGCGGCCTGCTCCGGGGTGACGCCGAGGATGGTCACGGCCCCCGCTGGTCCGGTCACCACGCCCCAGACTCGCGCGGTGGCGCGCACGACGCCGACGACCCCCATTGCGGCTTTCCTGGCTGGTTCGATCGGCAGGGGTTGCCAGGTTCCATGCTCCAGACGGCGCACGACCAGAGACGGCCCCGCTTCGATGAGATTGGTGGCCGTGGTCGTCCAAGCCTGCGTCAGAAGAAGAACGGTTGCCGTCACCGCAACCAGGGCGCAGATCGTGAGGCCCGTGAGAATCCCCTCGCCGGGATGGCGCCCCAGTTCGCGAGAGGCCCAAACGAGCATCGATCGCCCTGACCTGCCCATCATCGATCACTCCCCGGAGCGCCCGGCACATGAACGGGATGAACCGCGGGATGGACCGTCGCCGGCGCGCGCATCGGTGTTCCCGAGGGAGCCATCGCCAGGGTGTCCAGGGCGAGGATGTCGACGAGGCGGGCATCCACTCGCGGTCCGTCCCCGCGAAGGACCTCGGGTGTTCCGACAGCGATCGTGAGAACCGCTCCCGTCACGAGCCACATGACGGCGACGGTCAGGAAGCAGCGTCGCGAGCCGGCCAAGGTTCGCCTGGCCGCTTCGTTAGCGCGGGAATCACTTCGAGTCATGGGGCATGGCCTTCTTGCCGGTCAACGTTTCCCACATCGCATCGTCGAGTTCGGCCAACGAGAAGGTCGTCTTGCCTCCGTGGCGTTCCAGGAACGTCGCCAACGCCTCTTTCCCCACGACAGGAACGATCATCGGACCCATGGGGCCCAGGACATCCGAGCCGGCCACCCAGTTGACCGCGGTGGCGTCCACATGCTCGCCCGTGAAGAAGTCCGTGACGATCGCCCGCTTCACGGTCACATCCTTCGCCCCGAGGAAGATCTCGGGATGGAGCCAGGACTTCATCATGCAGCCGGGTCCACAAAAGTAGAAGGTCCGGTCATCACTGAGTTCGATGGCTGCACCCATCTTGCGATCGTGCGTGGTCATCGCGCAGACCGGGCAGCGATCCGTTTCGCCCGGGTGCATCTGACCATCGGTCCCGATGGCCACCGCCGCCGCGAGATGGCTGGGGGCCTCCGCCGAAGTCCCGCCGGTTTCTCGATCTCCTTGGCAACCGGTCACCAGAAGGGTTGCGGTGAGCAGGAGCAGGATTCTCCCTGTGGCTGTACGCATTCGCACCTCCCTGTTCGGCCCAGCGTCTGCGTCCGCAGCATAGCACCCGGCGAGACGCGTCGCTATCGGAGGTCTGGACCCTCCCCCGGCCCGGATGCTACCGTCCACCCGGTGTTGACCAGGGGTTCACGACGGTAGGAGCGGTTTACGGGTGGCTGCAGCTCTTCCACAGCTCGACATTGTCTCCATGATCCTCCTCGGCCTCTTTGGCACGGGTCACTGCCTGGGGATGTGTGGTCCGCTCGTCATCGCGTTTCCGGCCAGGGTTGGGAAGCTCTCGGCGCACCTCTGGTACCATCTGGGAAGGGTTGGCACCTACACGTTGGTCGGCGCAATCCTGGGCGGACTGGGAGGAGCGCTCTCGCGGATGGGCGCGGTCGTTCATCTCCAGGTGATCCTCGCGGCCCTGGCGGCGGTGTTCCTGCTTCTACTCGGACTCGAACGGATCGCCCTTCTGAGAGCGCCGAAGGGGCTCGAGATCGCAAGCCCGACCAAGATCCCCGGCTATGCGGCCGCCCGTCGCGCATCGGACAGCGGCCGCCCGATCGGGATGTTGCCCCTGGGCTTGATCATGGGGTTTCTTCCCTGCGGTCTGTCCTATGCCGCCTTCATCCGGGCCCTTCCCGCCGGCGGAGCTGTGGAGGGCGGCCTTCTCGTTCTCGTCTTCGGAGCCGCCACGATGCCTGGTCTGCTTCTGTTGGGGACCGCCGCTTCGCAAGTGATGCGCAAGCACCGGGCGCTCGCGGACATCCTCGCGGGTATGTTGATGATCGCGATGGCGGTCGACCTGGGCGCGGATGTATTGCAGGCGGTTTTCTAGTCGTCCAGATCGATGTGGACCCGAGCAACATAGAGCAACCGCCGATCGCGAGTCTGCAGGTAGTTCTCGAGTAGGACCCCACAGTCCGGTTCCACGATTCCCCGAAATCGCTCCGTTCCATCAACCTCGATCACCAACTCCTGATCGAGCTGGACCATGTCGGGATGCACCCAGAAGGTGAGGTCACCCAGACGGGAACCCTCCACGACGAGACGATTGGCGTGAAAGCTGGCCCGTGCGGCCGCGGGGGGGCGTTCCTCCTTGAAGAGGTAGTAGGTGGAGACTTCCGGTAGACGCCCGTCGAGCACTCTCTCTTCGCCGTCACGCAGGACCGTCAGTTGTACACGATCTCCCCGGGAGAGGGTGCGTTTGAACGCATTCAGTTCGTCGAGATCGCGAATTCGTTCTCCGTCTCCTTGTACAATGACATCTCCGGCCAGGAGGCCAATGTTACGGGCGAGCGTCTCTCCATCCGATAGGCTGCTGACCTTGACGCCTTCCCCCTCGAAGCTGTCATCGGCATGAAATCCAATCGACACCCGTTCGTCGGTAAGCGTCGTGTTGATCCGGGTGTGCCAGGGGGCGGGGGCCTCGGACAGAACAGCGCCGATCTGGAGCCAGTGGCAACGCCCGAAGTCGCCGTCGGCGGACTCCCACTCAATTGCCGCCGGGAAGGGATCCCGCGGATGCCGCGACAGAAACTGGCCGATGCGCGGAAGCTCCGCATCGGCGTAGTCGAAGTCGTGACCGATGCCGTGATATTCGCGGTAGTGGATTCCGGCCCCAATCTCGTTGGCCATTTCGATCGTGGTGCGCATCTTGTCGGCGGGATAGAGACCATCGAGATCGGTGTTGATCACGTACAGGGGAGAATTCCGCAGGTTTCGAGGAAACGTGGGCAGGTCTCCGGCGATGTTGGCGACGCCCATGTGTCCGTTGAGCGGAACAAACGCCGCGAAGGTCGTGGGCCGTAGCATGGCGAAGCCGAAGGAACCGGAGGCACCGTCCGAGAAGCCGGTCATCCACACGCGATCGTCGTCGATGTTATAACGTGTCTTCATGGTGCGCACCTGAGCGAGCACGTTTTCGATGCCTACCTTGTCCCACCAGGTTGCGCCGGCTTGCCCCATGGGGAAGATCACCGCCCAGCCCTGCTCTTCGGCCACGGCGAGGTAGGGATTCCGATTCGCATAGCCCAGAGAATCGTCCGGCAGGTTGGTCCGGCTGACCCCGCCGTGCAAACAGACAAGCAGGGGGATCGCCCGCGCGGGGTCGTAGGTCGAGGGGAGGTATACGACGTAGGTGCGGACGACTCCGTCGCGTCCGGCGATCGAATCGATGAAGGCCTCGCCAACACGCTCGGCCGGCGGAAAGGGCATCGCCGTCAGCGCTCCGGCCACCTCCTGCCAGGTGGGCTCGGCATCGGAGATGCGAGAGATCAGCTGCGCGACCTCCTCCTGATCCTGGCTCGACCGAAGCACGGCCAGATCGTCGAGCCATTCGGCTGCCGCGACGCAGGTGAGCAGATGAAGAAAAAGGGCCCCGGTCAGAATGCTCCGCGCAGTCTTGATCGTTTTCATCTCCAGTCTCCCTCGTTCGGCAGCCGGCGAGAGCCCACTGCGTGGATCCCAGTGCTGCCGGCCAGTCTATCATCGAATCAGGTGCTTTGCTCCTAGCAGCTGATGCTGCCTAAGTGCTACACTGCGTGCAATCTGTCCACGGAAACCCTGAAGAGGAGGGGAGTAGGTGCGTCCACGAATCCGCTTTCTATCCGACGAACTGATCACCCGCATCCTGTCCGAGGCGAGCGACATTCTGGCGAAGCTGGGCTTGGACGTCCAGAACGAGGCCGCCGTCACGTTGCTGACCGACCACGGGGCCCGCGTTGACGAGTCATCGAAGCGGGTGCTGCTCCCGGAAAGCGTGATCAAGGATGCGCTGGCGAAGGCCTCGGATCGTTTTGCCCTCTACGATGTCCTCGGAAATCAGACCCACGACATGGGGGGGGACAACGTTCACTTCACACCGGGATCGGCCGGCATCACCTTCCTCGATGGGGAAACCGGTGAGATGCGCCGGCCCGTGACGGCCGACTATGTCAACTACGCGAAACTGGTCAACCAGCTGGACCATCTTGCCGCCCAGAGCACATCATTCATCTGTCAGGATGTGCCGGAACAGATCCAGGACAGCTATCGTCTCTACCTCAGTCTGCTGTTCGGTGAGAAGCCGGTGGTCACCGGTGCGTTCACGATCGAGTCGTTTGATCTGATGCACCGCCTGCAGGTGGCGGTGCGTTCAACGGAGAACGATCTGAAGGCCAAACCGCTCACTATCTTCTCCTGCTGTCCCACCGCGCCGCTCAAGTGGAGCGAGGTCACCTCGCAAAACCTGATCGACTGCGCCCGGGCGGGGATTCCGGTCGAGTACATCTCGATGCCACTGTCCGGCTTCATGGGACCGGTCACGCTGGTGGGTTCCCTCGTGCAGCACACCGCGGAGACGCTGAGTGGCGTTGTGCTCAGTCAGCTCGCGAGTCCGGGGTGCCCGGTGCTCTACGGCGGATCGCCGGCCGCGTTCGACATCCGCTACGAAACGACGCCGATGGGGGCGATCGAAACGCAGATGATCGACTGCGGCTACACCGAGATCGGCAAACATCTCGGATTGCCGACCCAGGCCTACATCGGACTCAGCGACGCAAAGGCCCTCGACGCCCAGGCCGGTCTCGAAAGCGCGACCGGAGCAACTCTGGCTGCCCTGGCGGGGATCAACAGCGTCTCCGGCCCGGGCATGCTCGACTTCGAAAGCTGCGTCAGTCTGGAGAAGCTGGTGGTCGACAACGAAATCTGTGGTCTGGCCCTTCGAATGGTTCGGGGCATCGAACCGAAAGAGGATTTCCCGGCCTTGCCGCACTTCGAGGAGATGCTCGAAGAGGGACACCTGTTGATTTCCAAACACACGCGCAAGTATCTACGCGAGGAACATCACTATCCTGGCCGGGTGATCGAGCGGGCCAATCTCTCGCGTTGGCAAGCCGAGGGAGCGACCACCCTCGGCGGGCGCGCCACGGATGAGGTGAAGCGGCACCTGGACGCCTACGTACCATCGCGGTTGCCGGAGGATGTGAAAACCGACCTCACGGCCATGATGAGTGCGGAGGCTCGCGGATTCGGATTGGATCATCTACCGTCGTATTAGAATGCAGAACGTCATCGACATCCCGGCAAACGCGGTTCTCCCCTGGGAGGATGCGGTCCTGAGCGCGCTCGGCTACGGGCGAAGCAAGGAACCCGATCCACGCACCCGCGAACTCCTGAACGCGGCGTCCGAGCAGTACCGCAATCTGGCCCTACCGAAAGGGCTCTACGCAGCGAGCGATACCGCTGCCTTCGCAGAGATCTATAAGGGCGAGGGTCGGAACGAGCCGGTCTCTCCGCTCCAGGAGATTTATCCGCGAGCCGATTGTCTGGCGCTCTTTGCGGTGACGGCCGGCGGCCCCGTCAGCATTCGCATTCAGGAACTCTTCGCCCAGCGCGAGTTTGCTTTGGGTGCGGTGCTGGATGCCACGGCATCCGAGGGCGCCGAGCTTGCGGCGGAGTATCTCGAGAAGCAGTACATGCAGTGCCTTCGAGATGGAGGCCAGGCCGATCCCAAGACCAGCATCCTGCGCTACAGCCCTGGATACTGCGGATGGGATCTGACCGGACAGCGCGCGCTCTTCGCGGCCCTCTGCCCGGAGCAGATCGGTATCCGGCTCTCGGCGAGCTGTCTCATGGAGCCGGTCAAGTCGATATCGGGGGTCATGGTCTGCGGGCCGGTCGAAATCCATGATTTCGACAACAACTACAGCTTTTGCGAGCAGTGTCGCACGAAGGGGTGTCGCACCCGGCTCAGAGATCTACGCCGGGCCGCGCAATAGGGAGGTTCTAACATGAGTGTGTTGGGTCAGATCGCTGAGCAACTGCAGGCCGGTGAGGACGAGCAGGTGGCTGCGCTCACCAAACAGGCGCTCGATGAGGGACTCGAGGCCCGCCGCATTCTCGATGATGGTCTGATTGCCGGCATGAATGTGGTGGGAGAGAAGTTCCGCCGGCACGAGGTTTTCCTGCCGGATGTACTCCTGTCGGCCAAGGCAATGTACGCGGGCCTCGACCTGCTCAGACCCCACTTGGGCGAGGATGGTGCACATTCGCGCGGCAAGGTTGTGCTCGGTACCGTGCAGGGGGATCTGCATGACATCGGCAAGAACCTGGTCGGCATCATGTTGGGCGGCGCAGGTTTCGAGGTCATCGATCTGGGCAAGGACGTTACCCCCGAACAATTCGTCAGCGAAGCTCGCGAGAAGAAGGCCCAGATCATCGGCATGTCCGCACTTCTAACGACCACGATGCCGATCATGCGTCAGGTGATCGAGCTTCTTCGCACCGAAGGTCTCGCGGATGATGTTCAGACCATCATAGGCGGCGCCCCAGTATCTGAAGAGTTTGCGTGCGAGATCGGCGCGAATGCCTATGCGTACGATGCCGCCAACGCCGTGGACCAAGTGAGGCGGTTGATCCTCCAGGCCGGCTAGCCCAGCCTGATACCAGGAGCGATACGATGCAGGATTTCAGGCAACGTCTGGACGCCGGCGACGTGCTTCTCGCCGACGGTGCGATGGGCAGCTTCCTCATGGAGCACGGTCTCGAGCTGGGAGACTCCCCGGAGAAGTTCAACCTGTCGCGCCGCGAGGTTCTAGAGGGTATTGCGCGGGCCTATTTCGAGGCCGGCGCCGAAGTCGTTCAAACCAACACGTTCGGTGGATCGGCACTCAAGCTGGGCAGCTACGATCTGGCTGATCAGACCGAGGAGATCAACCGGGCTGCCGCCCAAGCCGTGCGTGATGTCGTAGGCCGGGATGCCTACGTGTCCGGCTCGTGCGGGCCGTGCGGCAAGATGCTCGAGCCCTACGGAGACGCCAGCGCCGATCAGGTCCGGGACAGTTTCGCGCGCCAGATCGGTGCGCTTCTCGAGGCGGGGATCGACGTGTTATGTATCGAGACGATGACCGACCTCAATGAGGCGAAGCTCGCGCTCGAAGCGGCGCGGTCTCTATCGACCGAGATCCCCATCATGGCCACGATGACGTTCGACCCCACGCCCCGCGGCTTCTTCACCATGATGGGCAATGATATCCCCACGGCGGCCGCGGGAATGATCGAAGCAGGGGCTGACATCGTGGGATCTAATTGCGGCAACGGCATCGAAAACATGGTTTCGATCGCCCAGGGGTTTCATGAGGTGACCGACCGTCCCGTCTTGATCCAGGCCAATGCCGGCCTGCCCCAGCTGAAGGGAGATCGCGCCGTCTATCCGGAAGATCCCGTATTCATGGCCTCGAAGGTGCCGGACCTGATCGCCGCCGGCGTTCGGATCATCGGAGGATGTTGCGGAACCACGCCGGATCACATCAAGGCGTTTCGCGCGGCGCTCGATGCGCGGTAGGATTCTCTCTGTGTCTGTCACTGCCTTTCTGGCCGAAAGAGAATCTTAATCCTACCCCAGGATGCTCCCGATACAGGTGTGTCGTTACATCCGGCACCCCTAGCCCCTATATCCTCACACTCCGCATTGTTCTCGCCCAGACACGGGCTGTCCGATTGAAGATCCCAGTTCTCGTCAGCACTGGGATCCGTTGAACAGAACTCAGGATCCACTGCGATGTTTCCGTCCTGGCCAAGCAGCTCGCTCAGTACACCCGTCCAATTGCCCTCCGGATTCCCGAAGATGTTCGTGCAGCTGCAGTAGAACACGCCTCCCGCATCTGAGAGGGCTGAGCTCCCAATGTTCCCATAGAGCAATACCCGCTCGCAGCTAACCACGCTCGGATCGCCATAGTTGTCCCAGTTGAATATCCCGGATCCGGTACCTGCCTCATTGCCTGTAACAGTCGCGCCTGTCACGGTGCATACTCCATTATGCACCGCCAAGCCCCCTCCACACGTACTGACATTACCCCAGCGTTGCATTGCAACGGCAAATTTTCGATGTCTAAGCTGCTGAGAG
>CAZTDY010000060.1:0-25776 GCA_964612295.1 uncultured bacterium | reverse complement strand
CACAGGTCAGACAGGTAGCATGACATGGTGTCCGTTCTGCGGGGGAAAGATCATCTCACCCCCCTTAGCTTCCCGAACAAGCTTGCGAACCCAGCGCTTCAAGGCCCGGTCCTCGTTCGCGATCGAGCGGGCCAGAGACTCTCGCTGCCGCGATCCTCGAAGCACCGCCACCGTAAGGTTGTTCTTGTGATCGTCAATCCCCACCCATGTGATAGGCTTAGCCATGGCCGGTCTCCTTTCGTTCCGTATGCGGTATTCAGTGAACCACTGATAGCCCGCGAGATTACGGACCGGAGACCGGTCACTCCATCACTGTCTACCGGGGTGATCTCACCCCAGGGAAGGTGATTACGGCCGAGTGTTCTGGTGCTTTCGGAGCTCTGCGGAGATGGGCACGACCGGTTCACTCGCGCAGCCGGTTGAGCATCTGCACGGCGTTCTCGTTGCCGGGGTCCAGTTCCAGTGATCGTTCGTAGTTCTTGATGGCCTTCTGCTTGTCGCCACGAACCATGAATGCCTCACCAAGGCTGTCATAGGCGTTGGCGTCGTTGGGGAAGAACTCCACGTACAGCTCGAAGACCCGGACGGCATCATCGAGACGCTCTGCGGCCAGCATCTGATACCCGAGGGCGTTCAGTTCACCGGCCTGCACGTACCACGTGCGCGGAGCCCAATCCTCCCGCGCCTCGGCGAACGAGCGGTAGGCCTTCGCCGAATCGCCGGACTCCAGATCGCGAGCAAGCCGCGAAGTCATCGTGATCCGGTCCGCTGCGATCACGAGTGACCATGTAGAGCCGCTTCTGATCGGCGAAACGGTTGGCGATTGTCTGGCCCACCCGGTCTTCGCCGCCGGCGTTGTAGCGCACGTCCACGATCAGCGCGCGGGCGCCGGCCAGCTCTTCCAGGACCGCATCGACTGCAGCGGCGCTTCCCTCCAGATCCTCGAAGCCGAAGAAGTGGAGGTAGCCGATCCCCTCATCCACCCAGCCGAATTGAAAAATGCCATTGCCCACGGTTTGCGGTGGCGAACGAAAGCGATGCACAGAGAGTGGATGCTGTTGGAGAAACTGCATGGCGCCGGCCAGACCCATCTCAGCGAGATAGTCGCCGAGGTAGCCGGCACCGAAGAGACGGTCAAGAGAGGATGCCTGCAGGATCACGTGGTTGTCGTTCAGGTGAGACAGCATTCCGGTGAGGATACCGAAGAGTTCCTCATCGGTCGTGGCGGCCGTGACCTGAGGACGGTAGATATCATGGAGGGCCTGCCAGTCGATCGATTTCGCCTGGAAGAGGGCATAACGCTGATCGAAGGTCTCCCACAGCGATTCGAACGTCTCTTCCGGAGAGACTGCCGGGGGTTGGGCCAGGGCAGCGGCCTGTAGACAAATGAGAAGCAGTGACGTGATCAGGCCGGATGTTCGGGTCATGACGAACTCCTCTCAGGTCTTGCGGAGCCGCCCGCATCGCGCGAGCGGGCGACGCTCGATCTCAAATGGAGGGAGATGCCCTAACTACGGCAAACCTTAAGAGTAGGTTGCCTCGGAGAAGGCTTGGCCGAACGGGCCCCGCCCGATAGAATCCCGAGGATTCCCGATCGATGAACGCGGCGCTCATCCCCAGAAGCGGTGGGCGCACTCGCGAACCAACCAGGGGGAGACCATGCGGAGACTTTCGACTGTAATCGGCCTATCGCTGTTCCTGGCTGTGGTTATCGGCGCCTGCGGCGGGGGGGGTGACTCGGACACCCAGGAAGGTTCGTTCGTGATCGGAGTTTCCCTCCTGACGCGCACGCATCCTTTCTACCAAGACCTGGAAGCCGGCCTGCAGGAAAAGGCTGCCGAATTGGGTTACCAGCTCATCATCCACGCTGGTGAATTCGACGTCGCCCGCCAGAAGGACCAGATCGAGAATTTCCTCGTGCAGAACGTGGGCGCGATCATCGTCTCACCGTGCGACTCGAAGTCGATCGGAACATCGGTCCAGGCCGCTAATCAGGCGGGGATTCCGGTCTTCACGGCGGACATCGCAGTTCTGGCCGAGGGCGCCGAGGTGGTTTGCCACGTGGCCTCCGATAACGTCGCCGGCGGCAGACTGGCCGCCCAGGCCGTCACCGAGGCCCTTGGCGGGCAGGGCAAGGTGGCCATCATCGATCATCCCGAGGTCGAATCGGTGATCCAACGGGTGAGCGGCTTCGAGAGCGAGCTCTCAGGTCAGCCCGACATCGAAATCGTCGCCAAGCTCTCCGGTCGCGGCACCAAGGACATGGCCTTCCGAACGGCCGAGGACATCCTGCAGGCGCATCCGGATCTGGACGCGATCTTCGGCATCAATGACGACTCCGCGTTGGGCGCGCTGGCCGCCGTTGAGAAGGCCGGCAAGCTGGGGCGGGTCACCATCATCGGGTTCGATGCCGTTCCCGAAGCGCGCAAGGCGATCGGCGAGGGCCGGATTCACGCGGACGTCATCCAGCAGCCGCGGGTGATCGGCGGGCAGACCATCCAGGCCGTGGCCGATTATCTCTCCGGCAAGACGATGTCACCTTCGATCTTGATCCCCTGCGATCTCTTCACCCAGGAAGATGCGCGGGCTGAGTCGACTCCCGCGGTGCAGGAGAAGTAGCGCGTGGAGGCGGCGCCCCCCCAGGTCGAGCAACCGCTGCTGCGGCTTCGCGGTGTGACCAAGGCGTTTCCCGGCGTGCTCGCCATCAGCCATGCGGATCTGGACGTTCTCCCCGGTGAGATACATGCGCTGGTCGGTGAGAATGGGGCGGGCAAGAGCACGCTCATCAAGGTGGCCACCGGCGCGCACGCACCCGATGAAGGGGAGATCGCGTTCGCGGGGAAGACGGTGCGGCTCGCCGGGCCTCTCGACGCGCAGAGACAAGGCCTGGCCGCGATCTACCAGGAGTTCACGCTCGTCCCGGCGCTGTCCGTCCGTGAGAACCTCTTTCTGGGCCGCGAGCCGGTTCGCAGAGGGCGGATCGACCAGGCTGAGGAGCGGCGACGATCCCGCGAGATCTTCGCCGACTTGAACATCCCCATTGATCCGGAGGAGCGCACCGAGAGGCTCACCGTTGCGCAGCAGCAGCTGGTGGAAACGGCCCGCGCCCTTCTGGCCGATGCCCGGCTTCTCATCATGGACGAGCCCACCGCCGCCCTGACCCCGAGCGAGGTGGACCGTCTCTTCGAGATCCTCCACCGGCTGCGCGCCCAGAGGCGCGGCATCCTCTTCATCAGCCACCGGCTCGACGAGGTGCTTCGCATCGCGGATCGGGTCACCGTCATGCGTGACGGCGAGACGCTGGGCACCTGGTCCACGGCCGAACTCACCCGCGACCGGTTGATTGAACGGATGGTGGGACGGTCGCTCGAACAGGAGTTTCCCAAGCAGGCCGCCGAGAAGGGCGAGGTGCTTCTCGATGTGCGCGGTCTGAGTGGCGGGGTGGTTCGCGACGCGTCCTTCCAGGTTCGCGGAGGCGAGGTGCTGGGGCTGGCGGGGCTCGTGGGGGCCGGACGGACCGAACTCGCCCGATTGATCTTCGGAGCGGACCGGCTGACCCGCGGCGAGGTTCGGCTGGCGAACGAGGCGATCGATGTGCGGAATCCGCGCGATGCGATTCATCACGGCATCGGCCTCTTGACCGAGGACCGCAAGGCGCACGGGCTGGTTCTCGGCCTATCGGCCCTGGAGAACTTCGCCCTGCCGAATCTGGACCATTGGTCTCGGGGCGGATGGATCGATGCCGGACGGGAAGAGGCGGCGTTCTCGCGCTACGTCGAGAGCCTGCAGATCCGCGTGGCCGGCCCTGAGCAGCAGGCGGGCCATCTCTCCGGGGGAAACCAGCAGAAGCTGCTCGTGGCTCGCTGGCTGGAGAACGATGCGCGGGTCTTGATCTTCGATGAACCGACGCGCGGGATCGACGTCGGCGCGAAGTATGAAATGTATCTGCTCATCAATGAGTTGGCCGCGCGGGGCAAAGCGATCATCATGATCTCCTCGGAACTCGAGGAGATCCTCGGCATGAGCGATCGGGTGCTCGTGATGCACGAGGGTCGGATTCGGGGCGAGTTGACCGACATGTCGGCGGCGACATCGGAGGGGATTATGCGATTGGCCGTCGGGGGAGAGGACCACCGATGAAGAGGGCGAAGCCGAGCCGGCCAGGCACACGCAGGCTGTCGCGATTCTTCTCGCAGTACGGCATGCTCGCTGTGCTTCTGCTGCTCGGAGCGCTCTTCTCCATTCTGACCCTACAGGATCAACACCCCACGGGCGGGGCGGCCGCCAGCCGGCTCGCGGCTGTCCTGACGCGGGCCGGACTTCCGGCGGAAGTTGACGTTCTCGTCGTCGGCCGCAGCGGGGAAGACGATACGCTGTTTGCCAGAACGTTGGCGGATGATCTCGCGGCCAAAGGCTTCGGAGTGATCGGTCCGGTCAACGGGGATCCAGCCGCGATCCGCGCGGAACTCACGCGGATCGGCGAAGAGGAAGCCGCGCCCCGAACGGTCGCCGTGGCGACCCTCGACAGCTACGCCGCGGTGGCGCGCGGGATTGTAGAGGATCTGCCCGGGCTCCACCTGCATGAGCTGTTCACCCCTCCGACCTACCGCTGGCCGACCTTTCTGTTGCCCGAGAATCTGCTCAACGTGGCCAACCAGATTGCGGTTATCGCGATCCTGGCGATCGGGATGACGATGGTGATCATTGCCGGCGGCATCGACCTTTCGGTCGGCAGCCTCATCGCGCTCGCCGCGGTGGTGACGGCCGGTCTGATCGGCAAGATGGGCGGGACAGGTGCGAGCGTATCGGCAATGTTCCTGGCCGGCGGCGCAGCGATGCTGATGTGTGGTGCGATCGGCGGGTTTTCAGGGCTGGTCATCACCCGGTTTCAGGTGCCGCCCTTCATCGCGACCCTTGGCATGATGCAGGTGGCCAGCGGACTGGCCTACATCATATCGCAGGGGAAGCCGATCTATCAGATCCCGGATTCCTTCATCACCCTCGGCCGGGGAGCGGACCCCTTCCTGCATGTGCCCTATGCCGTGCTGCTCATGCTCGTCCTTTATCTCGCAGCCCATCTCATGATGTCCCACACGAAACTGGGGCGTCACATCTACGCGGCCGGCGGCAACGCGGAGGCCGCGCGGCTCTCAGGCGTGCGGGTCAAGGGCGTCTTGATGTTCGTATTTGCGATCTGCGGTGTGCTGACCGGCCTCGGTGGGGTGGTGATGGCCTCTCAGCTCAAGAGCGGCGCGCCGACCTACGGACTGATGTACGAGCTTTATGTGATTGCCGCGGTCGTGGTCGGCGGCACGAGCCTGAGGGGGGGGGAAGGTCGGATTCTGGGTACGCTCATCGGGGTCTTCATCATCGCCGTGATTCAGAATGGTATGAACCTGACCAACGTTGAGAGTTATACACAGAAGGTGGTTTTGGGCCTCGTCATTCTGGGGGCGGTTCTCCTGGACCGGCTCAAACACCGGGAATGGTTCTGGCAGAGACGAAAGAAACAGGGGTAGATCATGAGCCTGCTGAAGGTGGACAAACTGTTTTCGGGGCACTCAGTCGGGCCGTGCGCATTGGTTCTGCTCGCCGTCCTGCTTTCATCCGTTTGGGGTTTTGGCAGCTGCGCCGGCGCTCAATCGGCGCAAGAGGAAGAAGGGGACGAAGGGGTGCTCTACACGGTGGCAACCGCTCATCTCGACACGCAGTGGCGGTGGACGATCAAGCAGACCATCGATGAGTTCATCAAGGCCACCCTCGAGGACAACTTCGCTCTGCTCGAGGCCTACCCGAACTACACCTTCAACTTCGAGGGCTCGTTCCGCTACGAGCTCATGAGAGAGTACTACCCTCAAGAGTTCGAGCGCGTGCGCGACTACATCGCAGCAGGGCGCTGGCATGTGTCCGGAAGTTGGGTGGATGCGGTGGACACCAACGTGCCATCGCCCGAATCGCTCATGCGTCACGTGCTCTACGGAAACGGTTTCTTCCGGACCGAATTCGGCAAGACCAGCCGGGATATCTTCCTGCCGGACTGTTTTGGGTTCGGCTATACCCTGCCGACCGTCGCGGCCCACTGCGGACTGTATGCCTTCTCCACTCAGAAGCTGACCTGGGGATCGGCGGTGGGAATCCCCTTCGAGATCGGTCTGTGGCAGGGACTGGACGGATCCTGCCTGGTGTCGGCGGTCAATCCCGGTGCGTACGTGAGCGATCTGGATGGCGATCAGAGCCGCGATTCGGTGTGGGTCGCACGCGCCGAGGTCTGCCGCCAGGCGAGCGGGCTGCCGCTGGCCTACCGTTACTATGGTACGGGTGATACCGGTGGCGGCCCCACCGAGGAATCGGTGCAGTGGCTCGAGCGCAGCCTCGAGTCGGATGGCCCGCTGGAGGTGCGCAGCAGTTCCTCCGATCAGCTCGCTCGGGATCTGGTACAGGATCTCCCCGCGGATCTCAGCCGGGGCTTACGGCCCGAGCTGATGTCCTCGCTATCCGGCTCGCCGGGGATGCAGAAGCTGCAGGGTCTGCCCGTCTATCGCGGTGAGCTGCTCATGACCGATCACGGTGTCGGCTGTTACACCTCCCAGTCGGCGATGAAGCGGTGGAACCGCCAAAACGAGCGTCTCGCCAATGCCGCCGAGCGGTTATCGGTCGTGGCCTCCTGGCTGGGTGGGGCGGACTACCCGCGGGAAACGCTGCGTGAGGCGTGGGTGAGGTTCCTGTGGCACCAGTTCCATGACGATCTCACCGGGACGAGCATTCCGGAAGCCTATGTGTACTCCTGGAACGACGAGATCCTCTCGCTCAACCAGTTCGCCGAGGTGGTGACCGATGCCGCGGGTGTCGTCAGCCGGGCTCTGGACACGAACGTTTCGGGGATTCCCCTCGTGGTCTACAACCCGCTCGCCGCTCCCCGCGAGGACGTCGTCAGGGGAAAGATCGACTACGCGGAGCAGGGGGCCCCGCCTGAACACGTGCGGGTCTACAACGACAAGGGTGACGAGGTCCCTTCCCAGGTCGTCTCCCGAACCGAGCAGGACCTCGAGATTGCCTTCCATGCGCGCACGCCATCGCTCGGCATGGTGGTCTACGACGTCCGGCCCGCAGAGTCGCCTTGCGACATGGCCACCGATCTGTCGGTGTCGACTGAGCACCTGGAAAACTGGCGGTACCGGGTCGAGATCGATGAGAACGGAGACGTCGCCCGCATCTTCGACAAGAGGGTACAAAGAGATGCGCTCTCCGGGCCCCTGCAGCTCCAACTGCTGGAGGACTCGCCTCGGGACTGGGCCGCCTGGGAGGTGGACTACGACGACGTCATGGCCCCGCCGAAGGCCGTGGTGACGGGGCCGGCCGAAATCCGCATCATCGAGAACGGTCCCGCCCGGGTGGCCATCGAAGTCGTCCGCCATGCGGGCGAGTCGACCTTCCGCCAGCAGATCAGCCTGGCGACCGGAGCGGCGGGGGTGGTGCTCCCCATCACGGTGGATATCGACTGGAGAGAACAACAGACGCTGCTGAAAGCCGCTTTCCCGGTGAGCATTCCGCGCGAGACGGCGACCTACGACCTCGGCCTGGGGGCGATCGAGCGTGGCATCAATCGGCCCGACCTCTACGAGGTTCCGGCGCAGCACTGGGCGGATCAAACCACCGAACGCGGAGACTTCGGGGTCGCGGTCCTCAGCGATTGCCGTTCCGGGTGGGACAAGCCGGACAGCCAAACGGTGCGCCTCACGCTCCTGCACACGCCGAGTGTAAATGAGAGGTGGGGCTGGATCGCCGACGAGAGCACGCAGGATCTGGGCAGGCACCGCCTTCGTTACGGGATCTACGCTCACCGCAGCAACTGGAAATACAGCAATGTGCATTGGGTCGCAGACGGTTTTGGCCAACCGCTGATCGCGTTCCAGGCACCCAGACATGCTGGGTTTGCAGGGCGCAATCTATCCATGGTCAAGATCCGCAACGCAAGAGGAGAGGCCGTTCCCCAGATCGCGGTGACCGCGCTGAAGATGGCCGAAGAGAGCGACGAAATCGTCCTCCGCTTACAGGAGAGGGCCGGTCTCGGTGCGCGCGACGTGTTGGTGCAGTTCCTCAACCCGCTCACCGCGGCCCGCGAAGTCAACGGAGCGGAGGAGCCGGTCGAGACCGAAGCGGAGATTGTCGAGGGATTGCTGCGCGTATCGTTTGCTCCGTTCGAACCTCGGACCTTTGCGCTCCGATTGGAGAAGCCGCCTCTTCGCATCAAGTCGTTCCCTTCGGCGGGCCTCACCCTGCCCTTCGATCTCGACGGGATCAGCCGGGACTCGGAACGAACCGACGGTGACTTCAGCGGTCAGGGTCACACCCTCTCCGGCGATCTCCTTCCTGCGACTCTCACGCGGGAGGGTGTTCCATTCCAGCTGGGATCCGCCGAGCCGGGCGAGAAGAACATGCTGAGCGGCAGGAAACAGCGACTCGAGTTGCCCGCGGGGGACTTCGATCAGCTGTGCCTGTTGGCCGCCTCGGCCGGCGAAGATCATGAGGTACGCTTCCTCATCGAGGACGAAAAGGGTGCCCGGCACCCGGCGATGCTCTGGATGCAGAACTACGCCGAACCGGTCGGGCAGTGGGACAATCGCATTCGAGGTCAGGAACTGGTTGAAGACCCCGGACAGATCATGCCCGCCTACATCAAGACCCAGCCGGTCGGGTGGGTCGGTACGCATCGCCACAGCCCGTCCGGCGAGAACGAGGCGTATCAGTTCACCTGTCTGTTCAAGTACACGATTCCTTTGCCACCCGGTGCGCAGGCGATCATCCTGCCGGAGGATGGCGACCTGCGGATTGCGGCCGCCACCGCCCTTCGGAAACGCGAAGCGCAGGTTACCTCGATCAAACCGCTCTATGATCGAACCCAGCGCTCATCGGTTCGCATCGAGGTGCCGCGACAGGATTTCGTCGATCGAACCACGGTGACCCTCTCCACGCCCAACCAAGGGGCGGATATCCACTACACGGTCGACGGTACCCTGCCGACCCGGGATTCGCATCGATACGTCGAACCGCTCACGTTCGAGGAAACCACCATCCTAAGAGCGCGCGCCTACGCGCCCGGTCTGGAGAGCGACTATGTGGCGGACGCGCGCCTCACGCGTCTGGAGCCCGCGCCATCAGTGGAGCCCGGTCCCGTCGAGCCGGGACTCGCGTGCCAAGGGTATGAAGGGGCTTGGGAGAAGTTGCCGGACTTCGCGTCTCTGGAGCCGGCGGACAGCTGGATTGCCGGGACAGTCGAGCTCCCGAAGGAAGGTCTGGGGCCGGAGGACTTCGGGCTCACCTTTTCCGGTTACATCTCCATTCCGCACGAGGGGCTCTACACCTTCAACCTGTGGTCGGACGACGGAAGCCGGCTCTGGATCGGCGACCGGGAAGTGGTGGACAACGACGGGCTGCACGGGAATCAGCGCAAGACCGTCAATCTGGCGCTGGGCAAAGGGAAACATGAGATTCGGGTGGAGTTCTTCCAACACCTGGGCGGGAAAGCACTCGAGCTGGAGGTGGAAGGGCCCCAGATCGAACTGCAGCCGGTGCCGGCCGGATGGCTCTTCCACTAGCGCGGTCGTCGCCGGCGGCTAGCGCTGGGCCACGATCCCGGGCCTCCTGGCCGCCGCGTTCCACCAGCAGAGCAGCTCGCGATCGAAATAGTCGTCCAGCCCGGCCGACCGGGGCGTGACCCGCACGGCGAATCCGAAGTGGCCGCTGGTCATACAGCTGATCACCCCGGAATACTCGTGGAGTCCGTCATTCGTGCCCGCCAGGGAGAGAAGCTCACTGCGCCCCTCGCGAATCTGATCCTCCACCAGGCGGCCGTGGAACACTTCGACCTTGATATCTTCGGGGGTGAGGGCTCCCAGATCGATGTGGGCGCGGACCGTGAGCCGGTCTCCGACTGCCAAGTCGACGCCCGAATCGGTTTCCATGCCGCGCACGCTGATCGTCGACCACTTTTCGCGCACATGGGCCTTCCACTCGGCCACTTCGCGCCCACGTTTGATTCCGTTGGCGGTGAGCCAATTCCAGTTGAGAAGCGAGGAGATGTAGTAGAGCCGCGTGTATTCCTCGGCCGCGCGGTTGGTGTTGAACTGTGGGCAGAGGCTCATCATTGACGCCTTGATCCGGCGAAGCCACGCGCGGGGCAGATGGTCCGGACCCCGATCGTAAAAGAGGGGGATGACATCGTCTTCGAGTAGATTGTACAGTGCCTGGCTCTCGACGTGATCCTGGTAGTCGGTGTCTTCGTGAACGTCACCGTTGCCGATCGCCCAGCCGTTCTCGCCGTCATAGGCCTCACACCACCAGCCATCGAGAACGGAGAGATTGAGCCCTCCGTTGACGAGCACCTTCATTCCACTCGTGCCACTGGCTTCCATCGGTCGCCGCGGCGTGTTGAGCCAGACGTCGACGCCCTGCACCATCGTCCGGGCGAGCTCGATGTCGTAGTCTTCCAGGAAGGCGATGTGGCGGCGGAATTCCGGCCGACTGGCGACCTGCACGATCTCGCGAATCAGCTCTTTGCCGGGCTGATCCTTCGGATGCGCCTTGCCCGCGAAAATGAACTGCACCGGACGCTCGGCGTTGCCCACGATGCGCTCGAACCGTTCCATGTCGCTCATGAGCAGGAGCGCCCGTTTGTAGGTCGCGAAGCGGCGAGCGAATCCAATGGTGAGCACATCCGGATCCAGGACCTCAGTGGCCTGCTGCACCTCGGTCTGATGGGCGCCGCGTTGCCGGAGTTGGGCCTGCAATCTGCGGCGTGAGGTGGCAACCACCCGCGCGCGCAAGCTCTCCCGCGCCCGCCACATTTCGGCGTCCGGGATGGCCTGGACGCGTCCCCAGACCTCCTGATCGACCGGGTTCTCCAGCCAATCCGGGCCCAGGTATCGATCGAAGAGCCTGGCCGTCTCATCCGATTGCCAGGATGGCAGGTGCACCCCGTTGGTGATGTGCCCGATCGGCACTTCCTCTTCCGGAGTCTGAGGCCAGAGGCCCTGCCACATGGAGCGCGCCACCTCGCCGTGAAGTTTGCTGACCCCGTTGCGGAAGGTTGCGAGCCGCAGGGCGAGCACCGTCATGCTGAAGGGTTCATCGTCGCTCTCTGGATTCTCTCGCCCCAGTCCTAGCAGGGTCTTCTCGTTCACGCCCAGCCGTTTGCAGAACGGCCGCAGGTACTCGGCGGCCAGCTCGGGCGGGAAGACGTCGTTGCCCGCCGCCACGGGGGTATGGGTCGTGAATACGTTGCTGGCGGAGACGATCTCGCGGGCGACCTCGAAGCTCAAAGCCTTCTTCTCCATGAGCGATGCGATCCGCTCGAGGGTCAGAAACGCCGAGTGGCCCTCATTCAGGTGGCAGACCGTGGGCGGCACATCGCAGATCTCCAGGGCGCGCAATCCTCCGACGCCCAACACCATCTCCTGGCGAATGCGGGTATCTAAGTCGGCGTCGTAGAGGAACTGCGTGATCCGCCGATCGCGCGGATCGTTCTCGCTGAGGTCGGTGTCGAGCAAGAAGAGCGGCACCCGCCCGACCTGCACGCGCCAGAGGCGTGCACGAATCACGCGGGAGGCGATTTCGATTTCGATCAGTTCGGGCAACCCATCGGGGCGCCGCACGACGCGCATGGGCAGGCCGGAGAAGTGATTCTCCCGGTAGATCTCACGCTGCATTCCATCCTGATCGAGAACCTGGTGGAAGTATCCGCGCCGGTAGAGAAGACCGACGCCGACCATCGGCAGCCCCAGCTCAGAGGCCGACTTCAGATGGTCGCCGGCCAGTACGCCGAGCCCTCCCGCGTAGAAGGGGAGCGACTCGTGCAGGCCGAACTCGGCCGAGAAATAGGCGATCCGGTTCTCCGGGCTCTCGGTCTGAACCTCCGAGTACCAGGTGGGGTGTTCGAGATAGCGCTGAAGGTTCTCGTACACGCGGTCCATGTGGGCCAGAAAGGTCTCTTTCGACGCCAGGCTGTTGAGGCGATCCTGGTTCACGGCCCCCATGAGGGCGATCGGATTGTGATGCACCTTGTCCCAGAGGTCAGGTTGGATGCGGCGAAACAGGGCCACGGCATCCGGATTCCACGTCCACCACAGGTTGCGGGCGATATCCATCAGCGTCTGGATGCGATCGGGCAGGGTCGGTCGGACCCTGAATTTCTGGATGCTTCTCATGATTCCTCTTCAGCCTATTGTCAAAACCCGCACGCTGCGATCACCATGGACTGAACCCGCCGCGAGCCTCAAAGATCCAACAAAGGGAGGAGCTTAGCGCGTCGGCCCCTCATCCAACAAGATCGACTTGGCCGCGGCGCTTCTTGACGGGGGGGAGGAGGCGGATGACCGGCCGGAGCATGGGGTGGCTGTTCGAGCGTAATGTATTGTCGCTGAGTGGGTTGGCTGTTGTGGGCCCCGTGAGAGGTCGGCATCCGCCCGGTCGTGCCCAATCGCAGCAATCCTCCACCGCTGCATAAGAATAGATCAGTTTGGGTTCGGGCATCAGTCTGCCAGAATCTAGCAGCTACAAATGTATCAACGATCTGGTAGCTTTGGGCGCCGGAGGATAGTGCCAGGGATCGAGCGGGAGGTATCAATGGCCGACCAGAAATTGAACAAGGCGGAATTGGAAGCCAAGGCTGCCCAGCCGGGCGTCGACGCAATGAAAATGCACCCCTACTATCGGGGGAAGGTCGAGGTTGTGCCGAAGTGCATCGTTCGCGACTTCAACGACTTCGCCATCTGGTACACGCCGGGTGTCGCCAAGCCGTGCCTCGATATCAACAAGAACCCCGAGACGGTGTTCCAGCACACCAACAAGTCGAACTTCGTGGCCGTCATCAGTGACGGCACCCGCGTGCTGGGTCTGGGCGACATCGGCCCCGAGGCCGGGATGCCGGTCATGGAAGGCAAGGCGCTGCTCTTCAAGTATCTCGGCGGCGTGGATGCGTTTCCGATCTGCATCAGTGAGAAGGACCCCGACAAGATCATCGAAATCTGCCTGGCGCTGCAGCCCACCTTCGGCGGATTCAACCTCGAAGATCTTTCTCAGCCGAAGTGTTTCCACATTCTAGACACGTTGCGCGAGAAGGCGCACATCCCGGTCTGGCACGATGACCAGCAGGGCACCGCGGCGGTCACCTTCGCCGGCCTCGTCAATGCGGTGAAGCTCGTGAACAAAGACCTCGACAAGGTCAAGATCGTACTGGTGGGCGCCGGGGCGGCCAACATTCGCGGGGCGCACGTGATTCACAAGGGTGGCGTGCCGTGGGAGAACATGATCCTTCTCGACTCGAAGGGCACGCTGCACAAGGGCCGCACCGAATTGCAGGATGGTTTCAAACAGAAGTGGGAAATGTGCCAACTGACGAATGGCGACAATGTCGTTGGTGACATCGAAACGGCCATGCGCGGCGCGGATGTTGTGATCGGCGCATCAACGCCGGGCCCCGGGGTGATCAAACCTGAGTGGGTGACCCAGATGGCGAAGGATGCGGTCGTCATGCCGTGCGCCAATCCGGTGCCGGAGATCTGGCCGTGGGAGGCGCTCGAAGCGGGAGCGAAGGTCGTCGCGACGGGTCGCAGCGACTTCCCGAATCAGGTCAACAACTCGCTCGGATTCCCCGGCATCTTCCGCGGCACGCTCGACGTCATGGCGACCACCATCACCGACGAGATGTGCATCGCCGCGGCCCTCGAGCTCGCCCAGGTGGCCGAGGACAAGGGGCTCAATCCCGAGTACATCATCCCCTCGATGGATGAGTGGGAAGTGTTCCCGCGTGAAGCCGTCGCGGTGGGCATGAAGGCGATCGAGCAGGGCGTCGCACGCATCAAGCCCAGCAAGGAAGAGCTGATGAAGATGGCCGAGGATCAGATTCGTCATGCGCGCGAGGAAACCCATCTTCTCATGAAGGAAGGCTTCATTCGCCCGTACGAAGAGACGTAGACTCCGAGCTGGGGGGCGAAAGCGCGCCCCTCGCGCTCCGGTGTTCGAGTGTGATCGAGGGGCCCCGCCGGCGCGGGGTCCCTTTTGCTGGGGGGATGTCATGAAAAGGCTTCGGGTGGCTATGATTCTCGGCCTGCTGGCCGTGTCGGCGTCCGCTGCTCTCGCGTGCACGACCTTTTGTTTCCAGGAGAATGGGCAGTGGATCTTCGGACGGAGCCTCGACTGGCAGATCGAGCACGGGCACATCATGATCAACAAGCGCGGCGTGACCAAGGCCTCGGAGTCGGAGGTGAATCCGGTGAGGTGGACGTCACGCTACGGAAGCCTGACCTTCAACCAGTACGGTCGCGAGTATCCCATGGGCGGTCTCAATGAGGCGGGCTTGATCATCGAGAACATGTGGCTCGAGGGGACCGAGTATCCGCACCCGGACGAGCGCCCCGAGCTGAGTGAACTCATGTGGGTTCAGTATCACCTGGACCGCTCGGCATCGGTCGAGGAGGTCATTGCCAGCGATGAACGGATCAGGATCTCCGTGTAGTATCCCACTCCGCTTCATTTCCTGGTCTGCGATGCCCGGGGCGATTGCGCGACCATCGAATTCCTGGGCGGACAGATGGTCGTCCACCGGGGAGAGGACCTCCCCGTGACCGCCCTTACGAACAACACGTATGAGTACTCACTCTCCTTCTTCGACACGGCCGGGCCGTCCGACTCGAGCGCAGTCTTTCAGGAGGGCAATTACTCGCTCAAACGATTCTGCTGGGCCGCCCGAGGGGCGGCGCGGTATCAGGAAGAGACGCGTGAGGGGGCGGTGGCCTACGCCTTCGGGCTTCTCGATCAGGTTGCCGTCGAGCGCACGATGTGGCGGATCGTCTATGATGCGGGGCGAGGCCGGGTGCACTTCCAGACGAAATCGGATCCCACCGTGCGCACCGTGGACCTCGGCTGGTTTGATTTGAGCTGCGAGCAGCCGGTTCAGATTCTCGACATGTCCCAGGCCGGCAGCGGAGACCTCTCCGCCGCATTCGTCGACTACACCTACGAAGCCAATTTCGAGATGGTGAAGAAGTCCTTCAAGGGGACGAGTTTTCTCAGCCACCTTTCGGATGAGGTTCTGGACTACATCGCCAGAGTGCCCGAGAGCATGGAGTGCGTCTCGAAGAGCGTGGAAGAGTGAAGAAGAACGGGCAGGCGCGAAGGCCTGCCCGTTTTCCTTTTCAGCTCATTCAATCCCGATTCCTCGGGCCACAACCTAGCGGAAAAGTGCTTTGACTGCACCCCAGGTCGTTTCATCCAGTGGCGTCGTCCCGAAATCCCCCTTGATCTGGAGAATCGCAGTACGACCCCAACCCTGATCGGGATCCCACATGCTGCTATACCACGCCCAGGTATCTACGCCGTTGAAGTCTGTCTGTCCGCCATTTCCGGTTACGTCATAGCCGAAGCAGAGATACGTTCCGGCTGCAAAGACGATGCCCGCACCCGAGACGTCCACATAGGTGTAGACCGTCGGGGGGAAGGTATCCGGATTGGGGTCAACCGGCGTGAAGGAGCCGTAGTACTCGGCCGTATAGGCATCCCCAAAAGGTGGGGCGAAGCCACCCATGTCGGTCCACACGACCCAGCCATACGCTTCGGTCGGATCGCCACAGCAGGGGAACCCGAACTCGACAAGCGTGACGTCTGAGCCGCCTCCAGTTTCCTTGGACACTGAATTGGGTTACAACCCAGGGAACAAGGAGGCGAAGATGCCCAGGAGAAGAAGGAGCTCAAGCAAGCAGGGAGATCGGGATACGAGTTCGGCGGTGGAAGCGGAGGGAGCCCGTAGGGCGACCGCAGCTTCCACCGCCGGTGCCGCCGCCAGCCCCCTCACGTCGGGTCAGCGCTGGACCGTTTGGCGAAAGCGGGAAGTGGCACTGCGCATTGACGAACGCTCAGTGTACACGTGTTCGGCCCCCTGGCTACCGGGGCTTGCGTCGTAATCTTAGCCCCTGCTCAGCTTCCTCCAACCCCTCAGGGGGTCATATGACACTATCGGATGACCAGCATCTGTCCCGTGCGCTCTTCATCGCCGGCCCTTGCGCGATAGAGATAGACGCCGGGGTTCGCGCGGCGGCCTTGTTCATTTCGGCCGTCCCAGTGAAAGGCCTGCAGTCCCGCGCTGCTGAATTCCAGAGAAAACGTGCGTACAAGCCGGCCATCGAGGGCGAAGATCTTCAGTTCGACTGGGCCGTCGTCTCGCAGGTGAAGCCGAAGCTCGGCGCCTTGCAGGATAGGATCGGGAACACAGGTGAGAGTCAGTCGCGGTGCGTTCGGGCACTCGATGATCCCTGCGTCGTCGCATGGGTTCGGGTCGCAAGAGTTCCACTCTGGATGCCAGATGCCATCCAGGTCCACGCACTCGTTCGGGGTCGTGATCTGACATTCACCGCCGAGTAGACAACAGACCGCGGTGGCCGGGTCCACACACACCGACCAGATGACGTGCCGGAAATGGGGGCCCTGGTAGATCGTCAGACCCATCGGATTGATACAGATGTTTGTTGTACAACTGATGGGCGGCGGATTCCAGATCTCCCAGGGAACATCGACTGCGCTGGTCGCATCGCACATGCCCCACTCGCCCAGGTCGAGTGTGACAGTCATGCCGCTCCCCTGCTCATAGAAGGTCAGCTCGAGACAGTACTCCGTGCCCGCGTCGAACCATCCCCCCAGGGAGGGGTCATCGCAAGCGATGTCCATGAGACCGAGCGAAGGAACCGAGGGAGACAGGGTGGCGGTGACGTCCCAGGCTGTGGGGTCCATGCCGCCGAAGTAGGTGACCGTGATCGGTTCGGTGCTGACCAGCTGCAGCTCGACGATCTCGGTGGGGATGAGATCCGTTGAGCCGGGCCCGGGGAAGTGAGCGTCGTCTTGGCGCTCCACAATGGTATCGACCATGCTGAGATCGTCATTGGGGCAGAATGGGCTCACTTGCAGCGGCATTCCCTGGAAGCTGATCACTCCATCGAACGGATCCGAACCGGGTCCAAAGAAGTCAGGCGGGATCGGATTGCCCGCGAAATCGCGGTACGTGCTGCCCGGGTCGGTGACATAAAGGTCGAAGCCGGCTTCAATCACCAGGGGTGCGATACATGGATTCGGCTCGCATTCGGTCCACTCTTCATGCCATACGCCGCCGAGTCCCAAGCAGTCCTCTTCGATCAGAAGGAGACAGGTATCGTCCGGCAGGCAACAGACCGCGACCATCTGTTCAACGCACACGGGCCTGAGACCATGCTGGAAGTGAGGGCTCTGTAGGAAGAGGATGCTCGCTGGATGAATGCAGAAGTTGGACGTGCAGGACTCAGGGGGGGGGAGAGGTCGTGTTCCAGAGAACATCGATGGAGACGACCTGTTCGCAGCTTCCTGCCTCGCCTTGGTCGAACACGCACTCCTGGCTGGTGTCCAGCTCGATGAAGGTCAGCCGCAGGCATGATTGCGCGTAACTCTGAGTCGTGCCCCCCGGACAGGGGTCGCCGCAGAGGATCTCCATCTCCCCGATCGACACCTCATAGGTCGACAGACTGACCTCGACGTCCCAGAGGCTCGGGTCCATCCCTCCGAAGTAGGTGACCGTGATCGGTTCCGTGCTGACCAACTGCAGAGCGACGATCTCGATGGGAACGACATCGGATGAACCGGGCCCGGGTAGCTCCGCCGGTGCGAGGCGCTCGACGATCGTGTCGACTTCGCTCAGATCATCGAAGGGGCAGAGCGGGCTGCTCCCGAGCGGCACTCCTCGAAAGGTGATGACGCCGTCGAATGGATCGGAACCGGGCCCGAAGAAGTCGGCAGGGAGCGGATCATCGGAGAAGTCGCGATAGGTGTAGGCCGGGTCGGTCGTGAACAGATCGACCCCGGGGTCGATGGTGATCCCCGCTGCGGTCCCGGTGAATGAGGTTAGGGAAAACAGGATCATCGCGGGAAGCAGACGCAAGTGGGGTGAAGACGTGGCCATGGCAGTACCCTCCCCTCATCGCGTAAAAGCATGCCCAGTCGCGTTTCGGCTGGGGCCGGGTTGCACACAGATTCACTATAGCACTCAAGGTCAGGGCAGTGCAGCGGAAGTGCGCCAATACGCGTCAATCGACCTCTCCGGCATGTTGGCGACAAAGAGCCACCTTGCGCATAGGCGTGATATAGCTGCCCACGACACCTTCACTTATTGCACTGTTCGGTCAAACGGAGTCGCCGAGCACCCGCCTAAGCAAGTGCTGTGCCCAGACCGATATCACTGAGTACGGGGCGAATCACGCGTCCGGTTCGACTGCCTGCCATGTTCGAATCTTGGGGCCTGAAGAGGCATCCAGAGATGGTGCCCCGCATGACCGGCACAAAGGAGTCGAGCGATGGCGATGTTTGCAGCCTTCTTCCTGTCTTTGATTCTCCTCTGCACGATCCCCGGTTGTTTCAGTGGCGAAGACAGCCCGGGCTCAACGGCTCCCGGGGACGACGAGAATCAGGAAGAGGAAGCTGACGGTGCGGTCATTCTGCACACCGACCCATCCGGCATCGCGGACGTGCGGGACGGGGCCGGTGACCTCGTGTTCGAAGCGGAAGTCCTCGACTCGCTGGGGAGCCCGTTGGCGGGGGTCGAGCTGTGCTACTTCCTCAGCTCGCCCAACGACATGGTTTGCTTCGTGGACTCCGCCTCCGGCAACGCGATGGGCATGTTCGAGCTCGTCTCCGGCGAGACCTTTCAGCAGGACAAGAACGCAACTTTTGATGGGCAGAACACGGACGCCGGAGTGTTCATTCTCTCGCTCATCGATCCCACGATGGGCCGCCTTTACGATCCGGAACGGGATGGATTCGCTCCCACCCGCTCGACCACGCTGCAGTCGGTCCGCCGCGTGATGGACTTCGAAGATCTCACCACGATCATCGAGATGGCCGCCGGCGTCACGATGGTTGAAGATAAGACCAAGGCCGAGATCATGGAGAGCTTCGCAAACTCCGACAGCCGCTTCTTTCAACGCTATATCGAAGATCCCTCGAATCCCGCGAGGTTCATCATCGCCCAGCGAGTCACCCGGTTCGTCAGCTTCTCGAGTGAACAGGACGACAACTACCGCTACCGGGAGTACCGAGCCATGATGCATGGGTATGGGACGGCATTCTACGTGCCGCTGGGTGTCCAGGCGGCGGTCACCATCACCAATCCGGTGGACGGGACCACCTACACGGATTCGGCCGAGCGTCTCCAAGTGCTGAGCGGCACGATCAACCGGCCTCCGGTGATCGTGAGTTCAGATGGTGGCCATGTCGATGTCTGGGGCAACGGTGCGCTGGTCTCTCCTGCTGTCCACGTGAGTTCCAGCGGTTCTGGCACCGGGTCCCTCTTCAGCACCGAGGGTGAGCTTCAGCTGGCGGAAGGGGAGAACACCCTGCAGATTGTCGCCTATGTTTCTGAAGTCAACCGGGGCTTCGAGAACGGAGTGGATGGGGAGGCCGGCAAGACCTCAGTCACCGTGCACTACGAGCCCGAAGAGGCCGAGCCGACAGCGCCCGTGCTCAGCGGTCTCAGCCACCCGACCCTGTTCGGTGGTCCCGACGGGCAGTTCACGGTTTCGTTCGACTACACCGATCCCGACGGGGACATCTCGCTCGTCTGGGAACATCTGACCTACTTCATGCTCGGACAGGGTGGGGAGGTCACTGCCAGTGGGTCGATTTACGAGCACGATGACTTCGCCTGCCTCAGAGGGACCGGAGGAAGCTGCGAGATCTTGATCAGCTATACCGGATTCACCGAACGGGATTGGTTCGAGTGGGAGTTGTGGGTGGAAGACTCAACCGGATTGAGCAGCAATCACCTCGAACTGTTGGTCACGATTACAGCCGGTGGGCCCATCCTGGAGAGACGCTCCAGCCCGCGCATCGAACGGGTGATCGGGTCAATGGTGGAGCTGTAGGGGCCGGACTATTCGCCGGCGGCCAGATCGGTCGTCCGCACGGGTAGCCGCACATAGAAGGTGGTGCCGCTGCCCCGCTCCGATTCGAACGTCAGTTCCCCACCATGCCGTCCGACCACCACGTTGTAGGCGATCATCAGGCCCTGCCCGGTGCCCTGGCCGACCTCCCGGGTGGTGAAGAAGGGATCGAAGATCTTTCCTTGATTCTCAGGTGCGATTCCGATTCCGTTGTCGGCCACGATGATCTCGATCGCATCGCCCACCTGACGGGTGGTGATGTCGATGCGCCCCTTTGCCCCCGCGGCTGCGCCCGCATCCTCGACCGCCCGGCAGGCGTTGCTGAGAAGCTGCAGGATCACCTGACCGAGTTCGGTGGGGTGGGCCTCGATCAACTCGAGATTGGGATCCGGGTTGAACTCGACGGTTGCCACAGGATCCCAGACCTTGCCGCCGGCCCTGATCGTCTTCTCGATGATCCCGTTCACATTCGTCGGAATCCTCGTCCTTGCCGGTGATTCGACCAACTCTTCCATCCCCTTGATCAGGTCGGAGACCTGCCGAGCCCCGGATCGCGCGGCGGCAACCGCCTGGGGAAGCTCCAGGGCGAGGAATTCGAAATCCTCCTCTTCCGCCCGTGCAGCGGCTGCCTGCAATTCCGTGCTCACCTCCTGCCCGCTGGCTGCTCGCCGGCCCAGGTCGTGGTACTTCTGGAGAGAGGTCGTCAACTCTTGCTGGGCTTCATCGATGAAGCTGAGATTGTCGCTCATGTACTGGAGCGGTGTGTTGATCTCGTGGGCGAGCCCGGCCGCCAGACGACCGACCGACTCCATCTTCCAGACCTGCTCCAGATTCCGTTCGGCCTGTCTCTTCTGTCCCTCGGCCTCCTCCCGCCGTGCGATCTCCCGCCCGAACCTCCGCCCCCCCAGGCCGATTCCCGTCAGGCCGATGGCCCAGATGAGAATGTGACAGAGAATCAGGATGAGCCTGGGCGTCTGCGCGAGCGCCTCCAGCGGCGCCAGGGGGATCGAGGAACTGATCCCTCCGCGAATGTCCCCCACCTTGTACCCCTGCGAGCCGTGACAGGAGATGCACCCGGCCTCGGTGAGGAGCGGACGCATCAGTCGCAGATACTCCTGGTCGCCGATCCATTCGATCGAACTCACCTCGGAGGAGCCGGTCTCAAAAGCCTGCAAAGCCTGGCGCTCCCAATCGTCGGGCGCGTTTTCCTCGCGAATGGGGTTCAGGCTGGTGATGTGGCCGTGATGAGAGCTTCGTTGACGTCCGATCTCGTGAACCTGCCTCGTCATGTAGGCCGGATTCATTATCGTGAGTTCGAGACCGTCTGCGGTGACCACATCGCGATGCGGCAGGTGTGCCAGATGAGGATTGGGCGGCGTGTCCTCGTTCTGGGGCACGTAGACCGGCGAGTGCCCGGCGTTCCACGCCCGGTAGAGGACGTCCTTCTCGAAACCCGTGCGCGCGTAGGACCGCGCCAGTTCCTGGAGCTCGGAGTTCTGGTACCAGACGTTCCAGATCAGCGAGGCTGCCAGGACGACGGTCCAGGCCAGCATGAGCACGCGTCCAATACGGTGCAGTTGACCGAGAGGACCACGTTGACTGGGCAGAGAGTCACGAACCACCCACTGTCTCCCCTGAATAGGTAACACCCGGGCCGACCCTCTACCCATCGGCCAGATGCAACTGTATCTTGATCTGTCGTATGGTGGACCGGGCGAATCCGGAGAGCATAACTCGTATTAGTCGAATACGTTGTGCAGTCTTAGCTTACGGTTGAGCGGATCACCAGCTGGGCGATCTTGGGGGTCTCCGCAAGGACGCTGTAGCTCACCCAGGCCATCGCCAGGAGAGGTTGCCCTTTTGTAGCGTCTCGCGGTGCGGGAAACGGGATTTCTTGGGAATAAACCGCCCGGCCCGGCCAGTAGTACCCTCAAGTCAACGCCCCCTAGGAGTGAAAGGAGAATCAAAATGAAGACCGAACGCACCTCCCTGATCAAGGCGGGCCTGAAGGCTGCCGCCATCCTGAGTCTCATGCTGGTCACCCTGACCGTGGGGACGACGGCTGTTGCCCACGAAGAGAATCCCCGGATCCAGCTCGCGATCCTGCTGGATACCTCAGGCAGCATGGAGGGTTTGATCAGCCAGGCCCAAACGCAGCTCTGGAAGATCGTCAATGAGTTTGCGGTCGCCGAGCGTGACGGGCGGCAGCCCGACCTGGAAGTCGCCCTCTATGAATATGGAAAGAGCTCCCTGCTGGCGGAGGAGGGATACATCAGGATGATCCTGCCTCTCACCACGGATTTGGACGCCGTCTCGGAAGAGCTGTTCGCGCTCAAGACCAACGGGGGAGATGAGTACTGCGGCTGGGTCATCCAGGATGCGGTCAGTGACCTCGACTGGAGCGCGTCGGGTTGGGACTTCAAAGCGATCTTCATCGCGGGGAATGAGCCGTTCACGCAGGGCGGAGTCGATTTCCGCTCTGCCTGCCAGGCCTCGATCGACAGGCAGATCGTGGTGAACACCATTCACTGCGGCCCCTATCAGGATGGGGTTGCCGGCCTCTGGCAGGAGGGCGCCCTGCTCGCAGACGGCAAGTACATGAACATCGACCAGGACCGGGCCATCGTGCACGTCGACGCTCCTCAGGATGAAGAGATCGCCCGTCTGAGCGCACTGCTCAATGCGACCTACATCCCCTTCGGTTCGGAAGGTGTGGAGAGCGCCAAACGCCAGGAAGCCCAGGACACGAACGCGCAGGTCCTCGCGCCGGCGGTGTCGGCCGAGCGGGCCCTGTTCAAAGCCTCGGGGAACTACCGGAACGCCGCCTGGGACCTGGTGGATGCTGTGAAGGAGGGGGAGGTGGATCTGGAAGAGCTGGATGAGGACGCTCTGCCCGAAGAGATGCGCTCGATGACCGAGGAGGAACGCAAGACGTTCGTCGAGGAGAATCAGCAGAAGCGAGACGACATCCAGGAGCAGATCCAGCGTTTGAGTGACGAGCGCAAGACGTTCGTTGCCGAGAAGAGGAAAGAGGTCGCCGAGGGTGAAGAGGACACGCTTGATGAGGTCATGATCGAGGCGATTCGCGAGCAGGCTTCCGCGCTCGGTTTCGAACTGGAATAGCGCAGACCGGCTTTTCAAGACCCTTCTATAAAGAGACCAGCGGCGTGCAGACACCGCTGGTTTCTCTATAAGGGAATGCCACGGTTGACCCCGGCCTCAGTCCCGGGCGAGTATGACCCTCGGTCATCATCTCGGCCTCAGGAGGCGGCGTCATGGTGGAGAGCACATCCCCAAGGTCTGTTCAGGATCCCGGCGACGGGGCCGGCGAACGCCCCCTGTGCCCGATGAGCTTGCGCTGCGGACTCCGTCTCGCCTGGTTCTGGGTCGCGCTGGTAGTTCTCTGCTCCTGCGGCGGCCCACAGGACGACTCCTCCGACTACAACGTCTTGCTGGTGACCCTGGACACCACCCGGCTCGATCATCTTGGCTGCTACGGCGCCGCGGACAATCCCACGCCGCATCTCGATGCCCTGGCCGCCGAGGGGGTTCGATTCGATCTGGCGATCTCACCCTCGGCCGCCACGCCCATCTCGCATGCTTCGATCCTGACCGGGCTCAATCCCTATCAGCATGGCGTCCGGGTGATCTATGCCGGTGGCGGATACGAGTTGCCCGACTACATCCCCACCCTGGGTTCGCTTCTGCAGGAGCGGGGCTGGCACACGGGTGCGTTCCTGAGCGCCTTCACGGTCTCCGAGTTCTACGGGTTTGACCGGGGGTTCGACACCTTCGACAGCGGAACGAAGCCCGCCTCCGCTCACTCGATGAGCAAGACCGATAGCGGCTTCTACGACTGGTCCTGGCGGACGAGCCAGCGCCGTGCTGATGCGACCACCCGGGAGGCCTGCCGGTGGATCGGCAGTACGGAGGATCCGTTTCTGGCCTGGGTGCATTACTGGGATCCGCATGACACGGCCATCCTGCCGCCGGCGGAGGTCTGTGAGCGGCATGTGCCCCGGGATCTGAAAGGCGAAGATCGCGTTCGCGCCTACTATCGAGCGGAGGTCGCCTACGTCGATAGCCAGATCGGAGAACTCGTCGCCTTTCTGCGGGAGAGCGGCCGCGATGAGAACACGATCGTGGTGGTGGTGGCCGACCACGGGGAGGGCTTGGGCGATCATGGGTGGTGGTTTCACCGCATCCTCTACCAGGAGCAGATCCGCGTGCCACTGATCATGCGGGTGCCGGGATGGCCGGAGGAGAAGGTCGTGGGCGACCTTGTGCGCACAACCGACATCCTGCCAACCCTGCTCGAGCGCTTGGGGCTGCCGGTTCCCGAGGGTCTGGCCGGGCTGAGTCTCAGGGGATTGGTGCAGGGGGAGGATGAGGAGCCGCGTATCGCCTACGCCGATCAGATCAATCTCTTCGACCTGAATGCGCGGATGGTCGAGGCGCGTCCCGATGACGGGCTGCTCTACTGCGCGATGGACCGCACCTGGAAACTCATCCACCGGCCGAACGCCACCGGCAAAGATGAGCTGTACAACTTGAGGAACGACCCCCGGGAGCAAGACAACCTGATCGAAGACGAGACCATTGAAGCTGCACGGCTTCTGCGCGAGCTGGAACGCTTCGACGGTTTCGTGACCCGGCCGTTCGGCGATGCGGTGGATCCGCAGGTGCTCGGCAGGCTCCGATCCCTTGGCTACGTCGGGGACTGAGTTCGCGCGTCCGAACTGCTTCTACTCCGATTCCAGCAGCAGCACCCGGATCGAACCATCCTGCTCGGCCGTCTGGAGCCGCGCCAGGTAGGCTCCCGCGGGCAGTGCCGATCCTGAGCCATCCGTCGCATCCCACGTCAGATGGTGGGGACCGGCCCACTGGTAGCCCTCCTGAAGAACACGTACGCACCGCCCCGTGACGTCATGGAGGCTCAGCCGCACCTTGCCCGGCGCGGCGAGGTCATAGCTCAGCGTCGTCCGGCCGAGGATCGGGTTGGGGGAGGCCGAGAGTATCGCCTTGGCGGCAGCCGGCCAATCCGGGGCCGCTGCGAGCTGACCGCTCAGGCAGAAGCCCAAGTCCTGGGGTATCGTGGTGTAGAAGTCGATCGGCGTCCACCGCGCATACCCCCACCAGGTCGCGTCCAGATGGGCGACGCACGCGCCGTAGCTGACATACTGAGATGTCGCACAGATTCCGGCGAACGGCTCATCGTGTCCCCAGTCGATCAGAACCGTTGCCCCGATCGACATCCCGGGCGTGATCGTGAGCGCTGGGCTCACCGGGATGACCACCTCGTAGACCATGGAACCGCCCGAGTCGTAGACGAGCGTCTTTTCCAGGTCGATCCAGTCGATTTCGATTGTCTGTGAGGGCACCATCTCGGGGGGGCAGCTCTCCTGATAGAGGTTGAGCCGCATACCCAGGGGATCCCGCCATTCGGGCCCACCCATGCTGAACCACTCACCCATCCAGAGCGTGACGGCCTCGAGCGTGTAGCCGGCCCACTCCACCGGAATGTCGTCGGCGATCTCGGCATCGAACCCCGAGGACATGTTGTAGATCATGGAGTAGTTGGGCGTCTGGCAGTAGAAGCTCTCGCGGGGAATCTCACCGAGAGGGGAGTGGGCGTCGCCTGAATACAGAGACTGCCCACTGGCAGGGGAGAGGAGACAGAACCCACTGGCGAGGAGAACTAGGAAACTGAATCTCATGGTGCACCTCCTTGACCCTCCGAGCATAGCAGGATGCCCGAGCAATGGTCAAACAGGAGCCTCTTCCAACATGAAATGAGCCTGTAGGATAGCGTGATTCCAATATGAAA
>CAZTDY010000059.1:0-25867 GCA_964612295.1 uncultured bacterium | reverse complement strand
TCAGCAGCTTAGACATCGAAAATTTGCCGTTGCAATGCAACGCTGGGGTAGAGTGTCTGTATAACCTATCCCCAGTGTCGCAATTGTTGTACACGTTCGGCGCTGGCGCTCAGGTTCAGCGCCCGTGTTGCGCATCCTCGTTGAACCCTTTTCCCCTTTGTTGCGTCTAGTGAGAAAGGGGTTGTGGGCCTTCCAGGACAAGGTCTGCCCGGGAGATTCGTGAGCAGGACGACTCCAGAGGGGGATTTCATGCGCAGGGTGCTTCTTCTCGGACTACTGATGGGTGTGCAGGCGGCAGGGGCGTTCGAAGCGAACTACGGTCCGCGACTCGAGGTCCCCCGGACGGCCGGTCACATCAAGATCGACGGCGACCTGAACGATGCGGGCTGGCAGGGGGCGGCGAGGGCCACCGGGTTTTGCGAGACCTCGCCCGGTGACCAGATCGAACCCCCTGTGCAGTCCGAAGCCTGGGTGGCCTACGACGAACAGAACTTCTATGTCGCGCTGATCGCCTTCGACGATCCGAGCACGGTCCGGGCCACGTTGCGCGAACGCGACAACATCTGGCGCGACGATTATTTCGGGATCATGTTCGACCCCTACGACTCGCAGGCCTGGGCCTACGAGTTCTTCGTCAACCCCCTCGGCATTCAGGGCGATTTGCGGATGATGGGCGGCGGCAATGAGGACATCGGCTTCGACGTGGTGTGGGATTCGCACGGCCGGGTGACCGACACCGGATACCAGGTCGAGATCGCGATACCTTTCGCGAGCCTCCGATTCCCCGACACCGAGGTGCAGAACTGGCGCTTCAACTTCTGGCGGGATCATCAGCGAGAGGTCCGCCGCCGTTACTGCTGGGCGGCGACTGACCGGGACGATCCCTGCTGGATGTGCCAGTGGGGCATCCTGACCGGCATCCGCGGCGTCAAGCCCAGCAGCAACATCGATCTCATTGCCAGCGCCGTGGGCTACCAGGCCAGCGCCCTCGAAGATGCGGGTGATCCCCACTCCGACCTCCACCACGGGGATCCCGAGGCCCGGTTTTCGTTCAACGCCCGCTACAGCCTGAGTTCGAGTTCATCGGCCGAGGTGAGCGTCAATCCCGACTTCAGCCAGATCGAATCGGATGCCGGGCAGATCGACGTCAACTCGACCTTCGCGCTTTTCTACCCCGAGCGGCGGCCGTTCTTCCAAGAGGGGAGCGATCTCTACAACACCTATATCAATGCGGTCTACACGCGCTCGATCAATGACCCGGATGCAGCGGCGAAGTTCACGGGGACCTTCGGCGAGACCTCGGTGCTCTACCTGTTCGCGCGGGATGCGAACACGCCAGTCCTTCTGCCGGCCGGTGAGCGAACCTATCTGCCGCTGCTGGACGCCGGCGCGGATGAGATGAAGAGCATTTCGAACATCGCCCGCGTCCGGCGGACCTACGGGGAGAATTCTCATGTGGGGCTCTTGGCCACCGACCGGCGGCTCGATGAGGGCGGATCGGGGGCCACGATCAGCATGGACGGACGGCACCGGTTCGGTCAGCACCTGCAGTTCGAGTATCAGTTTGCGGGCAGCCACACGGAAGAACCGAACGACACGCTGCTGACGCCGGGCTTGGTCGATGCCCCCATCGCGCGATCCGGCCACACCTTCGGCTTCGACGGTGAGTCCTTCTGGGGCCACGCTCTCTACACGAGCTTCGAGCGCAACGGCCGCGTCTGGAACGCGGATATCGACTACTGGGAATACAGTCCCACCTTCCGCAGCGACAACGGCTTCACCACGCGCAACAACTACCGGCAGGTTCATGTGTCGAATGACTGGGGCTTCAATCCCAACGGGCGCCTCATTCAAAGCTGGGGGCCGCATCTGAACGCGGGCAGGGCCTGGACTCACCACGGCGAGTTCAAGGAGGACTGGGTCAGCGTGCACGGCTTCGTGCAAGGCGTCGGGCAGACCGGGGTGAGCATCGCCGGCAACCTCACGCGGGAGCGATTTCAGGGCCGCGAGTTCGATTCTCTCGTCTACGGCGAGTTCGAGGTCAACACGCAGCCCAGTGAGTACTTCAGCCTTGGCGGCGCATTGAGCGGCGGACGCTCGATCTATCGCACGAGCGATGACCCTCGCTACGCGAATTCGACCTCGGTGGTGATTTGGGGATCGCTGAAGGTGTTCGATCGGCTCTTGATCGGTCCCAGTGCGCGGTACTACCACCTCGAAGAGCGTCACGGCGGAGCGGAGATCTTCGACGGCTACATCGCCCGGGCCCGTCTCAGCCTGCAGGCGACCCGCCGGCTGTCGACCCGGCTTATCCTGCAGTATGACGATTTTTCCGACCGGTTCGACATTGAGCCACTGGTGACCTATCGCATCAATCCGTTCACGATTTTCTACGCCGGGGCCACGGGCCGGATGTTCAAGTATCCAGCCGGCTGGGAGTACGGCGACGAATCCTCCCCGCAGGTGCTGGGGGAGGACCGCTGGGAACTCACCGATCGGCAGTTCTTCGCGAAGTTCCAGTACCTGATGCGGATCTAGGGCACCTTCGCGCCTACCGGTCCAGATACGCCGCCAAGAGGTCGATCCCCGCCTCGATGTCCCGGAGGTGCGCACTCTCGTTCACCGAGTGCACATACCTGAGTGGGATCGACAGGGCCGCTGAGCGCGCACCGCACTTGGCCCGCTGCATCGGGCCGGCGTCGGTGCTGCCGCGCGGGAGAATCTCGAACTGGTGTTTGATCTCATTCGCCTCGGCCAGGTCACGCAGATCCCGAACCACCGTCGCATCTGAGATCGAGGCCGCATCCATCAGCTTGATGGCGATGCCTTCGCCCATGCGGGTGATGGAGGTGGGCTCGTCGCTGTCGGGGGTATCGACGGCCAGGGTCACATCCAGAGCGATCGCGAGATCCGGATCGATGGCGTAGGAGGCGGTGATCGCGCCCCGCAGGCCGACCTCTTCCTGGACCGTTCCGACGGCGTAGATGTCGTGGCGGTTCTTCTTCAGACGCTTCAGCGCCTCGATCATGATGTAGAGCCCCACGCGGTCGTCCAGGGCTTTGCAGCTCACGCAGTGTCCGATGCGGGAGAATCCCCGTTCCCAGATCACCCGGTCTCCGATCTCGACCCTGGCTTTGACCTCTTTGCCGGTCATTCCCAGATCGACGTAGAAATCATTGACCCGGAGTTCCTTCTTGCGCTCCTCTGCGGTCTGGACGTGGATCGGCTTGCCGGCCACGCAGAGAAGCCCGCGCAGCTTCTTCTCGCCCTTGCCGAGCACCGTCACGCGCTGCGACATCAGGGTCCGGGGATCGAATCCTCCGGCCGGCTGAAGCCGCAGGAATCCGCGGGCGTCGATGTGGCTGACGAGGAAGCCGATCTCATCCATGTGGGCGGCCAGCATGATCTTCTTGCGGCCGGCCTTCTTGCCCCGGCCCTTCTTCAGGCCGATCACGTTCCCGAGCGTGTCGATGGTGACCTTGCTGCAGACGGGCTCGAGTTCGGCAGCCACGATCGCGGCCACCTCCTGCTCACAGCCGGATCCCCCAAAGGCCTCACAGAGTTTCTTCAGAAGCTTCATGCTCTCCTCCCGCGGCGGTTGACAGGTCCACAAAGCGCAGCATACGACGCGAAACGGGGGCGGTCACGCGGCTTGTTGAAGGGGAGGGCGGGCAGGTATGATCCGTCTCGGGAGGCGGCCGCGGCCGCTTCAGCCTGGATGGAACCGCAGTGGGGAGAGGACCATGCCGAAGCACGCCGCGTCAGGGAACGCCCTTTCACCCTTGGTCTGGATTGCCATCGCTCTGCTCGCGGCCTCGTGGGCAGCGGACATCGCCACGGCGCAGGAGATTGATGAGCGCCTCGTCGGCTACTACACCTCTTGGTCGGTCTATGACCGCAACTACCATGTGCCCGACATCCCTGCCGAGCAGATCACGCACATCAACTACGCGTTCGCCAACCTCTCGGGCGGCGAGATCGTGCTGGGAGACCCCTACGCGGACATCGACCGGTTCTACCCGGGGGACAGCTGGGATCCGGACAGCCTGCGCGGGTGTTTCCATCAGCTCCAGCTGCTCAAGCAGAGTCATCCGAACCTGAAGACGCTGATCTCCGTGGGGGGGTGGACCTGGTCGACCTACTTCTCCGATGTCGCCCTCACGCCCGCGTCCCGAGCGCTGTTTGCGGCCTCCTGTGTGGGGTTTGTCCAGGCGTACGGATTCGACGGCGTCGATATCGACTGGGAGTACCCGGTGAGCGGGGGCCTGCCGGGCAACATCTATCGCCCCGAAGATCGGGAGAACTACACGTTGCTCCTCGCGGAGCTGCGCGCCCAACTGGATGCCGCGGGCGATTACCTGCTCACGATCGCGGGCCCGGCATCGCCCTTCATCATCGGAAACCTGGAAGTCGATCTGATCCATCCCTACCTGGATTGGATCAACGTGATGACCTACGACTTCCATGGGCCATGGATGGGTGAGGGGGACGCGGTGACCGGTTTCAATGCGGCGCTGTATCCCGCACCCGACGATCCCCTGCCCGAGCCCTTTCGCTCGACCTTCAACCTGGATGCGGCGATTCAGACCTACCTTGAGCTGGGCGTGCCGGCAGAGAAGCTGCACGCGGGCCTGGCATTCTACGGACGGGGATTCGGCAATGTCGCGGATATGAACAACGGCCTCTACGCCGCCTACAGCGGGCCGAGCGGCCAGGGCACCTGGGAGCCGGGCGTGTTCGACTACACGGATCTGGCCGCGAACTATATCGACCAAGGCGGCTATACCGCGCATTGGCACGCTGATGCCATGGTTCCCTGGGTGTACAGCCCGGCCGCGCAGGTCATGATCTCCTACGACGATTCGGCCTCCATCGATGCCAAGGCCTCCTACATTCTCAGTCGCGAACTCGGCGGGGCGATGTTCTGGGAGTTCTGTGCGGACCGGGGCGGCGTGCTGCTGCAGACGGTTCATGATCGATTTGCCGGCAACGCCGCGGTCGCGGGACCGGCGGTGCCGGGCCTAAGCGACCGGCCGGCATTCGCGGATGTGAGGAGCCTCCCCTCGCTTGCGGTCACGCAGGCGCGGATCGAGCTGCAGCTTCATCAGCCCGCGCGCGTCGAGGTGGCCATCCACGATTTGCTCGGCCGGCGCGCTCGGCAGCTGGGTGGTGGGTGGACCGATGCTGGGAGGAGCATTCACGTGTGGGATCTGCGCGATGCCAAGGGCGTGCGCGTTTCATCCGGATGCTACTTCTGCGTGGTCCGATCCGGGAGCAACGCGACATCCTGCATCATGATGGTGACCGGTCCGTAGCCCCGGCGGCGGGCGCTAGTGGAACAGCTTCTTGATGCTGCCCCAGGTCTTCAAAGCCGACGCCGTGGTGGGGTAGTGATAGTCGATGTAGGCAATGCCGCCGCTGTCGGCCAGGTCGACATCCAATCTCGTGATCGCGCCGTACTCCGCCAGCTGAATCAGCTCGGCCGAGTTGTCTCCGAGAGCGCCGGCCTGGCTCGTCCCCACCAGGGTCTCGCCGTGGTAGAGGGTGAAACCGGCCCGGCTGTTTTCGTCGATGTCGATCAGCATCAAACCATCGACCGCTGCAGGCTCGTCGAAGGTGAAGCGGATGGAACCGCCGCCGGCTTCATCGTCCGGGTCGTCCACCCGTCCATCGGCGGGGTTCGCGTCGACTAGGTCCTCCGCGATGACCAGCAGATTCCCGAACGCTTCCCCGTTTTCTCCCGGCTGTCCGCTTTCTCCAGCCACGCCCACACCAGGTCCGCCGGAGGTTTCATTGGGCGTGCCCAGATCCTCGTCCTCACCGGACGGGTGGGCCGAATCGAAGAGAATGAGCGAATGGGGTCCGCTACCGCCGTTCAAGACGGAGAGGGTGAAGTCAGGGAACAGAGTTCCGGGAGCTTCATCACCGCCGGGCCGCGATCCGGCCGCCACGGTTCCGGCCGGGTAATCGTTGAAGCTCTGACGCTCGCGGCCTCCGCCCACAGGGATCGCGAGGCTGATCGTGATCAGGGTGCAACACAGCACCAACAGAATCATCGCAGAGGAGTGGCGCGGGGTCTTGTGCGAGACGTTCATGGCTGAATGGACCTCCTGATCCCGGTTACTTGCCGAGAGCCGACTCCAGGCGTTGCCGAAGCTTCGCGGCCGGCAGAGCGCCGCGCAGCCGGGTGACCTCCTGGCCACCCCGGAACAGAATCAAGGTCGGGATCGCCCGCACGTTGTAGCGCTGCGCCAACGCGGGGTGGTCGTCGATGTTCAGCTTGACGATGCGCAGTCGCTCGGCGTAGTCGGGCCCCACCTGTTCCAATGTCTTGCCCATCTGCCGGCAGGGGCCGCACCAGGGTGCCCAGAAGTCCACCAGAACGGGCCCGGAGGCCTGAAGGACATCCTGATCGAAGGTGGAGGCCGCCACCGCGGCGGGATGACCGGGGCCGCTCGGGCCGGTTGAGCCGCCGAAGACCGAACCCATCGCATCCCAGACGATCGAACCCAGGACCAGAATGAGCAGAACCCCCCCCGCCACCAAGACGGCAGGACCGTACGGGAAGGGCCGGCTGCTCCCGGACGGCGGGTCGACCTGCCCAGAAATCGGTGGAGCCTCGTCATCTAATGTGCTGTCAGTGTTGTATTTATCGTAGACGATTCTGCATTGGGGGCATTCGTAGTCGGGACCCAGATCCTCAGGTTGCCGGTGATGACCGCATTTGGGACACACTTTGGACATTGGACTCCTCCTGCCCCTAAGATCGACCAGGCGGGGACAGGGCTTTAGCGATCCGCCCACCGCGATTGAACGCCCCCGGTGGCTTCTACGTCTATGAGTGGGAACTACGCCACCTGAGATCTCGAGGAAGGAGATTGAATCGTGAAGACAACTTGGCCCAGGACGGTCCTATTCGGTATGGCGCTTCTCCTGGCTGCCGCAGTGGCGGGCGCTGGTGAGGTCACGACGGTGGACGGCGTGCCCCACATCCGCAATGGCGCCACGCCGGCTGAAGGAACCGTGTCCTGGGCATTGCAGGAACGGTGGCGCATCGGGGGGGATGACGAAGACGTTCTCTTGGGCGTCATCCTTCGCGCCGACATCGACGCCGACGACAACGTGTATCTGCTCGACACCCAGCTCCGCCAGGTTCACATCCTCTCTTCCGCCGGCGCCTACCTGCGTTCGATCGGATCGGAAGGGGAAGGTCCCGGCGAGGTCTCCTTCCTTGCCGACTTAGTCTTGCTCCCCGACGAGACCATCGGATTGGTGCAGGGCTTCCCTGCGCAAATCGAACGGCACGATTCCGAGGGCGTTCCGGTGGGCAAGCTCGTGCCCCAGGATCTTGACGGCAAGAACGGGGGATTCAGTTCGCTGAGCGATGTCAGTTACCGGGGTGGCGTGCTTGCCCTCGGCGGTGGGGTGATGCAGCAGAAGGACGGTTCCTTCGAACGCGTAGACTTCCTGGGCACCTATCAACCCGACGGAACGCCCCGCGCACGGCTGGTCGAAAAATCATCCACGCCCGACTTCGCAAACTTCAAATTCGTCGAAAAGGACGACTACTTCGTCACCCGGGGAGGCGGATGGGCGATTGGCCCGGACGGGCGCGTCTACGCCGCAAGCTATCGCGACCGCTACGCAATCGATGTCTACAACCCCGACGGTTCACTGGAGCGCGTCATCGAACGCGAGTACGAACCCTGGAAGCGCACGGAAGAAGAGAAAGAGCGTGTTGGCGACGGGCTCCTCATCGTGGCCAACGGACAGCAGATGGACATCGAGGTGCATGCAGAAGACCACGATCCCTGCATCGACGAGCTCTACGTGGACGACCAGAACCAGCTCTGGGTGCGCAGCGGCCACAGTGATCGCGAGCAACCGGCCGGCACGATGCTGACCTACGATGTCTTTGATGCCGAGGGACACTACCTGCGCCAGGTGGCGGTTCAGTGCGACGGTGATACGGAGAAGGACGGGCTCATTCACTTAGCGGGCAACCGTTTCCTTCTCGTCCGCGGCCTGCAGGATGCGGCCCGAAGCATGCGTGGCGGCCGCGGGGGAGCGGATGTCGAGGAGGATGAAGCCCAAGAGGACGTTCTGCTCGAGGTGGTCTTCTACACGGTGTCCGGATGATGGAGCCATAGGGTGTCCAGCCTGGCCGCGGTTTTGGCACACCGGGGCCGGGCGGATGGCCAAATCCGGCCAAGAAACGCGCCGATTCCAGCCAGGCCCACTTGCGCCACTTCCCTGGGCCGCGGTGGGCATCGGGGCCGATCGCCTTCCCGATGCAAAGTCCGTTCCAGGGCTGCCTGGCACTCAGGGCTTTCCCAATCCAACGCTTACAGGCTCGTTCTTGAAGCTCGCTCCTCCTCAGCCGGAGTGTGATCCGGCCCGCCGGCTTTAATCGTAATTTTGTTTCTTGGGCGAGCCGCCCACCCTCTAGACTGCTGTGCTCTCAATCCTCCGCGCGGACGAATGATGACACCACAGAGCATTGAAGGAACATCGCTTTCCTTTGGCGTGTAGACTGTGCATCCCAAGCCCGTGCGCGGCGACTGCATCGCGCCGGTGGAGGAGTCATGAAGGTCCCCCTCACAATCATCCTATGCATCTGGGTTGCGCACCTCGGCACGAGTTCACCTGCCGCCGAGGGCGAGTCCTATGTTCCAGGCGAGATCATGTTGCGTGTTGCTCCCACCTATCTGGGCGATGATCAGGCGCTGGACGATCTGGATGCGAATCTGGCCCAGGTCGCGCTCACTCCGGAGAAGCTGCTCAGCCGCCGGCTGGGGATCTGGCTGCTGAAGTTCGAATCGGCCACGCTGTCCGATCACGAGGTGGTCGAGATCGTTCGGGCCGCACCGCAGGTGCAGGCGGCGCAGTTCAATCACCACGTCCAGCTGCGCGAGATCCATCCAAACGATCCGGACTTCGACCTGCAGTGGGCTCTGCATCACACCGGTCCGCCCGGAATCGCGGATGCCGATATCGATGCGCCCGAAGCGTGGGACTATGGGCGGGGGCAGGTCACCGCTTTGGGCGATACGATCGTGCTGGCGATCGTCGACGACGGATTCAACCTGGATCATCCCGATCTGAACTACTGGCGCAACTGGCACGAGGTCCCTGACAACGACCTGGACGACGACGGCAATGGATACATCGACGACGTCCAGGGCTGGAACGCCTACCTCAGCCGAGGCAGTCTTCCCGGAAGTTCTCACGGCAGTCACGTGACCGGCATCGCCGCGGCCCGGGGCAGCAACTCGGAGGGAATCTGCGGGGTGGGTTGGGGCACGGAGGTCCTGCCGATCGCGGGGGCCTCCGGCACCGAATCCGTGGTGGTCGAGGCCTACGGCTATGCGCTGGAGATGCGAGCGCTCTACAACGAAACGGGTGGCGCGAAGGGCGCCTTCGTCGTGGCCACGAACGCCAGCTTCGGCGTGGATGAGGGACAGCCGGAAGACTATCCGCTCTGGTGCGGCATCTACGACGCCTTGGGGGAAGCCGGTGTCCTCAGCACGGGGGCGACCGCCAATCAGGATTGGAACATCGACGAGATGGGCGACATGCCCACCGCCTGCGGCAGCGACTACCTGATCACGGTGACCAACACCAGCGCCTACGACGGGCTCTACGGCGGGTCGGGCTACGGGGCGACCACGATCGATCTGGGCGCTCCCGGCGCCAGCATCTACTCGACCTGTCTCGGCACGGGCTATTGCTATAAGACCGGCACATCCATGGCCACCCCCCACGTCACCGGCGCAATCGCGGTGTTGCTGTCCAACGCGGCCGAGTCTCTGTTGGAGCAGTACCGAAGCAGCCCCGGCGCGGTAGCGCTCGATCTGAAGGGCTACATCCTGGACGGGGTCGATCAGCTCGGCGCGCTGTCCGGCATCACCGTCTCGGGCGGGCGACTCAATCTGGCGGGGGCCCTTTCGCTGTTGCCCCGCTCGATGTCCTCGACCGATGAGAGTTTTGGGGATCGAGCTTCCGGGGGTGTGAGAATCGTGGGGGCGTCACCCAATCCGTCCTTCGGGGTGACCAATCTGTTGTTGCACTCATCCGGCGGACGCGGCGGCGGGGGGCAGGACCAGGTCACGATCTATGACCACGCAGGGCGGCGCGTGCGGACCCTGCCGGTCCAGGCCTCCACGGCAGGCGAGCTGGCCGTCACCTGGGATGGGCGTGACCATCGCGGGCTCGAGGTCTTGAGCGGAGTCTACTACTGCAACCTGGATGCGGGTGCCTCTCCCGGTCTGGCGCAACGAGTCATCGTGGTACGATAGAGCGGCCTCGGCTATAATGGGAAGAGACGCGCAACCCGTTGGTTGAGGAGGCCGCAATGAAGGACCGAGACGAAACCCGAGCCCGTAGCCGGCGACGTACGACCCGTCGGGACTTCTTCAAACAGTCGGCTTTCGCGATGGGTGCGTTGTCTGCGCAAGGTGCGGCAAGCCGGGCGGGGGCGAAGCTGGCGAGCGCGCCCGATCCGCGGGGGGTGGCGAGATCCGAAGCGGGGACTCCGGGCAAGATCGTGATCTTTCGCGATCCGGCCATGAATGGTCACGAGGGAGTCATCGACCGGGATCTGGTCGAGCAGAACGTTCATCACGGCATTCGCCTGCTGGCCGGGCTCGAAGACACCGCGGCCGCCTTTGAAGCCCTCTTCCCCAGTCTCACCACCACGACGAAGATCGCGATCAAGATCAACTGCATCGGCTATACCGACACGCGTTGGGAAACCACACGGGGCGTCGTCTCGGGCTTGGCGATGATGTTGGGGGGGACCTACGACGTCAGCAACGTGGTCATTTTCGACAACCGCGATTTTGCCGATCGTCCCAGCAACCCGTATGCGACCGAGGAGTTCACCTTCGGCGGCAACTGCCCGCTCATCGTGGACTGCCGGGACAACTGCAGCGATGACTACTGGGTGTACGACGACCACAAGCTCTACAACTACCTGCTGGACTACGAGTACCTCATCAACATGCCGGCCCTGAAGAGCCACAACACCGCCTACAACCAGCTCACGCTGGCGCTCAAGAATCACTACGGGTCCTGTTGCCCGTCGGATCTCTGCGACGACATCACCGGCATGCTGACGGTCAATGCCGACGCCAACATCAAGGGCAAGACGGTGCTGGTGCTCATGGACGCCCTGCGCGCCACCTACAACGGCACGCCCCATCAGCCTCCGCAGGTGTGGCTCAGCTATCCGGAAGGCACTCCCAACACGTTCTACTTCTCCTGTGACCCGGTGACGATCGACTACTGGGGCCGGGAGACGATCAATGCGGAGCGCGCTCTGCGGGGCATGGACCCGAAGGAGGCGCCGTGGGTCGAGGAGGCTTCGCTGCCGCCCTACGAACTGGGGGTCAGCGATCCGGAGCAGATGGGGGTCATCTTCTATGACCCGGCCGATGCCCCGGATGCGCCCGCGATTCAAACGGGTCTGATCCTGGCCGCGGGCCGGCCCAATCCGTTCCGTGACGAGACCCGGCTGCATTTGATCCTGCCCGCGGAAGCGTCCACTCAGGTTGAGGTTCTCTCGGCCGACGGGCGCAGGGTGCGATCTCTGCACCAGGGCCTCTTGGGGCCGGGACCCGTTCGCCTCACCTGGGATGGGCGCAACGATAAGGGAGACGCGCAACCCAGCGGCGTGTATTTCGTTAGGGTCGCGTCAGGCAATCATGTGCGCACAAAGAGCTTGCGTCTTCTGCGCTAGGGGGCTCCGCTCGAGATCTCCTGCCACGCGGGCAAGATGCGCATCCCGGCTCATCCACGAATCCGTCCACATTCCTCTCCATACGACCGATACAACTGACTGGACGCAAGTGCTGACGGCACCGACCGGTGCCGGAGGACTCAATGTAGATCGGCGGGGAGGAACAATGGCGGAGCGACCGAATACAACTGACCGTGACAAGGGCATCTTGCTGCAGAGCGGAACCAACGAGGTCGAACTCCTCGAGTTCAGTTTGGGTGATCAGAGTTTCGGGGTGAATGTCGCCAAGATCCAGGCGATCGAGCAGTACGATCCCGAGCGCGTCACCAAACTGCCGATGGCCCATCCCGCCATGGCGGGCATGCTCCTTTTCAGGGAGCGGACCATCCCCCTGCTCGATATGAGGAGGGAGATGGGGGCGACCTGCAGCGAAGAGCAGGGTGGCAACGGGGACGAGATCGGCGGTTGTGGTGAGACCGAGTCCCGCGTGGTTCTGATCCAGGAATTCAACAACATGACCACCGGGTTCCTGGCCGACGGCGTCTGCCAGATTCATCGCGTGTCCTGGGAAGACATGCACCCGCTTGCTCCCATGATCGCGAATTCGGGAGCACCCTTCACCGGATCGATTCACATCGACGAACGCGAGATCCTCGTCGTGGATATGGAGAGGATCGTGGCCGACATCTTCCCGGGGTCCTTACACGAAGAGATGATGTCCTCCGCTGCATCGGCCGGGCATGAGAGTGCCAGCGAGCGCGCAAATGTCAGAGTCCTGGTGGCCGAGGATTCATCCGTTATCCGGACTATGCTAAAGGAAGCCTTCGCCAAAGGGGGGTACGAGCAGGTCCAGGTCTACAGCAACGGCAAGGCGGCCTATGATGCCATCTGCGAACTCAAGTCATCCGCCGCACCGGACGCCGAAGGCGGCGACACGCTGGAGAGCAAGACGATCCTGGTGACCGACATCGAGATGCCCAGCATGGATGGGCTCGCGCTGTGCCGGAACGTGAAGGAGACGCTTGGACTGAAGAAGCTGCCGGTGGTGGTCTTTTCCTCTCTGATCAATGCGCAAATGGCCGCCAAGTGCCACAGCGTGGGGGCCGATGCCTATATTTCCAAACCGGAGTTCAGCAAGCTCATCTGGATCGTGGACCGCTTCTGCTTGGATGGGGTCAATCCCATGGCGGAGTTGGAGGAGCAGCGTTCGAACGAGACGCTACCCTCGGCGGCGTAGGCGATCCAGCCGGCTCCGGAACACAATCGCGTTCTCCGGACACAGCTCGTGACAACAGAGGCATAGGACACAGCGGCCCCGGTCCATGCGCGCGCGCCCGGTCTGCATCTCGATTGCTCCCACCGGACAGCTTCGCTCGCACAGCCCGCAGGCCGTGCAGTCTCCGCCTGTCTGGGGAACCTTCTTCCAGAGCGGTCTCAGCAGATCGCCCACCAGGGGAGGCACAAGGTTATAGATCGCGGTGCGCGGGACATCGAACTCCACGAAGCGGTGGTCGCCGTCCACCGTCACCTTCTCCCACGGCTTGCCCAGACCTCGGCGGCGCGCGGCGCGCGTGATGTCGAGTCCCTCGGGGCCGAGCCCCAGCAGATCCGAGATCACCATGTCCAGCACCACGCTGTCGCGGGCGACCCCCAGGAGCCCTTCATGCCGCGGACGTCCATCGGTGCTGGGTCCCCGCCCGTCCATGGCCAGGATGGCATCCATGATCGTGAGATCGAAGCGGACCAGGCCGTAGACGTTCACCACCTGTTCAGCCAGATCGCGCGGTCCGGGCGCATAGCTGTGAATGACCGATTTGCCCAGGCCGGGCACGATCCCGAAGGCGTTCTTGATCCCGTTCGTGACCCTGCAGAGCAGGTGGGTCTTCAGTTTGCAGGCGTTGATGACGGCATCGAACTCGTCGAGAACCCGGGTGATGCGGTAGGTGAATCCGCCCACGGTCCGCGCGACCGACCCACTGGCCTCGAAGTTGACCAGTTCGCACCCCAGCTCCCGGGCGATGCGCTCAAAGCCACAGTTGCGCCAGTATTGCTCCACACCTTTGATCGCGCCGCCCGGACTGTCGCCGATGGCGACCTCACAGCCTCTCTCCAGCAGGAGCTCGGCAATCGCCGCCACCAGCTCCGGGTGGGTGGTGATGGCCATCTCGGGGCCTTTGGGAGAGAGCATGTTGACTTTGATCAGCACCCGGGCGCCGGGCCCGATGGCGGCCGGCCAGTCGCCCACGGCGAGGATCATTTCACCCAGTTTCTCGCGCAGGAGAGGGCGATCGTACTCCAAATCACCGCGCAAACAGACATCCGCCATCGACCTGACTCCTCCATTCCGACCCGACTGATGCAGAATATCAGATCTTGTAATGGGGGATAGGCGTGTATTCTGCCGTAGGCTTTCCGGAGAGTTGTTTCTGACATCCGAAAAGAGGTGAGGACTATGCATTTTCTCGCATCCAGTGGTGTTGGTGCGGCGAACCTCAGTGGCATCCCGCATCGCGAGATAATGTGGAACATGGGGCTCGGAACCCATATCGCCATGTACGGTCTCATGGTGGTGGCCCTGGTGATCTTCGCGATCGGTTTGCGCAGGCGCATTCTGTTCTGGAAGATGGGCAAGCCCGACACTGAGCGGGCCGGCGCCTGGGGCCGGCGCCTGGGGATCCTCATCCGCGAGACACTGTTCCAGCAGCAGACACGCCGGCGCCCGCTGCCTGCGCTGTTTCACTCCCTGATCTTCTACAGCTTCGCGGTGCTCTTCGTCACGACCCTGATCGTCATGATGGACATGGACTTCGGCACCAGCGTGTTTCGCGGGCAGTTCTATCTCATCGTCTCTCTGCTCGCCGACCTGGCCGGGGCGGGCCTGCTCTTGGGTCTCTTGATCGCCGCCGTTCGCCGCTACGCCACGCGGCCGAAGTTCTTGCCGGACTCCACGTCGATCGATGGGATCATTCTCGGTCTCCTCGCGTTTCTGGTGCTGACCGGTTTCGTGGCCGAAGGGGCGCGCATCGCATTCCACCCCCAAGGGGATCCGTGGAAGGCCTACACGCCGGTCGGAAGTCTGTTCGCCCTTCTTCTGGGCGGCCTCAGCCCGCAAACGGGAAAGGTGATTCACTTTTTGGTCTGGTGGCTGCACGCGCTCGGCACCTTCACGATGATCGCGATGATTCCCTACACGAAGTTCTTCCACATGCTGAGTATCCCGACCAATCAGTTCCTTCGGAAGCTGGAGGCCAAGGGAACGCTCCGCCGAGAGGACATCGAGGCGCTCTTTGCGGCCGACGACGTGGATGAGGATTTCACTCTCGGCGTCGCCCAGGGCCAGCATCTCACCTGGAAGCAGCGATTGGATCTGCAGGCCTGCATCGAATGCGGGCGCTGTGATGAGATCTGTCCGGCCTGGAACGTCGACCAACCGCTGAGCCCCAGAAAACTGATCGAAGACATCCGCGGCATTTGCGAGACGGCCTACGCGCAACAACAGCGCAAGGATGCCGAGCCTCCCGACGAAGCGGCCTGCGCCATCCTCGGTCACGCGAATACCGTCTTCGAGGACACCGAGTTCATCTGGCATTGCCGTACCTGTCACGGTTGCCAGACGGAGTGCCCGGCGGGCATCGAACACGTGGACCTGTTCGTGGAGCTGCGCCGCGCCGAGGTCATGATGGAGGGGCGCCTGCCCACCGATGCCGGCAAGGCCTTGAAGACGATGGAAACCCAGGGGAACCCTTTCGGCTCCCAGGCCGAGCGGATGGACCTCGTCGAGAAACTCGACATCCCGATTCTGAAAGAGGGGGAGGAGACCGAGGTTCTGTTCTGGATCGGCTGCTGTACGACCTTCGATCCTGAGAAACACAAGATCGCTGAGGACATGGTGGCCATCATGCGCGCGGCGGGCGTCAAGTTCGCCCACCTCGGCAAGGAGGAGACCTGCTGCGGGGACCCGGCTCGCGTGATGGGCGACGAGAACCTCTTCCAGATGACGGCCAAACATACGGTCGAGGTCCTCAAGGCACGGACGTTCGAGAAACTCCTGGTGATCTGTCCGCACGGCTACAACGTGTTCAAGAACGAGTACCCGCAATTCGGCGGCAACTTCAACGTCGTGCACCACAGCGAGCTCATCGTGGAGTGGATCGCATCGGGCCGGATCAAACCGACCCGGTCGGTGTCGGGGACGGTCACCTACCACGACCCCTGTTACCTGGGGCGCTATCAGGGCATCTTCAAGGCTCCGCGGGTGGTGCTGGGGGCGATTCCGGGGCTGACGGTCCGGGAGATGGCCGACCACCACGAGCGCAGCTTCTGCTGCGGCGCCGGGGGTGGCCACTATTGGATGGATCTCGACAAGGGTGATCGGCGGCCCTACACGCACCGGGTCGATCAAGCCCAGCAGGCCGGGGCGGATACGATCGCGGTGGGGTGCAGTTTCTGCTACCAGATGCTGGTCGACGGCACCAAGGCGCGCGACGTCGACGAGAAACTCAAGGTCAAGGACATCGTCAGTCTGGTGAGGGAGAGCCTGGAGGACTAGGCACCGGCCCCCTTGGAGTCCTGTGAGTTCCTAGACATTGTTCCGCGCCCCTTCGATCGGGAGATCGAGGGGGCGTCTTCGTGTGGTCACACGCCGTCTACACAATGCTGTGTCGCGTGGTATAATTGGGGACGAAATATCATCCCGGAGCCCATCAGATCAGGAGCAGCTATGAAAACGGCACATCTTCTCGGAGGCGTTGTTCTCACCGCAATCAGTCTGGCCCTCTTCGTCCCGGCCCAGGCCGGAACCATCGACCTGCGTGTCGAGCAGGCCGCCCTCGCGGCCGGCCCGGAGGGAACGGTGTCCGTCATCGTTCACCTGCAGGAACAGGCGCCCGTCAGCGCGATCCATCAGGATCTGAAGGCAGCCCGGGCGAGCCGCGCGGTGCGGCATGAGACCGTGGTTCGCGCACTACAGGAGACGGCCGACCGCACCCAGGCGCCGCTCTTGGATCTGCTTGAAGCAGCCCAGCAGTCCGGCCGGGTGATCGGTTTCACCCCGTACTGGATCTCGAATCTCATCGTGGCTCAGGTGCGGGTCGACTACTTGGAAGAGCTCGCGGCCGCCCCCGAGGTCGACCGGATCGAGCCGAATCTGACCGTTGAGCTCATCCGCCCCGTCGCCAAGGGCAAGTGGTTGGGCGATCACGGCGAGGTCGGCAATGACATCAGGGTTCCTTCGCGCGAGGTGGGGGTGACCCCGGGACTGAGGGCGATCAACGCCGACCTCTGCTGGTCCGAGCTGGGATTGACCGGCGCGGGAGTCCTCATCTGCGGGCTCGACACCGGAGTGGACGTGACCCATCCCGCGCTGGCCGATCGTTGGCGGGGCGCCCAAGGGGCCCACCCACCCGAGGAGTGCTGGTTCGACGCTCTGACCGACACGATCGGCGCACCCTACGATGAGGACGGGCACGGCACCCACACGATGGGCACGATGTGCGGGATCGATCCGGCGAACGGCGACACGGTGGGCGTGGCCTGGGCGGCCGACTGGATTGCCGCCAACGCCATCGGCCAAGGGGCCTGGTGCGAGGAATTCGACAATGACGTGATCGCCTGTTTCCAATGGATCGCCGACCCGGACGGCAATCCCGAAACGGTCGATGACGTTCCGGACATCTGTCAGAACTCCTGGGGCGCCCGGGAAAACCCCCTCGATGACAACTACTACTACCGCTGCGACGACCGCTGGTGGGAGGTCATCGACAACTGCGAGGCGGTTGGCGTCATGGTCGTTTTCAGCGCCGGCAACAGCGGCCCCTGGACGATGACCTGTGGATTCCCCGGCGATCGGAACACCACGCCCTGGAACACCTATGCGGTGGGGGCGGTCGATGCCACGAACTACCCAGAACCCTATCCGATCGCATATTTCTCAAGTCGGGGCCCATCCGGGTGCGACGAGCTGACCATCAAGCCGGAGGTATCCGGACCAGGGGTAGACGTGGTGAGCTGCGTCCCCGGTGACGAATACGAGCCGTACAGCGGGACCTCGATGTCCGCTCCCCACGTCTCTGGAGTCCTTGCGCTCCTGCGCGAGATCGATCCGGACATCGAAGTTGAGAGGGCCAAGCAGATCCTGATGGACACCACCGTCGACTACGGGAATGCGGGCGAAGACAACGTCTATGGGTGGGGCTTCATCGATGCCTACGCTGCTTGCCTGGCGGCCATGAACGGGTACGGAAACCTCGGCGGGTCGGTGCTCGAGGCCGGTTCGGGAACGCCTCTGGAGGGTGCCCGCGTGTCGGTGGCCGCCATGCAGCGCGACGCGATATCGGATGTCACGGGTGCTTTCGATCTGCGCCATCTGCCGGCCGGGACCTATGAGGTGACAACCGAGCTCTTCGGTTACGATGACGATACGAGCATGATCACGGTGGAGGACGGCGGCGCGGCCAACCTGGTCGTCAACCTTGTCTCTCAACCGCGCGGCAGCGTCCGCGGGCAGGTCACCGATGGGCGCGAGGGGCTCGAGGGGTTCGTCGTCACCCTCATGGACGTGCCGGTCGCGGCACAGCATACGGATGCTTCCGGCAGCTTCTTCTTCCCCGATCTGCCCGTGCGCGACTACGAGATCAGCATGGGGCGGTTCGGCTGGACGCTCGGCATTTCTCATCGGGAGGTGACCGAGGGGGATACGATCGACATCAACTACATGCCGCTCCTCGGGGCGGCGGACAACTTCGAATACGATCAGGGGTGGACGGTTGGAGCACCGACCGACTCGGCCTACTTCGGTATCTGGGAGCGGGGCGATCCGAACCCGACCTACACCCCCGGCGGGCTGATCATCGCCCCCCCCGATGATCACACCTCCAATGGCGTGCAGTGTTTCGTCACCCAGAATCAACCCGAAGGGGCGCTCCGTTATCTCGGAGACGTGGACGGGGGACGCACCACCTTGCTCTCGCCGGTTTTTGATGCCTCCGAAACCTCCTCGCCGTCGCTCGTCTTCTGGCTCTGGTTCCACAACTCCGCGGGCGGGCCCGATGATCAGCAGTTCCGGGCGGACCTGTCCGGCGATAGCGGACAGAGCTGGACCAATGTGCTGACCCTCGACTGGGGTGACGGGGATTGGCAACGAGTCGAGATCCCCTTGGCGTTCTCCGGTGTCGAGATCACCGATCAGATGCAGATCCGGTTCATCGCAGAGGATATCGCTCACGCCGCGGCCATTGTCGAGGCCGCGGTCGATGACATCGAGTTCACCGGTTTCCTTTCGGGAACGCCGGATCGGGCCGAGCCGCTGGCTCTCAGCCTCTCGGCTCCGCGGCCGAATCCGCTCGGGGCTGGAACCCTGCTCAAGTTCACGCTGCCCAGCACGCAGGAGGTGGAGGTCGCCGTGTACGACCCGGCCGGACGGCTGGTCCGCCGGCTGGTGTCCGGTCAGGAGGAAGCGGGCACCAGCCGGCTCTTCTGGGACGGCCGCGGGGAAGCAGGCGAGAAGGTCCACTCGGGGGTCTACTTCGTACACCTGGCGACAGAGTATCGGGAGCTGAGTCGCAAGATCGTGGTCAGCCGATGATCCACGGCCGAGCCGACCGGTGCAGGGAGGGCCTATGTGTTTGCGCATTCTGCGGGGGATGGCGTTTGTAGCTGCTGCTTGCCTGTTCTTGACCGCGGTGGGTCCGGCGCAAGGAGCCGATTGGACCAACTCCGGCGGAAACGCCGGTCGGAACGGCCTCGTCCCGGAGATCGGGCCCATGACGGCGGAGCTGGCCTGGACGGGCAGCAGGACCTCCATCATCGCCTGACTGCCGGTCACGGAGGGTGAGCGCGTCTTCAGCGTGCGCCAGGTGCAGTGGCCCTACCAGCAACCGAACGATGCCTACGTCGTCGCCCAGGATCTCCTGACCGGCGAAGAGCTGTGGGCCGAAGTCCTGCCCTACGAGGACGGGGATTGGACGCCCTGGATCGCCGGCGTCATGGACGGCAAGGTCTACGCGTCCCGCGGGGGCAACGGCGCGACCGTGGCGGCCCCGATGTACGCACTGGATGTGACCGATGGCTCCATCGTGTGGGTGTCGGAAGACGAGGTGGATGCCGGTGCCTACGACGGGGTGGTCTTTGCGCCGAACGGCGATCTGCTCGTGGGCTCCTTCCACGACATATGGCGGATCAGCGCGGTCGACGGCAGCATGGTGTGGCATGCAGCGCGAACCGGCTCGGTAAGCGGCAACTGCGGTGGCGCAATCCATGGCGAGGCGTTCTACGTTGCCGACGCCGTGGGCGGCGGCCACGCGATTCAGCGCTTCGATCTGGCGACCGGCGCGTTCGAGTATGAGAGCCCCGTCATGCCCGGCTTCCTCACCCAGACCACGCCGATGGTGGGCCCGGATGGATCGGTCTACTTCATCCTGGAGGGTCCCTCGCTGGCGCGTCTCGATCCCGGGACGGGGATGGTCATCGACAAGACCGCCGTGCTGGACGGCTTTTCCAAACCGCGCATGGCAATCGATTCCCATGGCAAGGTCTTCCTGTCCAACGGAGCCTTCGCAACCGGCCGGCTCTACGCCTATGATGCCGACCTCACGCCGCGGTGGGATGTACCCGTGACGAACATCAACATCGGAGGCCCGTCTCTGGGCGATCAAGGCATTCTTGTGGTCTGCGGGGTAGGGACCGACATGAGGGCCTATCTGGCGCCGGATCCGTCCGCCGCCCAAGATCGGGATGTCGCGCGGGCCGGTGAACTCACGCTTTTCTGCACACCCAGTCTCTTCCATGACCAAACCGTCATCAACTACCGCCTGCCGAACACGGCCGTGGTCGCGCTGCGTATCTACGATGCCTCGGGCCGCTGCGTGCGCACCTTGGTCGCCGACCAGCTCACCCGGGCGGGCGAGCATCGCTTCGTCTGGCTCGGCCGCGATGATGAGGGGCGGCACCTTCCGAGCGGGACGTATCACTACAGCCTGGAAACGGGTTCGCAGCGCGCGGGCGGCCGTACGATTCTGCTGCGATAATCGGCCATGACAGAGAAACGCCTGTCCGGCCTTATCGGCCGGACAGGCGTTTTGTCGTGTGTACGTTTCTGACTAGCGGGTCACGATCGTCTTCGTGGCCGCTGCGTCAAGGTCGGTCTTGATCCGCGTGAAGTACACGCCGGTCGGGACCGGCTGAGCCGCGGAATCGAGGCCATCCCAATCGATCGAGTGCGGTCCGGCCTGCTGCATCTCATCGACCAGCGTGCGAACCAATCGGCCGTTCATGTCGAAGACCTGCAGCTTCACGTCGGATGCGCTGGGAAGCTGATACCGCAGGGTCGTCAACTGCGAGAACGGGTTCGGATCGGCGGCCTGCAAGACGAGGCGCGAGGCGAGCGGACGCTCGTCGATCGTGCTGTAGTCGAGCAGGAAGCCGTCGATCATGACGTCATCGACGTACCAGCCCTCGCCGGCCGCCGCACCATCGGATCCGAAGCGGAACCGAATCTGAGCGTCGCCTTCGAACGCGGAGAGGTCGAACGTCACCTGGTGCCAGTCGAACGATCCGGAGAAGACCTCGGTCTCTTCGGGGAAGGGACCCGGAGTCCCGCCTTCACGGATCAGGTAGGTGTAGCCACCCTCGGGGAAGATCTGCACAAACGGACCGCCGTCGATCGAGATCTCGATCAGGCCGCCGTCATAGCAGTAGTCCGGATAGGAGCCGCTCGTCTCGGCGTCGATCCACTGCCAGAAGGTCAGCTGGGAGTCGATGCCCAGTTCGACCGCCGGGGTCACCAGACCGGCATCCAGCAGGTTGCCGTAGTCGCCGGTGCCCAGGGCGCCGCACTTCCAGCTGTAGGTGCCGCCCGGGGTGTAGTTCCTCTGGTTGCTGATGTGCCACTCGTCGTTGAAGCCCGGATCCACGATGCCGTGGGTCCAGTCCGGAGAACCCGACTCCACGTCTTCGCTGAGGAGGTCGTTGCGCTCCGCCACGTAGAAGTCGTAGAGATTGCCCGGGGCACCCAGCGGACTGTAGCTGATGTTCCCCGCGACATCGCTGGCCCGGAGGTAGTACTCGACGTGCGAAACGTAGGACTGGCCGGGGATGTCACCACTGTAGGTGTCCCCGCCGCCCGCCGCCATCGCAACCGACTGCCAGGCGCCACCGTTGACCCGGTAGTAGAGGGTCGCGCCGCTGACCGCCGAGAAGTCGGTGATCGTCGCGTCGGTGGCGTAGGGGCCCACGTTGTCGTCGGTCGAGCGATGCTCGGTCACGTCCGCGAAGCCCGGCCCCACGTTGTCGGTGAGGTCGAAGTTCAGCGTGGTGATCGTGTCCAGGTAGATATCGACGCCCGGCACCGTCACGGTGGCGAAGCTCGGATGCGTCGCCTGAACCGTGTAGGTGCCCGGAGAAACGAGCATGGAGTAGGTGCCGTCACCGCCGGTATTGGTCGAGCGGTCGGCCTCGACCACTTCGATCCCCACGCCCGGAATCGGCGCGTCGCCGTAGGATGCATTGCGCGCCGTTCCCGCGAGGGTACCGGTGTCGGCCATCACGGCCAGCACCGCCTCGTAGGCATCGACGACGCCCCAGCCGAAGGTGTTGTCTTCACCGGCCGAGCCGTGGTCGACACAGGTCTCCATGAGGACCTCTTTGATCGTGTCGACGTCGACGTCCGGGTTGGCTTCACGCATGAGGGCGACGACGCCCGCCACGTGCGGCCCGGCCATCGAGGTGCCGCTGTAGCTGCTCGAGTAGCCGCCACCCGGAACCGACGAGTAGACACTTACGCCAGGAGCGCAGACTTCGGGCTTGATCTTGCGGTCTTCAGGAACGTTGCAGCCGGTCGGGCCGCGGCTCGAGAAGTACGCGATGTCGTAAGGATAACCACTGTGTCCATCGATGGCGCCGACGGAGAAGCAGTTGGTCAGCGTCGTCGCGCGGTCGGCGGGGGAGCCGATCGTCTCCGCTCCGCCACCCTCGTTCCCTGCGGACCAGGTGGAGACGCAACCGGCGGCTTCGCAGCCGTCGATGGCCGCCCACCAACGCGTGTCGCAGTCGGTGTAGTCACCGCCGAAGCCCTCATTGATGCGCCAGCTGTTCTGGACGACATCGGGCACGTCGTCGGTGGTACCCGGATCGCCGTCGGGGTCGGCGAGCCACTCGTAGCACTCGATGATATCATTGTCGAAGCCCGAACCGACGCCCTGGTTGATCGCATCGCAGGCGATCCAGAGCGAACTCCAGGCGACACCCACCGTGTCATCGGGGGCCAGACCGGTCTGGGTGCCCATGACGTGGGTCCCGTGGCCGTAGCCGTCGTAGGGGAAGTCGTCGTGGCCGTTGTTGAGCACACTCAGCCAGCACTCGCTCGCCGGGTGGCCGTGGTTGCCCCGCCAACGACTGCCGAGGGCCGGGTGGGTTCCGTCCACGCCGGTGTCACAGCCGGCCTGAAGCGTGCCGTCACCGGTGATGCCGAGCTCATACCAGACCTGATCGGCATTGATGACCCGCAGTCCGGGCGAGACGCCGATGCCGCGGCTGTTCTCGCCGAGGCCGAGGTCGTTCATGATCGGTTCGACCAACGACACCGTAAAGTTCGACTCGATCTGCGCGATGTCGGTGTGCGCGGTGAGCTCATAGACATAGGCCTTGGTCACCTTCGCCACCACCATGTTGGAGATCCAGTAGCTGGTGAAACCAGCGACATCCCCAAGATCCTGGCGCTGGGAAAGCTCACTCAGCAGGTCGGCCTGTGAGCTGCTCGCATCCTGGAGCGCACTGATGACTACTTCGTGACGCGTCTTGCGCGTCGCGCGCTCCTCCTTGAGGAGCTCATTGAGTTCCGCAACCGGGGCTTGATGCTCCATGATGATGATGACCGAAATCAGGTCATCGTCATCCATCACCTCCAGCTGGGCCGCCAACCCTTCGTGCAAGATCGCTGCCTGGGCCGGCACCATGCCGACACTCAGGATCAACGCGCACAGAGGGAGCCAGAAGAGAGAGAAACTCCGCCTCATGCTGCACCGCCTTTCGCTGCATTTGGGGTAAGAAAGATCTCCGGGCTGCGGAGATGTTTCCCGTCCACAACCCATCCTTGGGCCACTCATGCGGGGCGTACAGACGTAGACCCCGCATGTTAGATGACACGATAGTAATTATATCAGGCTACCCGGGGGGGCTGTCAAATTTGTCATCCGACGCAACTTCATGAAATGTCTGCGGATAACGAAACAGCCCGCACTGATTCGTTTGCGCGGCGCACTGATTCTGGGTTGTCGTTCCCAGGGGGCCCCGCTATCGTGAGCCGTTGGGTGGTGAGCCCGTTGATCTCATCGGGGTGCGCCAAGCGAGTTCCCGCCACCGGGCGGAATGGGAGGCAAGATGATACGTGGCCTGTATGTTGCTCTCGTGACACCGTTTAGCGCAGACGGCTCGCTCAACGAAGCGAAACTGTCCGAGCTGGTGGACTTCCATATCGAGGCCGGGACCGACGGGCTGGTGCCATGCGGGACGACCGGGGAGACCCCAGCGATGACTGGCTGGGATGAGCACTTCCGCGTGATCGAAGCTGTCGCCCAAGCCGCGCGGGGCCGCATCAAGGTCGTCGCCGGGGTTGGGACCAATTCGACCGCCAAAACACTCGCCAACCTCAAGCGGGTGGGGGAACTTGGCGTCGACGGGGCCCTCGTCATCACGCCCTACTACAATAAACCCACCCAGGCCGGCCTTCTGGCCCACTTCCAGGCGGTGGCGCAAGAGACTCCGGTGCCGGTCGTCATGTACAACGTTCCGGGCCGCACGGGGGTCAACATGCTGCCCGAGACCGTCGCCCAGCTCGCGGAGTTCGATCGGATCGTGGCGGTCAAGGAGGCGAGCGGCAGCCTCACCCAGGCATCCTGGATCCTCCAGGCCTGCGCCGACCGCCTGACGGTGCTCTCCGGGGAGGATGCGCTGAACTTCCCTCTGATGGCCGTCGGGGCGCGTGGTCTGATTTCCGTGTTGGGGAATGTCGTTCCCCGCGATGTGCTGGCGATGATTGCCGCCGTGGAACGGGGCGACTACGAGGAGGCTCGCCGGTGGCACCTCCAACTCCTCCCGCTCTGCCGGGCGCTCTTCCTGGAAACCAATCCGATTCCGGTGAAGGAGGCGCTCAACATCCTCGGGTTTGAGGTCGGAGAGCCGCGCCTGCCTTTGGTCCGGATGTCCCCCGACAACCGCAGCGCGTTGGAGCAGGTGTTGGCAGACTATTCGGTCAAGCGCGGAGCGTCACGCTGGCTGACCGAGGCGGAGGGAATTTCTCGATGATTCGCACAATCCTGGCCGGAGCCGGCGGACGCATGGGGCTGGAGGTCCGAACGGCCCTGACGGAGGCCGAGGACCTGCAGCTCGTCGGCCTGACCGAAGCTCCGGGTCATCCGGCCACCGGCACCGAGGTCGATGGTCTCACGATCCGGGATCGTCTGGACTGGGCCGCGGGGGAGGCCGACCTCGTGATTGACTTCACCACGGCCAAGGCGACACTCGGCATTGCTGCCTATGCGGCCGAGCAGGGGATGGGATTGGTGAGCGGTGTGACCGGTCTGACCGCCGAACAGGAAGCTTCTCTCCGCGATGCGGCCGCCAGGATTCCCCTCTTGCACGCGAGCAACATGTCCCAGGGCGTGACGGCCCTGCGCGCCCTTGTCCGGCAGGCGGCCGGGATGCTTCGCCACTACGATGTGGAGATCACCGAGATGCACCACCGCCGCAAGACCGACGCCCCGAGCGGTACGGCCCTTACCCTGGCGCGCGCCGTGAAGGACGTGCGCCAGGACCTGACCACGGTGCACGGCCGGGAAGGCACCCCGGGCCCGCGTGGCGCTGGGGAGCTCGGAATCCACGCGCTCCGGGGGGGAGACGTGGTCGGTGAACATCACGTCCTGTTCGCGGGGACGGGTGAACGGATCCGACTGACCCATGTCGCGGATCATCGGGGTGCGTTCGTGGCCGGAGTGCTGGCCGCCTGCCGCTTCGTGGCGGGTCGTGAAGCCGGGTTCTATACGATGGAAAACGTGCTGGGGCTGTCGCCGCAGTGTGATGATTTCACAGGCATCATTTAGGCATGGCGTCCGCAAGTAGAAGTGAACTGGGGTGGTT
>CAZTDY010000058.1:0-25925 GCA_964612295.1 uncultured bacterium | reverse complement strand
AACCTACAACCCTGCGGTTAACAGCCGCATGCTCTACCAATTGAGCTACCGAGGAATAAGGCTGCAGACCGCTCGCAAAGCCGCCCTGAGGCACCCCCGCAAGCCGTTCACAGACGAAGAATAGTAGCGAATCCGGGCCCCGGCGGTCAAGCGTGAGCTGGGCCCATTTCAGCGGATTACCAGTCCGCTGGCATACACCCTCCCCTAGCCTCAACCTTGCTTCCCCTTGCCGTTTGGCAGCTTGCGCGGTATAAGCAACAGGCGCGGCCGAACACGCACGGGAGCCGTCACGAGGCCTCCCCGGCAGCCGACCAAGAGGGCGACCGAAGATGAAGAGAATCTTGCACATCGGGGACCTCCACTTAGGATTCGCCCACCGCTACCTGGGCGACCGGGCGGCAAAGCGGGCCCAGGAGGCCGTGCTGATCCTCGAGCGGATGGTCGAATGGGCGCTCGATGACGCCCACGAGGTGGCCGGCGTACTGATCGCCGGAGACCTCTTCGAGCGCCACGATCCCGAGCAGATCCTCGCCTCCCGGGTTCAGGCCGTTCTCCAGAAGATCCCCGGCAGCGGCCGCACGCTGGTCACGATCCCCGGCAATCACGACGAGTACAGCTATCCCGACTCCGTCTTTCGGCAACGGGCCGGCTCCTGGCCGGGCATCCTGGCGGTCAGCCCCACACCCGAGCGGGTGGCGACCGTCGATCTGGGCGAGACCGACGTCGAGATCTACGCCATGGCCTACACGGCGGGCATCAGCCCGCGGCAGCTTGGAACCTTCGGCCCGGAGGCGCCGAACGAAACCGAACCCGTCGGCGCCTCCTCGAAACCCCGCGCCCGCATCGCGCTCCTGCACGGCACCCTCGATGCCGATCCCTCCGATCGCTCGTTCCGGATCGACAGGCGGACGCTCATCGAGTCGGGCATCACCTACGCGGCCCTCGGCCACATCCACAAACCCGACGAGAAGCCGATGGGCGATGGGCTGGCCGTCTACCCGGGGACGCTTGTTGGCAAGGGCTTCGACGATCCCGGGGTCGATCATCTCACGCTGGTGTCCTTCCCGCGGGGCCGGCCGGTAGTGGAACGCGTGCCGTTCGAGGTACGCCGGATCGAGAACCGGGACATCGACCTTTCAGCATTCGATGATCAGGCCGCTCTCGCAGAAGCGGTGCAAGAGGGCGCGCATCCCGACCTCATCCTGCGCCTCGAACTGCAGGGAGAACAGCCCTCAGGCTTCGATCCCGATGATCTGTTGGGCCGCCTTCAGGCGAGCTGTTTCCACGTGGTGTTAGGCGATCAGAGCGTTTCGATCAACGAGACCGAGCTTTCATCGCTCTCAGACCAGCCCACGCTGCGAGGCCTCTTCGTCAGAAAGATCCGCGAGCAGATGGCCGCGGCCGGCGATGACCCCGAGTCGCTCGCCCGCTTGCGGCTTGCGCTGCGCAAAGGTCTGGCGGCGTTTCACGGATCCGGCGCGGGGAGGGCCTAACGCGTGGCGGTGAGGGTCAATCACATGGAGCTGGAGGGGTTCGGTCTCTACAAAGAGCGAACCGTCTTCACGTTTCAACCGGGCCTCAACACCTTTGTCGCCGCAAACGAGAGCGGCAAGTCCACCTTGCTCGCCGGTCTCCTGGCCACGCTGTTCGGTCTCCCCAACACCACAGACCCCAATGAGTGGAGCACTGCGCGCTATCGGTGCTGGTCCCACCCGCTTCACTTCCGGGGGGAGCTCCATCTCCAGGATGAAGACCGCCGGCATCACCTCCGCCGCGACTTCGCCACGCACAAGGTCCTCTGGCTGGCAACCACCCCCGGCAAAGATGACACGTGGGAAACACTCTTCGACGATGAACACAACCCGGCCGCGCGGGGCAGCGCCAAGAAGCAGTACCAGAAACTCCTTCAGGACCTGCTCGGGCTGGATGATCTCACGCTCTTCCACCTGACCTATTGCCTGACGCAGGATCCCGAGGATCGCAGCGACGAGGAAGCCGACTTCCGCTCCAAGCAGGTGCCGGATGCAATCCGGGGGCTGATCAGCGGCAGCGGCCGCCAGGTCGAGGAGGTGCTCGGCACCCTCTTCGATCAGTTCGCCGGCATCACGAAAGCGACGCGCGATGCGGGTCTCATCCGGCCCGGCAAGACGCGGGCCAGCAACCAGCGGCAGGACGGCCGGCTGGAGACGACCCGGGCGCGGCAGGAGGAAGTGCGCCGCTCTCTGGAGGAGTCGCGGAGTGCCTTAGACGAACTCCACGGCGCCCAGGAGGAACTCGATGAGCTCCGCGAGGCTATCTCCCGAGGCGAGCAGGAGCTCCTTCGCGAAGATCGCTTGAGAAAAGCGTGGGACGGCTGGATGCGCGCGAGAGAGGACAAGCGCACCTTCAGCGAGCAGATCGTCAAACTCGAGAAGGCGCTCACCACCGCCAGGGCAGAGGAGCGGCAGGGGACCGCAGCCGAGGCCGAATTGACTGCCCGCTATCCCGAGTTCGCCGCGGCCGATCTGCAGATCGACGTTGTCCGCGCCCGGCTTTCGGAGCTGACCCAGGTCGCCGAGGATCTGACCGCTCAACGACAGGAGCGGGCTGCCCTGCAACAGCGGCGCGAGGGGCTGGAAAAGGACCTCGCCGCAGCCCGGGAGAGCATCGTCCGCGATGGTGGCGCGTTTGCCGAGCGTCCCCATCTGCCCCGCGACCATGAGCAGTGGCGCCGGGTGGCAGCGGAGTTGTCGGATCTGAATGCCGAGCTCGGCGAGATCGACGAGCAACTCGCCGAAGCCCGCGCCCGCACCGAGAAACTCGAGCACTGGGCACGTCTTGATCCCGAGGCGGATCCCGCGCGCGGGACGATTCGAGCTGAGGCGCAGCTTCGCAAGCTCGAAACCGAGATCCCGCATCTGCTGGAGCGTGTTGCCGAGGCCCGGACGCTGCAGGCGGAGCGCGCGCAGCTCGGAGAACAACTGGCCGGCCCTCTGGCGGCGATCGAGAACCTCCCGGACCAGGTGCGCAAGGATGCCGCCAACTTCGACGATCGCCGGCAGCTCTTCGAGCGCGAGGCACGAGCTGCGCGGGGGCACTTCGACGATCTCCAGAAACGTAAGGATGAACAGGCGGGACGCCGTCAGGAGATTCTCACTCTGGAGAAACAGATCGTCGGCCAGATCGGCGCAGATGGGCCAGACAACGACTGGAATGGGGTGTGTGAGCGTCTCGAGAAGAAAGCCCACCTGCTCGAGGAGGAATCGGGGCTGCTGCGCCGCGTCGATCGGGTGGGCGAAGAGCTGCGGGCGGGTCTGGCCCGCCAGGTCGGGGTTCCCGCGATCTTAGCGTTCGTGTTGGGAGGGATCGTCGGCGCGGTGATCGCGAATCTCACCCTGCCCGAGGGTGTCGGCCGCTACTTCCTGGTGGCATCGGTCGCTCTAATCGCCGGCGGCGGCGCGGGGCTGATCAGCTACCGAAGCGGCCAGGGCACCCAGAGAGATGAGCTGTCCGAGGCCCGGACGCAGCTAGTAGCGACCCGTAAGTCGTTGCTGCAGTTGAATCGGCAGCTGACGGAGGCCGAAGCCACCGGCAGACTCAAACGATCCCCAAGCAAGCTCGATCTCATGGAGCTCACGCTCCTGTGTACCCAGATCCGCGCCTATCGCCTGGAGAACGAAGAGCTGAAGAGCCAGGAGGTTCTTGCGCCCGGCGAGGAGGAGTACAAAGAGGCGCACGAGGCCCTCGTTCAGGCCGGGCGGGATCTGATGGCGTTTGAGGAGTCGATGGCCTCCCTCGGCTCCGACCCGCAAGAGAAGATCGAGCTCTGGCAACACGCGCGCGAGCGGCTTGCCACCATCGATGCCCGATTGGATGAGCTTTCCTCGCAGCTCGGAACCAACGAGTGGGACTCGGCCGAGCTCGCCGGCCTCTCCCCTGCCTGGGATGGGGCGATCCGGCTGGCGCGCGTTCGGGCCCGGCTCACCTCCTCCGCGCGCCCTGAGAATGGCGCCCAACTGCTCGCCCTTCTCGAGGGAATCGACCCGGATGATTGGGCCGCCTGGCGCCAGGAGGCGAGCCGGCTGGCCGAAGCCGCCCAGGCCCTTCACCGCTTGGAGCTCCAACGCGAGTCGCTGCTGCGCGCCGCCGACGGGGAGGACTCCAGGATCGACGCCCTGACCGCGCGCGCCGCCGAGCTGGCTGAAGCTTGTGCGCCCTACACTCTCGAAACGCCGCCCGAGGACCTCAAGAAGGCAGCCGAGGATTTCCGCCAACTCGATGAGAAGCGGCGCGAGATGCAGACCCGCTTAGACGAGATCACCGAGGCCGAACGGAAGTCCGATCGCTCGATTGAGGAGCATCAGACGGCCGAGGCCCGCGTCCGCGAAGATCTGGCGCCCATCCTCACAGCTGCTGACGACTCTGCCGAAAAGGCCGCCAAGCGTCTCAAGGAGGCGGCAACGCTTCATCGCCGCAGGAGCGATGTTCAGGAGCGATTCACCGCGATTCTCGCCTCCTGGGATGCGGCCGATCTCCAGGCCCTCGAGGTCAAGGTCGAGGATCTGCGCGCCGACAACCAGCGCCTGGCCGGCAGCATTCGAGAACTGGAGGATGCGCACCCGCTCTTGTGCGAGCTCGCGAGCGCAGATCCCGAGGAAATCCAACGCCGCCATACGGATTTTCGGACCCGCTACGATGAAGCCGGCGAACAGCTCGACCGGTTGGTGCAGAAGCGCGACACCCTCCTCCATCGCACCGCCGACGCCAAGGCCGAGGGCCGCCGGGTGGGCAACGTGGCGGTGCTCGAGATGGAGGCCGAGCAACTTCAGGCCGAGGAACGGAAACTCCTCGAGGAGCGCGACGCGCTGCGGATCGCCTTCCTGACCCTGCGCGAGGCCGAAACCGACTACGGCCACACGCATCGCGAGCGCTTGCAGGATCGGGCGTCCGAAATCTTCCGCCGGATCAGCCGAACGCCCGACCGCTCGATCACACTGGATGAGCGCTTCGGCATCCAGGTCATCACCGCCGGCAATCAGCCCTGCGTCGCTCGGCAGCTCAGCCAGGGTGCGCGCGATCAGCTTGCCCTGGCCATGCGGCTGGCGGTCGCCGAACTCCTGGCCGAAGGTGCTTTGCCCCCGCTACTTCTGGATGATCCGTTCCTAGCATTCGACGCGCCGCGGTTGGACGCGATGCGACAGGCTCTTCTGCAGCTCGCCGAGGACCGGCAGATCATCCTGCTCTCTCATCGTGAAGGCCTGGCCGACTGGGGCGATCCGGTGGGTCGGGCAACGACTTGACAGATTCGGACGTACCGCTACTATGGCGGCCGAGCCAGAAGAAGTTACGGGTGGGCGTCCGGCAGGCAGCTTGGCCTCAGCAGGACGCGCACAGCAGATCAGGGATGATCGCTAGAAGATCGGCACCCACCCGGCAGTAAGTTCGGCGCCTCGCCATTGGCTGGGCGCCGGCTGCTTATACACTCTGTAGCTGTGTGCCCCGGGGCACTGTTAAGAAAACAAGGCCATCACCTTGTTTTCTTAACAGTTCTCGCAGAGGACACCATCCCCCCACAACGCTACGCCAGGAAGGACCCATCAGAATCGAGGATGGTCGGATCCCTGCGCTCGGGCGCGAACGGCAACGGATCGAGCCTCTGCGCCGGATGGTAGTCCTCGAGCACGGGGAACTCGCCGAGCCGCGTCGAGAACGCCGCCTCCATGAACGAGTCGACCCACCAGTAGACGTCGTGCCGGCGAACCCCCTGCCGCAACTTCCTCATCCGACGTTTGCGCTCGTCGTCCGCCATGCTGATCGCCTGGTAGATCGCGGTGCCCACGCCCTCTAAGTCATTGGGATTGACCAAGATGGCGCCTTGCTGCATCTGGGCGACGGCCCCGGCGAACTCGCTCAGAATGAGGACGCCGTTCTCCTCCAGATTCGAGGCGCAGTACTCCTTGGCGACCAAGTTCATGCCGTCTTTGAGCGGCGTGACCAGCGCAACCTCGGCGGTCCGGTAGTAGGCAAGCAGCTCGCGGCGATCGAGGCTTCGGTAGATATAGTGGATCGGCACCCATCCCGAGCGCGTGAACTCCCCGTTGATCTCGCCCACCTTGCGTTCGATCTCGGTCTTGAGGCTCAGGTAACGTGGGATCTTGAACCTGCTGGGCACAACGACCTGAATGAGCGTGATCTTCTCGAGCAGCTCGGGGAATCGCCGCAACGCGGTACGGAACGCTTCGAGCTTGTGAGGGATGCCTTTGGTGTAATCGAGCCGGTCGATTCCCAGAATGATCTTGCGATGCGGAAGATCCTCGTGGATGTACCAAGCCGTATCGGCCACCTCCTGCGCGGCGGCGAGGCGTTCGAATTCCTCGGCATCGATACTGATCGGGAAAGCCCCAATCCGCACCGTGCGCTGCTGGGTCTGAATGGTTCCGATCTGCCCCTGGCTCTTGACCCGCGCATCCTTGACCAACATACGAATGCACTGGATGAAGTTCCGCCGGTCGCGCAGCGTCTGAAACCCGAGCAGATCAAAATCGAGCAGATCGCGCAAGATCTCGAAGCGCCAGGGGAGTTTCATGAACAGGTCCGGCGGCGGGAAGGGAATGTGCAGGAAGAACCCGCATCGCGCATCCACGCCCAGCGCGCGCAGCTCTTTGGCCACGCTCATGAGATGATAGTCGTGAACCCAGACGAAGTCGTCCGGGCTGCAATTCTCCGTGATAACGTGCGCGAATCGCCGGTTGACCTTCTGATACGAGTGCCAGTAATCGGGATCGAAGTTGCAGAGGGTCTGCAGATCGTGAAAGAGCGGCCAGATGATCTCGTTGGCGAATCCCTGGTAATAGTTGCGCCTCTCCTGTGCAGTCAGCACCACGGGCTGCAGCGCATACCCGGAATCGTGGGCGGCCTGCTTCAGGAGTTCATCCATCTCGAAGCAGTCGTCGGCGATGGTGCCCGGCCAGCCGATCCAGGTCCCGCCCCGATGGCGCAAAACCGGCGCCAGGGCGGTCACGAGGCCACCCGAACCCGATCGAATCCCCCACTTGCCCTTGTCTTCCCGCTGCAGGACGATCGGCAGCCGGTTTGATACAGTGATCAAACGTCCCGAGGCGTGGTGTTCATCCATTTGGCCCGTCCTCGCTCTTCTGCTGCCAGGCTCGCAGGAACGCCAGCAGCTCGTCCGGGGGCCGCAGGTGCGCTTCCGCAGCGGTAAGCCGCCATTCTTTGCGCACCAGGATGCCCAGACCGCGACCCTTCAGCACGCGAAAGGCATCTTCGTCGGTGAGATCATCCCCAAGGTAGACCGCGACGTTGGGCTTGGCAAGCTCCCCCAGAATGGTCTCCATCACGGCGCCTTTGGTGCGGCCGGTCGCGCGCAGCTCCAATCCTCCGTCGAAGGGTCTGGGCGAGAGCTCTCCCGCGCGGGTCGCCTCGAGATTGCTCCAGGCCGCCTCGACGGCCGTGCTAAGCTCCTGCGACTCCTCCTCCGGCAATCCGCGCCAGTGCAGGGCGACGCCGGCCGGTTTGCGCTCGAAACGCGCATCGAAGTCCCCGGCTCCAGCGCGCATCGCGGCCACCTGATCACGCGCCTCTTCGAGGCCCCGGGCGGCAAGCTCGCTCAAGGGAAAGCAGTGATACCCGCCCTCACGATCACGATGTTCCCACCCATGGGTTCCCCAGATCTCCGGCAGGACCTCCAGATCCAGAAGGGGGATCAGATGATCAATGGCACGTCCCGTGATGATGGCGACGCGGGTCTGGCTGCTCGTGATCAGGCGCGCGAGGATCTCGCGGACGCCGGGATAGGGAACGGCCTCACTGCGCTCGGGCCGAAAGGGAGCCAGCGTTCCATCGTAGTCCAGGAGCAAAACACGCAGGGGACAGCCGGACAATCGGTCCAGAGTGGACCTTACAAGCGGAGGTAGTTCGGGCTCGGAGATCGCGTTCACCTCCTAGCTCAGATCGATCCGCCCCTCCTGCTCATGCAACATGGCCAGGAAAAGCGTCAGATATTCGCGCAGATGACGCGTCAGCAGGAAGTTCTCGCGCACGAACTCCTTGGCCTTGCGGCCCATCTCTTCCAGGCGGTCCCGCCGGTTGAGCAGATACCGAATCCTCAAGGCCGCGCCCTCCGGCGTATCGACCCGGAAACCGGTATGATGATTGATCACCTGCAGACCGATGCCGCCCGTGTTGCCGCCGATCACCGGCTTGCCCTTCCACATGCCCTCGGTGACGGTGAGGCCGAAGCCTTCCTTCACCGACTTCTGAATGACGATGTCGGCCGCGCGTTGAAGCGCATTGATCGTCCGGTTCGCGTCGGCGGGCAGAAGCAGAATGTGAATGTTGGGATCATCGGACGCCGCGGCCCGCACCTCATCGAGCACGGCCGCCCCCTCGGGATCGTCCGAGGCGCCACCGCCGGCCAGCACGAGCTGCAGGGTGGGAATGAACTCGGTCGCCATCTTGTAGGCATGGATCACGCCGATTGGATCCTTGAAACGATCGAACCGTGACACCTGGACGATCATCGGACGCTCGGGATCGATACCGAACTCAGTATAGACCGCATCAATCTCGGACTGGTCCAGCTCGATGTTCTTCTCCGCCAAGGGGTCGATGCTGGGCGAGATCAGATACTGCGGATGCGGCAGCGGCTGCGCGAAGTCGGCCAGCGAGAAGATGCTGGCGTCATGTTGCGCAACGAACTTCCGCAGATAGCGCCACACGGGGCGGAAAGGGCGGCTCGCGTCGATGTGACAGCGCCAGACCCACTTGCCCTTGCGATCCGGACAGTGCGTGATCAGCGGGGCCGGCTGCGGATCGTGAATCACGGCGATGTCGGCTTCTTCCAGGATTGGTCGCAGCGTCTGCGCATTCTGCCGGTTGGCCTCTTCGTAGGTCGCATACAGCGCGGCCGGCATCTCGACGGCATTGCCTTGCAGCCCGTTGTGGAACCCCTTCGTGCACTGATAGAACTGCTCTTCACCGGTGATCACTTCCCAGCTCGTATCGATCCCCAGGCTCTCCATGAGCGGCACGAGTTTGGTCAGGATCTCGGCCACGCCGCCTCCGACCCGGGTCGAATTCACATGCACGACGCGCTTGCCCTTCAGCGGCTCGGCCAGCTGATACAGCTGATTGATCACATCCTTGCCGACGACGGGCGTGTATTGCTCGAGGATTTCGCTCATCGCCCCTCCCCCACGAAATAGGTGGTGAGCACTTTTGCCAACTGATCGCGCAGTTCGGTCAGGCTGGAGAAGAAGGGATCCAGTTTGGCGATCTCGTCGCAGAGATCCTGGTACTCCCCGTCGAGTCCACAGAGCCAGGAGCGGATATCATCAACCGAGCCCGGCGTCCGCCGCCGCGCATCGATGACATGATAGAAGATGCTGCTCGGCGACATCGCCGGCACGCTCGTGACCAGATCGATCGGTTGTTTCATCTGCAGCGTGGTGTCGAACACGACGATGGTCGAGGTAAGGAAGTTGAATTGGCGATCCGGCTTCGACCAGGCCACCTGCTCGGTCTCGTCCAGCCGTTGTTCGATCACGTCGATCAGCTCCTGGCGAAGTTCCTCGAGCGTGTCGTGCACCGTGGGGTCGATCACCCCCAGGCGCTCGGCGACCTTCCCGTCGCGGAGTTCGCGGTTCGCCCAGGAGGCGAAGTCGTTCTGGTACTCGGGATCGTCGAAACGGGGCCTGAGCCGATTGCCCCAGAAGTGATGGTAGATGCTGCTCTCATCGATCGTCTGCAGGATGTCGCGCAGCTCTCGCAGGTTCTGCGCCCGCCGGCCGCTGGCCATGGCGATCAGGGCGCAGTCACGCACCCGGAAGGGGCTGGCCGCCTCCGCGGTGTCCTCCACGGGGGCACCGTTTTCCAGCGCCACCGGATCCTGTTTCTCGTCCATTGAAGAGCCTCCTGCTCTATTCGATCGGCCGTCCATGGCCCTGCCGACACATCATATAGGGTGCCCCAGGTGGTCGGCAACCGGCTTGAGCCGGGGAGACTCCTCACAAGCCGTCGAAAAAACAAGGTCATTGCCTTGTATTCTTAACGGCTCCCACAGGACACCCCACACCCCCGATCACGGCCCTAAATGAATATAGAATATCCAGTTACGCAAAAGGGAGGCGCCATGGACGCCTCCCTACTATTTCTTGAGTCGACCGCAGCCGGCCAGCGCCGGCGCCGCCACCTCTACTTCTTCGACTTCTCTTTGCGCTCCTCGGCCTCCTTGATGGCCTCGTCACGCCGCTTGCGATCTTCCGCCTTCTGATCGGCGCTCTTCACGAGTTCCAGGATCGCCATCTCGCCGCCGTCACCCAGGCGGGCACGCGTCCGCAGGATGCGCGTATAGCCGCCGGGACGGGTGGCATACCAGGGGGCGATGGTCTCGAAGAGCTTCGAGAGGATTGCAGGCTTCTGCACCGTCTTGGCCACGTGCCTGCGGGCGGCGACATCACCGCGCTTGGCGAAGGTGATCATGCGCTCCGCCACGCGGCGCGTCTCCTTGGCCTTGGCCAAGGTGGTCTCGATCCGCTCGTATTCGAAAAGCGCGGTGGTCAGGTTGCGCAGGAGCGCCTTGCGATGGGACGGGGTCCGGCTGAGCTGACGACCGTCTTTCTGGTGTCTCATTGTACTTTCCTCTTATTCAATCGGCTCTTCGGCAAAGCTCGGCGCCTCGGGCTCTCCTTCACCGGAGAACTCGAGCACATCGCCCTCTTCCTCATCTTCCCCGCGAACACCGAGATACTTCGAGACGTCCATACCGAAGTGGAGCCCCATGCCCTCGATGAGGTCCTGGATCTCCTTGAGGGACTTCTTCCCGAAGTTGCGGTACTGGAGCATCTCGGACTCGGACTTGATCACCAGATCGCCCAGCGAACGGATGCGCGCCGCGCGGAGGCAGTTGGCCGAACGGACCGAAAGCTCCAGCTCGTCGACGCTGCGCTCCAAGAGACCCTTGATGCGGGTGAATTCCTCGTCGACCTTCTCCTCTTCCTCTTCCTCGAAGGTCTCCTCGAACTTGACGAAGAGGTGGAAGTGGTCGCGCAGGATCTTGGCGGTCATCGCCAGCGAGTCCTGCGGAAGGATCGACCCGTCGGTGTTGATATCCAGAATCAGCTTGTCGAAGTCGATCCGCTGCCCGACCCGCGCCGCCTCTACGGAGTAGGAGACGTGGGTGATCGGGCTGAAGTTGGTGTCCAAGACGACGGTCCCCAGCGGCCGCTGACCGGCCTTCTGGTGTCCCTCGGCTGTGATGTATCCGCGGCCCGTGGCCACCTCGACCTCGACCTGCAGCTCGCCATCAGCGTTGATGGTCGCGATGTGCAGATCGGGATTCAGGATCTTGACGTCCGAGGAAATCTGCATGTCCCCGGCCTTGATCTCACCCTCACCCACCGCCTGGAAGATACCGGTCCGCGGACCGTCACCCAGGTGCTTGAAGCGGATCTGCTTCAGGTTGAGGATGATGTCGGTGGCATCCTCGAGCACGCCCGGAACAGGCGCGAACTCGTGCAACACCGTACTGTTATTGAACTTACAAGCAACGACCGCCGCCCCCTGAAGAGAGGACAACAGCACGCGCCTCAGCGTATTGCCGATCGTGTATCCGAACCCTCGCTCGAGCGGTTCGATCACGAAGCGTCCGAACGTCGCATTCGAAACGGTCTCGTCCATGACGTAGGACTGGGGCAGTCGGAGGACTTTCCATTTCATGCCTCAACACCTCCCAGTTGGCGGGCCTAGCTTGCCGCAACCCGGAAAACGCAACTCACTACTTCGAGTAGAGCTCCACGATCAGCTGCTCCTGCAGCGGCACCGCGATCTGGTCCCGCTCCGGAACCTGCAGCACCTTCCCGCTAAGTTCCTTTTCGTCGACTTCAAGCCACGGTTGATCTTCAGTCCGCCGGCGGTTCTCCACCGTGTCTACGATCTGGCCGACCTTGTTGCTCTTCGTCCGGACCTTGATCACATCACCAGGCTTGGTCGAAAAGGACGGGATATCCGTAACCCGTCCGTTGACCTCGAAGTGGCGGTGCCGGATCAGCTGGCGCGCACCCGCACGCGAGGGCGCCAGGCCCATACGGAACACCACGTTGTCGAGGCGGGTCTCCAACATCTGGAGCAAGATCTCACCGGTGACGCCAGTGCGACGCGTGGCTGCTTCGTAGTAGTTACGGAACTGCCGCTCCATGACCCCATAGATCCGGCGGGCTTTCTGCTTCTCGCGGAGCTGCATCCCGTACTGGGTCTGCTTCCGCGGGCGGCGGCCCTGGCCATGCTCCCCGGGGGCATAGGGTTTCTTTTCCATCTCGCACTTGTCAGCGTAACAGCGCTCGCCCTTCAGATAGAGGCGTACGCCTTCACGCCGGCAAAGCTTGCACTTCGGACCGTGATAGACACCCATTCGATTCCTCCAACTCGGACCGGCCTTGAGTCGTGGCCGGCCTATCCGCTTTGCTTACACACGCCGCCGCTTGGGTGGACGGCAGCCGTTGTGCGGGATCGGCGTTACGTCACGTATCGCACTTACCTCGAGGCCCGCCGCCGCTAGCGCGCGGATCGAAGCCTCACGCCCCGGTCCCGGTCCTTTGACCCAGACCTCGACGCGTTTCATCCCCATCGTCAGGACTTCCTTGGCCGCGTTCTCGGCAGCGAGCTGGGCGGCAAAGGGCGTGCTCTTGCGCGAACCCTTGAAGCCGACCTTCCCGGCACTCGCCCACGCAACCACGGCCCCGGTGGGATCCGTGATGGAGATGATGGTGTTGTTGAACGTCGCGTGGACATGAGCCACACCGTTCAACCCCACCTTGCGATCCTTCCGCCGCGTTCTTTTCTCCTTAGCCACCTCTTATACCTCCAGCTACTTCTTCTTCTTGACGGTTCCCGAAGAGCGACGCGGACCTTTCCGAGTGCGCGCGTTCGTGTGAGTCCGCTGACCGTGGACCGGCATACCCCGGCGATGACGGATGCCGCGATAGCAGCCGATGTCCATCAAACGCTTGATGTTCATGCCGATCTCGGTGTGCAACGCACCTTCCACCCGATAGGTGTTTTCGATCTCGTTGCGGAGCCTGGCTGCATCTTCCTCGGTGAGGTTCTTCACCCGGATGTTGCCGTCCACGCCGGTCGTCGAAAGAATGCGCTTCGACGTGGTCGGACCTATCCCAAAGATGTAGGTCAGCGCGGTCTCGATCCGCTTCTCGTTCGGAAGGTCAACTCCTGCGATACGGGCCAAGGTAGTACCTCCTGTTTATCCCTGACGCTGCTTGTGCCGGGGATTCCGCTTACAGATCACACGCACGATGCCGTTGCGCCGGATCAGCTTGCAGTGTTCGCAAATCTTCTTGACCGAAGACCTTACTTTCATCGCTCTCTCCTTACCTTGGCGCTTCTCTTAGCGCCTAGACCGGATCTCCGGGACCCGGCGTGGTCAGGATGCGCGCCCCATTCTCCGTGACGGCCACCGTGTGCTCGAAGTGAGCCGACAACGAGTGGTCGCGCGTAACAACCGTCCAGCCGTCCTTCTTCGTCAGGACGTCGTACCCACCGCCGTTGACCATCGGCTCTAAGGCCAGCACCATGCCGGCTTTGAGCAGCGGCCCGTCGGTGGGGGCGCCGAAATTCGGCACCTGAGGCTCCTCGTGGAGCTTCCGTCCGATGCCATGCCCCACCAGCATACGCACCACGCTGAAACCCTGGGCTTCCACGTAGCTCTGCACCGCGTGCGAGAACTCACCCAGGCGCGCACCGGGACGGAGGTTCTTGATGCCGGTCTCCAGTGCTGTGCGGGTGACCGCCATGAGGTTCTGCGTCTCCCCGGCGATCTCCCCCACGGCGAAGGTCCAGGCCCCGTCCCCGTGATAGCTGCTCTTGTAGGCCCCCACATCCACGCTGACGATGTCACCGTTCTGCAGAGCCCTATCCGAAGGAATCCCGTGCACGACCTCGTCGTTGACCGAGATACATGCACTCGCCGGGAACCCCCGGTAACCCTTGAACGAGGGGACCGCGTCCTGGGAGCGGATGTAAGACTCGATCTCCGCATCCAGGGCGAGGGTCGTCACCCCCTCGGCAATCATCTCTTTCACCAACCGAAGTGCGCCGCCTACGATCCGCGCGCTCTCGGCAATCTTGTCAATCTCTGACGGGCTCTTGATCGGGATCATGAACGCCCCTAGAGCCCCAAAGCTGTCCGGATGCCCGTCTGGGCTTCGGCGAAGCCTTGGTTCCCGTCGACCGTGGCCAACAGGCTCTGATTGCCATAGTGATCGATCAGCGGCGCGGTCTGATCTTCGTAGACCTTCAGGCGCTCCCTGACCGTTTCTTCGCTGTCGTCCGGACGCTGGATGATCTCGTTGCCGCAAGCGTCGCAGATCCCGTCCTTCTTGGGCGGACGGAAACTGACGTTGTAAACCGCCTTGCAGTTCAAACACACGCGCCGGCTCGTAAGACGGCCCACGAGTTCGTTCGCGTCCACATCGATGCGCACCACCCGGTCGAGCTTCTGTCCCTCGCCGGCCAACGTGCGGGCCAGACCCTCGGCCTGCGCCACGGTGCGCGGGAAGCCGTCGAGGATGAATCCGTTCTTGGCGTCATCTCCGCCCAGACGCTCTTTCATCATGTCCAGGATGAGCTCATCCGGCACGAGAGCGCCGCTGTCCATGAACTGCTTGGCCTGCTGGCCGAGGTCCGTACCGCCCCGCACCGCATCGCGGAGGATATCCCCCGTCGAGATCTGCGGGATGTTCAACTCTTTGACCATCCACTCGCTGTGGGTTCCTTTTCCACAGCCGGGCGCGCCGAGCAGGACCAGTCTCATCAGGCTCTCCTTGCCTCCCTACATCCGCCGCCCGCCCTTGAGGCGGGTGCGCTTCATGAATCCGTCATAGTGGCGAACCAACAGGTGCCCCTCGATCTGCTGCAGCGTATCCAGCGCCACCCCGACCACGATCAGGAGGCTGGTACCGCCGAAGTAGAAGGGCATCCCCGCGCGGTAGATCAGGATGTCCGGCAGAATCGCGATGGCTGCCAGGTAGACCGATCCGGGGAACGTGATCCGCGTCAGGATCCGGTCGATGTAGTTCGCCGTCGGCTTGCCCTGGCGAATGCCGGGGATGAAGCCGCCCTGCTTTTTCATATTCTCCGCCAGGTCGACCGGGTTCAGCACGATCGCCGTATAGAAGTAGGCGAAGAAGATAATCATCATCGAGTACAGGAGGATGTAAAGCGGCTGCCCCGGCCGGAGCATATTGGTCACTTCCTGCACGACGAAGCTGTCGGGGAAGAAACTCCCCAACGTGCTCGGGAACACGATGATCGACTGCGCGAAGATGATCGGAATCACGCCCGCGGTGTTGGGCCGCATCGGGATGTGGGTGCTCACACCTCCCACCATCTTCCGGCCGACTACGCGCTTGGGATACTGCACCGGGATCTTCCGCTGCGCCTGCGTCATCGCGACCACGATCATGGTCACCGCGACCATGCCGGCGAGCAGGATGATCAGGAACAGCATGTTGATGTCGCCGCCCTGCACGAGCCGCCAGGTTGCCAGCAACTCCGTCGGGAATCGCGCGACGATTCCGATGAAGATGATCAGCGAGATGCCGTTTCCGATGCCGCGCTCGGTGATCTGCTCACCCAGCCACATCACCAGCACGGTGCCGCTGGTCAGGGTCAGCATCGTCATCAGCTGGAACCCAAACGTGTTCATCGAGATCAGCCCCGGGATCTGACCCGCCATGCTCAGCAGGTAGATGCTGATCCCGTAGGACTGAATGAGGGCTAACAGAACCGTTCCGTAACGGGTGAACTGCGTAATCTTCTTCCGGCCCTGCTCGCCTTCCTTGCGCAGGCGCTCGAAGTAAGGAATCACCGCCCCGAAGAGCTGCAAGATAATCGATGCGCTGATGTAGGGCATGATCCCCAGGGCGAAGATGGTCGCCCGGCGGAAGTTGCCCCCGGCGAACAGGTCGTAGAGCCCGAAGAGCCCGCCGGCCTGGCTCTGCGCAAACCAGTTCGACAGCGCGTTCCCGTCGATCCCCGGAACCGTGATGTGACCACCCAAGCGGTAGATCACGAGGATTCCGATGGTGAAGAGGATTCGGCGCTTCAGTTCCGGAATCCGGAACATCGACTCCATCTTGCTGATCATGGTCACTCCTTAAAGGCTAACCCTGGCCCAGGATCTCGACCTTGCCACCACCCTGGCCGACCTTTTCGATCGCCGACTTACTCGCTGCATGCACCTTGACGGTCATCGCCTGCTCGATCTCTCCATTGCCAAGCAGTTTGACCGGTACGTGGGGCTTCTTGACCAGGCCGGCCTTCAAGAGCTCGGCCAGACCAACGGTCGCCCCGGCTTCAAAGCGAGCCAGATCGGCAACATTGACCACCTGATAGACCTTGCGGTTGAAATTGTGGAACCCGCGCTTCGGAACCCGGCGCTGGAGCGGCATCTGGCCACCCTCGAACCAGGGAGGCGTTCCGCCACCACTACGCGACTTCTGGCCCTTGTGGCCCTTGCCGCTGGTTCCGCCCTGGCCCGTTGCCGTGCCCTTTCCCAGCCGACGGCGATTCTTCGTCGCGCCCTTTGCCGGTTTCAGTTCATTCAGTTTCATCGATCCTACTCCTCAACCGATTCTACACGGACCAGATGATGCACGACTTTGACCATGCCGCGGATCTGCGGCGTATCCTCGTGGACCACGCTATGGTTCAGTTTGCGGATACCTAGCGCCCGGATCGTAAGCTTCTGCTTCTCGAGGCGATTGATCGCGCTCCGCACTTGGGTGATTCTAATCTTCGCCATTGGTCCTCCCGGCCGCGAAGCCCAACACTTCGTTGACCCTCTTGCCACGACGGCGGGCGACCTCGCCTGCGCTGCGGAGATTCCGCAGACCGATCTCGGTGGCCTTGACCATGTTGTACGGGTTGTTCGATCCGAGGCTCTTCGTCAGGATGTTCTGCACCCCGGCCAACTCGAGGATCGTCCGCACCGCACTGCCCGCGATCACTCCCGTACCCGGAGAGGCAGGCTTGAGCAGCACCGAAGCAGCGCCGAACCGGGCCGTGATCTTGTACGGCAGGGTTCCCCGGTGAATCGGCACTTCAAACGTCGACTTCCGGGCCGACTCGGTCGCCTTGCGGATGGCGTCGGAGATTTCGTTGGCCTTGCCCAGCCCAACTCCGACGGTCCCCGCCTTGTTACCGACGGCAACCAGCGCGTTGAAGCTGAAGCGGCGTCCACCCTTGACAACCTTGGCAACCCGATTCACGTGTATGAGCTGATCGACGAGTTCGGGACCACCGTCCCGGTCCATCCTGTCGCCTCGATCACGCCTGTCGCGATTCAACTTAGGCCTCCTTCGTTCGCTCTTGCGCGAGCGCCCGATCTAAAACTCAAGCCCTGCTTTTCGGGCACTCTCCGCCAGGGCCTTGATTCGCCCATGGTAGAGATAGCCTCCGCGGTCGAAACTGACCTGCTTGATACCTTTGTCCGCTGCCCGCTTGGCGATAAGCTTCCCCACCTCTATGCTGGCCTCGGTCTTCGACTTGCCCTCGAGCACTTCTTTCAGCTCCGGGCTGGTCGTAGCAGCACCCACCAGACACTGGCCCTTCACATCGTCGACCAGCTGCGTGTAGATGTGGGCGTGGCTCCGATACACCGCCAGGCGCGGACGCTCGCTCGTGCCGAGCAGCTTCTTGCGAATCCGGCGATGTCTCTTCAGTCGCCCTTCACGCCGCTGCCGTGCAATCGACCTCATCGTTCATTCCTCCGTTAGGCACCGGACTTGCCGGTCTTGCGCCTGACCTGCTCATCTTCATAGCGAATACCTTTGCCGTGGTAAGGCTCAGGCTTCTTGAGGGCCCGAATCTCGGCCGCGATCTGCCCCACCTGCTGCTTGTCGATCCCCTTCAGGAAGATCTTCAGCGGACGCGGGGTGACCGAGATCTCGATCTCCTTGGGCACCGTGTACTCGACGTCATGGTCAAAGCCGACGTTGAGCACCAGGGTCTTGCCCTTGAGCTCGGCCCGGTACCCGGTGCCCTCAACCTGGAGCACCCGGCTGAATCCTTCGGTGACACCCACAATCAGGTTGTTGAGAACCGTGCGAGTCGTTCCCCACAAGCTGTTGGTCCGCTTCGTCACGTGCGGGTTGCCAACCGTCAGGACGTTGTCTTTCAGATCGACCTTCATCTCGGGAACACAGGTCCACTCGAGCTGTCCCTTGGGACCCTTGGCGACCACGCGCTGCCCGGCGACCTTGACGGTCACGCCCGATGGAATCGGGATAGGCTTCTTTCCGATACGAGACATAGCTTACAGTTCCTTATATCTCAGGCCAGATCACCGGCCGGACTCACCCGACGCCTACCAGACCGTTCCCACCAGCTCGCCGCCGATCCCGGCGTTGCGAGCCTCTTTGTCGGTCAACACGCCGCGGGGCGTGGTGATGATCGCCGTACCCATGCCGCCGCGGACGCGGGGGATGCCGTTCTTGTCGACATAGACCCGCCGGCCCGGCGTGCTTCCGCGCTGGATGCCCTCGATGATCGAGCTGCCGTCGACGGGATCGTACTTCAGATAGATCTTGAGCACTCCCTGACGGCCGTCATCGACGCGCTTGAAGTGGGCGATGTAACCTTCCCGCTCGAGAAGCTTGAGGATGTTTTCCGTCAGGCGCGATGCGGGAACGTCCACCCGGCGGTGTTTCGCCCTGGTGGCGTTCCGAATCCGCGTCAGGAAATCAGCAATGGGATCGCTTACGCTCATTCGCGTATCTCCTTCTATCGTGGCCGGTCACTGCGGCCCGCACACTACCAGCTGGCCTTGACCACGCCCGGGAGCTCGCCATTCAGCGCCAACTCGCGCACACAAATACGGCACATGCCGAACCGGCGGATATACGCACGGGGGCGGCCGCATCGGTTGCAGCGGTTGTACTTGCGAACCCCAAACTTGGGCTCACGCTTCCACTTCTCGATCAGAGCCTTCTTCGCCACGCTTGATCTACCTCCTGCTACCGATCTCTGAAGGGCATGCGCATTGCCTTCAGGAGCTCGAAGCCCTCTTCGTCCGTGTTTGCCGAAGTGACGATGGTGACGTTCATGCCGCGGATCTTCTCGACCTTGTCATAGCTGATCTCTGGGAAGATGATCTGCTCTTTGATCCCGAAGTTGTAGTTGCCTTGCCCATCGAATCCCTTGGGAGGCAAGCCTCGGAAGTCGCGAATCCGCGGGATGGCCACGCTGATCATGCGATCCATGAACTCATACATACGCGCGCCGCGAAGGGTGACCATCGTGCCGATGGGATTGCCTTCCCGGAGCTTGAAGCTGGCGATCGACTTCTTGGCCCGCTTGGTGGCCGGCTTCTGCCCGGCGATCGTCGTCAGGTCTTCCGTCGCCGCCTCGAGGAAGCGGCTGTTGGTCAGCGCATCCCCGACACCCATGTTGAGCACGATCTTCTTGATCATGGGCACTTCGTGGGGATTGCCATAGCTGAACCGCTTCTTCAGCCCCTCAATCACTTCCTGCTCATAGTGCAGTCGCATACGGGGCGGGGGACCCGGCTCGATGACGATCTTGGCCTTGCCCTTCTTGGCACCAGCCTTACCGCCCTTCTTGCCCTTGGCCTTCCCCTTTGGCTCCTGCTTCGCCATGATGATCTGCCTCCGTCTTCAATCTAGCCGCGCTTGGGGACCGGCTTTTCGATGACCTCTCCGGACTTGACCGAGAGACGATCCTTGACCTTCACCTTCCGACCGGCATCCTCTTCGTAGCGGACACGGTACTTCACCCGGGTCGCCCCTTTGGCCTTGGGGTCGTAGAGCGCCACGTTCGAGATGTGGATGGGCGCTTCCTTCTCAATGATGCCGCCCTGCGATTGGGCCTGGGAACGCGGCCGTGTGTGACGCTTGATCATGTTGATCTTCTCGACGACGACGCGGTTCTTGTCCACGTCCACAAAGATCACGCGGCCGGTCTTGCCCTTTTCGTCACCACTGATGACGATGACCGTGTCACCCTGCCGAATGTCCACCTTCTACCTCCTCGTTTGTCGCTAGAGCACTTCTGGAGCCAGCGACACGATCTTCATGAACTCTTTCTCACGCAGCTCGCGGGCGACCGGGCCGAAAATACGCGTTCCCTTCGGCTCCTTGTTGTCGTCCACGATGACGGCCGCATTCTCGTCGAACCGAATGTAGGTGCCGTCCTGACGACGGACCTCTTTCTTGGTTCGCACGATCACGGCTTTGGCCACCTGCCCCTTTTTCATCGCCCCGTTCGGGAGGGCATCCTTGATGGCCACCACCACGACGTCACCAACGCTCGCATAACGCCGTCGCGTTCCGCCTAGAACTTTGATGCACTGGGCCCGGCGGGCGCCCGAGTTATCCGAGATTACCAACATCGTCTCTTGCTGAATCATGACCCTTCCTCCGGCGCGCGCTTTGGCGCGTGATCGCGGCTAATGATCCGCGAGCGGAGTGCTCCCCTCAGATGCCCTACAGGGCGCGCTCTAGAACCTCAACCAAACGCCAACGCTTAAGCTTACTCAGAGGCCTGGTTTCCATGATGCGAACCTTGTCGCCAACCTGGCACGTGTTCTCTTCGTCGTGGATGTAGAACTTCTTGTTCTTCACCACGTACTTTCCGTAGACGGGATGCGGCAAACGGCGCTTCATGAGGACCACGGCGGTCTTGTTCATGGCCGCGCTCACCACCAGTCCCTCACGGACCTTCCGAATCGTTCTCTTCTCCATCGCTATCTAAGCCCCTTCTGTCCTCATGGGCGAAGTGCGCCGATCAAACCGATCGCGCCTACTTCTTGTCCTGGCGCGCGAGCGCGTGAATGCCTTTTTCGTCTTCGTGCAACATCGTCTTCGCGCGGGCGATCGCACGGCGCATCCCGCGGATGCGCAGCGGATTGCCCTCTTGCTTGAGCGATGCGCGCAGGTGGAGGTTGTGCAGCTCCTCCTCCCAATCCCGCAGCTGAATCTCGACCTCTTCGCGGGTCAGCTCTCTCAGCCTTTTCGTGCTGAACTCACTCACGGCAACCTTCCTCCGGGGTCACGCCCAAGGGGCCCCCTACATGCGTGCGGTGAAAGCCTCACGCGTGACAATCTTCGTCTTGCAGCACAGCTTGGCGGCGCCGAGGCGCAACGCCTCGCGGGCCAAGGAGTCTTCAATGCCCTCGAGCTCGAACAGAACCCGGCCGGGCTTGACCACGGCCACCCAACCCTCAGGCGCGCCCTTACCCTTACCCATGCGGGTTTCGGCCGGCTTCTTGGTAATCGGCTTGTCCGGGAAGATCCGAATCCACATCTTGCCGCCACGCTTGATCTTACGGTTGATAGCCACACGCGCGGCCTCAATCTGAATGTTCGAAACCCAGGCCGGCTCGGTGGCCTTCAAGCCCAGATCACCGAAGGAGAGCGTGTTGCCGCGAAGGGCCTTGCCCCGCCTGCGACCTCGCATCTGCTTGCGGAATTTTGTCCGCTTCGGCATCAACATGGAACGACTGCCTCCTCAGTTATAAGCTAGCGCCGGCGCCCGCCGCGCGGCGGCTTGGGGGCACTGGCCCTCTCGTCGACTTCCTGCCCACCGATGATCTCGCCGTGGAAGATCCACACCTTCACACCGACCGTTCCGTAGGTTGTAAAGGCTGTGACCTGCGCATAGTCGATGTCTGCCCTGAGCGTGTGCAACGGGATGCGGCCTTCGCGGTACTCCTCGGTGCGAGCCATGTCGGCTCCACCCAGACGACCCGCGCAACGAATCTTGATGCCCTTGGCACCGGCGCGGACCGACGAAGACATCGCCTTCTTCATCGCCCGGCGGAACGAAACCCTCATCTCCAACTGGCGGGCGACGTTCTCACCGACCAACCGAGCGTCCAGATCGGGGTTGTCCACCGACTTGATGTCGAGGAAGACTTCCTTGGAGGTCACGTGCTGCAACTCGTCGCGCAGCTGGTTGACCTGGGCGCCGCTCTTGCCGATGACCATGCCCGGCTTCGACGTGTGGATCGTAACGTCCACGCGGTTTGAAGAGCGCTGGATGATGATCTTGGAGATGCCGCTGTTGGGAAGACGTTTCCTGATGTACTTCTTGATCATCAGGTCTTCCTCGATCAGCTGCGCGTAGTTACGCTTTGCGTACCAACGCGAATCCCAGGTCTTGACAATGCCCAGCCTGAAGCCGATCGGATGGGTCTTCTGTCCCATGTGCTTACCTCTCTTCTACGACAATCCGAATGTGGCTCGTTCTTTTCAGAATCCGATTCGCCCGACCTTGGGCCCGCGGCCGGATCCGCTTCATGGTCGGACCCGCCATGGCCACCGCCTCTTTGACGAAGAGGCGATCGACGGCGATCTCCTCGTCGATCACGGTGGCGTTGGCCACCGCCGAGGTCAGGACCTTGCCGATCTGGGTGGCGATCGGACGCTGCGTAAAGGTCAGGATCTCCTGCGCTTTGTCGACCTGCTCGCCACGAATCAGACGAAGCACCTGATCCGCCTTGCGAGGCGACACGCGCACGAACCGAGCGATTGACCTGGCTTCCATCTTGCTCTCTTCCCCCAGAGATCGCCTTCCCGCGCTGCGCGAAGGCGCTTGCCTTACTTCCGCTTGCTGGACCGATCGGAAGCATGCCCGCGGTAGGTCCGCGTCAGGGCGAACTCACCCAGCTTGTGTCCGACCATATTCTCGGTGATGTAGATCGGGATGAACTTGTTCCCGTTGTGGATCGCAATCGTATGCCCCACGAAGTCCGGGATGATCACGGAGCGCCGAGTCCAGGTCTTGATGACCTTTTTCTCGCGCGACTTGTTCATCTCCTCAATCTTCTTGAGCAGCTTCTCTTCAACGAAGGGGCCCTTCTTTACCGAACGCGGCATGCTACTCTCCTGCTTCCCTTACCGACGACGACGGACGATCATCTTGTCTGACTGCTTGTTCTTCTTGCGGGTCTTGTAACCCTTCGTGGGCTTGCCCCACGGCGTACACGGATGGCGGCCACCCGAGGAACGGCCTTCGCCGCCGCCCATGGGGTGATCCACCGGGTTCATCGCGACGCCCCGGACGCTCGGACGTTTGCCCAACCAGCGGGTGCGGCCGGCCTTTCCGATCACGATCTTCTGGTGATCGACATTGCCGACCCGGCCCACGGTGCAATAGCACTCGAGGTTGAAGATCCGCACCTCGCCCGAGGGTAGCCGCACGTGAGCCTGCTCACCCTCCTTGGCCATCAGCTGGCACTCCGCACCGGCCGCGCGCGCGACCTGGGAGCCCTTGCCGGGAACCAGTTCGAGGTTGTGAATGGGCGTTCCGGGGGGCACGTTGCGCAGCGGCAACGCGTTCCCATCGCGAACGTCCGCGGTCGGCCCCGCCATCAACGAATCGCCCACCTTCACGCCGTCGGGCGCGAGGATGTAGCGCTTCTCACCATCGGCGTAGACCAAGAGCGCGATCCGCGACGAGCGGTTCGGGTCGTACTCGAGGGCGGAGACCTTGGCGGGGATGCCGTGCTTCCGCCGCCGGAAGTCGATCACCCGATAGCGACGCTTGTGTCCGCCGCCCCGGCACCATGCCGTCACCTGGCCGTGGTTGTTGCGTCCGCCGGTTTTCTTGAGCGGCCGCAGGAGCGATTTCTCGGGCTTCTTCTTGGTAAGATCCGAGAAATCGGCCACGGTCATATACCGGCGACTCGGGGTTGTTGGCTTGAACTTCTTCAATGCCATTCTCGGTGCTCCTTCTGGAACGTTTTCTTCACTGGCCAATCTATATGGGTCGGACCGGAAAAGTCCTCGCATCCGCCTCCGCTGCTAGACCTCGTCGAAGATATCGATGGTCTGGCCCGGCTTCAGCGTCACCACTGCCTTCTTCCAACTCGGACGGCGCCCTTGGTAGCGGCCCAACCGCTTCAGCTTACCTTTGAAGTTCATGGTCCGCACCTCGGTGGCGTCGACCTTGAACATCTCCTTGATCGCATGAACGATCTGGATCTTGTTGGCATCCGGATGGACTTCGAACACATACCGGGTGCCGGTCTTGCCCTGCTCGCGAATCAAGGCGCCCTTTTCCGTAATCAGTGCTTTGCGGATCACCGCCCGTGGTTCTAACTTCATCAGCCCCAGGCCTCCTCTATCTTGGACAAGGCCGACTCCATCACCAGGAGCTGATCGGCATGCAAGACCTCGTAAGCGTTGAGCAGCCGGCACTCCAGCATCCTCAGCTTCGGGATGTTGCGGCCCGCGAGCATCAGATCGCTGTCATGCTCTCCGACCACCAGCAGGCACTTCTTTCCCTCGAGCTCCAACCCCTTGAGAATCTTGGCCACTTCGCGCGTCTTCGGTTCGGGGACCTTGAAGTCGGTCACCACCGAAACCTCACCCGCCGTAGCCTTCTCCGAAAGCGCCGACTTCAGAGCCAGACGGCGAACCTTCTTGGGGAGCTTGAAGTAGTAGTCACGCGGCTGGGGACCAAACGCCCGGCCACCGCCGACCCACACCGGGGAACGACTCGTTCCCGCACGGGCCCGGCCGGTGCCCTTTTGACGCCAGGGTTTCCTACCACCGCCGCGAACCTCGGAGCGGCTCCGCACGGAGGCGGTTCCCTGACGCTGGTTCGCAAGGTAGTTACGCACCGACTCCCACATCACGTGGCGATTTGGCTCGACCCCGAACGTACCCTCGGGCAGGTTGACGTCACCCTTGGCCTCGCCCGTGTGCGCATAAAGCTTGGCAACTGCCATGGCTAACCCTTCTTCTCCTGCTTCCCGCACTTCTGCACCGTTACGAGTGCATTCCGATGACCCGGGACAGCGCCCCGGACCACCAGGAGGTTGCGGTCGGCATCGATTCTGACAACCTTCAGATTCTTGATCGTCTTGCGTACATTGCCCATCTGACCTGGCAGTTTCTTGCCCTTGACCACGCGGGCCGGACTGGCACTCATACCAATCGAACCCGGGACGGCGTGCGTCTTGCACCCGTGGGTCTCGCGACCGCCGTGGAAGCCGTGCCTGCGGACAACACCCTGAAAGCCCTTCCCCTTGGTCGTGCCGGCAACGTCGACCTTGTCGCCGATCTCGAACATGGAGACGTCCAGGACGGTGCCCGGCTCGTAGGCTTCCTCGGTCCGAACCTCCCGCAGCGTGCGGTGGGGCCCGACCTCATTCGACTTCAGGTGGCCGATCGCGGGCTTCACCAGCTTGCGCTCCGGCACCGGATCGTAGGCCAACTGCACAGCCTGGTAACCATCCCGTTCAATGGTCTTACTCGTGACCACCGGGCAGGGGCCCATCTCGAGGATCGTGACCGGGATCACCCGACCGTCTTCCTCGAACAGCTGCGTCATTCCGATTTTCTTACCAATCAAGCCTGCCATGACTTGCTCCTGAAACTTTGGCGGTGCGGGCCTCTGGCACGGCCCCACCCGCCAGAACTGTGACACCTACAGCTTGATCTCGATGTCAACACCCGCGGGAAGCTCAAGCTTCATCAACGCGTCGATGGTCTGGGGAGTCGACTGGCTGATGTCGATGAGCCGCTTGTGCACGCGGGTCTCGAACTGCTCGCGAGACTTCTTGTCCACGTGCGGCGACCGCAACACGGTGTAGATACTCTTCTTGGTCGGCAACGGAATCGGCCCCGCGGTGATGGCCCCCGTGCGGCGCGCGGTTTGCACGATCTCACCTGCCGATTTGTCGAGCACACTGTGATCAAACGACTTCAGCTTGATCCTGATTCTCTGTCCAGCCACCAGGGCTTCCTCCGATATTCTCGTCGGTTTATCACGAAGGGCGCCCCGGCATCTGGCCAGGGCGCCAAAGCACTACTCAACGATTTCGGTGACCACGCCGGCGCCGACCGTACGGCCACCTTCGCGAATCGCGAAGCGCAGCTCTTTCTCCA
>CAZTDY010000057.1:0-26266 GCA_964612295.1 uncultured bacterium | reverse complement strand
CCCGTTTTCAATACCCCCCCGCGATTTCAACTCAGATTTATTGACGCTTTAGGGTCTCTACGTGGGCAATCTGTCCTACCGCTGCAGTGACTCTGATCTCAATCTACTCTTCGCACCCTTCGGGGTCGTGGTTTCGTCCCGGGTGATTATGGACCGTCGCCTGAAGGTCAACGTGGCCCGTAGCGGGCCGGGTGGGCGTGCTGCTCTCTTGCGCTTGAGGGCGGCGTGTGGTCCACTGCCTGGCGGACCTTAGGGCTTCCGAACCACAGGCAACCGAGATCATATGCTCATGACCACTGCCGACCTCAAGCGTTTGAGTGAACATCTGGGCAGCATCAGCGGGCGAACCGTTCTGGTTCTCGGCGATGCGATGCTCGACCATTACATCTGGGGCGATGCTCTGCGCATCTCGCCCGAGGCGCCGGTTCCGGTCGTCAAGGTCGAGCGCGAAAGCCAGCGCTTGGGCGGCGCCGCCAATGTCGCCCACAACGTTCGATCCTTAGGCGGCACTCCTCTTCTGGTTTCGGTCACCGGTGACGACAACGGTGGCCGGCTGCTCCGGTCCACCCTCGAGCGCCACGAGATCGACACCGCACACCTGGTCACCGATCCCGACCGCCCCACGATCAAGAAGACGCGCCTGGTTGCGCGCGGCCAGCAGGTCGTGCGGATCGACCGGGAGCAGGTGAGCCGTTTGGGGGATGCTCCCTTCCAACGCCTGGCCCAGCAGGTCGAATCGCTGCTTCCGAAAGCTGAGGCGGTGCTCATCTCCGACTACGGCAAGGGCGTCATTTGCCGGCGTCTCCTCGATGCCTTCCTCCCGCGTTTTCGCGAGCAGGGGTTGCCGGTCTGCGTCGATCCGAAGGAGACGCACTTTCACAGCTACAAGCAGGTGACCATCCTGACCCCGAACAAGAGAGAAGCCTCCTTCGCCGCCGGTCAGCCGATTACGGACGATGAATCCCTGGAGGAGGTGGGGCAGAGGTTGCTGGCGGGGCTGCAGGCCGAGAATCTGCTGATCACGCGTGGCGAGGAGGGCATGTCGCTCTTCCGCGCCGGGCAGCCGACGGTCCACATCTCGGCCGCCGGTCGGGATGTCTACGACGTGACCGGCGCCGGCGATACCGTTATCAGCACCCTGGCCCTCGGGCTGGCCGCCCGGGTGCCGGTCGAAGACGTCACCCGCTTGGCCAATCATGCCGCCAGCAGGGTCATTCGCGAACTCGGCACGGCGACGACGAGCCTGGACGAGATTCGCGCCAGCCTGGCAACCGCAGCGCTCGTGGCCTCGAAGGGAGTGGGCGATGACCCCGCCTGAGGCCGCCGCGCGCGCGTCGAAACGGATTCTGGGCCTCCCCGAGCTTCTCGTACGCCTCGAGGCCCACCGCGGGGCCGGTGAACGGATCGTCTTCACCAACGGCTGCTTCGATCTCATCCATGCCGGCCACGTGACGCTCTTAGAGCAGGCCCGTGATCAGGGCGAGCGGCTCGTCGTCGGGCTCAACACCGACGCGTCCGTCGTGCGCCTCAAGGGGCCCACGCGACCGCTGGTCGCGCAAGAGGCCCGCGGGCTTGTGGTTGCCTCGCTCCGGCCGGTCGACTACGTCGTGTTCTTCGATGAGGACACGCCTGCGGAGCTTATCGAAGCGGTGCGCCCCGACGTGCTGGTCAAGGGCGACGACTACGCCCTCGATAGGATCGTCGGCCGGGACACCGTGGAGGCCTCCGGGGGCAGGGTGGTGCGCGTCCCCTTGTTGCCGGGGTTTTCGACCACGTCGCTGGCCGAGCGCCTCCGGGGCGAATCGCCAAACTAGTTGCAGATCCCCTTTTTGACAGCCCGCGCTTCGTCTGCTATGATCCCAAGCTTGTAAATTTGTCGCTAAGTTCTGCCCTCCCTGGCCGCTGGGTGCGTGAAAAGGCGCGCGCCTCGCTGGGTGAGTCTTCCCGGATCAACCCGGATGAGGGGGCGAACTCAGGCGTTCTCCCTGGCTCGGGAGGTGCGGATCGGGAGCGCCCCATGCGTTCCAGAGACGAGGAGGACAATAATGTCAGAGAAGCGCAGGCGAATTGTGATTCTGGGAGCCGGCGGAAGAGACTTCCACAGCTTTAACATGGTGTATCGAAACGATCCCTCCGTGGAGGTGATTGCGATCACCGCCACCCAGATCCCGGGTATCGAGGATCGGACCTATCCCGCCGTTCTGGCTGGTGAGCTCTACCCCAACGGGATTCCGATCATTCCGGAAGAGTCTCTGCCCGACCTGGTCGCGAAAGAGCACATCGACGAGATCGTGTTGGCCTACTCCGACCTTTCCAATCAGAAGGTGATGGAGATCGCCGCCTGGGTCCACTCGATGGGACCCCACTTCTCGATCCATGGTCCCGAAGCCACGCAGGCCAAGAGCTCGAAGCCCGTGATCGCCGTGCTGGCGGTGCGGACCGGCTGTGGCAAGAGCCAGACGTCGCGGAAGATCTCCGGCCTCCTGCGCGACATGGGCAAGACCGCCGTCGCCGCGCGCCATCCGATGCCCTACGGCGATCTGGCGCGCCAGGGCGTGCAGCGGTTTGCCTCCCTCGAGGATCTCGAGAAGCACGAGTGCACGATCGAAGAGATGGAAGAGTACGAGCCGCACATCGAGAGCGGGACGATCTGCTACGCGGGTGTGGACTACGAGGCGATCCTGCGTGAGGCGGAGAAGGAAGGCGACGTCGTCATCTGGGACGGCGGCAACAACGACACCTCGTTCTTCAAGCCGGACCTGACCATCACCATCGTCGATCCGCACCGGCCGGGACATGAGCTGGTCTACTACCCGGGCCGCACCTGCTTCCTGCAGGCCGACGTGATCGTCATCAACAAGATCGACTCCGCCAGTCCGGATGGCATCGAGATCATTCGCGAGAACATCCGCCGGCACAACCCGACCGCCAAGGTCATCGATGCGGCGTCGCCGCTTTCGGTCGATGATCCCACCGCGATCAAGGGCAAGCGGGTCCTCGTCGTGGAAGACGGTCCCACGCTGACGCACGGCGGCATGAAGTACGGCGCCGGTGTGGTCGCGGCCACCAAGTATGGTGCGGCCGAGCTGGTCGACCCGCGCCCCTACCTGGTTGGTGAGTTGAAGGACACCTTCGCGTCCTATCCCGAGATCGGTTCGCTCTTGCCCGCGATGGGCTACGGCGCTCAGCAGGTCAAGGACCTCGAGGCCACCATCGCTCAGGTCGATTGCGATCTCGTGGTCATCGGCACCCCGATCGATCTGAGGCGGATCGTCAAGATCGACAAGCCGGCGGTTCGGGTCCGCTACGATCTGCAGGAGATCGGCGAGCCCACGTTGCAGTCGGTTCTGGAGGACTTCTTCGCCAAGAAGTAGGCTTGCGTTTCAGTTTGCGAGAGTGTTCGGGCGGTCCGGATGGAGTCCGGGTCCGCCCGGGGAAGGGAGCAGAAGCGTGAACATTCACGAGTACCAGGCCAAGGAGATCCTCGGCCGGCACGGAATCACGGTTCGGGGGGGCAAGGTGGCCCGCACCGCCGCCGAGGCCCGCGCGGCTGCCGAGGAGATCGGCGCCGAGGTGGTCGTCAAAGCTCAGGTCCACATGGGCGGTCGCGGCAAGGCCGGCGGAATCAAGCTGGCGGCGACGCCGGAGGAAGCCGAGCAGAAGGCTGCCGACATTCTGAAGCTCAGCATCAAGGGTCTGCCGGTCAGGATGGTGCTCGTGACCCCGGCGGCCGACATCGGGCACGAATATTACCTGGGCGCGATCCTCGATCGGGAGAGCGGTTTGCCGATCATGATGGTCAGCCGCGAGGGCGGCATCGACATCGAAGAGGTGGCGGCCAAGACACCGGAGTTGATTCACAAGATGCCTTTCGATCCCGATCAGGGCCTCTTGTCCTACGAGGCGCGTCAGCTCGCGCACAAGATCGAGCCGGACGGGAAGAAGGCGCTGCAGATCGCGGGCGCGATCCGCAAGCTCTCGCTGGCCTTCCTGGATACGCACGCCTCGCTGGCGGAGATCAATCCGCTGGTCGAGCTCAAGGAGGGTGGCGTCCTCGCGCTGGACGCCAAGATCAATATCGATGACAGCCGGGTTTCGCTCGTGCCGGCATTGGCCGAGCTTCGCGATCCGGACACCGAGGGGACGCACGACGAGAAGGCCCGCACGTTCGGGCTTTCCTACATCCCGCTCGACGGCCAGATCGGCTGCGTGGTCAACGGGGCCGGCCTGGCCATGGCGACCATGGACTTGGTGAAACACTTCGGCGGCGAGCCGGCCAACTTCTTAGACATCGGCGGCAGCTCGAGTCCGGAGAAGGTTGTTGCCGCGCTCGAGATCATCACCGCGGACAGCCAAGTGAAGGTGATCCTCTTCAACATCTTCGGCGGCATCACGCGCTGCGATCACGTTGCCGAGGGGATCGTCACCGCTCTCACGAAGATCAAGATCGATCTGCCGATCGTGGTGCGCTTGACCGGCACCAACGAGGCCCGTGGCCGGAAGATCTTGGAAGACAGTGGCGCAGCCATCTTCGCGGCATCGATGGAAGAGGCGGTGCAGGAAGCAATTCGTCAGGCCGAGGCTGTGAACGCGTAAGGAGAGTGTCCGGTGAGTATCCTGATTGATGAAAATACCAAAGTCGTCGTGCAGGGCATCACGGGCCGCGACGGGTCGTTTCACGCCCGGGCCATGCGCGATTACGGCACCCAGATCGTCGCGGGGGTGACCCCCGGCAAGGGTGGCAGCAAACTCGACGAAATACCCATCTTCAACACGGTCGAGGAGGCCGTGGCCGAGACGGGCGCCAACGCGTCGGCGATCTACGTGCGCGCCGCATTCGTGCCCGACGCCATTCTCGAAGCGACCGATGCCGGTCTCGAACTGGTGGTCGTGATCAGCGAGGGCGTGCCGGCGCTCGATATGTCCCGCGTCATGCTGGACGTCTACGCGAGCGACACGCGCGTCGTCGGACCGAACAGCCCCGGGCTGATCAGCCCCGGCAAGTGCAAGCTCGGCATCATGCCCGGCCAGATTCATGAGCCCGGGAAGATCGGCGTGGTTTCGCGCAGCGGCACGCTGACCTACGAGATGGTCTGGCAGCTTTCGCAACACGGGCTGGGACAGTCGACCTGTATCGGCATCGGGGGCGATCCGATCATCGGTACCGATTTCTTGGACGTGCTCGAGCTGTACAAGGACGATCCCGACACCGAGGGTGTCGTGCTGATCGGTGAGATCGGCGGGAGCGCCGAAGAGGAAGCCGCCGAGTACATCACCGAAGAGCTGAAGAAACCGGCCGTCGCCTTCATCGCGGGTCGGACGGCCCCGCCCGGGAAGCGGATGGGGCACGCCGGCGCGATCATCTCCCGCGGGAAGGGAACCGCGGAAGAGAAGGTGAAGGCCTTGGAGAGCGCAGGGATCGCGGTCGCAAACGTGCCGGCGGATGTCGGGCCGCTGATGAAGCAGGCCCTCGGCGTTTAATCAGGGAGATTCGCAGCATGGTCCAACAGACCTTTACGATGGTGAAACCGGATGCCGTGGAGCGCGGTGAGAGTGGGCGGATCCTCGCCCGGATGGAGGCCGCCGGTTTCCGGATCCTCCGGCTCAAGATGGTGCATCTGAGCGCGGATGAGGCGAAGCAGTTCTACGCCGTCCACGAGGGCAAGCCCTTCCTGGAGAACCTGGTCGAGTACATGTCCTCCGGGCCGATCTGCGCCGTGGTGCTGGAACGAGACGATGCGATCGCCCAGCTGCGCAAGCTGGTGGGCGCGACCGATCCGGCCGAGGCCACCGAAGGCACGATCCGCAAGGACTTCGGCATCGACAAGGGACACAATGCGGTTCACGCTTCGGATGCGCCGGAGACCGCTGCCGAGGAGATCGGTTTCTTCGGCCTGGACCTGAACAGGGACTAGATCGCGTAACATGGTAGAGGCATTGACATTCGGGCTGAGCGAGTTTGCTGAAGGAACCAGCGAGCAAAGCTACGAACTCGCGGCCCGGGACCTCGACCTGGAGTCTGAGGGTGTGCGGGTCACGGGGCCGATCGCGGTCGACCTCGTCATCGTGCGCACCCGGGACGAATTCCAGGTCCGGGGCACGGCCCGGGTGGGGGTGGAGCAGGGTTGCGTCCGCTGTCTTGGCAAGATTGCCACGGATCTCAGGATCGATCTCATGGTTCTGATCCGGCCGCGCGAGACGCGAAACCCATCAGAGGAGTTGCCTCCAGAGGGTGTCGTGATCCACGATGGGGAGAAGTTCTCGTTGGGCAATGAGGTCCGCGAGGCCATTCTGGTGGAAATCGAGGCCCACCCCCTGTGCGGTCCCGACTGCCGGGGGCTGTGCCCCCAGTGCGGCGGCAATCTGAATGAGAAGACATGTGACTGCCCGGCGGATGGCGATGTTGACCCGCGCTGGGCGGCGCTGAGCAAACTGAAGTCGAAATCGGATAGAGATCCGGAGAACCATTAGCGAAGGAGAAGACAATGGCCCTTCCGAAGAGGCGTCACTCGAGAGCCCGCCGGGACAAGCGCCGGGCATCGCACAAACTAGCGCGTCCCAACCAGGTGACCTGCGCGAATTGCGGTCAGGCGAAGCGTCCGCATCGCGTCTGCACGAGCTGCGGGTACTACAAGGGCGAAGAGATCCTCATGGTGAAGGAGTAATCCCCCCGGCCCCCGCCGGTGGGATGCCCTCATACCATGGGAAACGAACCCCGCAGAGTACGGATCGCGGTCGACGCAATGGGCGGCGACGGTGGCCCCGAGGTGGTCGTTGCCGGTGCGGTGGAAGCCGTCCGGCACCAGCCTGATCGGCTCGAGGTCCTCCTGGTGGGGGACGAGCCGCAGGTGTGGGATGCCCTGCGCTCGGTGGCGCCCGAACCCCTCCCGCTCTTTGTGGCTCACGCCGCCGAGCAGGTCGAGATGGGGGAGAAGGCAGAGAGGGCCTTCCGCCGAAAGCCGGACTCCTCGATCGCCGTCTGTGCGGCGCTGGTCCGTGACGGCCGGGCTGATGCGCTCGTGAGCATGGGCAATACCGGGGCCGTGGTCACGACCTCCCTGCTCAGCATGGGACGAATGCGGGGTATCAAGCGTCCGGCGATCGCCAGCGTGGTGCCCACCGGCAGCGGGCAGTGCGTTGTCCTCGACGTGGGGGCGAACGCCGACTGTAAGCCACTCCACCTCTATCAGTTCGCGCAGATGGGGCGGATCTATGCCCAGCTCGTTCTAGGCGTGGAGCATCCTCGGGTGGGGCTCCTGAACATCGGTGAGGAGCCTTCGAAGGGCAATGCCCTCTCCCAAGCCGCATATCAACTCCTGGACCAATCCCGCGAGGCGCTCGGATTCATCGGCAACGTCGAGGGACGGGATGTGTTCGACGGTGGGGCCGATGTTGTTGTCTGCGACGGGTTTACGGGGAACGTGATTCTCAAGTTCATCGAGAGCATTGTCAGCGTCGGCGGTCAGGTCGTGCGCCGGGAGATCCGGGCCCATGTTCCCGCGATGGCCGGAGCCCTCCTGATGCGCCCCGCGATCAAGGGCCTCAAGCAGCGGCTCAACTACGAGGAATATGGTGGCGCCCTTCTCCTGGGGACCAAGGGTGTCTGCGTCATCGGCCATGGTAGGTCCTCGGCCCGGGCCATCCGCAAGGCGATCGAGGTGGCCGCCCGGACCATTCGGGGGAACCTCGAAGAGGCCATTCTCGCTGCCGCCGAATCGGATGCGATGGTATCCCACGGGACCGCCGCGAGCTCCTGACCCCCCTCGGCCCCGGCTCAGCGGCCTCAGGCCCCCCGCTTACCCCTTGCAAAACTCGCTGATCCAGGGTAATGAAAGAAAGGTCTTTAGGCAAAAGGCGCCCCGATGCCGGATGAGGATCGGGGCGGTGCATCATAGGACGGAATTCAAGGATGAGAGCGCTGCTTTTTCCGGGACAAGGGTCCCAATTCGTGGGTATGGGAAAGGACCTGGGCGATCAGTTTCCGGCCGCCCGGGGAGTCTTTGATCGGGCCGATGAAGCCCTCGGCTTTTCCCTGTCCGAGCTGATGTTCGAGGGTCCCGAGGAGAGCCTCCGGGAGACGCGCAACGCGCAGCCGGCCATCCTGGCCCACTCCCTCGCGGCCTGGGCTGCCATGGAAGCGTCCTGGGAGCCGGCCGGTCTGATGGCCGCCGGGCACAGCTTGGGCGAATACTCGGCCTATACCGTGGCCGGCGCACTCAAACTCGAGGACGCCGTGCGGCTGGTCCGCCGCCGGGGCGAACTGATGTTCTCGGCTGGGGAATCGCAGCCCGGGACCATGGCGGCCATTCTGGGGATGGATGCCCAGGCCGTGCGCGAGATCTGCGAGGCCACGAGCGGTATCGTGGAGCCCGCGAACCTCAACTCGCCGGGGCAGGTGGTGATCTCCGGTGAGCCGCAGGCGGTTGCCGCGGCGGGCGAGGCGCTCAAGGAGAAGGGAGCCAAGCGGGTCGTGCCGCTCAACGTGAGCGGGGCCTTTCATTCGCCCCTCATGGAGCCGGCGGCGCGCGGCTTGGAGGAAGCCCTCGAAGCGGTAGAGATCGAGGATGCTCGTTTTCCCGTCTTCGCCAATGCGTCGGGGGACGAGGTGACGGCCGCGGCCGACATCCGGGCCTCATTGGTCAAACAGCTCTTGAGTCCCGTGCTCTGGGAGCCCACCATGCGCGCGCTGGCCGCGCGGGGCCCCGAAGAATGTGTGGAGATTGGCCCGGGCCAGGTCCTGAAGGGCCTGCTCAGGCAAACCGATAGAAGCTTGTCTTGCCGAGCACTGGGCAAGGCAGAGGAGATCTTGACGTTTCGCGAGAGTCAGTGAAATGAGGATCCCGGGGTGAACCGGGATTTCGAATGACCTCACGATTGAGGAGGAAGGGAATCATGGAGAACTACGAAGAGAGGGTCAAAGAGATCATCGTCGAGCAGCTGGGTGTGACGCCCGATCAGGTGGCCCCGGAAGCATCCTTTATCGACGATCTGGGCGCGGACTCTCTGGATACCGTCGAGTTGGTGATGGCGTTTGAAGATGCATTCGGCATCGAGATCCCCGACGAAGACGCGGAGAAGATGATCCGCGTGGGTGACGCCCAGGACTACTTGAAGAAGAAGTTGTCCGAGAAGGCCAGTAGCTAGGATCGGCCTTTCACAACAGGTGCGGGGCTGGGTGTCGGCGGGTCTCCTCTGGGCACCGGTGACATCCGCACCGGGAAAAGGATATCCTGGACATGAAACGTCGCGTAGCGATCACCGGAATGGGCGTGGTTTCACCCTGTGGGAATGATCTCACGACCTATTGGACGAATATCCGAAACGGCAAGGGCGGGATCGGGCCGCTGACGCGGTTCGAAAAGGAACCGTATACCAGCCAGATCGCGGGGGAAGTGCGGGATTTCGATGCGGCCCAGTTCATCGACCGCAAGGCCATCCGACACACCGATCGATTCGTTCAATATGCGTGGGTGGCCTCCCTGCAGGCGATGGAACAGGCCGGGCTGGACACCGAGACTTACCCCGCCGAGCGCATGGGGGTCATCATCGGATCGGGGATTGGCGGAATCGAGACGCTCGAGAAGCAGCATCAGGTGCTGCTCAATCGCGGGCCCTCGCGGGTCAGTCCCTTCTTTGTCCCCATGATGATCTCCGACATGGCCTGCGGCCAGCTCTCGATCGTGTTCAATGCCAAGGGGCCCAACTTCTGTACCGTCTCGGCCTGCGCTTCAGGCGCCCATGCGCTGGGTGAAGCCTTCCGGCTTATTCGCGAGGACTACAGCGACGCAGTGGTCGCCGGAGGGGCGGAATCGCCTCTCACTCCGCTGGCGCTGGCGGGCTTCTGCTCGATGAAAGCGCTCAGCACGCGCAACGACTCGCCCGAGACGGCCAGCCGTCCGTTCGACAAAGACCGCGACGGCTTCGTGATGTCCGAGGGGGCGGCGACGCTTATTCTGGAGGAGTGGGAGTCAGCCAACGCCCGCGGAGCGGACATTCTGGGCGAGTTGGTCGGATACGGATCGACGGCCGACGCCCATCACGTCACGGCCCCGGAACCGAACGGCGAAGGCGCCTCGCGCGCGATGAAGCTCGCCATCAAGTCCGCCCAGATCAACCTCGAGGACGTCGACTACATCAATGCCCACGGCACCTCGACGCCGCTCAACGACCGGGGCGAGACCCTCGCCATCCGGTCCGTCTTTGGAGCCCATGCCGAGAAACTCGCGGTCACGTCCACCAAGTCGATGACCGGGCACCTCCTGGGGGCCGCCGGCGCCGCAGAGGCCGTCGCCTCGGTCATGGCGCTTCGGGACGGCGTGATTCCCCCGACGATCAACCATGAGGTTCCCGGCGAGGATTGCGACCTGGACTACGTGCCAAAGACCGCGCGGGAGCAGAAGATCTCGACGGTTCTCTCAAACTCGCTCGGGTTCGGCGGGCACAACGTATCCCTGCTTTTCAAGGCGGTGTGATGGTCATCGGTCGAGTCCGTCATCCGGCGATCTAGCGCGCTGGGGAACTGAACATGGGCTTCATCAGGCAGTGGATGGGGGCTCTGACGGCCTTGTTTGGGGGGCCGAAGAGGACATCTCTGCCGACCACCGCCGAGGACATCCCCTGCACCTTGCAGAGGTTCCAGGATCAATTCGGCATTCAATTCCGCGACGTGACCCTCCTCCAGCAATCCCTGACCCACCGCTCGTTCCTGGGAGGTGAGGCCGAGAACCTCCCGGCTTCCAACGAACGTCTCGAGTTCCTGGGCGATGCGGTTCTGGAACTCGTGGTGATTGAGCACCTCTATCAGACCTTCACGGACGAACGAGAAGGTGAACTGACCCAGAAGAAGTCACTCCTGGTCAGCAAGGCCGTCCTTGCCGATCAGGCCGACCAGCTCGGCCTGGGCAACTACGTGTTTCTGAGCGAAGCGGAACGGGAGTCGGGAGGGGCGGAGCGCGATTCGATCCTCGCCGATGCGTACGAGGCAGTGCTGGGGGCGATCTACCTCGATCAAGGGGTCGATGCGGCGAGGGTCTTCGTCCACCGCTCTCTCCTGCAGCATGTGCGCGGGATCCTGGCCGACGGCGAGAAGCAGAACTTCAAGAGCATCCTTCAGGAGAAGGTGCAGGCCCACATCCGCCTGCACCCTCGGTACCGGGTGATCAGTCAGGAAGGGCCCGATCACGACAAACGATTCACGGTACAAGTGATTGTCCGGGGAGAGGTGCTGGGCACGGGAGCCGGACCAAACAAGAAGTCGGCTGAACAGCGCGCTGCGCAGGAAGCCCTCGACTCGGGAAGGCTGGCCGTCTGGCTGGACAAGGCCGGTCTGACCGCATCTGACGAACTGCCGGCCCCCGAATAGCCGCCCGCTAGTTGAGTCGGAAGCTGGCGGTGATCAGAAGCCGCCGTTCCTCTTCCTGCTCCGTCAGGGTTTCCCCTTTCCGCTCGAACGACCCGCTGGCGTAGGCCACGTCCAGCGTCAGAGATTCCGCCAGAAGAACTCCGCCCCCGATCGTGAAGTAGCTCCGGTCAGGACTGAAGCGTCCCTTGCTGTAGACCGGATCACCTTCCTCGGTGATGTCCTCGAACACCACCCGGTAGGGCACCGGCTCGTGGGCCAGCCCGGCCCGCAGGCGGATCGGAACCGTGTTCCCCAGATCGACCAGGTATTCGGCTCCCACATGGAGATTCCAGGTTCGGCGGTAGGCGAGTTGACGATTGCCACTCGCGTCGGTGTAGCGCAGGGGCCCTTCGTAGTCGATTTGCGTCCAGTCGGTCATCCGGATGTCACCGGCGATCAACAGCCTCTGGAGCGAGGCCGCCAAGCCGGCGCCGACGCTGAAGGGCAGGGTCATGTCTTCGGTGGTGATGAAGTCGTCGAAGGTGGCTTCGTTGCGCAGCCAGCGAGGAAGATCGAGCACGAGCCCCAGCTGGGCCCAGGGCGCCACACGCGCCAAGGCGCCGACCGAGGCCGTGAATCCGGAGATCTCCAGGTCGGAGATCTCGTGCACATCGTAGTCCGCGTTCTGAAACACCCAGTCCTGGAAGCGGGACCCGTAGATGCGGGTTGCGCGCACGCCGACCGACAGCGTGGGGCTCATGTCCACCGCGATGCCGGCCGACCACTCAGCGACCGCACCCTCCTCGAACAGCTGTTCTTGGCGATTGCCGCCCGCCCGGACGTAGTTGCGGTCCAGCACATGGGGAACGAAATACCCCACCGCCAGGACCATGCTGCCGCGGTAGGTGGGGAAGGGGTAGACGAAGCTCAAGGCCGCAATGCGCGACTTGGCCAGATCAGCATTGGAGGGATCTCCCTGGTCGACCGTCTTGAGGTCCAATGTGCGATCGACGAGCGATGCGCCGAACTCGATCCGCCCGATCCGCGCCAGGCCGGCCGGATTGGCGCGGAGCGCGGAGGCGTCATCGGAGATCGCCAGATAGGCGCCGCCCATTCCCATGGCCCGCGCGGAGGTGCCCGTGTCGTGGGTGAGGGGAAGGTCGGGAACCCAGACATCCTCCTGGGCAACCGCGGGGGAGAGACAAACCAATGCACCGAAGAGCGAGAGAACGAGGGACCTCATCCTTAAACATCCTTTGTAGGAGAGCCTATCGACGGACTGCTCGACCCGACTGACGCTTCTGCTTTTCAGCTTCCTTTTCTCGATCCGCGGCCTGGCTTCCAGTGCCGGATTCAGCCGGTGCGGTCACGGACGGTCCGGAGGACGCCGGCGCGGAGGGCGCCGGGATGTTGGGGGCGGAACTGGTCGTGCGGTCGATGTCGTCATGGGGGGAGTTGCCATCGGCCGTGAGCCGTCGTCCCCAGGCGAGACGGCCGGTGGGTTCTTTCTCGCCGGCGACCCAGCGGGACTGGGTCGGCTCCGAGCATTCCCAGTTGCAGTGAACCCACTCGCTTTCGTACCACCAGGGTGACGCGTAGTAGTTGAGCCAGGGTGAGGAGGAGTAGCTGTAGTAGTCCACCCAGGAGGAGCCGTCCTGGCTTTCCTCCAGACGCTCTGCGTGGCAACGCGTGCAGCTTCCGGCGGCTTCGGACGACGCCAGATCCTCTTGGTGGGCGGGATGACTGAGGCGGGTATAGCAACCACTCCCACCCCAGGCGATGAGGACGAGTGCCATCAGGCCGACGAGGCGCACATGCCGCTGGCTGAGTCGTCTTGCTTTCATCCGTCTCCTCCCTTCCCTACATCGGCAAGTATACGTAGGAGCTGGTGCTTCTGTCAAAAAGTGCACCGCGGCGTCCTCCTTCTGTGGGACCTTATCGCCCCACGAGAAGGTATGCCCTCTAGAGAGAAGTCTGATAGCATCCATGCCGATATACTCCTGGTACGGACCGGTGTTCCCGGCGCTGACGGTGGAGGGGGTCAGGACTTGAAGAATAACCGACCTAAACGTTTGCGTCCTCACCGAATAAGGGCCGTGGTCGGGATTCTCTGCGCGCTTTTCATCGGGGGCGGCGTCTGTGGCTTGAATGCTCAGGAGGCTCTGATGCCCCTCTTGGAGGGGGAGATCGCCACCGCGGCGGTTCCGGATTCGGTCCACGAGAGAGACCGGCTCTGGACGCTTTTCTGCCGCGCCATCCAGGCGGAGGATGCGGGCGATCTGTCGGGGGCCCTCGCCCTCTATGCCCAGGTGGAGGAGCAGACCGGGGGAAACGCCGAGGTCATCGCCCGCCAGGCGATGTGCTATCTCGAGATGCGTGAGCCGGCGCAGGCCGCCCGACTGGGGCAGCGCGCCGTCGAATTGGATTCCCTCCACGCCGACGCCCTCTGGGCCAGCGGCGCGGGTCTTCTCGCGTCCGGCGCGCTGGATGAGGCGGTGCCGCACCTCACCCGGTTGAGCGAGATCCGTCCGACGACGCGCCACCTGACCGTCTTGAGCAACCTGCTCGAACGGTTGCGGCGATACGAGGAGGCCTTGCTCCCCCTCAACCAACTGGTGGCCAAGAACCCCGTCTCGCCGCGACTGCTCGACCGCCGAGCGGGATTCTTCACGCGCCTGGGGCGATACGATGAAGCCGTCCTAGACTTCTGGACAATCCTGGACATCGCGCCGGAGTATCCCGGCCTGCGCGAACAGATGACGACGCTGCTCAAGCAGGTGGGCCGGATCCCCGAGTTGGTCCGGTTCTACCGTGCCCTGGTCGAGACTCTTCCCGAGCAGAAGCAGGTACACTGGCAGCTCGTCGAATTGCTCATGGATTCGGGCCAATGGGAGGGAGCGGAGCAAGAGCTGCTCACGATCCGGCAGCAGCACCCCGAGGATGCGCTGCCGGTTCTGCAGCTGGGGCTGATCTCCTATCGCCAGGGGTTGGTCGACCGGGCGCTCGAACTCATTGCCGAGGCCAGAACGATGGGGATCCAGGCCGAGATCGCGCTCCTGTGGGAGATGCGGATCGGTTTCGCGGAAGGGAACCTGGAAGAGGCCCTAGCAGCTGCACGGCAGCTGACGGAACTCGCCCCCGAGAGCGTCGAAGCGTGGCGGGTGGCCGGCTTCAGTCTGGCGGATCTCGGGAGGCCGTCCGAGGCCCTTTCCTACGTCGAGCGGTGGATGGTTCTCGATGAGGTCGACCCCGAGCCGGCCCTCGTGGCCGCCGCTCTCTGCCGCGAGCTCCACAAATGGTCGCGCGGCCTCGAGTTTGTCCGCGAGGCGCTGACCCGGGCGCCGGATGACGACGACGTGCGACTCGAATACGCGACCTTCTTGGAGGCCAATGCCCGGATCGACGAAGCGACCGAGGCGGTCGACACGGTCCTGGCCCACACGCCCGAGAACGCGGAAGCACTCAATTTCATGGGCTACATGTGGATCGACCGGGGGATGCGTCTGGACGAGGCGGAGACGCTCATCAAGCGAGCGCTCAAGCAGGATCCACAGAATCCGGCTTTTCTCGACAGCATGGGCTGGCTCTGGTACAAGAGGGGCGATCTGGGGCGAGCGGAGGAGTGGCTCAATCGAGCCATTTCCCTGGGTGGGCGCCATCCGGAGATCTACCGTCACCTTGCGCAGGTGGTGCTCGATGCCGGGCGAGCGGCGGAAGCTCTGAGAGTACTTGAACTTGGACTGAAGTGGAACCCTGAGGATCCTGCGCTCACCGACTTTCTTGAGAGCCTTGAGGACGAGAGGTAGGCATGTCGCCCAGCAAGAGCGGACAGGATTCGCGCACCCCTGCGGAACCAGCCCCTGAGTCCCGGGTAAATGCAGACGAAACGAGGGATATGCCAGCTGCCGAGCAAAATGACAGCTTGAGCTTGACCGAGCTTCCCGACGAAGACCTCATGGAGAAAATCGTCGAGGGGAGTGAGGCTGCTTTTGCACAGCTGGTGCGGCGCTACCAGGGCAAGGTGACCAATCTTGTCCACCGGTTCATTTACGACCGGGACCGGGCCGCTGAAATCGCTCAGGAGGTTTTCCTCAGGGTCTACCTCCACCGAAAGCGCTACCGGCGCAGCGGGCGGTTCAGCACCTGGATCTACACGATCGCGGCCAATCTGGCCAAGAACGAGATCCGGCGGAAGTCCCGACTCAAGGGCGTGATGAGCTTGGATAGCCTGCTGGAGGCCACCGGAGACTCCGGAGCGTTTCTGGCGGATAAACGTCCGGGTCCCGAGAGTGCGGCGCATCAACATCAGGTGGAAGAAATCGTGATGGCCGCCATTCACAAGCTGCCCATGAAGTACCGCGAGGTCATTCTGCTACGCGATGTGCAGCAACTGACCTACGAGGAGATCGAATTGGTCCTGAGCATACCCGGCGGCACCGTCCGCAGCAGGATCAATCGCGCGAGGAACCAACTCAAAGAGATGCTTGAGCCCGTTCTCAAGCGGAGGCCGGCGAAATGAAATGCAGCGAAGCCAAACGACGTCTCTCCGAATACCTCGATCGAGACCTGACGTTCGAGGAGGAAGAGCGACTTCGCACTCACCTCGGCATGTGCAAGGAATGCGCAGACGAGGAAGAACAACTGCAATGCCTTTTGGGATTGCTCCACGATCTACCCGAGACTGATCCGGGCGAGGGGTTCCTTGCCGCGGTGCAGGCGCGCATCGCCGAAGCCGAGGCCGGGCAGCTGGAAGTTGCCGACGAGCCCGTGCGGGAGTCGCTCAGCGTGGGTGAATGGCTGCGCGAAGCGTTAGCCTCCGCCTGGTTGCGCCCCGCCATGGGTGCGGCGTTCGGCTTGGGCGTCGGCTTGCTCATTGGCTTCAGTGGCGGCTCCGACGATGGCGGTGCGATGACCAACCCGGGTACCGGAATGCCGGGTATGGCCGACAATGTCGAAGCTGTCTCCGATAGAAACCCCGCGGACGCTGGAGTTGACGGTCCGTTTGCCGATCTTGAACTACCGGACAGTGACGATCAGGAAGGGTTGGATGAGGAGTATCTCCTCGAGCCTTACATGCTGGATCAAGAGGGCCAACTGGTTCCCCGGGGCAGCATTGGACAAAGGACGGTCCAAAGCGACAGGGACTCGCAGAGTGACGTCGTCATTACCTTCTAGATTGACCTGCCGCCTCCGGTGGCCGGTTCTGACCGGGATCCTCCTCTTCTGGGTGGTCGGACTTGTCGTCGGCCACCCATTTGCTCAGCTCGATTCCGATGTGCCCATCTCCGAGGGCCCTTCCAGCTGCTGGCTGGAAGGTGCCCTGAGCGATCTCTACGAGCAGGTCAGCCCCGCGGTCGTCAGCGTGGTGAGCTACCGCTTGCGAACCAGCGTTCCCAGCGACGATCCGAACCGCCCACCGCGCGTCTCCTACCAGCGGCTGATTGCGTCCGGGATTGTCTTGGGTGAGCACGGGTGTGTGGTCACGACCGCCCGGGCCGCGCAGCCCGGCGACAGCATCACGGTTCACTTTCCGAGCGGACAGCGGATCCCTGCCATCTACAAGGGGATGGATGCGGCCACCCACGTGGCGGTCTTGAACCTGGTCGAGGGTGCGCCGTTTCCGTTCTTGAGCCTCCCCGACCGCAACACGGGCGCCCTGCCGGACTGGGTGGCGGCCGTGGCTTACGGTCCCTGGACCGGCACGACCCCGGGGGCCCCCACGTTGACCCTCGCCGAGGCCACCTCGATCGATCGCATCGAAACGCACTTCGACAACCGGCACGGATACCTCTGGCGGATCACCGCGCCGATCTACCCCGGTAACGGCGGGGGAGCCCTGGTCAATCTGAACGGGGACTGGATCGGGTTGATCAGCGGGGCGGTGTCGGGAGAGCAGATCCTGCCCGGGCAGAACCGGATACCGCTCGACGCGGGCGTGATCGTGCCGGCCGAGCGCGTGGCCGAGGCCGTGATGGAGATCGAAAGCGGCCAGCGAGAGGCCCGCGGATTCATGGGGGTCCAGACCCTGCGGCCGACGCGGCCCGATGAGGAAGGGGCCGAGGGCATCAAAGTGGTGGAGGTGCTTCCGCAGAGCCCCGCGGCCCGCTACGGCATCCTCGTGGGGGATCAGCTGATTCGCTTCAACGACCACCCGCTCCAGCGGGCGGGTGACCTGACGGCGATGCTGGCCGAGATTCCGCATGGTGAGACCGTCGAGATCGACCTGATTCGCGCCGGCGTGCCTCGCAGCGTGACCCTGGTCCTGGGGGATCAGGATGCCCTCTACCTCTTCGTGAGCGCCAAGAGACAGCGCACCGAAACGCTCGCCCTCCTTCGGCGCGAGATCAAGCTGCTCGAGTCGCGGGCCCGGATGTTCAAAGATCGTCTCGCCCGGCTTCAGCCGAAGGCGGTCGCGAGCAGCACGATGGCCGACTCGAGCGGCGGCAGCTCCTCGCCGCGCTAGAGTCCGTACGGCCGATCCTCACTCAACCAGCCCCGCACCCCTGGACGCCCCGGTCAACCTGCCGTAGGCTATCGAAAGAGACCATTCTTTGTCAGAAAGGGGTGATTCATGACGCGGCGCCATCTGGGGCTCGGCCTGTTCCTGTTGACCATCTCCGGGCTTCTTCTCGGTTCCGGTTGCACCAGCACATTCTCCGCGGCCGTGGGGCCCAACCAGGATCTCTCCCTGGTCAGCGATTTCCAGGAGCGTGATGACCGCACCGAGGCATTGCGCCACCTGTTCGGGAAGAAGGTGCACACCCCGCTGCGGGATGAGCGCCGATTCAAGGTCGAACGCACCGACTCGACAGGATTCCGGCACCGCAAGGACTGGCGCAATCTGATCATCCTCACCGATTTCCGAGACGCGACCTGGGGCTCCGAGGCCGCCAAGCGGGCCCTGGGCGTTGCCCGTCACCAGGAGATGGGCGCAAGAGCGGCGGCCTATGCCTTCGGAGCCGACGTCTGGGCCGATGGGCAGACCGTGCTCTTCGTGCACGCCGCCGAACGGGACGGGCTCCTCTCGCTTCTCGAGCAGGAGGGGGAGGCTCTGGTCGCGCGCTTCGAGAACGCGGTCATCGAAGGTCTGATCAAGACCATGTATCTGGGGGGCGAACAGACCGCGATGGTGCGCGGCATCGAGCAGCGCCACGGCTATACCCTGCGGGTGCCCGAGGGATACACCGTCGAAGAGCAAACCGAAAACCGCTTCGTTCGCATCAAGACGATGCAGCCCAACGGCGCGATGCTCTGGATGTTCGTCTACTATCAGGAGAAGTCGGACGAGACCCTGGACCCGAATCTCGCCATGGGGATCCGGGATACGGTGTGCGAACACTACTACGGCGGAGACGAGATCGACCCTGGACGCAGCACGGTCCGCGAACGGACCTTTCTCCAGTACGATGCCCTGGAGATCCACGGCGTCTATCGCAACCTGGATCCTCCCATGGGAGGGCCCTTCAAGCTGATCTGCTTTCATGCCGGCGATCGCCTCTACCTGATCGATCTGGCCGTCTTCAATCCCCCTGGGGACAAGACGCCTCAGCTGCGAACGCTGGAGGCGATCGCGCGGACGTTCGTGCACAGTCCAGCGGCTCGGTCGTAGCAATCGACTGCCCACCTGTCTGCCCGAATGCGGGCAGGATCTCGCCCCCGGGGTCGAGCGTTATCTTGCTGTATCACAAGTAAATACGCGGTTTGAGCTTGTCAAGAATCAGCGGACTACCAGTCCGCTGGCAAGGGTGTGGGATGAAAAGGACGCGCGCTGAATCTCTCACGCGCCTGCCCTCCGAACCTCACCGATGTCGGGCGGAGTCGAGACGACGCGGGACCTCTTGGGAGGGGGCGGGCCCCCGGGGTCGTGCAGGAGTCCGCGGCAAGGCGAGGGCCGGAGCGCCGTGAGCTCCTGGGCTCCGCCCCTACGGGGCAACATCGCAACCGTCTCCCCAACTCCCTGCCCCGAAACCAGTTGCCAGCCACCCCCTCAATTGACACCCCGGAAGGCTTCTGCTAACGTGGGCCGGCATTGGAGACGGCTCCAACCGGGGCCTGATATGCCCGGTGTCGAGGGCACAGCCCCGGCAGGAGCCACGTTCGTTGTAGGTCAGCAGGAGTCAGCGGAGAGGAAGATGGCATCAACAGCAGATTTCAGGACAGGCATGATACTTGAGCTCGATGGGACCGTGTTCAGGCTTGCCGAGTTTCAACATGTCAAACCCGGGAAGGGCGGGGCTTTCGTGCGCACGAAGCTGAAGAATGTCCTGACCGGGGCCGTTCTGGACAGGACCTTCCGCGCGGGTGAGAAGATCACGGAAGTGCGTCTCGAGAAGTGTGACACCCAGTACCTCTACTCCGACGGCGAGCTGATGCACTTCATGGATATGCAGACCTACGACCAGTTCACCGTCCCGGCCTCGGTGGTCGGTGACGCCGTGAAGTTCATCAAGGAGAATGACCCGGTCAAGATCCTGAACCGGGGTGGCCAGCCCTTCCTCGTGGAAGTCCCAGCTCACGTGGTTCTTACGGTCAGTCAGACCGAGCCCGGGATGAAGGGCGATACCGCCACGGGAGCGACCAAGCCGGCGACCCTGGAAACCGGTCTAACGGTGCAAGTGCCCCTGTTCATCGATGTTGGGGATAAGCTCAAGGTCGATACCCGGACGGGGGACTATATCGAGCGTGTAAAGGGGTAACCCCCTCCTGAGCCGCCTCCAGCACCGGAGCGGCGATGAGGGAAGAGTCTGGAGAGCCAGCCCATGCGTGTCGATCATATTAAGAGACTCATCGAACTCGTTGAGCAGAGCGAGATCGATGAGCTGGAAGTGAAGAGATTCTGGAGCACTGTCCGAATCTCGAAGTCACGCACGACCAGCGGGCAGGCGATCCAAGAGGAGATCGTCGTCTCCAAGGGGAAGCAGAGTGCGCCGGCGCCGGCGGCTCCGAACGCCCCGATCGAGGCGGCCGATCCCGCGGCCGGCAGCAGCCCACCGCCTGAGGAGGCGGCGGAGAATCTGGTGCCGATCGTGTCCCCGATGGTCGGGACGTTTTATCAGGCGCCTTCGCCGACCGCGCCCATCTACGCAGAGGTGGGTGGCAGGGTCAAAGCCGGAGAAGTGGTCTGCATCATCGAAGCGATGAAGCTGATGAACGAGATCGAAGCCGAGGTCTCCGGCACCGTCGTCAAAGCGCTGGTCAAGAATGAGGAGCCGGTGGAGTTCAATCAGCCGCTCTTCATGATCCGTCCCGACTAAGACATGCGGCCTAGTGCCGCCGGCGATTGGCCGGTGGGCCCTTCCGCCCCGCCTGCCCTCGTAAGGTCGCAACCCACTCAAAGGGGAGAGACACGAGGGTGGAATTCCGCAAGATCCTAGAAGAGATGCTGGAACACAGGGCGTCCGACCTTCATTTGAAAGTCGGGTCCCGCCCGGTGATCCGCGTCGATGGGGCTCTCAAGTCCATCGACATGCCGACCTCCACGGCGAAAGACCTCGAACAGCTCGCGCAGCAGATCCTTTCCCCCTTGCAGCAGGAGGAGTTTGCCGAGAACCGCGAAATCGACTTCGGGTTCGGCATCCAAGGTCTGGCTCGATTCCGTTCGAACTTCTACTACCAGCGCGGGTCGATCGCGATGGCCATCCGTCACGTTCCCCTGGGGGTTCCTGCCTTTGAGGATCTGAATCTCCCCGAGGTCGTGGGCAAACTGGCCGGTCTTCAGCGCGGTCTCCTGTTGGTGACCGGAACGGTGGGTAGCGGCAAGTCGACCACCCTTGCCTCGATGATCGATCTCATCAACCGCACCAGCGCCAAGAACATCATCACGATCGAAGATCCGATCGAGTTCTTGCACCGGGATGAGAAGTCTCTCATCAGCCAGCGTGAGGTGGGACTGGACACCGAGAGCTACCTGACCGCGCTCAAGCACATCCTGCGGCAGGACCCCAACGTCCTGCTCATGGGTGAGATCCGAGACCGCGAAACCATGCAGGTGGCGCTGATGGCCGCCGACACCGGCCATCTGGTCTTGAGCACCCTGCACACCGCGGATGCGACCCAGACCATCAACCGGATCGTATCCTTCTTCCCCCCGCACCAGCACGATGACGTGCGTTTCCTTTTGGGCTCGAACCTGGCGGCGGTCATTTCCATGCGGCTCATTCCCCGGGCCGATCGAGAGGGCCGGGTGCCGGCGGTCGAGGTCATGATCAATACCGAAACGATCCGGGACTACATCATGGACTCCACCAAGACCGCCCTGATCGGGGGTGCCATCGCCGACGGCGCCGCTCAGTATCAGATGCAGACCTTTGACCAATCGCTGATGGCGTTGTATAAGGAAAAACTGATAACGCTGGATGCAGCGAGTCACAACGCGACCAATCAGGCGGAATTCGAGCTCAGGATCAAGGGGATTCACGCCACCAGTGACTCCTCGTGGGGTTCCTTCGAGGGCAACGCGCCTTCCGCTGAGGAAGAGGAGCCCGAGGCCGAGACGGGTCCGAAAGACGCCGCCGACATCAACGGGCAAGATCCAGACAAGCCCTGGGAACGTTTCGCTTAGAGCCCCATCGTCCGGGCCGCTGGCGAGACGCTTCCTTCTTGGAAGGGTGGCCGGCGGCCAGACGGCGGGGGCGCTATGTTCAAGAAGATTCTGATAGCCAATCGGGGTGAAATCGCTGTGCGCGTGATTCGCGCCGCGCACGAGCTGGGGATCGCTACGGTGGCCGTCTACAGCGACGCGGACCGTGAGTCGCTGCATGTGAAGCTGGCCGACGAAGCCGTCTGTATCGGGCCGCCGGCCAGCGCGAAGAGTTATCTCAACATCACGAACCTCATCGCCGCCTGCGAGATCTCAAACGCCGAAGCCGTCCACCCCGGATACGGCTTCCTGGCCGAGAATCACCGCTTTGCCGATGCCTGCGAGAATTCCGGCTTCCGCTTCATCGGTCCGCCCCCCAAGATCATTCAACGGATGGGGGACAAGTCGGAGGCCAAGGCGGTCATGAAAGCCGCGGGCGTTCCCGTGACACCTGGCTCCGAGGGCGTCGTCGAGACGGTCGAGGAGGCACGCAAGATGGGCGCCGAGCTGGGCTACCCGATTCTCCTGAAGGCCAAGGAGGGAGGCGGGGGGAAAGGGATGCGGCTGGTCCACAAGCCAGAGGAGGTCGAGGCAGCGTTCCGGACCGCATCGGCCGAGGCGACTGCCGCCTTCGGGAACGGAGAACTCTATCTCGAGAAGTTCATCGTCGACCCCCGCCACATCGAGGTGCAACTGGCGGGCGATTCGCGCGGGGAGGTCGTTCACTTCTTCGAGCGCGACTGTTCGGTGCAGAGGCGCCATCAGAAGCTGATCGAGGAATCGCCCAGCCCCGCGCTGGACGATCAGACCCGGCGTGACCTCGGGGCTCATGCGGTTGCGGGAGCCAAGAAGGCGGGCTATTCGAGCTTGGGCACCATGGAGTTCCTCTTGGACAGCGACGGGGAGTTCTACTTCATGGAGATGAACGCGCGCCTCCAGGTGGAACACACCGTGACCGAGGAGGCGACCGGCTGGGACTTGGTCAAGCTCCAGATCCAGCTGGCCGCCGGAGATCCGCTGCCGATGACCCAAGATGACATCAACATCTCCGGGTGTGCTGTCGAATGCCGCATCAACGCCGAAGACCCCGCCCACAGTTTCCGGCCCTGTCCCGGCGAGGTTGGTTTTTTCTACCCGCCCGGCGGACTGGGTGTGCGCATGGACACCCACGTCTATCCCGGCTATCGCATCTCGCCTTACTACGATTCACTCATCGGCAAGCTGATCGTGCGGGGACCCAATCGAGCCGAAGCCCTTGGGCGCATGAGGCGGGCGCTGGGTGAGTTGCTGATCGAAGGGGTGGCGACGACCATTCCCTTCCATCACCGGGTGCTGCAGAACGAGGCATTCCTGAGCGGCGACTACAACACGAAACTGGCCGAGACCATCCTCGCGGAACCTGAGGTGTAGGCGAATCTAGCGGTTCATCCGCCAGAACAGAAGCGCGCCGACCAGGAGGAAGACGGCGTTTCCCAGCCAGGCCGCGGGGAGGGGAGGCAGGTGTCCGTTGTATCCCAGCGCCTGGCCGACCCTCAGGAACCCGTAGTAGGCGAATCCCAGCGAGATCGAGATCCCGAACCCCATCGCGATCGTCCCCCGAACAATCCGCAGGGAAAGACAGGTCCCCAAGAGGACCATGATGAAGTTCGCCAGGGGGAACGCGGCTCTCAGATGATAGTCGGTCTGGAATTGCTGGACCTGCGCGCCGCTGTCCCTGATCCGGTCGATGTACTCCTTCAGCTGCCGCCGGTTCATGTGGAAGGGGTCGTTCTGGGGCCGGGAGAATTCGTCGGGCTGTTCCTCGTAGCGTGAGTCGCCGTAGATGTGGAACGCGGCTCCGACCTCCGAGGTCAGGCCCGTGCTATCGGAGACGAATACGCGCGCGAACCCATCCTGCAGCTGCCAGTGGCCGGCGAGCCAGCGGGCCCGTCCTGCGTCGACCCGGCTGCTGATGTGCTGTCTCCTCCCGTTGGATCTGAAATGCTGGATCGACAGGTCGTGCATGGCCGGCGGGCTCGGCCGGAACTCGCGGGCCAGATAGACCCGGCCTCCCCGTCCCATGTAGTTGACATCCCGCTGCGTCCGGCCGCGGTGAGGGTGCTTCTTCTTGATCGTGACGTCGAGGGTCGCCTTCTGCCGGTCGTACGCCTCCGGGACGACATCCTCCGCCAGCAGGTAGGATCCGACCGTCAGGAGGAGGGCGGTCAGGAGGAGTGGCCGGGTGATTCGCAACGGCGAGAGCCCGCAGGACTGCATGGCGGTGATCTCGTTGTGTTTCCGAAGCTGTCCCAGCGCCAGGATGGCCCCGAGCAGCGTGGCCACGGGCAGCACCTGCACGACGATCAGGGGAAGCCCGAAGAGGTAGTAGGAGAGAACGGCCGTCACCGCAGCGCGGTGATCGACAAAGGTGTCGATCTTCTCGAACAGATCGACAATCACGTAGATGCCCACGAACAGGGACAGCCCGAGGAGCATGTAGAGCAGAAACTCCCGCAGCAGATAGCGGTCTACGATGCGTACGACACTCAATTCTGCGATCTCCCGCGCCTGCGCCGTCCGATCGGCACCTCGGCGATTCGCAGGGTGAGCCAAACGCCCAGGGCCCCCAGGACAATATTCGGCAACCACATGGATAGCCAGGGCGAAAGGTATCGTCTGTCGGCCAGCTGTTCACCACCGATCAGACAGAGGTAGTAGAAGACGAAGAAACCCACGCTGAGGAATCCGGCCGTCAGCCCCCCGCGCTTCGCCCGCACCCCGAGAGGGGCGCCCACCAGAGCGAAGATGATGCTGGCGAACGGGATCGAGAACTTCTTCTGAATCTCCACCTGGTATTGATTGATCTGCTTTGCCTTCGAGTCCGCGCGCACCCGGGTGATCTTGGCCTCATTCGCCAGGCGCCTGCGCTCAGACGTCCAGAAGCTGTCCGGCATGGCCGGGGGGGCCTCGGTTGGGCGGCCGATCAATGCCGCGAACTTTTCGTACCACGGTGGCCGGTGTTGGTGGTCCGGAAGCTGAGTGACCGACTCGATACCGATCTTCGCCAGCGCCTTCTCGGTCTCCTGACGGAAGCGCGCGTGTTCCTCGGTGTACTCCGCCACCTGGCGACGCATCGCCCCGATTCTCATCTCACGCTGCCCGCGGGTCCGCCGGTGGGTGCGCTCGAGCGCCTGTTGGACGCCCTGGATCGTCAGGGTCTGCCGGGCGAAGTCCAGCTTTCGGTACACGTCCGCGCCGCCTTCCCCCAACTCGTGGATCTCGCCGTCCTGCAGATGGAGATTGAGCACGTTGCGCTCAGGATCGAACACGAGATTCCCGTGTTTGGCCAGGATCGTGCGGGTCGGCAGATCCTTTCGGCTGAAGTCATGAATGATGACATCTTTCATCTGACCGGTTCGATCGTCCAGGTCGCCGATGAACAGGCTATATCCATCGAAGTCGTCGATCTCCCGGCCCTCCTGGATCTCGGCGGTCGGCCGGGTCTTGTTGATGCTCAGCATGAGATTGGCGAAGGCGTGGTTCATGTCGGGCAGAACGTAGTTGTGAAACAGCACCAGGCCGCCGGCGACCACGACCCCCACCCAGAGGGCCGGCCGCATGGCTCGAAATGGACTGATGCCCGAGGCCTTGATGGCCACGATCTCGTTGTCCTGCGCGAGCCGCCCATAGGTCATGAGGACCCCGACCAGCACCCCACACGGGATGGACAGGGCCATCATCCATCCCAGGCCGAGCCCGAACAGCTGGGCCACGGTCCACAGAGGGATCCCCTTGCCCAGGAATAGGTCCAAATAGTCGAAGAGGAAGTCCATCGTCAGCAGGAAGGTAACGACGAAAACGCCGAGCAAAAAAGGCCGGATCAGTTGGCTGAATATGTGACGCTCGAGCAATGCCATGGTCACCTATCCCTTGGTTGACCGACCCTCCAGGAGGGTGTAATTTGCGCCCGTCCCGATCTTCCTAACACGGCACGCTTTAGCCATGTTCCCCGTGGGCGCCGTTGCCGACGGATTCTGGAGAACCCGGCGCCAAGGGGCGAGTATATACAGGAGGAGCTACTGGGGTCGACTAGGATGTCGTAAGCATAGATGCGGAGTAGGGTTGGAGCGCGGATGAAGACCCGGGTCACGGGATTCTGTCTACTCATAGCCGGCATTGCCCTGCTCTGCGGGTTTTCTACAAGTGCGCTTCGTGCGGCTGACATCGGCGTACCCGCTGTCGACAGCCCCCCCGCAGCTGGAGAAGACTCGGCGCAGGCCGTCTCCCATGTCCTGGTCCCTGACTCCACGTTGGCCGTCTCCGACACGATTCTGGCCGTGGTCGACTCGGCTCGGGCCGTCTCCGAC
>CAZTDY010000056.1:0-27610 GCA_964612295.1 uncultured bacterium | reverse complement strand
TTATCCGATATGGAAATTGCTGGAAATACCCCTCGCGAGTTGCGGAACGTAGGTTTTCAATACCCCCCCGCGATTTCAACTCAGATTTATTGACGCTTTAGGGCTAACCCGCGTATCGGGCCAGGATCTCCCGGTGGTCGAACGCGATGGATTCGGGGAGTTGGTCCAAGGGGAAGTAGCAGGCTTTCCCTGCATCGTCACCCGCGCGGGGTGTGCCGCGGCCCCGGGCGGTGAAGATCACCGACACCACGTGATGACGTTTGTCCCGGGCGGGGTCGGAGTAGACGTGAAGCTGCGTCAGGGTATCGGGCTCGAGTTTGAGAGACGTTTCTTCCTTCACCTCCCGCGTAACGGCCGCTTCGACCGTCTCACCGCGATCGACGAACCCTCCGGGCAGGGCCCATCCCAGGGGCGGAAAGCGGCGCTCGATGAGGAGCACCTCGCCCGCTTCATTTTGGATGATGCAGTCCACGGTCAGGAGCGGGAAGGGGAACGCGGGGATCTTTTCGCCGCAGTGAGGGCAATCGAAGGGTCCCACCGGTGCGTGTCTCCTAGCGCGTTTTCCCGGCCGAGGGGGCCGGAGGTGCGGCCTGTTCCTCAGGGGAGACGATGTCCGAGAGCTGGAAGAGCGACTGGAGCGACAGCCCCGCGCGGGCCAGGTTCTCCGCTCCTCCGGCCTGCCGATCCAGGATGGTCAACACGAGGCGGATCTTGGCGCCGGCCTCCCGAACAACCTCGGCGGCCCGAACCAGTGAGCCGCCCCGGGTGATCACATCGTCGAGCAGGATGACCTCGTCGCCGCTTTTCAGGTGACCCTCGATCTGGCGTTGGGTGCCATGGTCTTTGACGCCGCTGCGCACGATGAAGGTCTTCAGCGGGGCACCGTGCAGGTGACTGAGCGCCGCGAGGGCGCCGGCCATCGGGTCCGCGCCCAAGCTCGGGCCGCCTGCGGCCTCCGGCCAGCTGTCCTTCACGAGGTCCATGAGCAGCGTCGCCACCAGATGGGCTCCCTCCGGGTGGGTCGTCGTGCGCCTCAGGTCCAGGTAGAAGTGGCTGGTTGCCCCCGAGGCGAGGGTGAACTCTCCGAAGGCCAGGGAATGCTCCCGGATAAGCTCGCGTAGCCGGGCGCGCGCGCCCTTGCGTTCAGTCTCGGTGTCAAAGAAGGGTTTCATGCTACCGTCCTCATCCAGGTCAATCATGTCAATTCGGTCCGCGGGCCTCGAATAGAGCCTCGAGACCGACCCTTTGAAACTGCCGGCCGAGTCTAGAGAGGGGACCTCACACTGTCAAGTTGTGGGGATCGGCGGGGGACGGCCGAGCTCAATAAGCGCCGCCCCGACAGGATTGCCGGGGCGGGGTGATTCCGAAGCTCAACTCGAAACGGTGCGCGTTGCCGCAGGCTGCTCCAGAGTGCCTTCGGGTGCAGGGTCCTGGGGGCTAAAGTCGAAACCTAGTCGTAATTCCCTCCATCCTGATCCCAATCTTCCCGTCCGTCGTCAGGCATGATCGGGTCCTGTCCCCAACCGAGGCCGCCTTCGTCTTGCGTGCCACCGTCACGGTCGGATCCCGGGATGCCGGGGTCGTCACCGTTGTAACAGAACTCGATGGGATAGCAGCCGACGCTCTCGTTGCCGTCGGTGTCCATTGCGGTCACCCAGAAGTAGTGCATACCGGTCGACGTGTCGCTGCTGTACGAGTAGCTCGTCTGGTCGGCGGAAATGACGTCACCGCCGTGGGCGCAGATGTACGCGTTGGTCCGGAACGGGCTGGGCGAGTACACGTAGAGCTTGTACCCGGCGAGGTCTCCCTCGCTATTGGAATCCCAACTCAGCTTGAAGCCCGCGTCGGAGGCGTATATCACCTCCAGCCCCACGGGAGCTGCCGGGGGATATTCGTCCCAACTCGAACCGGCCGGTGCAAGGTCAGGCGAAGTCGAGCTGGAAACTTCGCTGTCGCAGCCGTTCGAGAAGACGACCAGGGCAGCGAGGAGCGCGAAGCTCCACAGCGTTTTGTGGGTGGTCAGTCGGTGCATGTCTTGCCTCCTCAATACTCAGCGGCCGGAATCGTCCCGAGGCTTTCTGCGGGAAGCCGGCCACCCCAAGCAATGCAGAAACGTTCGCGATGTTCAGGTGGCAAGAGCTGTGCCGGGGTCGGGAGAGGAGCCCGGGAGGGGGGGTGAGGGGCCAGGAGTGGCTGAGATCGGACCTTTTCCGCCCATTTCAGCAACCTGGAATTCAGGGAAGGGCTCCGGCGGTCGAGAGAGAAACGCTCTTGCGTGGCGCTTTGCAATCTTTGAGTCTTGAATCCTGCAAGAAGACTCACAGGAAGGAGCGCAGAGGAGCGTTGGAATCGAAATCGGACAGACGGGTGCGGGGAAGACATCCGGACAGGCATCCTGCACGCCGGTGGGCGCGAGGCCTGGGGATCGTCTTGGCCGCGTTCAGCTGCTTTTTTTGGGGGGCCTCCCTGGCGAGCGAAGGGGCCTCTGGGCAGGCGCCGGCTTTCGGCCCCCCTCTCGACATTCCCCTGCTTATCACCGGCACCTTCGGGGAGCCGAGAAGCAACCACCTCCACACCGGCTTGGATTTCTCGACCGGCGGACAGATCGGTCTGCCCGTGCTCGCCATCGAATCGGGGAGCGTCGTTCGGCTGCGGGCCGGCGCGGGTGGATACGGGCGGGCGCTCTACCTGGAGACGGGAAGGGGAGAGCTCGTCGTCTACGGCCACCTGAGCCGGTTCGCCACACCGCTCGAGACCTATCTTCGAGGGGAGCAACGCCGGAGGGGTGAGTTTGAAATCGACCTCTACCCCGAACCCGGCCGATTCCGGTTCTCACGAGGGGACACGCTCGCCTTCTCGGGAGCCAGCGGGGCGGGACCACCCCACCTGCATCTGGAACTGCGGTCCGACAGCCGTCCGCAGAACCCTCTTCTTCTCGGCGTCGCGGCCGCTGACGAGGCGGAGCCGGCCTTCAGGTCGGTGAGGATTCGGACGTTGGCCCCTTTGGCGCACGCGAATGGTGTGGATGAATGGCTGTGGATGGCGCCCGAGCAGGGGGAGCAGACCGAAGTGCCCCTGATTCCCGTTTGGGGATGGCTGGGCATCGAAGCGGCCATCCTGGATCGATGCGGCTTCAATGACGCGCGCCTTGCGCCGCTGGAAGTGACGGCCTCGCTCGATGGGATCGCGATCTTCCGGCGGCGATTTGCAGCGCTTTCCTTTGAGCGGGGGAGAGAGGTGCGCCGGATCTACGGGCGCCAGGCGCCCGGCGTCCCGGTCTGGATGCAGCGGCTCTACCAGTGGCCCCTCGAGGGAGGCGCGGAGCAAACGCAGGATGCCGAACTCGCGGGATGGATCGATGCCTCGACCTGGACCGGCGAGGTACGGCTGCTCACGATCAGCGCGGTCGATGCCTCGGGGGGGCGCGCCGTCTGGCAGGCCCGGCTTCTATCCCGGCCGGCCCCGATGATCGTGGACTGGGAAACACGGGAGATCGGGCCCGGCCGCTGGCAGGTGGCCGTGCGCCTGGCGGGGTCGTTGGCCGATTCCAGCGGACTGGTAGTCCGCTACCAACAACCCCCCGGCTCCGCACCCAGCTCCCCCAACAGTGATGACCACGATCTCCCCCTCTGGCCAATCCCCGCGGCACCCGGACCGGATTGGTCCCTGTCGTTCGGAGATCGATGGTTCGGAGCCGAGGTCGATGCACCCGGCGGTGCGATCATCACGTTGGCCGACGCCGGGGGGAGTGCTCTCTGCCCGGCCCTGCGCCTGGGGGGAAGCGCCCCCGAAACCCGATGGAGGATCCCGCGCGAGGGGATCCGCGCCCATGAGGGGTTTCTCACCCTTGATCTGGTGGCCGATCCGCCGGCTGGCGGTCCGCCCAGGGCATCCCTCCTCCTGCAGGATGGCTCCACCGTGCCCCTGATCCGGCGTCCGGGGGCCCCTGAGGGCGCCTGGCGCTTCGCCGCCCTGCAGTTGGGAGAGGCCGGCCAGGCCCGCGAAATCGTTGTGCAGGCCGGCGAGAACAGGCGGGCGCGGATTTCCATCGGCAAAACAATCGTCCTGCCCGGGGTGGCATCGACTGACCGAATCCTCATCCGGTCGCAGGCGGGTGCGCCGGCGGCACGCCTTGCGCTCGAGGCTCATCCCGCCGACGGCCTCCTGATCAGCGAATGGGCCTTCCCGGGCGACTCTCTGTGGACCGAGCTCAGTCGGGAGCTGGCTCGCGAGGGAGGGAGGCACCGCAGGGGAGAACTGGAACTGCTGACCCCGATCCTGGTTCTGGGACCGGATTGGTGGCCGCTCGTGCGCCCCATGGAGATCCTGTTCGATGGGGTGGGCCGGCCGCCGGAATGGAATTCAGCGGAACCTGAGAGCGGTTGGGGACTGTACCGCTGTGACTCCGACCGGCGCTGGCGGTACGAGGGTGCGTTGCGCACCGGTGACGGATGGGGAGGCCGGGCCGACCGGCTGGGGTCATTCGCGCTGCTGCGCGATTCTCTGGCGCCTGAAGCGCACGATCCGGTGCCGACCGACCGGCGCCACCTGAGCCGGGCGCCCGGGGAACTCCGGGCCCGGATCCGCGAGACGGGGAGCGGGTTTGATCCGCGGGAGGCCGACATCATTCTCGACGGTCACCACCTGATCGCCGAGTATGACGTCGATCAGCTCATTCTGAGTGCCCGGCCGGACGATCCGATCGCGCCCGGCGATCATTCTTGGGAGGTGCACATTCGCGATCGGGCCGGTAACATGTGCGTACAGGGCTTCACCTTCACCGTAGGACGATGACGCGAAGGCGCGGGCCATAAGCCCGACTGACGATAAGGGAAACCATGCAGGGCAATTGGGTCGAGTTCGAAAAGCCGCTGATCGAGATTGAGGAGCGAATCCGCGACCTTCGTTCCGTCCCGGGTGGGGGGGGACCGGAGACCGCCAAACAGCTCCAGACGGCCGAGAAGCGTGCTGAGCGCCTCCGCCAGAAGATCTTCTCCAGCCTATCCCCGTGGCAGAGGGTGCAGCTGGCCCGGCATCCTCAGCGTCCTTACACCCTCGATTACCTCAAGCATCTCGTAACCGACTTCGAGGAACTCCACGGCGACCGGACGTTTTCCGACGACGCCTCCATCGTGGCCGGGCTGGGACGGTTCGAAGGCCGGCCCGTGGCCGTGATCGGGCACCAGAAGGGGCGCAACACCAAGGCGAATCTGAAACGCAACTTCGGCATGCCGCATCCCGAGGGCTATCGCAAGGCGATGCGGGTGATGAAGCTGGCCGAGAAATTCGGCAACCCGATCCTGTGCTTGGTGGATACGCCGGGGGCCTATCCGGGCATTGGGGCCGAGGAGCGCGGGCAAGCCGAGGCGGTGGCGCGCAACATTCTGGAGATGTCGACTCTCAAAACCCCGATCCTGGTCTTCGTGACCGGGGAGGGTGGGAGCGGCGGCGCGCTGGCGATCGCGGTCGGTGACCGCGTGTTCATGCTGGAGTACGCGTTCTATTCGGTCATCTCGCCGGAAGGCTGTGCTTCGATCCTCTGGAAGACTCGTGAAAAAGCGGAGCAGGCCGCCGAGGCCCTGCGTTTCACCGCGCCCGATCTGCTGAAGCTGGGAGTGATCGATTCAATTCTGCCCGAACCGCCGGGAGGTGCGCACCGGGATCTGCCGGCCATGGCGAAAACGATCGGCGAGACGATTCGCAGTTCGCTGGACGTCCTCGATCAGCTTTTGCCGTCCGACCTCGTGAGGATGCGCCAAGATCGATATCTGGCGATGGGCGTTTTCAACGAGGAGTCGTAGCCCCGATGTCCGGCGCGGCGAATTGCAGCTCGTGCAGGCGGTGGTAGAGCCCCCCGCACGCCAGCAACTCATCGTGGGTCCCGGTCTCCACAATCCGCCCTTCGGCCAACACCACGATCAGATTCGCCCGCCGCACCGTGGATAGTCGATGCGCGATCACCACCGCGGTCCGCTCTGCGATCAGATTCTGAATCGCCTCCTGAACCAGGCGCTCGGACTCCGTGTCGAGCGCGGAGGTTGCCTCGTCCAGGATCAGGATGGGCGGGTTCTTCAGAACGGCGCGGGCGATCGTGATCCGCTGGCGCTCGCCACCCGACAGCCGTAGTCCGCGCTCCCCGATCATGGTCTCATATCCGTCCGGCATCTGTTCGATGAAGGGGTGCGCGTTCGCGGCCTTCGCGGCGGCAATCACCGCTTCATCGGACGCGCTGGGGTTTCCGAGCCGGATGTTCCCGGCGATGGTGTCGTGGAAGAGGATCGTCTCCTGAGTCACCATGCCGATCTGTTGCCGGAGGCCTGGAACCTGAATCTCTCGCAGATCCTGACCATCGATCAGGATCCGCCCCCGGGTCGGGTCGTAGAAGCGGGGGATCAAGCTGACCAACGTGGACTTGCCACCGCCACTGGGGCCCACCAGCGCGACCATCTGTCCGGTAGGAATGGACAACGTCACATCCCGCAGCACCGGCTGATCATCGTCGTATTCGAACCACACGCGATCGAGTTCAATGGCCTGGCCGAATCGGGGGACGGGCCTCGCATCGGCTGCCTCGCGCACCGACGGTTCAGCGTCGAGCACCTCGAAGATCCGCCGGCCGGCGGCCAGCCCGTGCTGGATACGCACGTTGAGCTGGTGAATGGCTTTGATGGGTTGGATCATGCTCAGGAACGCCGCGAGGAATAGCAGGAAGTACCCGGGCTGGGTGTTCTCGATGATGATCCTGCGCCCCCCGATGTAGATGAGCGAAACGGCCACGGACACCGCGAGGATCTCGGTCAGGGGCATTCCGAGGCTGCCGATCCGGGTCATGCGCACCAGCGTGCGGCAATACTCGCCGGTCTCTCGCATGAATCGTCCGGCCTGATGCTCTTCGGCTCCAAACGCCTTGATGATCCGAATCCCGCGGACTGTTTCGCCAACCACCGACGTCAACCGCGCCATCTTCTCCTGGGAGATGCGAGAGATGCGCCGCAGCACCAGACCCAGCTGATTGATGAGGAGGGCGCTGGGCGTCAGGATCAGGATGGCCCACATGAAGAGACTTGCATTGGCGAACAGCACGATCACCAGGTAGGTGATAAGCGCAAAGCTGTGCCTCAAGAGCTCCATCATCCCGTTGGCGACCGCGCCGCGGGCCAGCTCTGCATCGTTCGTGATCCGACTCACGAGCAGCCCCGAGTGCCGCCCTTGGTAGTAGTCGAGGCTGAGTGACTGATAGCGATTGAAAATGCTGTCACGAACATCGCGCACCGCGGTCTGTTCGATGAAGACCGAGAGGAAGGACTGCGCATACCAGAAGATGTTCTTGAGAAGGAAGATCAGCACGAGAACGATGCAGAAGTTGCGCAGCGTATCCAGCCGGGTGTCGCCCCGAATCAGCCCCTGAAAGGCCCGTTCGGCTTTCTGGCGGAAGTTGGCCGCTTTGTCCTCGAGAGATCGGTCGGTCGCTCCGGTGGTGTCGGCGGCGGCTAGGGTAGGGGTGTCCGCACTGACCTCGGTCGCGGCTGCCGGCCCGTCCTCCTGAACATCGCCGCGCAGAACGATCTGGGTGAAGGGGACGATCGAAGCCAGCGACAGTCCGTTGAACGACGCGCTGAGCGCCATGAAGAGGACGGTCAGGGCGAACAGCCAGACGCGGGGCCGATGAAAGCGCATGAGTCGCCGCCAGACCCCCAGGGCTTCGCGGAGACTCTCGGGCGCGCCTTCGGCCAGGTCCGATTCATGTTCGGACGCGTTTGCTCCTCGGTTCTTGTTCTTACGCGCCACTTGTTTGATGTTCCCCGCTAGCCATGCGGCCCGCCTCTCATACCCGATTGCCGGCAGCGGGATCCTCGCACATCTGCTTCCTCGATGCCAACGCCTCGCGCCAGCGCTCGAGAACGAAGGAAACCTGGGCTGCAGACCCGTCCGGGGCCTCTTGCGTGCGGGGACGCCGGTCGCTGAGCGCGGCGAGGATCGACGGTTCGCCATGTAGGGGCGCGGAGCCGGGATGCCCGACGGGTGCGGGGAACAGTCGCGCATTTGCTAGAGATCTGCTGCCATCTCCGACCAACAGGCACATGTGTGATTCACCCAGGGGTGCGTATCGAAGCGGGTGAGAGGATCGGAAGAGGCTGAGCGTGGGCAGTCCGGTCGCGGCAGCCAGATGGAGAGGGCCGGCATCGCAGCCCAGGTAGTGGTCGGCGCCAGCAAATGCGCCGAGGAGTTCATCGATCCCCCGGAAGACGGCGGTCCGCAGAGGCGGACCGCCCTCAGAGAGAGTCTCCAGGAGGTCGGCTTCGCCCGGTCCCCCGATCAACCGGACCCGATCACGCTCGGCTGGGTCGAGTTGCCGCAGCAGGGCACCGAACGCTTCAGCGCCCCATCCTTTGCGGCCGCGGCCGCCGGGGTGAATCAACCAATCGCCGTTGCCCTGCGCTTCGCGGACCGAGGGGGCCGCATTCATTTGCAGGGGATGGATCGGCGGATCCGCGCCCAGGGCCGCCAGGAGCATCAGGGGCGCGAGGGAGTAGTGGCACTCGGTCTCCGGCACCGCCACCGGCGCATTGAGGATCGCGCGCGACCGCGGGTGATCGAAACCGACGCGCAGTGGCGCATCCGACAGGGCCGTGAGAAAGGCGTTGTAGAATGAATGGGTGTCCGGATTGCTCAGTTCGAATGCGACGTCCCAGTCCGGCCGGCGCAACCGCTGCGCGTAGGCCGGATAGGCCCAGGGGTGACGGATGAGCCAGCGTTTCCTCTCGATGATGAGACCGTCCAGCCAGGGGGACGGCGAGAGCGTCGCGGCGAAGCGGTCCCCGACCGCCATCTCGATGCGCGCCTGGGGCGCGAGGGAACGCAGCGCCTGCAGGAACGGTGTCATCAGCACCAGGTTGCCAAGGCGGCTGTCCTGCCGGACGAGGAGAATGCGCCGAAGGGAAGCGAAGTCGAGCGCCCCGGCCTCGGGGGAACGAGCCCGCTTGCGGATCCAGATCCGAGCAGCCAGCGGCAGCAGCCCCTTCTTGATCATCTTCTCCAGCCGGCGTCCCGGCTTCTTGCGGCGCGGCGGCTCCGCGGCCAGGTCGGCGACGCCATCCCCCGCGGAGAGGAGGAGCGCCACCGCGAACCAGAGCATGGCCGCCGGCTCTTCATCCGTGAAGTAACACTGAGCCAGTCCGGAGGACAGGAAGCCGAGAACCAGGGCGACGCCGAGAGGCAGGCGCATCTCGGCGAGGAGCCCATCTATGCCGCTCGTCCGGGCGCCCGACCGGGAGCTGCGCCAGAGGCTGACCAATGTCGAGCACCACAGGCCCCCCCAGGCGAGCAGCCCCGCGAGTCCTGAGTGCGTGAGCGTATTGAGGGGATCCGAGTGCGGGTGACCGGTTGCCATGTAGTAGCCGGGCGGCCTGTAGCTTTCGAAGAGCGACTTGAAGGCGCCTAGCCCCGCACCGAAGAGGGGGAAGTCCTCGAAGATTCTCCAGGCGGTCAACCATAGCCTCATCCGGGGCATCGATCCCAATTCGCGCACCTGCCAGAGTCGTTCCCGAAGCCCGGGTGTGAGAAGGACGATCGCCGCACATAGAAGCAGCAGCCCGAGCCCGGGCGCAAGACGACGGATCCATCCGGCCGGCCGGCCGGCGCCTCCCCGCAGGAGGTGGATGAGGAGTCCGGCGAGAACGCCGATGCCGGCTCCGAACCAGGCCGTGCGCGCGTAGCTGGTGATCAAACCGGCGGCCGCTCCGAGGGTGGCCAGGCCGAGAATCATCCGCACATTCCCCCGGCTCCCGAGGAGCAGGCAGAAGGAGGTGACGAAGCCGACCAGCATGACCCCGCCGTAGGTGAGATGTCCGTTGAGGCTTCCCACCGCATAGAATCCTCCGGTTCCATCCGCGTCCAGGACGCTCTGCCCGAGGGGATCGATCCCCGCAAAGTGCTGCCATAGCCCCAGGGCCCCGGCCGCGGTGACCGTGCCCAGGAGCACGAAAAGGCCGACCTGCCGGGCCCGAGGACGTTGGAGCACGACGAGGAAGATGGGCAGAAAGAGCACCGGCCAGTCTCCGCGCAGGCAGATGAGGGCCCGCAGGGGATCCTGGGCGTAGATGACCGCAGTCAGCTGAACCGACAGATAGAAGGCGAGCGCGGCCGCGAGAACGGGGTGGCGGCGCAAAGGACGCCAGGCGAGCGTGGGGGAGAGAAGCCCGAGCAGCAGTGCGCCGAAGATCCCGAACTGGGCGATGAAGATAGAGATCGGCCCGCCCAGTCCGAAGAGCAGGGCGGCCAGAACCGCCGCCCGGTTCCACCACTCGGGAACCCGGATGGGGGACAGGACGCTGGCCGATTCCAACCCGTGGGAATCGGAGATCCGCTCATGCCCGCTCTGGTCCCCGCTGGGTCGCATTGACACCTCTCCACCCCTCTGATACCTTGCCGCTGTTCACGGAGGAAGCCCGGCAACGTATTCGATTGCTTGCCTTTGCCGGGTGATCTTAGGGAGCCTCCTCGCCCTCGGGCAAGTGGTATTCCACCCGGGGGGTGAGGTGGTGCGGCTGGTCACCCGGGAGGAGAGACCATGATTTCCAAGGAACTGCTCGACATCTTGGTGTGTCCAGTGTGCAAAGGGGACCTCATCTACGAGCAGGAGCCCGAGAGGCTTCTGTGCCATGCTTGTCACCTGGCGTATCCGGTGAAGGATGATATCCCGGTGATGCTGCCGGACGAGGCTGAGAAGCTGGATACCGGCACCGGCGGCAAGTAGACCCGGTGGGATCCTCCCCCTGGCGGCCGGCCCTCTCCGGGCGAATCCGCCGTTCGGCGAGAACCATCAACCCAAAGAGGGCTTGATTGTGCGAGCAGGACTCCGGATGAGCAAACCAGATTCGATCCCTCCTTTTCGTCCCCCCTTGTCGCGGCACTCGCCGATCGTAAGGGCCGCGGGGCCGGTCGCGCTCGCCATCCTCCTCTGCGTATGTGCCCCGTTGCCGGCAGGCGCCGCCCAGGCCCCGGAGGTCGTGCTCTTGGCGGCGAGCGAAGAGACGATCGACCTTCTGCTCACCTTTCCCGCGCCCGAGCTCGAGCAGACCGAGCGTGGCTGGCGCATGCAGGTGCCCGGCGTCTCCGGGCAGGTGGCAGATGCCCAGTGGTATTGGCCGGCCATCCATCTTCCAGTTGCTTTGCCCCCGGACGGAACCTACAGCGTGCTCTCAAGCGTGACCGAAGGCGCCCCGCTGCCGATCGGGAGACGCGATCTCTCTCCGGCCGAGGAACTGGCCCGGGAGTTGGCCGAGAATCCGGCCTACGGACATGCGCAGGCAGCTGGTCACCAGAGCGCCGATGCACTTGGCTTCGTGCGGCACGTCCCGGCGGGGTTCAGCGCAAACCTGCGGGTGCTGGGGCTGGAGATTCTGCCGGTCCGTTCCGATACGCGAGGCGATCTCCACGTGGCGCGAGAGATCCGGATTCGCATCGATCTGGATCGGCCCGAAGGCAAGGGGACAGCGCGTCCCTGGCCCCTGTCGGCCCAGGCCACCCAGCGCCGGCATGAGCGCACCGTGATCAATCCCGAGCAGGTGCGCGGTTGGATGAAACCGGCCGACCGGGATTTGCTCAAACGTTCCGAAGGCTTCCACACCGCCACCTCCTCCTGGCTGCGGATCGAGGTGGACGAACGCGGGTTGTACCGTTTGACGGCTGATGACCTGCGCGCGGCCGGGATTGAGCCGACGACCGTTCCTCTGGAGCAGCTGCGTCTCTTCGCCGGCGAGTTCGGCGCGTTGACCGAAGACCTTCCCGTTGAACAGCTGCCGGATTGGATGACCCCTTGTGGAGTTCTGATCGAGGGCGGCGGCCAGACGTGGTCCGAATCTACGGAGATCTACTTCCTAGGGCAGGGACCCGACGGGTGGCGGGACGACCTGGGGATGGCTTCCGCGCCCGACGACCCCTTCTACAAACATCCCTATTCGGATCACCACACCTACTGGCTGTGCTGGGGCGGGGAGTTCTCGGGCACGCCTGCGCGGATCGACACGCTTGATGCCAGCGCGGCCGGCGACTCTTTTGTCAGCACGGGACTGTCACGCCTGCATCTCGAAAAGGAGACCATTCATGAGTCCCGGGCGAGAGAGGCCGGATACGAGTGGGAACGATTCTTCTGGGCCCAGCTGAGCGCGGCTAATCCGCCGCGGCCCTCGACGGTGGACCTGAGTCTGACCGACCTCGTGGCGGGATCGGAGGTTGACCTTAGCGCAGGCATGTGGGGCGCAAACTGGCGGGTCGATGCCCGGTCCGATCACTACGCGGCGATGATGATCGGGTCCGACACACTTTCAACCGCGGCCTGGGCGAAGGTTCGCCGGGCAGTTCTCTCCGGCAGCGTTGCGGTGGACCAGGAGGACGTCGGAGTCACGCTGGTCGTGCCGCCTCGTTTCAAGACGATCATGGAGGAAGGCGTTCCCCGGGATGTCCTCCTGGAGGATCGTGTCTACCTGGCGTGGGTCGAGGCCGAATACTGGCGGGAGCTCAATCTGAACGGCGGCGTCCTGGATGCGATGATCCCAGCCGACTCCCTGAGTGCGGGGGCGGTTTCGGTAAGCGGGCTTGACGCCCAGAGCGATGCGCTCTTCTTCGAAACGAGCGACCCCTTCGTGCCCACGATCCTTATTCCGCGGCTGGACGACGATGGGCAGGGAGGACAATTGGCCCGCCTGTCGTTCGAACTCGGCGGGACGGACGCGCGTCTTTTCTGTGTCGACGAGAGCGCGATCTTGTCGCCGGTGTCGATTTCGGTGCGAAGTTGGGATGCGACCAACGAACCGTTCCGGCAGATGACGGCGCCCATCGACTACCTCATTGTCTGTCCCGAGAATATGCTGAGTGAGGCGGAGCGTCTCGCCGAGCACCGGCAGGGTTATTTCTGGGGAGCCGACGGGACAGAGATGCAAAGCGGCCGGACCCTGGTCGTGGATATTGCAGACGTCTTCGACCAGTTTGCCTGGGGGCAGTACGACATCACCGCCCTGCGAAACCTGGTGGACTTCATCTACACCAATTGGACGGAAGAAGAGGCGCCGGTGCTTTCGCACCTGCTCTTGCTGGGCAACGCCCACTTCGACCCCCGAAACCACCTGGGGACGAACTTGGGGCCCACCGTTCCGTCCTACGAGTTCTACGTCTCGACCTACGCCACTTCCCGGGCCGTCGAGCCGGCTTTCTTCGGCGACTCCTGGTTCGGGCTGCTCGATGGACCGAACGACCGGGACATGGAGGTGGCCTTGGGCCGGATCCCCGCGCGCAGCGTGGATGAGGCCGCGGGCATCATCGACAAGGTGATCAACTACGATCTTGATGCACCGGTGGGGGCCTGGCGATCCCGCATCGTGCTCACCGCCGATGATGTCTGCCAGGGCTATGAGGAGGACGGGCTCGGCGCGCAACATACAGAACAATCCGAGGAGCTGAGCGCGGAGTCGCTCCCGCCGGATGTGCGCCAAGAGAAGATCTACCTGTATGACTATGGCCCTGAGTGCCAGTACCCTCGGAAGCCTGCGGCGACCCAGGATCTCACCGCGCTCCTCGAGGATGGGGTCCTGCTCTTCAACTTCGTGGGGCACGGCAGCGAAATCCAGATCGCCGACGAACGCTTGCTCGAGCTGCCCACAATGACCGGCCTGCAGAACGCGGGAAAACCGTTCCTGATGATCACCGCCTCCTGCGCGGTCGGCAAACTCGCCCACGGCGGGGATGGTCTTGCTCTCGCGGGGGTGAGGCACACAGGCGGGGGCGCCCTTGCGGCGGTCAGTGCGGGTACCGTGGCGTTCAGCGTAGAGAACAAACGCCTGAACGACCTGTTGCTCAAGCACTTCTTTTCCAGCGAAACGATCACCGAGGCGCCGGCGCTGGGGCCAGGGTACCTGCAGGCCAAGACCGCATATTCGCCCTCACAGATCGACAACGAATTTCGCTACAACCTGTTGGGTGATCCCGGGTCGCGATTGGCTCTGCCCAGGCAGCAGATCGAGTTGACCTTGGCCGACGTTCCGCAGGTCTCGGCGGATGCGGATACGCTGATGCGAGGCGGCACCGCCCGCTTGTCGGGGCAGGTGGTGGGGGACGATGAGCAGCCGCTTACCGATTTCGACGGGACGGCCGTGGTCGAGGTCCTCGATTCCGGGACCTTGGCGGTCGCGGTGGACCACACGGGAAGGCGCGCTCCTTACGAACGGGCCGGGGCCTGCATCTACCGGGGCGAGATTCCGGTTGAAGCTGGCGCGTTCGAGACAACGTTCTTTGTGCCGACCGCCCTCATCACGGGAGAACGGGCCGATGCACGGATCCATGTCTACGCTTCCCAGGATGAGGGGGGCGACCCGATCGACGCGGTCGGGGTTCGGCGGGACCTCTTGATTCCCGATGACCCCGAACTGATCGTGCCGGTCGCGGACACCCTTGCCCCGACCATCGAGATTGTTTGGGAGGATCCGGGCACCTTGCCGGCCGCCGGCAGCCGCGTGATGGCCAGCCTGAGCGATTCCAGCGGCATCTACATCAGCGGTTTGGACCCCTCCCGTTCGGTGGTGGTCTCGATGCGAGATGAGTACGACCGGGTTCTGGTGGCGGACGATCTGGCAGCGAGTTTGGTGTTCGGCGACGACTACCGCTCGGCATCGCTGACCTACGCTCTTCCGGAGGGGCTCCCGGCCGGTGAGCCGCTGCGGTTGCGCCTGGAGGCGTCGGACAATGTGGGGCAGCGCGGTCAGGCGGAGGTCTCCTTCACCGCCGCCGGCCAGAGCGGAGGGGTACGGAGACTCCTGGAGGAGGTCTACAATCTCCCGAATCCGACTGAGCAAGCCACCCGATTCCTGGTGTCCTTGAGTGAGGTTGCCGACGTCGAGATCACCATTTACACCGTAACCGGCAGGAAGATAGCGACTCTGGAGGCCCAGGGGCTGTCCCCTGAGCGGGGGCGCACCGAAGGCCTGCCCTGGGCGGGGTTCGACGAGGATGGTGATCCGCTGGCAAATGGCGTCTATTTCTATCGAGTGGTGGCCCGGACCGGCTCCGGGGAGGCTGACGAGCTGATCGAGCGATTGGCCGTATACCGGTAGGCGGCTTGAGGGCCTGACGGGGCTGTGCTACCCTCTACCGGTTCGAATCCTTAGTGGCCTGTCTCTGCTGGAGATGGGCCGCCAAGATCGGGAACTCCTTAGGACGATAGGTGTTTCCGCTGGTGTGGGAAGGCGCAAGAGACCCGAGTGCCGGTTGGCCTGGTCCTTCCCGAATGTGTGAGGTAAACAATGATGAAGCGCGTTCAGACTGCGTACCTATTCGTTCTGGCCGTGGGGCTCCTTTGCCTCCTGGCTTCCTCCGCCCTGGCGCAGACCCACGGCGGCACCGGCATCCTGAAAATCAAGCCCGGCGCTCGTGCGACCGGCATGGGACAGGCCGGCGTCGCCCTCATGCAGCGCGGGCAGTCGGTCTGGTGGAATCCCGCCCTGCTGGCGCAGACCCAGGGGCGTGAGGTGTCCTCCACGGTGGTGAAGCTCGTGCCCGATCTCGCGGACGACGTGTACTACCTGAATCTCGCCTATACCCAATCCCTCGGCGATGTCGGTGGGGTTGGCTTCGATCTCATGTACCTGTCCTACGGGCGCACGGAGGCCGTGGATGACGAAGGGACCTCCTTCGGGTTTTTCAGCAGCTATGAAGCCGTCCCGACGATTGCCTTCGGCACGCGCCTGATCGGGGATCCCGCCCAGCCTTTGGGAGGCGGTGGACTCCTGAGCGCCTTCGATGTCGGTCTGGCTCTGAAGTATGTCTGGGTCGATCTGGCTCCGGAATGGGCCATGTCGATCGTGGGCGTCGACAAGGATGGCAAGGCGGATGCCTGGGCCGTCGATCTCGGTGCATTGATGCAGGGCTCTTTGCCGATCCCCAGTCTCAGCGGTGGCGATCTACCGTATGCTCTGGGCGTGAATGTCCAGAACCTGGGCTCGCGGCTGGTCTACATCGAAGCGGACCAGGGCGATCCTCTGCCCCGCAACCTGAAAGCCGGTCTGGGGCTCGAGCTCTACGGCTCGGAGGCTCTACGGGTGACCGGTGTGCTCGACTTCAACAAGGCGCTCATCAAGTATGAGGCTCGGGAGGTCATCGACAACCCGCCGAGATTCGGCTGGGGGGATATGCAGGAGCTGTACAACGGCGGCATGGAAGTCTCGCTCCACGACAAACTGCACTTCCGCTTCGGATACGTGCACGATCCGGAGGGTGAGATCGAATCACTCACCTTTGGGGCCGGCTTGGATGTCGCCTTCGGCGGGGGATCGAAACTCGTTCGCTTCGACTACTCGAGTGTCCCGCAGGCCTTGGATCTCGACCGAGTGAACTACCTGACCGTGGGGGTTCACTTCACGCCGCAGGGTGTGATTACGCCATAGCCTTTTGTGAAAGGGGGAGCCCCGAGTGAGGGACAGAGAGCGAGGATTGGCCCTTGTTGGATTCGCGGTTTGGATTTGCCTGATTTCGAGCTTCCCCGCCCAGGCGGGCGACGAGGTGATCAACCGCACGATGCGGTTAAGGCCCGCGCCGATTCCGGCCCCGGGCACGGTTGGGTGGATTGGGGAAGCCGGGGAACCCTCGGATTTCGAAGCTCGCGAGTTCCCCTCCGTTCTGCGGGATCCCAGCCTGCCGGCCGAACCGGACGGACTGCTTTGGCGCCGGCTGCAGGAGCTCAACCCCGGGCTGACGCCGCTCGAGATTCTGACCCAATCGCCGGCCCAGCTGCACGACTACCTGGCCGAGGCCCGGCTGCAGGCCGGCCCGCCCGATACCATTCAGGTGCTTGCCCTGCGAGTGGACTTCCTCGAGGACAGCGCCGGTGGGGGGAGCACGACCTTGGACGGCGGTTTCGACCTCCGGTCCGCAGACTCCGCGCAGGTCGCCGTCGATTCGCCTCCCCATGACAAGGCGTTCTTCGACGCCCACCTCCAGGCGATCTCCCGGTACTACTACAAGCAGTCGGGCGGCACGATGGTGCTGGACTGGGACATCTATCCGGCTGAAAACGACTCCGCGTATCACCTGAGTGACACCGGCGACTACGGTCCCTGGTGGATGAGCGGCTTCGACGTGGACATCCTCGAGTTGGCCGAGCGTCTGGTTCGCGATTCCTTTGCGGCGGCCGACGCGTCCGCCGATCGGCCCGACTTCCGGAAGTACGAGAGCTTTCTCCTCTTTCACGCCGGGGCTGACTATCAGGGCGACATCGGCCGGAATTCGCCGTTCGATATCCCGAGCTTCAACATCTTCCTGGCCGAGCCGGTGGCCGTCCAGGATTCCACCTTCTTCATCGATCTGATCCTGGTGGTGCCCGAGACCGTCAGCCAGGATGGGTTCCTGGGCGCTTTGAACGGCGTGATGACCCACGAGTTCGGACACCAGCTCGGCTTCTATGACCTGTACAACGTCTTCAACTTCTATCCCCAGGTCGGCATGTTCAGCCTGATGGATTCGGGCGAGCAGATGTACGGACGAGTCTGGGACCCGTACCGCGAGAGGGAGGTGTTCGTTCGCGGCGCCATCCCGGGTAGCGTCGACCCGTGGCAGAAGCTACTGTTCTTCCCGGCCGGCGTGCAAATGAACTGGGTCACGACCGACACGGAGATCACGCTGCCGCCTGTACAACTCGCCAACGACCTTGCGCTCGTGCCCATTGGGGGGCAGGGGATCGCCGAGAGCAGCGGTTCGGCGCACTTGAGCGGCTCGGAGTATTTCATCCTTGAGAACCGGCCCTTTGATATCAACGGCGACCAGGTCGTCTACCTGGAGGCCGATTCGACGACCGGAGTGATCCTGGGCCCGAGAAACATCCCGTCCGATGTAACCGATTCCCTGGGAGTCGATCCCGACATCTATGGTGAGTACGAGCAGGATTATCTGCTGCCGGGCGAAGGCATGTTGGTGTGGCACATCGACAACATGACGCTCAGCGATGCGTTCAGCATCTGCTACGGCTGCGTGAACATTTTCGGCGATCGCCGCAGTGTCGACGTCGAAGAGGCCGATGGCATTGAGGATCTGGGGAACATCTACAGCGTCGAGTGGGTCGGGGGACAGTTCGACTACTGGTTCCCCGAAGGGTACACGCGCTTCGGCCCGGACACCGACCCGAGCACGACGTCGGGGGGCGGTGCGATCACCGACATCGACATTGAAGTGCTCCCGACCTCGACCGATACGCTGCGCGTCGCCATTCAGCGCGGGCGCATTGCCCGCGGCTGGCCGCGATACGCGGGCGAACCGTTCGGCAACGGGGGGGTGACCGCCGCCCATGTGGATCGGGATGGGGTCGAGGAGATCTTCAGCACAGGCGGCCCCTACCTTCAGAAGTTCGAGGCCGATGGGGAGGGCGGTGTTCTCGCCCGGGTGGACAGCGTCTTTCTGGCGGGACCGTCGGTGCGGCCGACCTTCCATGGGGGGGGCGCGCAGGCCCGGACGATCGTCTCGGCAGCAACGAATGTCCGCGTGTATGCCTGGGAAGCCTCGGATGGAGAGCTTGAGCTTCTTCGATATCCAGACAGCGATCTCCCGTTCCCGGACCTGCGCTTCACAACGGCTCCGACGATCCTCGACTCGGTGATCATCGTGGGCGACAACCAGGGGCGCGTGCGCGGGCTTCTTCCCGAAGCCGCGAATCCTCTGCTGTGGCGGACTGCAGCGCCGGGTTACGCAGTGACGGCGCTGGCCGCCGGACCATTGAACGAGGGCGGGCGGGACATCCTGGCGTGGGCGAATGAGGCCGGGGAGCTGTTCTTGGGTGGGGGTAGCCAACGGGGCGGTTTCGAACTGCTCACGGGCTGGCCCCAGAAGTTGGCGCAGGAGGCGGGTGCCATCGTCAGTATCCTCCTGATTCAGGGGGCGCCGGACGAGAGTGGTCTGATCCTCGCCGCGGATGACACCGGCTACGTCGGGTGCTGGGACGCTTCAGGTGCCGTCGTGAGCGGCTGGCCGGTGGACCTGCGTATGGGTGTCACCGGAAGGCTCGCGGTTGGCGACCCGGATGGCGACGGCGTTCTGGAAGTGGCGGCCACCACGTTCGGCGGTGACATCCATCTTCTGACCCTGGAAGGACGCGAGGAGGCGGCCTGGCCCAACTCGGTCTGGCACGCGGATGAGACCTTCCGAGGCACGGTCCGGTCCGGTCCGATGATCGTCGATCTCAACGGCGATGACCGGCCGGAGATAGTCCAGGGGGCGGCCGATGGCACCCTGCACGCTTTTGATATCGGGGGCGAGGAAATCGAGGGCTACCCGGCCGTGGTCGGCTACGGTGTGATCTCGGGACCCGGCCTGCACGCTTTGGGCCCGCTGGGTGAAGCTCGGTTCCTGGCCGCGGACGACGAAGGCTTCATCACCGTGATTCGAACCGGCCTGGGCGCCACCGAACGGGAACCGGGGGAGATGTGGCAGAGCAGCTGCGATGCGGCGCGGACATTTGTCTATGAGAAAAACTACGTACCGGATCCGGTCGGTTGGTCGGGACTGCTGGATGAAGAGCAGCTGATCTTCACGCCGAATCCGGTGAGAGGCCGCCAGGGTGCGCTTCGCCTTCGCATGGGGCGGAGCGGAACCGTGCAGGTCCGGCTCTTCGATACGTCCGGGCAACAGGTCTGGGAGGAGACCTTCGACGATGTGGCCACGGGGATGGAGGGCGACCTGGTCAATCTCGATCTGGGCGGCGTCGCCCCGGGACTCTACGTCGCGAAGATCACGGCCCGCGGTGGAGGAGACGAAATCAACGTCATGCGGAAGCTGGCGGTTGTGAGGTAGCTGCAATGAAGATGCACGAACGCTGCAGCCCCGCGGGCTACGGATCGGGCAGGCGCCTGCTGGCGCTGCTGCTCCTGGCCGGGCTGGGCGCGGGTGCGGCCTCAGCCGAGCAGCCGACTGGCAGTATGAAACCGCGGGTCCCGCTGTGGGTGGGGGCAAACCTCGTCGTTCCCGCTCCAGGCCCTTCCCACCTGTCGCCGCGGCCGCTCGAGACGCTGTCTCCGATCATGCAGCAGTCCGCGGCCGGCTCGCGGAGACGATCGAATCCGAACAAGCAGGCGATCATCCCCGCGCTCATGTCGGCGGTGATCCCTGGAGCGGGCCAGCTCAAGAACGGATCGATCCTGCGCGGCCTAGGGTACGTGGTTGCCGAGGTGGGCGCCTGGGTCGCATACACGACCTTCGAGAAGGCGGCCGACGACAAGCTCGACCAGATGGCCGGCTTCGCCGAAGGCTATTGGGACTACAACCGGTATCACACCATCGCGCCCGATCCGATCGAGTGCGAGAACCACGGCTGTCCGAAGGATCAGTGGACGCCGGAAGCCGACAGCATCATCGTCTTGGCACAGGACGCCAGCCGGAACCGGTTCTTGGACTACATCACGCGTGACGCCTACGCCTGTGGGTGGGATACGCAGACCAGCCGGGGCCTCTACCGAAACCTGTGGGACGATCGAGAAGATCTGTTGAGCGCCTCGAGTTTTAGCGGGCGGGTGATCTTTCTGAATCACCTGATCTCCGCGGTGGATGCGTTCATGGAAGCGCGCAAAGTACAGATTCGACTAACTGAAGACACGGCCATGACCCTGAGGGTCAGGGGTGTGCCGGATGCGACGCATCCGCGGTTGATGATCTCGACCAGCTTTGGCGGCTATCGATGACCGGGCTTGGAGGCAGGATGTTTCGGATCGTGAGTTGGGTGCTGGGATGCACTGCTCTGCTGTGGGCTGCACCGGCCGGGGCCCAGACCCTCTACTACACGGGGTATCAAACCGCGCCGCTATCGGAGCAGGCGGTCTTGTGCAGTTCCTCTGCCGAAGCGCCGAGCCGCGCGCTTTCCGCCGCGGCCATCGGCGTCGCCGGCCAGACGGACTCGGCCTCTCCCGCGAGACGCATCTCCAGGCGCAAGGCGATCGGTGCCTCATTGCTGCTGCCCGGTTGGGGCCAGTGGCTGACCGGGAATCGGGGCCGCGCCAAAGCCTTCTTCGTGACCGAGCTCGGCATTGCTGCGACCTACGCTTTCTTCGGTGTGCAGGGCAAGGTTCGGAAGAATCGCTACATCGACTACGCCGAACAGTTTGCAGGCATCGAGGACGCCGGGGGCAAAGAGGACACCTATTACCGGAATCTCGGCGTGTACAGCGACAGCGAAGAATACGTCGAGTTCGTTCAAAGCACGGCCCGGGCGCTCTACGGTGACGACCTTGACAAGCGGGACGCCTATGTTGCCCGGTATGCTCCGACAGCGGCCGACTCCTGGGAGTGGGTTTCGGACGGGCACCGGCTCGACTATCGGGAACAACGCAAGGACAGTCGCAACTCCTACCGGCGCGCCAGCCACATGCTGGGGATCGCACTCCTCAATCGGGTCTTGAGCGCCATCGATGCGGCCTTCGCCGCCGGTTCTCCCTCTCCCCGACAGAACGTCTACGTTGAGACAGCCGAGGACGGCACCAACTACGTGGGTCTACGCCTCAAGTTGGACTAGCCGGCAGATGTTTCCTGCCCCGGGCGCCTCCAGCCGGCCGTGACGGACCCACAACCGGAAAAGGAGCTGTGCTGACGATGGGGTCCCTGTGCTCGGCGATACGGCAACCACTCCTTCTGGCGGTAGCCTGGCTTTGGCTGGGTGGTTTCTCGGCCGCCCAGGAGCTGGGGGTCCCGCTCAGCCATTCCCACGTTCCTCAGGCGGCGGTGATGGGACAGAAGTGGCAATGGTCTCCCGAAGGCCAGCCTTTGCGGCCGATCGCCATCGACGTTCACAGCTCGGGCGTGATCTGTGGGCTCGAGGGGCGGCGGAACCGTCTCTTTCTCGCAGAAGCGGATGGCAGCTGGATCGGCTTCGCCGATCCGGGTGCGGGTGATCTCGCACTCGGGTTCGCGACCCAGGTCTGCGCGGGCCTCGACCTGAGGTTCTTCACGCTCGACGCGGATGAGAGAAGCCTCGATCTCTATGATCTGCGCGGGCGATGGGAACAGCGTCTCGACCTGGGCGGGATCGTGGAGGAGGCCGGCTTCTCGCTTCTTGCCCCGCGCGGTTTCTCTGTGGACCGGGCCGGCAACATCTACCTTCTGGACGGTGAAGCCGGACGTTTGTTCCGTTTCGAGGCCGAAGGGCTCGGCGTGGCCGCCCTGGGCGACTGGGCGGATTGGTCCGCACACCGTCCCGTTGCGCTGGAGGTTGACGGCCGCGGCAATCTATACCTGCTCGAATCCAGCCCGGGGGGAGTCCGGGTCCTGGATCCCGATGGCCAGGTTCTTCACTGGGTCGGCCTGCCTGCGTCGCGGCCCCCTGACTGGCAACCGGATGTCCTGGAGGTGGATCTCTGGGGCAATCTCTTCCTCGCGATGCACGGGCACCTGGGCTGCTGGATCGGATCGGCAAGCTCGCCCGAGGGCCTCTGGGCAACGGTCGACCTGCCGGGAGGTGTCTGCGACCTGGCCGCGGACGAGACGGGCCGGCTCTACGTCTCTGGATGCGACCGGGGCTGGGTGCAGGAGATCCGCTTGCGATACGCGCATCAAGGACCTGAGCGGTGACGTCTCGGGGCGCGAGTCTCCTGGTCCTCTGTCTGACGCTCTCCAGCGCGATCGGAGCGGCCCAGGAGGATCAGGACGCTGCTTGTGTGCGCGCGGGACAGACGCGCCTGATCCTGCCGTCGCCCAGCCCGGGCGACACGCTGCGTCTGCCTCACCGCCTCCTGGCGGCAAGCAGCCTTTCGGTGGAACAGGACAGCCTCCGGTTCTTCCCCGGCCGCGACTATCGGCTCGAACCCATCATCGGTGAACTCTACTGGAGCGGACCCAGTCCGCCGGGACACACCATCGAGCTTTCCTACCGGCATCTGGACTGGCCCTTGGCGGGCGAGTGGCGTCATCTCCGCCGGGGAACCCGGGGCGACACAATCGCCGTCCGGGACGCGCGACCGCGCGCCAGGCCGGATCTTCCGACGGGGGCCAGCCTGCAGATCGGCGGTAGCAAGACCTTCGCGCTCGAATTCGGCAACCGGCAGGACGTGTCCCTGAGTCAGTCACTCGACCTCACGCTTCGCGGCCAATTGGCGCCCGATGTCAACGTGCGGGCCGTCTTGACCGACCGCAATCTGCCATTACAGCCCGAAGGCACCACCGCGGAACTCGCTGATCTCGACCAGGTGTTCATTGAGGTCGAGGCTCGCTGGGGCCGGCTGAATCTGGGGGATATCCAGGTTGAGGAAAGGCGCTTCGGCTTCACCGCCCACACGCGTGAGATGGAAGGTGCGCTGGTGCACGCCGGGCGATCGGAGGGCGCGCGTGCCACGGCGGCGATCGGGCGCAGCGTGGGCGTGGCGCGTTCGATCACCCTGGCCGTCCAGGACGGCAAGCAGGGCCCCTATGTTCTCGTCAGCCAACAGCCGGGCGAGGAGGCGCTGCTGGTAGCGGGGAGCGAGCGCCTCTGGCTCGACGGCGAACCGCTTCGCCGTGGCGAGAACGCCGACTACACGGTGGACTATGCCGCAGGCGAACTGTGGTTCACCTCCCGGCGACCGGTTCAATCCACCCAGGAAGTCCGCGTTGACTTTCAGGTACGCCAGGGCGGGTTCGATCGCAGCTACTACTGGTTGCAGGGTGCCGCCGGCGATAGCGTGCGGAGTTTCGCCGTCGGCTATCTCCGGGAGGCCGACGATCCCGATCGTTCCCCGCTGATCCCGCTGGGCGACGAGGAGCGAGAGGCTCTGGCGCAGGTGGGAGATTCCGCGCAGGCGGTTGAGGGGGGCGTGCAGTTTCTGGGACTGGGGCAGAGCGACTACGAACTCGTGGAGGTCGATACCCTCGAAGCTCCAATCTTCGTCTACATGGGGGAAGACGAGGACGGAAACCTGCTCGGATCCTACGAGGTCGAATTCACCCGCGTCGGGGAGCGGGAAGGCGACTATCACGATTCAACGCTGACCTCCGGCGAGACCATCTACGTTTTCGCGGGATACGAGCGCGCAGACTACCTTCCCGGGAGACGACTGCCGCTGCCCGAAGTGCGGGACGTCCTGGCGGTCAAGGGTGAGGCGCAGGTCGGCGCCGGTCTGTCCGTGGCGGCGGAGGGCGCCTTTTCCTGGCACGACCAGAACGTGCTGTCCGGGCTCGACGACGGGGACAACCATGGTCAGGCGATGTCTGTGGTGGGTGACTGGCGGCCCGGAGAACTCTGGGGGGGCTCGCGCGAGGCGGCCCAGCTGAGCGTTCACTACCGCGACGTCGACGAGACCTTCTCCAGTTCCGAACCGCTCGATCCTGCCTTCTACCACCGGCGGTGGAACGCCTCGCAGCGCCAACTGGACGGGAGAGACCGGCGCGGAGGCGTCTCGCTCGCCGTGCAGCCCGGCGGCGGATGGCGCTTGCAGAGCGGGTGGGAACGCCTCCGGACCGGGGGCGACTTCGGCGGTGAGCGGTTCAAAGTCCGCTCCGAGCGCCGTGGTGCGATCCATGGATCGGCCGAGATGGAGTGGGGCAAAACGGATGCGTCCGGGGTGGCCGGGCGGGAGCAGCGTATCGCGGGCCGTCTCGGTTGGAACGGGCCGCTGCGACTGGAGACGGGGTATCGGGCGGAGGATCTCCTGCGCGGCAGCCGGGGGGATGAGTCGGGGGACAGCTACCGGACGGTTGATGTTCGCGGCGACCTCGCCCGGCCCACCGGTGCTCTTCAGGTGCGCACTCAAGCGCGCTGGCGATGGGACTACGATCACCAGAACGGGGCGCGCGAGAGACAGGGTGTGCGCCGGCTTCTCCAAGCGGAGGTCGACTTCGTGCGTCCTCTGGCGCAGGCTCAAATCCTGGTCGCGCATCGTGCGCAGACCGGGCCGGACGGGTCGGCCGGCAACGAGACCAATCTCGCCAATTGGACAACCGAGGTCCGCAGCTCCAATCGCCTCGTCGCGGTGAAATGGCGGGGGAACCTGACAGTCGAGGAGGCGCTCCTGCGTAGCGAACGTCTGGTCGCCGTCGATCCGGGCGCCGGACACTACGACAGCCTCGGCCACTACGTTGGTATCGGTGACTACGAGCTCTACTACGCCGCGACGGACAGCGCGCTGGAGACCCGGTTGGAATCGGCTTTACGAATGTCCCTGCATCCCCTGGTGACGCTCGTCCCCGAGGACAGCCGCTGGACGAGGGTCGAACTGAGTCTGTTCGGCCGGGTCGACCTGGGGACGCCGCAGGAACTCAAAGATCTTCTGGGGAGCGGGCGAAGCCTCTTCAGCGGGGAAGGTCCGGTTCGCAGGCACAACGGGCTTCTGCGAGGGGAGCTGGCCTACAAAGGGACCGGCAATGAGCCCGCGCCGCGTGTTCGCTGGGAAGAGCGTCGGAGCACGCAGCGGAGCACCACCGGGTTTGTCAGGGAGAGGCTGGCCCAGGACCTGGAGGGAGAAGTGCGCTGGACGCCGCGCGCCGGCTTCACCACGCTGGGAGGCGCCGGCTGGCTGCGGGAGCGGCAGGGCGTGTCCTGGGCCGAATCAGGCGGGAGTAGCTCCTATGACCGTCACGTACTGAGATCGCTGTTTCTCGAAGGGCGCTGGCGCTTGTGGGGCCCCTTGACGGCCCGCCTGCGGGGCGAGACGGGCTGGGATGAATTCCAGCCGGAGGACTGGCGACAACGCTCCGCCACGGGGCTCGGGGGCGTGGTCTTCGATGTGCGCCGCAGGGGACGGCTCGAGGCGGTCTACGAGCGTGACTGGCTCGATCCGTACCGGCCGCAGAGCCGGTTGTATGCCGATTCCCGGCCGGGGTGGCGCATCACGGTCGGTGGGTCGCTTCGGCCAAAGCCGGGGTATTCAGTGACGCTATCACTCAGGATCGATCGCCGGGAGGGTCAGGATCAGATCGTCGCCGGCAAGATGGAAATGCGTGCCTTCTTCTAGCGGCGGGCTTGGGGCACAGGGAGGTTCTTTGATCGGGAAGCGCACAGGGTGGTTCCAGGTTCTGCTTCTGGCGGGCACCGCATGGTCGGTGCTGGCCGGCGGCTCGAACGTGCGCGCCGATGAGAGATCGGCCTGGCCGGACTCGGCCGCGGCGGCCGCCGCGCTCGAGGAGGTCTGGTCCAAGGGCCACCTGTCGGCGCAGGTTTGCCGGCTCGTTTCGGGAGAGTGGGTGCTGGATCGGGGGCCGCGCACGACCCAGGTCCGCCTGCGCTGGGCAGGCAATGGGGGCGGCTTGATATCGGATGAAGTCGTCCCCTGGACCGATGCGAAGGCGCTGAGCAAGGCAGTCGGCGATCGAGCCGAGAGTCTGGTGGCGGAGGCTGCGGCGCGCGGTTACCCACTGGCCTCCGTGGTAGTGGACTCGATCGCTTTCGGAGACCGATTGGAGCTGTGGCTGACGCGCACGCGAGGCCCGCAGGTGCGGATCGGGGATGTCCGGTTCAGCGGTGACCACCACACGCGAGAGGCGTTTCTGAAGCGGGTGATCGGATGGCGGGGAAGCGGACCGTACCGAGCATCGGACTGGCGCGCGGCGCGGGAACATCTGTGGGCAACGGGTCTCTTCGATCAGGTGGACGGTCCCTACCTGCTGATGCCCGAGGCGCCGGCCGCGGTGTCCGGGGCCGACAGCGCTGAAGCGGACTTGCTCTTCGAACTCGAGTCGGGGCCAGCGGGCCGCTTGGCGGGGGTGTTGGGCTATGCGGGGTCGAAGCGGCGGCTCTTCGGCTATGTCGATCTTGCCCTGGGCAACCTGTTTGGAACGGGACGCGCAGCCGAGGTTCGCTGGCAAGGCCAGGAGGAGGTCGAGAGCCAGTTCTATCTGAAGTGGCACGAACCGTATCTTCTCCGGTTTCCGATTTCGATGGATGCGAGCTTGAATCAGGTGATCATGGATACGTTGTACGCGGAGACCACCTGGGGACTGGATTTCGGATGGTCCCCGACGGCCCGGTGGCGCTTGGGGGCTGGTTGGGATTGGAGCCGTCTGGTTCTGGGTGGTGAGGCAGGGGAGCATCACCGAAGGCAGACCGCGCGGTTCAGTCTGGCCCGAGAGGTGCCACAGGGGTATGCGAATCCGCTCGGATGGGCGCAGCGCGTGGTTGTGTCCACAACCAGAGGTTTGGCTCCCGATCTGAAGCGTGGTCGCTGGGAGGGCCGGCTCTGGGGTGGATGGAGGCGCCTGGGGATCTGGGTGCAGCAAGATGGTGCCCTTCTGGCCGGGGCAGACAGCCTGCTGCAGGTCGATTCCTACCGGCTGGGGGGCGCCCTGTCCCTGCGGGGGACCTACGAGGGGGCGTATCGCGCCTTCCGTTACCTGTTGCTCCGCAACGAAATCGGGCTGCGGCCCGCCACGAGACCGGGCCCGCGATTCTACCTGCTCTGCGATGTGGCCTGGATCCGGGGATGGAAAAGCCGCACAGGCAGCCGCTATGGTTACCCGATCCCGAGCGCCTGGGAGTGGTCCGCCGGCATTGGATTGGAGGTGCCAACCGCGGCCGGAGATGTCGGACTGGACTACGCGGTACCGGGTGGCGCGGGGCTCTCCCAAGGACGGATCCACTTCGGGCTGACCAGCCGGTTCTGACGCCGCCTCGCCTGTTCCCGGCTGG
>CAZTDY010000055.1:0-27863 GCA_964612295.1 uncultured bacterium | reverse complement strand
CCCCTGTTGGAAGACAAAAACCCTTCAGGCTCATTCCTGGATTGGAAAAGACTGGAGAGCCGGGCGGTCCAATTGACCCGCGAGCGGGCAGGATCAATCCTCGGGCTTCTGTACGTGGCTGAAGAAAACGCGTCCTTCGGGAGCCGCATGAAGAACGCCCGCAGTACTATCCGGCATCGCCACGATGTATGGATATCCGACGGTCTCCCCCCGCGCGATCCAGATACCCGGACTCCAGTTGCGCGGCGAGCGCGGATCCGTGGCGGTCCGCACGACCAGCACCGAATCATGGGCGACGTACGTGACCCAGTAGAGTCCAAAGCCCGCATCGATATCCGCATCGCGCCGGGTTTGTGACTCGCGGGCCAGGGCCATTGCACGGCCCCAGTTACGCCCCGCGTTGTCGGAGTAGGCGCACACCACCTGGTGGCGCTCACTCTCCCCGGCGGCAATCACATTCCGTTCGAGTCGAGCCAGGCGATTGCGGGACCCGGGCGCAACCTGCAGCCTGATTTTGAATTCGTCGGTCGTATCGGCCTCTGAAATCCCGCGCCAGCGGTAGAGTCCATCGCGCATGTATCCGACGTCCACCGGACCCAAGCCATCCGGCCGCGTCTCGAGCGTCACACCATCGATGACCCCGGTCGTGATCACCTGGGGTGGGAGCCAGGTTGCGCCCGCATCCGGTGATCGCACCTGGGTGATCATCCGAACGCTGTCCTCCAGCGAACCCGTGAGATAGACGACATGGACTGCCGGGGTGGCTTCGGAATCGCGCGCGAGCAATGCGACGCCTGCGGACAGGATGGGCAGCTCGGTCGTGACCGTCGTTGTGGCCCAGGTGGGCGACTCCACATTGGCCGCCGGGATCGTTCCGACCCAGAGCTGCTGGTCCCCGGTTGTCACCATCGCCAGGTGAGATCCGCCGACTGCCAGATCCACTGGCCCGTCGCCGGTGGGAGGGGTGGGAATGGAGATCCAGCGTTCCCAGGTCTGGCCGTCATTGGCCGAGCGGTAGAAAGCGAACGTCCGATCGATCCCTTCCGTCGCCAGGGCGATCAGATCCCCCCCGGCGGCGCGAACGAGTTCGAGGGGAGGATAGAGGTCGGTTTCCGTCGACAGCCGGGCCCGGAAGGCCGACTCTTCCTTCTCGCAGCCGATACCGAGGAACAGCGTAGCCGCTCCCGCGCAGATCGTGATCCAGGCGGCCAGGCGACCTCTATGGCCGAACGTCCCTAACATCTCATCCTCCTCTTAGGCGGTCAGATCATTGTGCGGGCATTCTAGAGAGAGACGGACCGGGACACAAGCCCCTGCCGATACGGCAAACCGCCCGGCTCGCAGGCGTTGCGAACCGGGCGGCTGAGCGTTGGAGCGAAATCGAACTTATCGGGCCAGAATCATCTTGCGAGTCTCGACCAGGTTGTCCTTCTCGAAGCTATAGAAGTAGACACCTGAGCTGACCTCGTCACCGCTGTTGTCGTTCCCATCCCAGGTGATCATATGCTCGCCCGACGGGACCGCACCGTCGACCAGCGTGCGCACCAGACGCCCGCTCAGGTCATAGATGCGGAGCTTGACGTCCGAACGCTCCGGCAGACGGAAGCCGATGGTCGTCGAAGGAGCAAACGGGTTCGGGTAGTTCTGACCCAACACGGGTGTCAGATTCAGCGGGATGACCTCGCCGTCGGAGAACTGATCACCATATCCGGTGAACTCGAGATCGTCGACATACCAACCCTCTCCTCCGGTCGCACCATCGCTACCGAAGCGGAAGCGGAAGCGGGCATCACCCACGAGGCCGTTCAGTTCGAACACGACCTCCTGCCAGTTGATGTTCCCCGACCAGACTTCGGTCTCGGCCGGCCACGGTCCCGGGACGCTTCCGTCACGGATGAGGAAGTTGTAACCGCCGACCGGGAAGATCTGCTCCCAGACGCCGCCGTCCACAGACATCTCGACCATCCCGCCGTCGTAGCAGTAGCCGGTCCAGTAGCTGCTCGTCTCGGCCTCCATCCAGTGATGGAATCGCAGGGTCGAGACCGGCCGCAGCGTCACGGCCTCGGATTCGAGCGCGCCGTCGGACTGGTCGGCGTAGTCACCAGTCGCCGTGTCGCCGAACTTCCAGCTATAGGTACCACCCGGGGTGAAGTTGCGTGTGGTGGACTGATGCCACTGATCGGCGTAGCCAATCGTCACGACGTAGCTGCTCCAATTTCCGGGGCCCTGTTCCATCTCGTCGAAGAACCCGCCTACCGGCACCTGGAATCCGCAATCGGCCGCCTGGCCCCAATCGGCGCGGAGATACAGCATGCCGTGCAGCATGTCGGGATCGGGATAGGCCCCGGTCACCATGACTTCGAACGGGGTCGCGGCCTGCATTTCCATGCCGGCCGGCAGAATCGGGATCTGGCTATCGAACTGAAGCACGTCGACCTCAGGATGTGAGATCGCCAGATTCACGTCGACTTCGGTCGCGTCCTCGGAACCGACATTGCCGAGCGTCACGTACATCAGAACCGTCTCGCCAGGTTCGATGCGGCCATTGCCGTTCCCGCCCGCGGTGTCGTCGATCGTGCAGCTGACGAACTCCATCACCGGAGCCTCGATCGCGGCATTGAACGTCTTCTCCCAGGTCATACGGTTGTCTGACTCGATCACCATGGTGAACGTGCAGATGTGTCCGTCGGGGCACGTCGCCGCGATATCGATGTCGAAGTCCTCGGCGCAGTTCAGCTCAACCCCGGCCGGAATGTCGCCGTAGTCCTCGTAGTCATCGAGGATGGTGATATGCGGGTCGAGGCAGGTCAGCGTCGCCCGTACATTCGTGGCCACCTCGGTCCCGACGTTCTCCAGCCCGACGATCATCTCGATCGTCTCACCGGCGTCGCAGTCTTGGTCGGCGTTCCCGTTGCTGTCGCCCGAGAGGTCGTCGTCCACCGTCAGGTCACCGACAATCAGGTAGGGACCGCTCGGCGGGAGCACCGGAACGATTTCAATGTGCCGATAGCTGTTTGCCTTCGTCACCGTGAGCACCATGTCACACGGCTCGGCCTGAGGAATGACCTCGACGTCCTGCATCATGCCGGTCGCCGTGGCCACCCCGATGATCTCGCCGTTCACCGTGAGCGAGATCAGAGCGCCCGCGTCGGCCTGGATCGCGAAGGTGGGCGTGTCTGTGAAGAGGATCCCGTCATGCACCACGGTCAGGAGCTGCGGGACCTCGGAGTACATCTGAAGGAACGCATCGCCGTGGTGATGGAACAGGTGGTGCGTGTAGATCTTGTGTTCCGTGTTGTAGGGCCAGCTGCTCTGTTGCAGGAAGTGTTTTCCATTGCACATGGCGAAGGCGGTCCGCAGCGGCTCCTGCTCCAGCGGAAGGACGTCTTCTTCCGGCATGAAGTTGAACCAGAGTCCATCCATCATCCCGAAGATGAACGTGTCATTCACGAAGGAGTAGGAGATCTCCGACGCGGCCACCACGCCCACACAACCGTGCTCCATGCGATGCCACTTCTCGGAGAAGCACTCGCCGCTGTAGTTGTACTTGCCCGTCAGGCAGTTGATGCTGAAGACAAAGGGATAGAGGTCGGTGTAGAGGCCGTTCAGATCCGCATTGTCATAGTCTGGCTCGCCCCACCCTGTTTCGCCGCCATGGTCACGATGCAGGACCATGTAGGCGCCTGCGTTGAGATCGGCATTCAGCCGCGCTGCATTGGCGCCCCAGTCGGTGAGGTGATCGGGCGTCGCGGGGATGTAACCCAACCCATTGGGCCCGAAGTAGTCGAGCAGCATGTAGGTGTTCTGGTTTGATGACCAGGTGGTCGGCGAGCCGGAGTAGATCGCGTATTCGCGAATGGGATCCTTGCCCAGCACGTTGACCTGGTGTCCCAGACAAATTTCGGTGCAGAGGATGAACCACCGCTCGGTCTGCCAACCGCCGGCGATCACCGGATGGTCGTAGTACGAGGGCAGGGTGATCGGCGTGCGCTCGTAGGAGAGCATCCTGCCGATCATCGTCTGCAACTCGGCCGAATTGCGCGCGACGATTCGCGCATGTGCCATGTCGGGCAAGTTGTTGCCGTCCCGGTCGGCGTAGATGTTGTCCGACACGCAGTAGCCGTTCCAGAACGGCGAGTCCAGCCCCGTGTCCCGGAAGCCCGAGCTGGGATAGTCACCCAACATCAGGAAGGCAACGGGTGGGGTTTCCCAATTATCGTAGGCATCGTTCAGGAAGTTTTCGATAGCGGTGGTTGACGTGCCGCCGATGTCGGTGGTCGTGAAGACGCCCGTCTTGATGCCCTGCAGCGTCCGCCAGTTGGCCAGTGTGTCGGCCCAGGCGACGAAGCTCGGATCGTCGGGCGAGATGATGATGTACTCATACCCGTAACGGTCCATCGAGGGCAGGTCGAGGTTCACCTGCGGCAACGACTCGTAGTTGACGAGCTGCTGCTGGAGGATGGGCTCCCAGTGGCGGCTGCGAAGCCGATCCTGGCCGAACTGTCCGTTGCCGCCATGGAAGTGGACGCGCACGTCGAGTTCGGTGTAGATCTGCAGTTCCTGCGTCATCGGGTTGTATTGGAACGGTGTGATGCCGACCATGACCGCATCCACGCCGCGCAACTTCTCCGGATCGGAGAGCATGATTTCGTGGGTGGGGTAGTTGGCGTTCCGACCGTAGATGTCCATGTTCTTGCTGTAGACCAGCGGTGAGTCATCGTTCTCGAACGGAATCACGGGCGCGGGTCCGATGTTGTATCCGTGCACGGTGCGCACGCGGCTTCCGACGATCTCGAAGCTGGCGGTGGCCCCTTGCGGAATCGCCAGGTAGCAGCTCATCCCCGGAAGGTCCGGTGAACCCGCATCGTTTGGAAGGAAGACTCCCCTCATGGAGAGCTTCTGAAACGACTCGCCCTCGATCTCCAGCGGATCGACAGCATAGGCTCCCATCTCGAAGTGGAGGTTGACGCCCGACGGGTCCTGGGATTGGACCGAGATGCCTGGCACACCCGTGCTGCCGGCCACCTCATGTAGCTCGGCGCGCGCAAGCCCCACACCCGTGGCGGAAACCATGAGGGCTAATAGCACGATGAAGGCGAAGTGGTGGGTGGATCTCATGAAGCCGTCCTCCTTCCCCGAGGTAGAACGCCCTTCAGGCCAGCAGAAAACAGGGGCGAGCATCGGCCTTCCAGGACGCAGCAGCTCATACACGGCAGGCCGTCCCGGCCCGCCATACAACCGTACGCCTATAAGGATAACACACGGTGGCGCAAGTGCGCCAAGGAAGGCACGCGTCGACTGCCAATCGGCCTCCCAAACGTAGACCTTGTCTCACTACGGAACCCCCGGACGCATCAGCCCACTTGATCTGCCGCCGCGAAGCTGGAAGCATGGGTCCAAACCTGACAGGGAGGTGGCGGAATGTTTCTTGGGTATTTGCTGCTGGTCTTTCTGTTCATTCCCGCGGCGCTGGTGGTCGCGGCCGTTCTGTCCTCCGTCGACATGCGTCTTTGGATCACGTTTCTCCTGTTTCCCGCCGGGCTCATCCTCTATGCGGTGTGGCGGCACCTTCGCCCGGGAGGGAAGACGCAATGACACTCATCTCCATTGTGTTCGTAGCCTATCTCTTGTTCGTGTTGATCGTGGGTGCGGTTGCGTCGCGATACGGCCGGACGATGGAGGGGTTCTTCCTTGCCGACCGAGGGTTGGGTTCCTGGGTCACCGCGATCAGCAGCGTGGCCAGTAGCGAAAGCGGATGGCTGGTCATCGGACTCGTCGGCATGTCCTATCAGTGGGGTGCCCAGGCGGTCTGGACGGTGCCCGGCGTGCTGCTGGGCTACGTGTGCAACTGGTATCTGGTGGCCCCGCGCCTGCGGCAGCATACGAAGACGCTGGGCGCCATCACCATCCCCGGTGTTCTGGCGGCACGTCTCGGTGACCGCTGGAACCTGCTTCGCGGCTTGGGCATTCTCACGATCCTCTTCTGCATGATGTTCTACGTTTCGGCCCAGTTCACGGCGACGGGCAAGGCGTTCCAGATCGCGTTTGGCGAAAGCTACGGAATTACCTATGCGCACGGTGTGCTCCTCGGTGGTCTGATCACGATCCTCTACACGCTGGTCGGGGGGTTCCGGGCTGTCTCATGGACCGACCTGACACAGGGCCTGCTCATGGCGTTCGGGCTGGTCGTGCTGCCGATCGTCACGGTTTCATCGGTGGGGGGGATCGGCGCGCTCAAGGATGCGCTCGAAACGACGCCACCTCGCTACGAAGCCGTCATCACAAAAACCGAACAGGCTGCGATGCACCAGATCGGGGTGGAGGCGGATCCGGTCGAACTGGAGCCGGGCCTGACCGTCCTGCGGCAAGTTGCCGAAGGTGGCGACTACCACTTCGCCGTGCAGATCACCCCTCCGGCCGCCGGACAGGTGACCTTGGACGGGCATGCCGTTCAGGGTGAGTTATTCCTGTTTCCCGGTGACCGCCTGGAAGGGAAGGGGCGCAGCTACGAATATGACAAGCGCATCGACATGGTCGGTGGCGAAGCTCTGCTCGACCCCCTCGGCGGGGCCGCCGGATTGGCAATGCTGGGCTGGGTGATCGGGCTCCTGGGCATCGGCTTCGGGTATCCCGGCCAACCGCATGTGCTCACGCGCTACATGGCGGCTCGCTCGCGGCAGACCATCCTCCGGGCCCGGATCATCGCGATTGTCTGGGGCTGTCTGGCCCTCTACGGCGCGGTCGTCCTGGGCCTGGCGGCGAGGGTGGCTGTTCCCGGACTCGTTGATCCGGAACAAGCCTACCCGCATCTGGCAACGACGCAGCTCCATCCCATCCTGGGCGGGATCCTCCTGGCAGCCATCATCAGCGCGATGATGTCGACCGCCGATAGCCAGCTCCTTGTGGTTTCCTCGGCTGTTGCCCGGGATCTGATCGACCAATCGTTCGAGATTCGGCGGCGATTCTCGGTGCAGGGCCTCGAACGGATGATGGGCTGGATCGCCCGCGGAAGCGTGCTGCTCGTGGGTTTGCTGGCTTTAATCATGGCCCTGGGCGAGGTTCGGGCGGTCTTTTGGTTCGTTCTCTTCGCCTGGTCCGGTCTGGGCGCGGCCTTTGGCCCCCCGATTCTGCTGGCCTTGTTCTGGCGGCGAACAAACCTCTGGGGCGCTCTGGCCGGGATGCTTACGGGGTTGATCGTGACCATTTTGTGGAAGATGTCTCTGGGCGCGCTCGTCGAGGCGGCCACCGGACTGGATCTTTACGAACTGGTGCCGGCCTTTGCGCTGGCCCTCTTCGCAACCTGGGGCGTAAGTCTTCTCACGCCACCGGCCAAGGCGATTCCCCGTGGTCTGGAAGGCCTGACGGACTGAGCCGTTTGATGCAAACGCGTTCAGGTTTCTAGTTGTACACAACAAGCCGCAATCCTCGAACCGTGAGTTTCTCATGAGCGCACGGCGTTAGCTTTTCCTGCGATCGTAGAAAAAAGGGCAATTCCCTGGACAGGGAATCGGGGCGGTGATAGCGTCGGACTACTCGGATGGGCCAGGGAGCTCGCAGCCTGCTTCGGGTCTCCGATCGAATGGCTGATGACCCTCGAGAGAGCACGTTTGTGCCTCTGAGAAGCCTTCATTCGGAACCGAAACGACATCCTGAGGACCTTGCCGAAACACCTTGAAGGTCCATCTCGACAGGCATATTGGTCCCTCCCTGGAATCATCCGGTATTCATAGAAGTGGGAGCTGCAGAGATTGCGGTTCCCACTCTTCTTTGGATCGCCTTCCCCGATTTTCCCCATAGAGAAAGGCCCCCAACAAGTGGAGGCCTGTTCCCTGTTGCTCTATTCCTGGGTCGTCGATTAATCCACGCGAATCACTTTCGACGTGACCGCGGCGTTCCCCGCGCTCGCCCGGCAGAAGTAACTGCCCGCCGGCACCGGCTGACCGTGATCGTCGTTGCCCGTCCAGGTGAACGTGTGGCTGCCCGGGGTGATCGCCCCGTCGTGCACCGTGCGGATGAGGCGTCCACTGGCGTCGTAGAGGCGCACGCTCACCGAGGAAACATCCTCGGGGATGGCCAGACGCAGGTGGGTGAGCGGCGCGAACGGATTGGGATGGGACGAAACCGCCAAGCTCATCCGTGGCTGCTGGGTGGGTTCGACGTCCGCGTAGTCGACGTCGGCCGCGACGATACTGACGTCGTCGATATTCCAACCGCCGAACTGCAGCCCGCCATCACTGACCAGCTCGAAGCGCAGCTGCGCGGTGCCCTCATCGGCGAGGGCGGAGATGTCGAACATCTGGGTCACCCAGTAGTCATCGACCAGGTTGTCGTGCAGCGGATTGGTCCAGATCTCCGTGCCGTTCACCTTTACGCGAGCGACATCGTAGATGCCTTCCTCGACGGTGAGATGGCGCTTGAAGCGCAGGTGCACACCGGTGTGATCGGAGCAGTCGATCACCGGCGACTGGAGGTAGTTGTTTGCGTTGGCGGGATAGAGCACGTCCCAGCTACTCGATTCGTTGAGGTCGTTGCCGTAGAACATGCTCCCCGACACCGCGTCGAGCGCATCGAGCTGTCCCTCCAGGGTGCCCGGAGCGGCGCGGCGCCAGTCATTCTGGGTTCCGCCCGTCGTCCAGCCGGGATCGCTGTCGAAGTCGGTTTCATAGATCACATTGACCGGCGAGATGAAGTCATAGAACAGGCTTGTCTCGGTGTGGGTGCCGCTGCTGATCTCCAGCTCGAACGTCACCAGAGTTCCGACCTCAGTCCCGGGTTCCACGCTCACCGTGAAGTGCGGCGAGAGGGTCGAACCGCTGCTGCCGGAGCCCATGCTAGCGATGGTCGCGGAGCTGTCGGTGACCGTGACGCCCGGAGTGAGCGATCGCAGGATGCCGGCCACCGAACCGGTGCTGCTATAGCCGTAGTTCTTGACCGTGCATTCGACCTGGGCCGTCTCGCCCGGATCCAGCGCGCCGTTGAACCCATCGAGCACCTGATGCGACACGTACGCCGCACAATCGGCCGGGAAGGGCGTGTAGTCGAGGGTGTGTCCACCGGCACCGATGCTGGACGAGCCGAACTTGATCCAGCCGAAACCGGCATAGCCCCAGCCGGCGCCCCAGCTGTTCTTGATGAGCCAGGCGCCCTGGCCGCTGCAGGCGTTGTCATCCCAACCACAGATCACGACCGCATGATTGGTCGTACCGCTGGGACCGGAGTAGCAGCCGCCCCCGTAGGACATCATCGCATTGGTTGCGTAAATACGAACATAGATCGGGTGGATCAAGACGGCCGTCTTGATCACGGTCTCATTGCTTCCCAGCGCGCTCCAGCCGTCGATGCGGGCCTTGACCTCGCAGTCATCCTGGATGCAGGGATAGGTGTCCGTCCCGTAGTAGGGGAAACAGCTGCTGGGGACGGCGCCGAAGGACTGCCACAGCCAGTAGCAGCCGTCGCTGTTGCCGCCGTCGCAACCGTAGTCGAACTCATTGCAGGAGAGGCACTGCTGCTCGGAGAACAGGACGATGTTCCCGGTCTGGATGCGGTGATAGGCCTCGAGCACGCCAACCGAGGCGAACGCCCAGCAAGAGCCGCAGCCGCCCTGGTTCTTGGCCGGGGTTGTCCCCGCATGGTCGCGCCAGTCCCAGGAGGCGGGCAGGTCGCGCGCAGGCAGCGGCTCGATCACGCTGTTGCTCTTCTCGAGGAAATCCGCCGAGAGAGGCGGAAACGAATTCAAAGGAGGACGTTCCGAAGGCGGCAGGGCATTCATCGGAGTCGGCCCGGCGACCCAGTCGAGGCCCTCGGCCTCGATCATCGCCTGAATCTCGGCGATTTCAGCTTCCTGGCTCCAGCCTTCATCCGAGGCGATCGCCGGTAGGGGCCAGCCCACCGCGAGTCCCAAAAAAACGACCGCTGCCAGAAGCGGTCTCCAGCTTGCATTCCGTGTGCGGTGCGCCCAACATCGAGGCATCGGTGTCCCTCCTGTGGTTTGCGTTGGATAGCGCATGACCCCAGATGACCAAGGGGGGGATACGCAGGTTGCAATATGCGCTCATAAGCATACCACAATCTGCAAGCGTCCCACACGGAACTTGAGACGGACGGAGGGCGCCGGCATGCGTTTTTCTTGGCCCGGGCACTCGGGCGATTCGGCAAGACCTCGCCTGCTCTATTGCGATGAGTCCGGTACGATACTGGAGCATCCAACGCTGCTGGCAACGGGCGATGGGGGTGGCCCGGCCGTGCCGCTCAGCGAAACCGTGACGATCGACCTGCCGCGCGGCAGCGACCTCTTCATGCTCCCCGGCCGGCAGCCGCTCGGGTGCGATCCCGAGAGTGGGGATGAGGTGGTCCTGACGGCCGATGAGCAGGGGAGGCCGGTGCACGCGGTGGCGGCCTTCCTGGCCCCGGCCCACACCGCGACGCTCCTGGCGGCCTATGAGACGGGCGACGGCGCCCCCGCCCTGCCGCTATTTTCCTATGCGGCGGTTGGCTACTGCGACGACGCTCACCGGGTCGCCGCCCTGCGGGTTGATCCGGACCAGCGCCAGGATCCCTGGCGATTCGATGAGAAGCGGATCCAATCCTCGGTCGAGTCCGAACTTGCCCAGACCCCGCAAAACCGGCTTCTCCAGCAGCTTCAGCGCTGCGCGCGGGAGTACAATTGCCGGGCGGCCCAGAACTACTTCCTTCACCGCTGGGAAGCGCCTCTGCCGACCAGCACCGTCTGCAACGCGGGATGTCTCGGGTGTATCAGCCTTCAGTCGGACGGCAGTTTCAAGGCCGCGCACGATCGGCTGGCCGAGCCCCCCTCTGCCGAAGATGTGGCCGCGGTTGCCCTGCAGCACATCGCCCGTGTCCCGGAGGCCGTGGTCAGCTTCGGACAGGGCTGCGAAGGCGAGCCGCTGCTCATGCGCGAGCTCCTGCCGGCGATCGTGCGATTGGTGCGGGCTGAGACGGAGTCGGGCACGATCAACCTCAACACCAACGCCAGTCTACCTCAGGTCGTGCAGGACCTGGCCGATGCTGGACTGGACAGCATGCGGGTCAGCTTGAACAGCGGGCAGCCGGATCTGTACAACGCCTACTACCGGCCCCGAGGGTATGGCTTTGACGATGTCGTGGCCTCGATGCGCGCCATGCACGCGGCGGGCCGGTTCGTGAGCCTCAACCTGCTCTACTTCCCGGGGGTGACTGACCGGGCCGAGGAGATCGAAGCTCTGTCAGAGCTGGTCGAGGGGGCCGGTGTCGGCTTGATCCAACTGCGGAATCTGAATGTCGATCCCGAGTTCTATCGCGAGCACATCCCGGATCACTGTCACGGGCAGGGCATGGGGCTGGCCCCCTTCGCGCTCGCTCTGCAGGAGCGCTTTCCCCGGCTTCAATTCGGGTACTTCAATCCACCGAAGGAACGGTATTTGCTTTGGAGCGGTGGTGTTAGGTTGGAGTGAGTCCGTGCGTGGTGTATGGTTGCGCCAGTACGGAGGAGTCGCCGATCCGAGTGAATGGGAGCCGCGATGCGTGTGTTACCCAGGGGGCTGGCGCCCCGGCTGATCCTCGCCCTCACGATTCTCGTCGCAATCGTCGAAGCAGTCTTCGGCTACATCAACCTCCACAGCCAAGAACGCCTCTTGCTCGATGAGATGATCAAGGGGGCCGATCAAGTCTCACGCGGCATCAAGAGCGCCACCTGGAACAGCATGCTTGTCGACCAGGCGGACGCCACCTACCAGATCCTGGAGACCATCGGCCAGGAACCGGGCATCGAGGCCGTTCGGATCTTCAACAGAGCCGGGCGCGTCACTTTCTCGTCGGATCCTGACGCCCCCGAGCAGGTCGATGTCACGAACACCGTCTGCACGGTTTGCCACGGCGAAAACGAACCGCAAGTGAACGTGGATATGTATGCGCGGTCGCGGACGTTCGAGAGTCCCGAGGGTGTCCGATGTCTGGCCCTGGTCACACCGATCTACAATGAACCGGCCTGCAGCAATGCCGATTGCCATGCGCACCCCGCCGATATGGCCGTTCTCGGCGTGTTGGATGTGGTCATGAGTCTGGCGACCGTCGATCGCGACGTGGCCGCCATCAAGGTGCGCGCCTTCCGGGTTGCTTTCATCCAGATTGTTCTGATCGGCATCCTGATTGCGCTCCTCACGCGGCAGTTCGTGGGCAAGCCCATTCAGAAGCTGATTCGAGCCACCCACTCGGTGAGCGCGATGCAGCTGGACGAACCGATCGACGTCGACGGGCCGCGTGAGTTGACCGAATTGGCGGCTTCATTCAACACGATGCAGATGCGGCTGAAAGACGCGATGGCCGAGGTTCACGAGTTCACCCAGACGTTGGAAGGCAAGGTGGAGGAGAGGAGCCACCAGCTGAATGTCGCCCAGCAGAAGCTCATTCAGAGCGATCGGATGGCCTCTCTCGGGCAGTTGGCCGCCAGCGTAGCGCATGAAATCAACAATCCCCTTTCCGGTGTGCTCAACTTCTCCATGCTGATGCAGCGCCTCCTTACCGAAGAGGGCGTTCCTGAAAACCGCCGGGATGACTTCCGCAAGTACCTGAGCACGGTCATCGACGAGACGACCCGGGTCGGGCATATCGTCTCCGACCTGCTGGCCTTCTCGCGGCGGTCTTCCCCCCAGAAGGCCAAGGCCAATCTGAATCGGATTGTCGAGCATACGATCTCGATCATCGCTCACAAACTCGTGTTGGGGGGGGTGGGCCTGGACGTGTCACTCGACCGTCACATGCCGGAGATTCCCTGCGACGCATCGCAGCTCCAACAGGTGATCATCAACCTGGTCATGAATGCCGCCGAGGCCGTCCCGGAAGGAGGCCAGGTTGCGGTGAGAACGCAGTTCGACAAGGAAGAGGATGTCGTGTTGATGATGGTGGAAGACACCGGCGGCGGGATTCCCGAGGATCATCAGGCGCGGATCTTCGATCCGTTCTTTACGACCAAGGAAGCCAGCAAAGGTGTCGGGTTGGGCCTGACGGTCGTGTATGGAATCGTCGAGTCTCACGGAGGGAATATCGAACTCACCAGCGAGATGGGCAAGGGCACGATCTTCAAAGTGAGCCTTCCGGTCCATCCCCTTGTTGAAGAGCCCAAACCGACAGCGGAGGATATGCCCACGCCGGAGCCGCAGCCGTGAACCCCATCCATGTCGTTCCCGAGCAGAGCGTTGAGATCGACGTGCTCGAGCGGGTGGAAACCTGCCTGGCAGACACATTCGGTCTTCCGATCCACAGGATGCCCTCGTTCAAAGACCCTCTCTTTGCGTTCGATACGCAGCGAGGCCAATACAGCTCCACGGAGATCTTGCGCTGGCTGACGGAGAAGCTGCCCCCCGGGGCAACAGCCTTGCTCGCCATCGTCGATCGTGACATTTTCATTCCCATGCTGACCTTCGTCTTCGGGCAGGCCCAGCTTGGCGGCAGCCTGGCTTTGGTGTCACTGGCCCGACTGCGCCAGGAGTGTTACGGGCTGCCCCCCAACCCGGATCTCCTTCTGCAGCGGGCCTGTAAGGAAACCGTCCACGAGCTGGGGCACACCTTCGGGCTGGTTCATTGCCGGGATCCCCGCTGCGTCATGTCGCTTTCGATCAGCATTGAACAGGTCGACGCCAAAAGAGCCACTTTTTGTGCCGCCTGCCGCATGTTATTGCGTGATAGTCTGGAGGCCTCGGCCGGCGCTGCGGCCGGACCGGGTGGGGTTCAGGAGGATAGTCACGGATGAACCAATGGAAGATTCTCATCGTTGACGACGAAGGGGCCATGCGGGAGTCGATGGCCGCCTGGCTGACCGAGGACGGTCATGTCGTGCACACCGCCGCCTCAGGGCTGGAAGCGGTCGAACGCGCCCGCCAGGACGACTACGCGATCTACTTCATCGATCTGAAGATGCCGCCCGGAATCGACGGCATCGAGACGATGATGGAGATCAAGAAGATCCACCCCGAGGCTGCCGTCATCATCATCACCGCCTATGCCACGGTCGACACCGCCATCACCGCCATGAAGGAGGGGGCCCAGGAATACATCGTCAAGCCGTGCAACCCGCAGGAGATCTCGATCCTGGTGGATCGACTGATGAAGCTGAAGAACCTCGAACGCGAGAATCTGATGCTGCGCCAGAAACTGACGCAGCAGTACGACTTCCAGGACATCATCAGCAAGAACCCGAAGATGCACGAGATCTTCCGGTTGATCAAAGACGTAGCCGGCTTGCCCAGCACGGTCCTCATCCGGGGTGAGAGCGGCACCGGCAAGGAGCTGATTGCCCGCGCCATCCACCAGGCGGGCCAGCGCTCCGACAAGCCGTTCGTGGCCATCTCCTGTGCGGCCTTGGCTGAAAGCCTGCTCGAGTCGGAGCTCTTCGGACATGAGCGGGGCGCTTTCACAGGGGCAGTGGCTCAGCGAAAAGGGAAATTCGAGCAGGCCGAAGGGGGCACGCTGTTCCTGGATGAAATCGGGGACATCTCCCCGAAGCTGCAGGCCGACCTGCTGCGCGTGCTTCAGGAGCGGACCTTTTTCCGGGTGGGGGGCAATGAGGAGATCGAGGTGGACGTCCGCCTGATTGCCGCGACCAATACCGAGCTGCAGCGGGCGGTGCGGGAACGCGACTTCCGCGAGGATCTGTACTACCGCTTGAATGTGGTCAACATCCAGCTGCCCCCGCTCCGCGACCGCCGGGAGGACGTCCCGCTGCTGGCGCGCCATTTCATCGACCGCATTTCGGTCGAACTCGGCAAGGAGGTGGCCAACATCTCGGCCGGCGCTATCCGGTTGCTCATGGATCACGATTGGCCCGGGAACGTGCGCGAACTGGAAAACGCGATTGAGCGTGCCATTGTCAGCTGCCGGGAGCGGGTCCTCGGTGAAGAGGATCTGACCTTCCTGGCCCGCGAGGCGCTAGAGGGCGAGGCCTGGGCGCCTCCGGCCCAAATGACTCTCGAAGATGTGGAACAGCGCGTTGTGGAGGCGATGCTCCAGCGGACGGAAGGGAATATCAAAGAAGCGGCCGCCCGGCTGGGGATCGACCGCTCCACGCTCTACAGCAAGATCAAGAAGTATCAGATTCCGAGGCCGAGCTCGGACGACAACTAACGCGCCGCCTTCGGCTGTCCGGCCAGCGGCCCCTCCGGGAAGACCGCCAAGTATCGTACCGCCAGTGAGAAGATGACGAATCCCGCCGCCACAATGGCCAGGGTGACGGATGCCTCGGTCCAGCTGGGCACATAACTGATGCCCGTGGCCTTCTCGATGGCCGTGGTGCTGACATTCAAACGGTGCAGGATGAAGCCGGCGACCACCATCGCGGCCGCGGGGTACAACCAGCGCGGGTTCTGCCTGAGTCGGGGGATGGCCAGCAGGATGAGCGGGATGAAGATCCCCACGCCGACCTCCATCGCAAAGAGCGTGCTTGCCAAACCCCAGGGGAAGAGCTCGGTGAGCGCGCCACGCTCGAACAGATCCTGAAAACGCAGGATCGCAAAGACGACCAGCAGAAGCGCGAGAATGCGAGCCAGTTGGGTGAGCAGGTCCATCTCCAGCTCCTTGCCGAAGGCGCGGCTGCTCAAGAAGGACTCGAAGATCACCATCGCGAAGCCGACCATCAGAGCGGAGACATAAAACGTGAGTGGCAGAATGGGCGTGTACCAGAGGGGAGACATCTTCTCTGGCACAATCAAGAACAGCGATCCGAGCGATGATTGGTGCAAGGTGGAGAGAATGACCCCCAGGATCACCAGGACCGGCATGACGAACTTGACGACTTTCAAGGCCCGGGTCCAGCGCAGGCGCTCCAGCACCAAAGGGCTGAATTCCAGCGCCAGGACCGTCGTGTAGAGCATGACGCACCAGGCGACCTCGAACATCACCGAATGGGGATTCCACATGACGATGGCGTGCCAGATGCTCCAGGGACGCCCCAAGTCCACGAGGAGGGCCACGACCACCAAGACATACCCCAGGAAGGCGGTCAGGATCGCGGGCCTGACAATGGGGCGGAAGCGCTCGATGTTGAAGATGTACACCACCGCGCTGATCGTAAAACCACCCGCGGCGAGCCCGACACCGCAGAGGATGTCGAAACCGATCCAAATGCCCCAGGGGAAGTCATCGTTGATGTTTGCCGCCGCTCCCAATCCCTGGGTGAATCGCACGAACACCGCGTAAGCGCCCGCCGCAATCAAGATGAACCCTACGGCGCGCCAAAACGTTATGAAGGACAACCGTCCGCTCATGGCTGGTCCTTTCCCTGTGTTGCGGTGTCGGAACCGTCCGGTTTCGCGAGCTCCATCCGCCGATTGATGATCCACCACAGGCCGAACAAAAATGATCCCCCAACGCCCACGACCCGCGGAATCTGGGATAGCGCCTCCCAGGTTTTCTCCGGCATGGGCTCGAAGCCGAGGTTGGCCGGGAGGCCCAGCGTGGCGAAGTTCGTGTCGGAGAGGAAGAGCACGCCTGTACCGCCGACCTCGTGTTCGCCATAGATGTGATCCACGTACTTGCCCGGATTCTCGCGCAAGCGCCGATGTGCCTCGTGCAGCAGCTCCTGGCGATCGCCGAACTGGGTTGCCCCGGTCGGGCAGGCCTCAGCGCAACCCGTCACCTCTCCATCCCCGAGGCGATGATGACACATGATGCACTTCTGCACGCGCGGGGCGAGCTTGTCCCACTCATACTTGGGGATGTTGAAGGGACAGGCGACCATACAATAGCGACAGCCGATGCAGCGGTCTTCGAGGTAGATAACGGGGCCCTCGGGACTCTTCTGGAGCGCGGCCACCGGGCAAACCGACGCACATGAGGGTTCGTTGCAGTGCATACAGAGATGCCGGCAATACACCTCGTCCCCGTGTTCCGATAGTGTGGTCCAGGTGTGCGCGGTGAGCTTCTCCTCCACCTCGCCCGGGAGGTTGTTCACCTCTTTGCAGCCTTCCGAACAGGCTCCGCAACCCACACATAGGGTCGTGTCGATCAGTAGTCCTTTGCCCTTGCTCACAACAGATCCCTTCTGCCAAGTCCTCGAAGACTGCCCGGACAGCACAACAGGACCTCCGCCTAGCGGAAGCCCCGTGCGCCACTCTGGAACGGCCGGCTCTCTAGTTCAAGAACGCCTCTTGGAACTCCGTCCAGCCCTGCTCGTCGAGATCTCGCAACATCCCTTCGGCGGGCTCGCCACCGTCGGTCAGGGTTGCGCCGACCGGTTCGGCGTGCTGCAACTGGGTCTGCAGAAACTCGCCGAGTTGATCGATCTCTGCTTTCAACCACTGCTTGGCCTGCGTCGCTACGGACAGCCGCCCAAGTTCGTCCGCCAGGTGGCTGGGCTCCAGAACCGCCACCCACTCCTGATCCAAGGTGTCCATTCTCTTAATTGGATCGCCCTTTAGCAAGTCCGGATTGATCCGGGCGACCTTCCCCGAGACCGGGGACGGGATTCCCATGGTGCGCTCGCCGATTTGCAGTTGGAGCAGCGGCTCGCCCTGGCGTACCCGGTTGGCGGTCGCGGGGGCGTGGATCTTGTCGATCGGTCCCGCCAGCTTACCTAGGAAGTCGTCGAAGCCCACGCGGACAGTCCCATCCGGCTGGAGGGTCGCCCAGCTGTGGCCGGGGTGGAAGAAGATTCCCTGCGGCAGTCGCAAGTCGCTCAGCCGAAGCCCTGAGAGATAGTCAGTTCCTGCCTCCAGACTTGCAGACAGGGCCGGGCCTTTCATCCAGCGCACTAGATAGTCCGCCGCGAAGAGCAGAACAAAGGTGCCGAACGCCAAAAGTGCCGTCATTGTCTTTCCTCCCTAGCCGGTCGTCTGCGCAAGAAGGAGCCATAGTATCACTCCACCTGCTGAAGACCAAGTCTCCTACTAATGATCAAAGAACTGATTCCAAAGGCCGTGCAATTCATCGCGGGCGAGAGTTCGGGCCAAACCGTGGCAGAATCCGCCACCGTCGGTCGTGACCAGCTCACCCGCACTTTGCTGTTGTTCACTCAGATCGTGCACCCACTGTGACATGCGATCGGTCTCGGCTCGCATCCACTGCAGCGCTGCATCCCCGTACCGCAATTCCCCAGGGCTTTCGCCCTTGTCCACAATCCCCTGGCGCATGCCGGGCGGCCATCCACCTTCATCGGTCCAGGCCACATCGGGTTGCGAATCGTGAACCGCGAAAAGCCAGCCCGATCCGTAGGGATCGGTCAGCATCGTCTCTGGCCGGGCGCGCAAGACGACATTGGTACCGGTGACCTCCAGGCGACGGGGGAAGGTGAGCGGCAGATCGACGCCTCCCACGCTCAGAATGACAGTGGGGCGCCGGTGCCCCGGCCCCGGCACAAAGGTGATCTCCTCGACCTCACCCAACACCCGGGCCAGGAAGCCATCCACGCCGATGTGCACACAACGGTTCTCCCCGACATCAAACCACATGTGGTTGTGGGCATAGCCGCGCCCCTCGGGAACGGGAATCTCTTCTTCCAGGAGGGGACAATGTGCTCGAGGGTCCGGATAGGCCCGCTCCCGGTAGAGATGACAGTAGTTATGCGCGCTGCAATTGCATCGCGTCACGGCGTCGGAGTGGGGAATGAACTTCATGAGCGGCGCCGAGGCGCAGTACTGGGCGAGGGATTCCTGGAGAAACGGACATTGGGCGTCTCGCGTTTGATCCGTGAGGTGCTCCTGGGCAACCGGGCACTGGAGATAGCTCAGCGAAGAACACCGCTGATCCTCTTCATGGATCGCAGTTTCCTGCAGGATCTTACGATGTGGCGAAGCGCCGCAGAAGCGGACCTTGGTCTCTTTGATGAAAGGACACTGCATGTTCAACCCACCCCTTGTGAAAGGCCTCGTGCTGGCTTCTGTCTCAAGGATAGGAAGGTCTACTTGCCCGACTGCTTGTCGCCCGTCTTGACATCCCCACCGTCCGCCATGGTGGTTCCCAATTCGGGCACTGCCAGGATGTGCTGATCCTGATCCGCAGCGACGGAGCTCTCTCTGCGCGTACGCGCGATGGTGCGCACGATCGTGAGTGCCGCGAGCACGGCGAAAACAAGCACGAAGAGAATGAGTGAGCTGGTCGTGATGTTCATGATCTGCCTCCAAGACTTGGGTTCGCGGGGCCCCTCATCGAGGGACCCCCTTCCAGAAATCCCTTGGGCAAGGTCCGTGCCGCGGCACGACAGAGTGTCGGTTGAACCTCCTAGCGAGAGAAGAACACGTGAAATAGGGGAATGAGACCCGAGAAAGAAGATGTGCGGAGGGGGCATTTTGTGTGGGATTTTCCGGCAGATCTGTCGTAAGTTCCTACACAAGTCGACCTGATTTACGTGCTGGATCCCTCACAATGTTGCAGGGAAGGCGTCCGATCGGGACCCTGACACTCCGGCGCCGTGAACTGGGTCAACATCCTTCACACACCCGGGTTCAGGGGGGATCATGACTGATCGAAGGACCTTCCTGAGGGTATTCGCCGGTGCCGGCGGTACCGCTCTCCTCGGCACCCGAGCCACTGCAGTCGAATTCACCGGAGCCGATCCCAACGCTCCCGCAGTGCTCGTGGACACCAAACGATGTGTCGGTTGTCGCCGCTGTGAGGCCTCCTGTGCAGAAGAAAATGGCCTCACCTCGGTCGACATCAATGATCAGTCGGTCTTTGCGGACTCGCGGCAGACCGATCCCGATCATTGGACCGTGGTCAATCGCTACGAAAGTGAGCACGGCCCCATCTATGTGAAGCGGCAGTGCATGCACTGCGACCAACCCGCCTGCGCCGCCGCGTGCCTGACCAAGGCGATGTACAAGACGCCGGAAGGACCGATCATCTGGCGCGCCCGCAAGTGTATGGGGTGCCGATTCTGCATGATTTCCTGTCCGTTCGACGTGCCCAAGTTCGAGTATTTCAGCGCCAACCCGAAGATCCAGAAGTGCATCTTGTGTCACTCCCGTCTGCAGAGGGGCGAACAGCCCGCCTGTGTGGCGAGCTGCCCGGTGGAGGCGCTGCACTTCGGGCCCCGCGGCCAGATGCTCGAGTTGGCCAGGAAACGAATATACAGCCAACCCGACCTCTATCATCCCGCGATCTACGGGGAGCAGGAGGTTGGAGGAACCGATTGGCTCTATCTCTCCCCGGTTCCCTTCGACCAGATCGGATTCCGCACCGACCTGGGCGGAGGATCCGTTCCCGAGCTATCCAAGGACTTCCTTTACGCGGTGCCCGCGGTTCTCCTCTTGTGGCCGACCTTTCTCTTCGGGGTCAACCAGGCCATGGTTTCGCACAAGGGCGCCAGCGACAGTCAGGTCGAGCTCAACGGGGGGGAGGAAGAATGAACCGAACAGTCGAATCGCCCCCCAATGGGATCAGCGGGCTTCGTGAATTCGTTGCGTTCTTCATCGGGGAGTTGAAACCCAAGGGCAAGCTGCTGACTCCGTTCAACGTCATCTCAAGCGTCATCATGGCGGTCGCCATCGTGCTTCTGGTGATCCGGTTCACCAAGGGGTTGGGGGCGATCACGAATCTGTCGCAAGAGTCCCCCTGGGGCGTGTGGATTGGATTCGACGTCGTGACCGGCGTGGCGTTCGCCGGAGGCGCCTATATCGTCACCTTCCTGGTGTACATTCTGGGGGCCAAGAAGTACTACCCGATCGTGCGAGCCACGGTGCTCAATGGGTTCCTGGCCTATGTCTTCTATGCGGGCGCCCTGCTGCTCGATCTCGGACGGCCCTGGAACGTGGTGAATCCGATCATCGGCAACTCATTCGGCGTGAGTTCCGTGCTCTTCCTGGTCGCCTGGCACTTCCTGCTCTACATGTTGGCCGAGTTGATCGAATTCTCGCCCGCCGTGGCTGAATGGCTCGGCTGGAAGCGGACCCGCAGGGTTCTGCATGGGCTGACGTTGGGAGCCGTGATCTTCGGCATCACGCTCTCCACCCTCCACCAGTCCGGGCTCGGGGCCCTTTACATGATGGCCAAGAGCAAGATCCACCCGCTGTGGTACACCGAGTTCATTCCCGTGCTCTTCTTCGTTTCGAGCACCTTCGCAGGCCTTTCGATGGTGATTCTTGAAGGCTCTCTCAGCCACAAAGTCTTCAAGCACCGGGTGGGGAAGACCCAACACGCGTCCCACGACGGGATCCTGCTGGGCCTGGGACGATTCTGCGCCGTGATGATGTTCGTCTACTTCTTCTTCAAGGTTCTCATTCTGATCCACAATCAGCAATTTCCCATGCTCGCCACGGGTTGGGGCTACTGGTACATGGTGGAACTCATCGGGTTTGTGCTGGTGCCCGGCTACCTCTATTACCACGCGGTGCAGTTCGAGAATCTGAAGTTGATTCGTATCGCGGCAATTCTCACGTTGGTGGGGATCATCCTCAATCGCCTGAACGTCACGACGATCGGCTTCCAGTGGCAGTCCGAGACCCCCTATTTCCCAACGTGGATGGAAATCGAGGTCACCCTGGCGGTCATTTGCGCCGAGATCTGGGCGTTCCGCTGGGTGGTCAATCGGATGGCGGTGCTGGGTGATCCTCCCCGCTGGGTGACGGAGGATGAGGAACATTGATGGTGTTGGCTCGGGGCGCAGAAGATGCGGGCTAGCCCCCAGGAGGTGTTTGGATGACAGCCTTGTTCTCGGTCAACATTTTTGCGACCAAGGGAATCGAGTACCTATTCATCATTCTCTTCCTGCTGGCTTTCGTGGTATTAATGCGACTTCTGTTCAAGGGTGGAAAGAAAGAGAAGTAGCGAACGGAGAGGAAGAGCATGACGAAGCGCGACGGAATGCCAAGAGTCGGAGCCAACCTTCTTGTGTTGCTGAGTTTCGCAATGCTTCTTTTTGCCGGGGCTCAACCGGTGATTGCTTCCGTTGACTGTGCCGATTGTCACATCTGCGCCCGGCCCACCAAGACCGACCCGTGTCTCATGCGTGGCCTCTGTGCGCGGCACGCCGACATGGAGGGACTGGATCCCGAGAGCGGTCCCGAGGTCCTGATCCTCGATGAGCTTGAAAAGCTGTACGGCCCGTCCGAGTTCGACCACCGGGAGCACGCTCACATGGCGACGATGTCCGGCGGGTGCGAACTGTGCCACCACTTCACACCCCCGAATCATGCTGAGCCGGCCTGCAAGACCTGTCACTCGACCGAGCAGCAGACCGAGGATATCACCCAACCCGGACTGCGCGGCGCCTACCACCGCAGCTGCATGGCATGTCACAGCGAGTGGGATCCGGACGGGGAGTGCGAGGTCTGCCATCTGAAGAAGGTCGATGGGGCGCCCGTCGGAGCACCGGAGGGCGGTCACTATCCCCCCATCGAGATCCCCGAGATGATGATCTACATGGAGGACACCGAGGACGATCCCGGCGTGGTTCCCTTCCACCATCGTAATCACGCCGAGGGGTATGAGCTCGAGTGCACGAGCTGCCATATTGAGCAAGGGTGTGAAGCCTGTCACATTCGCGGCCAGGAGCTTCACCCCATGGGCGGCCCCGATGACCGGGACCTTCACTCGGTCTGCTTCGAGTGCCACGACGAGGACGCCTGTGAAGACTGCCACGGAATCGACCCGGCCGAGGTCGAGTCTGTGATGGACGACTAGCGGCCGCCTGGCTCCCGTCGTATAATCAGGGTGAGCCGTCCTGACCGAACCTGATTCCGCGAACAAGGAGGGAGCCATGGCAAGGCTAGGTGGGTTCTGCGCCGTACTTCTTGTCGTCCCCCTCGTGTCCGCCGGAAATATCCAAGCCGAAACCTACGTCTCGGGACCGGTTTCCGGCGTCTGGGATCCAGCCGGCAGCCCCTACATCGTCACCGATGACATCAGCGTTCTTGAAGATTCCAGCCTCGAGATCCGTCCCGGGGTGGAGGTGCTCTTCGCCGCCGAGAAGGAGGTGTGGGTCTATGGGCTTCTGATCGCCGTGGGATCTGCAGATGCCCCGATCCGTTTCGCGGCGATGGAGGAACCCGCCTGGAGCGGCCTCCAGTTCATCGGCGCAGACGTAGAGTGTCGCCTGATCTACTGCCACTTCATCGAAGCGATTTCCAATGGTGAAACGCACGAAACGCATCGCGGGGGTGCGATCTACTCCCAGAACAGTTCCCCGGCGATTGCCTATTGCCTGTTCGAGGGTTGCGAGAGTGGCAGTTGGCACGAGTGGGATGATCTCGGCGGCGCGATCTACGCCAGCGGCGGGCGGCCTCGAATCCTCAACTGCACGTTCACCGATTGCCGGCAGTACTGCTGCTCTGGCGGCGGCGGTGCGATATACTTCATCGACACCGACATCGTGATCAGCGGCTGCAGCTTCCTCCGGTGCTCGGCGCACGGCTACGGGGGTGGCGTCCAGGGGGAGTTCGCCCGCGTCGACGTCTCGCACTGCACGTTCCAGGAATGTATGGTCACGCACTTCTGCCCCGCGCTCAGTCTCGGCTACTGCGAGGGGAAGATCTTCAACTCGCTGTTTGCCGCCAACGAGGTCTATGACGAATCCGGCAGCGCCATCGGAGTCACCGGCGGCGAAGTCGAGATCTCTTGCTGCACGCTGGCCCAGAACTCGACCTATGCAATCAGCAATCTGGGCGCGATCAACATCTACAACTCCCCGGCCACGACCGTCACCAACTGCATCGTCTGGGGAAACGTGAATCCGATGTACCCCGTTCCGGCTCAGATCTCGCCCGAGAACTTCGAGGGCGTTCAATACTGTGATGTGCAGTACGGCTTTGCCGGGGTCGGCAACATCGATCTCGATCCGCTCTTCGCCACCGCGGCCGCTGAGGAGTTCTTTCTATCCGCCGTCGCGGCCGGCCAGGAACTCGATAGCCCTTGCATCGACGCCGGGTGGGAGACGGCCGAGCACTGGGCTCTGACGTCCCACACCACCCGCACCGACTACGTTCCGGACAGCGGGGTGCTCGACATGGGGTTTCATCGTCATGAGCCCGGCCTCTCCGATGTCGTGACCCGCGGCTACGATCCGCGGCTTCGCCTGGTGGCGGCGCCGAATCCATCGCCCGGCACCACCACGATTCGTCTGGAGGCCGCAGAGAACGCGGCTCCGACGCGCGCTGGGGAGCTGTCCGTCTTCGACCCGGCCGGACGTTTGGTCCGAAGCCTGACGCCGGGTGCGTCTGGCAGCAGAGCGGAGTACGTTTGGGACGGACGCGATGCGAACGGCGGCATCGTCCAACCCGGCGTGTACTTCTTGAAGTTGGAAGGGGAAAGTCGCTACTGGAGCGGGTCTCGCAAGGTGGTCATCTGCCGGTAGAGCCAGGTGGCGGCCCCTACAGAGCAGTCTCAGGTGCGGAGGGCGCGTTGGAGTTGCTGGCCGACCCGGTCGAGCAGCTCCTTGCGGCCGAAGGGTTTCTTGAGTAGCTCGACCCCCTCGTCAAGAACACCTTCAGTCGCCAGCATGTCCGCGGAGTAGCCGGAGATGTAGAGTACGTGCAGGTCGGGCCGCGTTTGTGCAAGTGCGGCGGCCAGCTCGCGTCCGTTCATCCCGGGCATCACGACGTCGGTCACGAGCAGGTGGATGTGACCGCCATGTTGCCGGGCCAGCTCAACCGCTTCTTCCGCACGTTCAGCCACGATCAGGTTGTATCCGGCCGCGCCGAGGATCCGCCGTACGAGGTCTCGCACGTACTCCTCATCTTCACAGATGAGGATGGTCTCGCCGGTCGCGGGCCTCTTATCCGGCAGCTTCTCGGCAACGCGAACGACCCGTCCGCTCGTGGCCGGGAGACAAACGCGGAAGGTCGAGCCCCGTCCCAGCTCGCTCTCCGCTTTGAGGACGCCGCCGGCCTGCTGCACGATGCTGTACGCCGTGGCCAATCCTAGTCCAGACCCTTGCCCTGCGGTCTTGGTGGTGAAGAAGGGTTCGAAGGCGCGGGCGCGAATTTCCTCGCTCATCCCCACTCCGGTGTCCGAAACGGAGATGACCGCGACCTGCGTTTCCGTTCCAGAAGAGGGCAGGGCAAACGCCGCCGCATCCTGCATCGCAACCGCCGTCTCGATCGTCAAGGTGCCACCCTCGGGCATGGCATCGCGCCCGTTGAGGCAGATGTTCAGCAGGGCTTGACGGATGTGCCCCGCATCTGCACGTATGGGAGGCACGTCGGATGACAAACGTGTTCGAATCTCGATTCTTTCGCTGACCACCCGGGTCAGCATACGCTCTAAGTCCTCGACGATCTCATTCGGATCGAGCACTTCCACCTCGACGACCTGACGGCGACCGAAGGTCAGAAGCTGTTTGGTGAGTGAACTCGCCTGCTCGCCCGCCGAGATGATCTGATCCAAGGAGTCGCTCCACCCGCCCTTGCCGTCCCCGGCGGGGAAGGGCAACTTGTCCCTGAGCTCGAGCCGGAGAAGCTCCGCGTTGCCGAGGATGACGGTGAGCACATTGTTGAAGTCATGCGCGACGCCGCCGGCCAGTTGGCCGATGGCTTCCATCTTCTGCGCTTGGCGCAGTTCTTCGTCGCGTTGCTGAAGTTGGAGGCGATGCCGGCGCTGCCTGGTGTAGACATGACGCCCCAAGAGCAGCATCCCCGCCGCCCAGAGAACAACTGCCGCGATGAAGAGAGGACTCCGAAGGAACGGCCTCGCGATCACGAACGCGACACCGGCGCCCTGGGCGCTCACGTTTCCCAGGAGACTCTTCGATTGCACCGTCAAGGTGTGGTTGCCCGGTGGCACATCTGTGATCATCGCTTCGTGGACCGTACCCCAGGAGGACCAGTTTCCAGCGTCGAGGCGGTAGCGGGTCTCGCAGTGGGCCGGTCGCACCTCTCCACGGTAAGAGAACACATCCCAACGGATGAAGGTGCCCCGCGCGTCGGTGAGGGGAGGGTGGACTTCCACCGCCGGCGGGGGAGAACGCCGTTCAGACGGATCCAGCACCATGACGCCCCAGCCGGCCGTGCCCATGTAGACCTGATCCGCGGTCGGGATCACAGGCCACAGAGGGGGGCAACCCACCAGCCGGATGGTCGAGAACTGCGGGTCATCTTCCTCTTTCATCATCGCGAGCCCGCCAAAGGTGCCGATCCAGAGAGTTCCATCTTCGTCGAACGCAAGGTCGCGGACGTCGTCATGAACCAACCCTGCCTGGCGGTCGAGGTAGTGAACGCGGCCATCGTCATCAAGGTAACCGAGTCCGCCGAGCCCAGTTTGGTGGCCAAGCCACAGCCGGCCGGAGGGACCCATTGCGAGGGTGAAGATTCGGATGTGGAACAGATTGTCCTCGGAGGTCCAGTGGGTCCACCGGCCCTCCTGCCAGCGGCTCAGCCCACCGTTGGTGGCGAACCAGTACTCTCCGTCGTTGCCCTCGAGGAAGTCGTAGACCCTGCCATTGAGCAAGCCCTCTTCCTCGCCCCAGCGGACAAACCGGCCATTGTCACGCACGAACGCGCCCGGCTCGCCCTTTGGTTGTCCGAACCTGGAGCCCAGGCCGAGAAACCAGAGCCGGCCGTCTCGGTCGGGCACGATGGCGTGGATCCGAGGTGCCAGTAGGCCTTCATCCACGCCGAAGTGATCCCAGCGACCCTCGCGCCAGCGGTAGGCCCCGTTGAAGTCCGCTCCGCTTGAGACCCAAATCGCTCCTTCGCGATCCTGGGCAAGCCCGGTGACCGTGTGCAGCCAGCGGCCGTCGATCTCCTTGATCCGGTCGATCGAACCGTCGGCCCGATGAATGACCAACCCCTCGCTGGTCCCCACCCAAAGGTCCCCCTCCGTGGTCAGCAGGAGGGTGTTGACCCAGTTCGCGATCAATGCGTCATCGGTACGGAGCGTCCGCCAGCGGGTGGAGTAGCACTGAAAGAGCCAAGCGCCGTCCTCGGTGCCGATCCAGAGATCTCCACCGCTGGTGAACTTGAGGCTAAAGACACTCTTTATCAGGGGCGGAACCCGCCCCACCTCACTCCAGACCCCCCGGATCATCTTACGGACGAGCCCCGAAGCGTAGACCACGAGCCCGGCTCCCTGACCATCGAGATCCACCGCGCTCACGGCCGAGGGGCTCTCCTCGACGTACAGCGAGGGGGGGGGCATCGCTGTCGGCAGACCAGGTCCAGAGCCCGATCTGATCCCGAACCCGGTCGACGGTCAGAACACCACCCTGCTCATCCTCGCGGATTATCGTCGCGGCATGATCACAGCGTTGCTCCAACCCCTCCGATTCGCCTCGCTAAAGGAACGTCCCATGGATGCAGGCGTACCAGATGGACCCGCTCCGCGTTCGATGGAGCTTGGCGAGATGGAGGTCGTTCTCCCCCGGGGAGGTGCCCGGCACATGGCGGAGGCCCATGTCATCCATGAGGTAGATTCCGCGCCTCGTCAGGATGAGGAGTCCCTCCTCCAGGGGCGCAACCGACCTGATCGCCAGGGGTCGGCTCTGATCTTCCACGTTCACCCGCGTGAAGCCGGACTGACTCCCCCGGTAGAGGCGTTCCGCGCCGACAACCATGACCTCGTCGTGAAGGCCCGGCGCGAAACAGGTGATCGAGTCGGGGGATACGCCGCCGCAGATTTCAACGGGGTGCCAGCGATAGTCGTCGAACCAGGCAAGACCGTTCGCTGTTCGTGCCCAGACAACGCCGGAGGTGGTCTCGATCAGTTCGTGCACATGATCGGACGGCAGACCTTCCGCGGATCCAAAGAGCGACCACCGCCACTCGTCGGTAAACCGAAGGTCATCGAGGGGATCCAGTGCGGCGCGCGAGGAAGTCGTCACGGCACAGAGGAACGCGCCGGCCGCAACGAGTAGCCAGCCAATCCTGGCGATTCTGCCAAATCGCATCGCGCCGCTGTGCCGCCTCTCTGTCAATTGTGCCCCTGTGCTGCCAGAACGACGCTGATCTATG
>CAZTDY010000054.1:0-27932 GCA_964612295.1 uncultured bacterium | reverse complement strand
TATGAGACCATCGCCACGCGTTCGGCTTTGCAGAATCACGCAACGCGATTTAGCGGCGACTCCGCAAATTGACGATTAGTGAACGGCACACGCGATACAGGGATCGAACGATCGAACCACCCGCCCGGCTTCGAGCGGATTCTCCGCATCCACCACGGGTGTACCGACCAACGCCTGCTCGACCGGTCCGAGCACCCCACGGTCATCGCGCGGCGAGCAATTCCAGGTCGTGGGCACGATGCACTGGTAAGACTCGATCTTGTGATCGTCGATGGTGATCCAATGACCGAGGGCGCCGCGGGGCGCTTCGGTGAGTCCCACCCCTTGTCCCTGCTTGGGGATCTCATATTCGGCGCAGGTCACCTGTCCCGGGCGAAGGCCGTCGAGCCATTCGGCGCACTTGTCGGCCACCACCTTGCACTCGATTGCCCGCGCCGCGTGCCGGCCAAGCACGCTGGGCAGATGTTTGGGTTCGCCGCCCACGCGCTGCAGCACTGCATCCACCAGGGTCTTGACCTGGGGAACGCTACCCTCGTGATAGGCAACCACCATGCGGGCCAGGGGCCCGACCTCCATCGGCTCACCCTGATAGCGAGGCGCTTTGAGCCAGGAGTAGGAGCCGCTCTTCTGCGGTGCGGCTTCAGTCCGGCCTTCGCTCGGATGGAGCCCGGACGTCGAGGAGAAGTGTGAGTGCCGAACATCCTCGGTGATCTGATGCGGATTGAGCGTCTGCAGCTGGCCTTGGGCGACCACCCCCGACGGCAGGAACGTGTCGCGCTGTTCGGCGGAGTTCTGGAATACACCGTAGGAGAGGAAGTTTGCGCACCCGGCACCGGTGGCGAAGTAGTCCGGGAAGGCCGGAGCCACCGCGAGAACATCTTCGATGTAGCAGTGGTCGATGAAGCTGCGAAGCTGATCGAGCATCGATCGATAAGAGGCGATCTTCAGCGCGGTCACCTGCTCGGTGACGCCTCCCGGCGTGAGGGTCATCGCGTGGGGGAGTTTACCCGCGAAGATACTCCCCATGCGATGGGCGAGGGTGCGCATCTCCAAGGCATCCAAGTAGTGTTTGATCGCCGTGACATTGAGATCGGTGTCCTGCAGGTACTGCCCTTCATAGCGGGGCAGGAACGGAGCGGCGGGATGGATGGCGCCGGAGGAGACCTCCTGCTGGACCCAGGACTTGACGCTCAGAAGCTGCGGATCCCTTCCCTCATACTGCAGGATGGCCGCGATATCGACGAAGTCCAAGGCGGCCAGATGATAGAAGTGCAGGATGTGCGACTGGATGTAGTTGGCGCCGAGGACCAGGTTGCGCAGGATGCGCCCCGAGTCCGGGACCTGCAGGCCGAAGGCATCGTCCTGGGCAAGGATGGATGCAGTGCCGTGCGAGACCGGGCAGACTCCACAGATGCGTTGCGTGATATGTTGGGCATCCAGCGGATCCCGACCGCGGAGGATGTTCTCGAAACCGCGGAACATCTCACCGGAGCTGAAGGCATCACAATACGATCGCCGTCCACCTCGACCTTGATCGCGAGATGTCCTTCGATACGTGTGATCGGATCGATGCTAATCGTCTGGCGCATAGCCGTTGGCCTCCCGTTTCGCCTCGTGCACGCTCATTAAGTGCTGAACGCGAAGTCAGATTGACTTCATACCTAGTTGTATCGGCGTTCGCTTACGGGTGATTGAACGAACAGCCACCTACCGGATCGGCATTTGGCGGAGATGAGGGTGACGTTCGTCGGGCTTGGCAGGTCGACTTGCACCCAGAGAGGGTGTGGCCGGGTAACACAAAGAACAATAGGAAGTTAGACAGAGGATTCTGTCGGGCGTGGCCACATTTCTCCCTGCGGATCGGGGTGGTGCATCTCAGCCACCCTGCAAGATTGCGGGTATCGGCGAGTACCCCGGTCTACGATGTCTGCCGGATCTTCTCCTCGACCGCCTGGCCGAGCTCACTCGTCGAGAGAACCTCGATCCCCGGGCGCCCGGCTGCCAGATCGGACGTCATGCGACCCGCTTCCAGTGTGGCCGCAAAGCCATCCACGATGCTCTTCGCGACTTCTCCCCAGCCCAGGAATTCGAACATGAGCGATCCCGACAGCAGCATCGAACCCGGATTGGCCAGTCCCTTTCCGGCGATATCCGGCGCGGTGCCGTGCGTGGATTCGAACACCGCCAGGCCGGCGCCCAGATTGGCGCCGGGTGCGATTCCCAGCCCGCCCACCTGGGCGGCGCAGGCGTCGGAGAGGTAGTCGCCGTTCAGGTTCGGTGCAGCGAGAATGTCGAAGCGTTCGGGGAAGAGAATGAGATCCTGAAACGCCGCGTCGGCGATGCGATCGTTGACGATGACCTTGCCTTCAGGCGGCTCTGAGCCGGCCGGCAGATCGCCGGCCACAACAGCGTGTCCGGCGAACTCTTCCCGCACCAATTCCAGACCCCACGCGAGGAAGGCCCCCTCGGTGGCCTTCATGATGTTGCCCTTGTGCACGATGGTGACGTAGCGGCGTCCGTGTTTGATCGCGTACTCGAGGGCGGCGCGCACGAGACGCCTGCTTCCCTCGCGAGAGATGACCTTGATACCGATTCCCGTCTCGGGTTTGAGGGTGTAGCCCGATTCGCTGAGCAACTCGGCGTAGCGCGCGGCTTCAGGGCTCCCGGCCGCGAATTCGATCCCCGCGTACACATCCTCGGTGTTCTCGCGGAAGATCACGACGTCGAGAGCTTCCGGGCGCCGCACGGGCGCGTCGACCCCCGCGAAATAGCGCACCGGCCGCACGTTGGCATAGAGATCCAACACCTGACGCAGGGTGACGTTGATCGAACGATGCCCCCCGCCGACCGGGGTCATCGTCGGTCCCTTGATGGCCAGCCGGTGATCGCGGATCGCCTCGATCGTTGATGCGGGGAGGAGTTCTCCGGTTGCTTCAAGGGCGGATTGCCCGGCGGGAAGTTCGAGCCAGTCGACACGGCGCGCGTCCCCGTAGGCAGCCTGGACCGCGGCCTCGAAGACGGGCCGGGCCGCGTCCCAGATCTCGGGACCAATGCCGTCCCCGGTGATATAGGGGATGATCGGCTGATCGGGGACGATCAGCTTCTCTGACTGATAGCGGATCTTCTCGCTCAAGGGGCTCCTCCATCCTTCTTGGCTTTGCCGCATTGCGGGCAATAGAGAAAGGCGGCGTCCAAGGGCATGTGGCAGCCTTCGCAGCTGCCGCCTGCCGCCGCCAACTCCAGAAGCAGCTGACCTTTCTTGACCGGCACCATCTTGCGATCGACGGCGTAGTTCGCGTGGACGAGGACCCGCTGTACAACCCCCGACACGGGAGTCGTGACCGCGGTTTCCATCTTCATCAGGGAGAGGTTGAGGGTTTCGTCTCCTTCGGCCACCTGGTCTCCGACCTTCTTGTACACAACCCACAGGTCGGCATCGAAGGGGGCCCCGATATGATTGGGGTTCTCGGGATCGGCCATCTCGATCTCACTGCCTGCCTCCCGAGGTTCCTCCACCTGGACGCGATGCTCGAGCGTCTCGCCATCGAGTTCATAGCGGATCGTCCGGCAACCGGCCTCGTCGATGTCGGGATCGATGAAGCTCGCCTCGATCGTATGAATCTTCCCATCGGCCGTCCGGAATTCGCGTTCATCTCCCAGTTCCAGGCCCTCGAACCACAGGTCGTCGGGCATGCTGTTGGGACACCCGAACCGCTCGCGGTTCTTGATCAGCTTGATGGCATCCCCGGGATGGTTGAGGTAATTGATGAACTCTTCCTCGTTCGGATCGCGTTCGATGAGCTCCTGCAGATCACTGCGCGCGGTCTCCAGCTCGGTGAGGGGGAGCGACACGAGCGGGCTTGCATCGGACCGCTCCGAGATCACCCTCGCGGCTTCGTTGCCGAAGACCGATTCGTACACCCAATCGGGCGGCCATCCGAGCGGCAGACGACCGAATCTGCCCATCAACAGGTTGCGCAGCGAGTCATTGGCGTGCGCGAAGAGCACAGAGCGCTGTCCCATGTCCTGTGCCGAGAGATCCTTCTCCGGCGTGGTGGCGACCTTTCGCAAGAGCTCGATGATCCGTTCGACCTCCTCGTTTCCGCCGCGCTCGTAGGCGCGCACGACCATGAGGTATCCGTTGGTCCAGGTGATCTGGGATCCCGGGGTGACATCATGGTAGCGGATGATCTTACGGCAAAGCTCGAGCACCACGAGAATGTGCGGGAGCAGAAACGCATACCCCTGTTTCATGGCCGCTTCCTGCGAGCTCGAGGTGGCGCCTCCCGGAAGCCCGTGGTGAACGACGTCGTGGTCGGGACCGAGAAATGTCGGGCGAACGTACCGGTCGTAGATCGGCATGATCTGCTTGAGCACGAACCCGGTTTCCCGGATCCGCTCGATGTCGACGCGCGTCTTGAGGCCGAGCTCGCCCTCGAGCAGGGCGACCGTCGGCAACACCGCGGGTTGACCGTAGAAGCGCACCGCTGGTCCGTCACCGACATCCAGAATCTTGGCACCCGCTTCGGCGGCAGCACCCAGGGCGGGTACACCGAGGCCATCGGTGTTGTGCCGGTGGTATTGGACGATCAGATCCGGATACCGTTTGCGGAAAAGGGTGACCACCTCGCGAACGAAACGAGGCGGCGCCACACCGGCCATGTCCTTGATCACCAGGATGATTTCCCGCGAAGCATCCTCGCGAGAGCTTCCCAGGAAGCCCGCGACCATGGTGATGATCTCTTCCAACACTTCGCCATAGTGCTCTGCCGTGAAACCGTCCGCCCAGCTAAAGCTGATCGCCGGCGCGAAGATGCGATGCTCATCCTGGAGCACGATTTCGGCGAGCGGCTCCATGTTCTCGATGTGATTGAGGAAGTCGAAACAGCGCACGACATGGAAGTGACGGACAATCATCTCGGTTGTCCGTTGCATGACGGCGCGATCCTGAGGTGCGTACCCGAGGAGATTGGTCGAGCGCACGAGAATCAGCTTGGGCGTGTGGGGGGCGAAGACATTCCACTCCGCCGCTTCGCGCCAGGGATCGGTCAGATTGCCGATCATGTTCACGTGATAGTGGGCGCCGCCCGCATTCTCGACCATGGCGTAACCGCACCGGTCCAGATAGGGGCCGTAGAGGCGATCGTCGAACAGCCGCATACGGTTGCTCGAGTCCGACTGGGTGATATCGCGGGGCGTGGTGTTGCACAGCTCCACGTAGGGCGATTCGCGGAAGGCCTTGAGGGTCTGTGACCGGGGGGCCTTCACATCGAAGGGGGGTGTGTACGGGCCGGCAAGTTGCGGCGAGCCGCACACCCGGCGGATGGGACGCAATTCCTGGACCCGTTTCCCGGTCGTGGAAACCTCGCTCTCGTCGGCAGGACCGGATGCACCGCGCGCAGATACGGCGCCAGTCGCAGAGGCATCCTGGGCACCGTCACCCACATTGGGAAGTGACAGGCTGGCCGCCCCCTGCTTCGAGTCCCCGAAGCGGCGATAGGGCCCGAGGCTTAGGTAAGGATTGTAGCCGTGAGCGGTGATCTCCGCCAGGAGGTAGGAGAGGCGGACGTGCTCCGGCTCGACCTCGCGGTACTCCATCAGGTCGTCGGTTCGCTCGATGAACTTCGTGTCGAATTCCCCGGTCGCGAATGCCTCGTGGTCCAGCACCTGGCGATGGAAGGGGATGGTCGTGCGCGGCCCGGTGATGATGTATTTCGATAGGGCTCGGTGCATCACCGAGAGTGCCTTGTCCCAGGTCGCTCCGTGAGTCATCACCAGGGCGCCCGCCGAGTCGTAGGCCTTCGGGAATTCGTATCCCCCATATACACAGGAGTCGAGACGTACGCCGCCCCCGCCGGGAGACAGATAGCGCAAAATCTTCCCCGCGTTCGGCTGGAAGTTGTTCTGCGGGTCCTCGAAGTTGATCCTGCATTGCAGTGAGAATCCCCGGGGCTCGAGCGTCTGGAGCCGCTCGGAGAGTTTGTGCCCGAAGGCGATCCGGATCATCTCCTCGACCAGATCAATGCCGTAGATGAGCTCGGTGACCCCGTGTTCAACCTGCAGGCGGGTGTTGGCTTCGATGAAGTAGTAGTTGCCGTCCGGATCCACCAGGAACTCGATGGTGGCGATCGAGTCGTAGTTGGATGCCTCGACAATGGTCAGGGCCGCATCCTTGAGCTTCTGACGCAACGCCGGGGTGGCGCCCGACCAGGGGCTGGGGGTGACCTCCAGCAGCTTCTGATTCTTGCGCTGCAGCGAACAGTCCCGCTCGTGAAGGGCGACGGCATTCCCGTGCCGATCGCGCAACACCTGGATCTCCAGGTGGCGCACCTTCTCCAGATATTTCTCGATGAAGAGGTTGGGGTTGCCCGAGCTGGTCTCGGCCATGGTGGTGGCCGAGCGGAACTGACGCTCGAGTTCCTCCGGCGAGCGCACGAGCATGATGCCCCGGCCGCCGCCGCCGCCTTCGCTCTTGATCAAGACCGGGTAGGTCAGCTCGTCCGCCACGCGCCGGGCTTCTTCCAGGTCGACCGCAGCGCCGGAACCGGGGACGACCGACACGCCGGCCTCCTTGGCCGCCTGGATCGCGCGGACCTTGTTGCCCAACCGGGTCATCGCCCTGGCCGACGGGCCCACGAAGACAATGCCCGCCTCGCGACAACGCCTGGGAAAGGTCGCATCCTCGGCAGCGAATCCCCATCCCGGATGGATCCCTCGTATACCATGGCGCCGGGCGTGATCGACAAACTCGTCGATGTTCAGATAGCTGTTCTCGTGCAGCGAAATGGCGCGGTCGGCGCGCTCGACGTGGGGCGCCGTCTTGTCTTCTCTGGTGAAAAACGCGACGTACGTGCCACCCATCTCACGGATGGTGCGACCGATGCGCAGAGCGGGAATCCCGCGGTTGGCGACACCGATTCTGACCCCATCGAAGGACTCCATACCGTCTCCTCCATTTACGCCGTTTTTCGCTTGTCTGGCGCGGGCGGTCTGCAATCATGCGTTCTGCCGCAAGACGATACAATATCATGCGCAGCACCTGAGCGGGAACGTCTTTGCGCCGACGGGATCCCCACGAAAGGAGGCACGATGAGCGTCCGCCGATCCTCCCGAGTCCTCGCGGTATTGTTGCTCCTGCTCTGCGTTTGGGCAACCGAGGCCGCTACGGTTCCTTGGCCTTCATCTACGCCGGAGGCCCAGGGCGTGGATACGCGCATCCTGGTTGACTTCCTGGACCGCGTCCAGGCCGAGGAACTGGACCTGCACAGCGTGCTCATCATCCGCCACGGGCATCTCATCTTCGAATGTTATGTACACCCCTACGACCCGGCCATGCTCCACAACGTCAAGTCGGTGAGCAAGAGCATGCTTTCCGCTCTGGTCGGCCGGCTGGAGGCGGACGGCGTCATCGACAGCCTGGGTCAGTCGGCCGCGGCGCTTCTGCCCGGACACATCGACATTGAAAATGACCAGCGCAAAGCACAGATCACGCTCGAACACCTCCTCACCATGACCGCCGGGTTGGATCTGGACGAGAACGGGCCGATTACGCAAGAGATCTTCTCGAGCGCCGACTGGATCAAGACCGCCTGGGCTCGAGATCGAGTGACCGCGCCCGGCGTTCAATACAACTACAGCACCGCCCTCACCCACACGATGTCGGGGATCCTCACCGAACTGACCGGAAGGACAGCGAGCGAGCTGGCCGACTCCCTGCTCTTCGGGCCCATGGGCTGTGACGCTCATCAGTGGGCCGTGGGACCGCAGGGATACTCATTCGGCGGAGCGGAGCTCTTTCTCACGCCGCGCGACATGGCCCGGTTCGGGATGCTGTTCCTCCACAACGGTCGCTGGCAGGGAGAGCAGCTCGTTCCCGCGGACTGGGTGCAGCGGTCAACCCAGAACCAGGTGTCCCACCTCCCGGGAGCCCAACCCTACGGCTATTGGTGGTGGCTGGACGAGGTGAGCAATCCGTCCGCGCGCGGCTGGGGCGGTCAGGCAGTGGTGGTTGTGAGGAGCGAGGATCTGGTGGCCGTCATGACCGGCGGCGATCACACGCTCCCTGATGTTCTCATGGAGATGGCGGCCCGCTACCCGATGAGCGATGAACCCCTCAAGCCGCGCCCGAAGGCGATGCAACGTCTGTCGGTCCTGGTAAAGGAGCTGGGCGATCCCGAGCCGCTCGAGCTGCAGCAGCTTCCCCAGACAGCGCTCGACATCAGTGGGGTAACGTTCCAGTGCGAGGACAACCCGCTTCTGATCAGCCAGGTGAGCATGGTCTTCTCGCCCGATGGCGGGGCCGAGATTGAGATTCACGGGGCCCGGGGGGCGGCGACCTTCGCGGTCGGTCTCGACGGGCGCTACCGGCTGACGGACAAGGGATCGGAGGGCGCGATGCCCGCCGGCAATCACCAAGCGCTGCGCGGCCGCTGGATCAGCGGGCGGACGTTCGCGCTCGACATGATGGAGATGGGGGACCCCGTCACGGTGCGTGCGCACCTGACCTTCCAGGGAGATGACCTCTCCATGCGAATCGCGATCAGGCCGCTAGGTGTCACGCATGAGCTCACCGGACATCGGGCCGGGTAGGATCGCCGAAACTTCCGCGGATGCAGTTGGTTGTTCACAGGGATGATTCGACCTATTTCAACCGCGACGCAATCTAGTGGCAATGGTGGCGAAAGGGCAGGACCGATGACGAGCGCCAAGACCAAGAACTCCTTCGAAGCACGAACTGAACTGGATCTTCCGAGCGGACGATGCGCCTACTACGCGCTTCCGCGGCTCCAGGAACAGGGCATCGGGGATATCGATCGCCTGCCGTTCTCGATTCGCATCCTTCTGGAAGCCCTCCTTCGCAACGAGGACGGGGTCATCATCACGCGTGAGCAGATCGAACAGCTTGCGAACTACGATCCAGCCCATCCTCCCCAGATCGAAATCCCGTTCATGCCCTCGCGCGTCCTGCTCCAGGATTTCACCGGCGTACCCTGTCTGGTCGACCTTGCGGCCATGCGCAGTGCGATGCAGCGCAGCGGCGGCGACCCTTCCCGGATCAACCCCCAGATTCCGGTCGATCTGGTGATTGATCACAGCGTACAAGTCGACAAGTTCGGCTCGCCCGAGGCGCTGGCCCATAATGCGAAGCTGGAGTTCGAACGCAATCGTGAACGCTATGAGTTCCTGCGCTGGGGGCAGCAGGCCTTCGAGAACATGAGGGTGATTCCGCCCGCGAGCGGTATCTGTCATCAGGTCAACCTCGAGCACCTGGCCCCGGTCGTGCAGCGGCGGGAGGTGGCCGGTGAGGACCTGCCTCTGCTTTTCCCCGACACCTTGGTGGGGACCGACTCCCACACGCCGATGGTCAACGGCCTGGGTGTGCTCGGATGGGGCGTGGGAGGCATCGAGGCTGAGGCCGGAATGCTAGGCCAGCCCTTGTACATGCTCGCGCCTGCCGTCGTGGGTGTGAAACTCGTCGGCGAGCTTCCCGAGGGCGCCACGGCGACCGACCTGGTCCTGACCATCACGCAGCTTCTGCGAAAGAAGGGCGTGGTGGGCAAGTTCGTCGAGTACTTCGGGCCGGGACTGGCGAACATGGGTGTTGCGGACCGGGCGACCATCTCCAACATGGCCCCAGAGTATGGGGCCACCGTCGGCTTCTTTCCGGTCGATGAGCAATCGCTGCGCTACTTGCGTGCAACAGGACGGCCCGCGGAACTGATCGCGTGGGTCGAAGCCTACACGAAGGCGCAAGGGCTCTTCCGCGATGCCGATTCTGCCGAGCCGCATTTCGCCGACGTTGTGGAGCTGGATCTCGGTTCCATACAACCTGCCCTGGCCGGCCCCCGGCGTCCGCAGGATCGCATCGTCCTCTCCGAGATGAGCCGTCGCTGGCCCGAAATCCTGAATGCTCAGCACGCCGATGGCGGATTCGGCGTGGAGGGGGAGGCAGCCGGCAAACGCGCGGCCGTGGCGGTCGCGGCGGGCGAGGATCCGGATTACCCCGACGGCCTCCAGGCCGACCTCACGCACGGGGCGGTGGGCATTGCCGCGATCACCAGCTGCACGAATACGAGCAATCCGTCGGTGATGCTGGGCGCCGGTCTGCTGGCGCAGAAGGCGGTCCAGGCGGGAATCGGGCGCAAACCGTGGGTCAAGACGAGTCTCGCTCCCGGATCGAAAGTGGTGACGCAGTATTTGAAGAAGGCGGGGCTGCTGCCGGACCTCGAAAAAACCGGCTTCCACGTGGTGGGCTACGGCTGCACGAGCTGCATCGGCAACAGCGGTCCCATGCCCAAGCCGCTCGCCAAGACAGTGGATGACGATGGGTTGGTTCTGGCGGCTGTTCTGTCGGGAAACCGAAACTTCGAAGGGCGGGTCAATCCCAAGGCCCAGGCCTGCTTCCTCGCTTCGCCGCCTCTCGTGGTCGCCTACGCATTGGCCGGGCGCATCGACATCGACTTCGCCACCGAACCGCTGGGCGAGGGGACGGATGGGCAGCCGGTGTTTCTGCGTGATATATGGCCCACCAGCGCCGAGTTGTCCGCCCTGCTGGACGAGGTGCTCACCCCCGAGATGTTCGGCGGGGAGTACGACGGCATCGAGAACTCCAACGAAACCTGGAATCAAATCACCGGCAGCGCGAGTGCCGTCTACGCCTGGGACGAGAAGAGCACCTACATCCAGGAGCCTCCCTTCTTCATCGACCTGGGGCTGGAGCCGGAGCCCACAGGAAGCATCGAAGATGCGCGGGTTCTGGTGCTCGCGGGTGACAGCACGACGACCGATCACATCAGCCCGGCCGGCGCGATTGCCACGGAAAGCCCCGCGGGTCGCTATCTCGTCGATCAGGGGGTGGAGATCTTCGAGTTCAACTCGTACGGCAGCCGGCGGGGGAACGACCGGGTGATGACACGCGGGACGTTCGCCAACATCCGATTCCGCAACCGGCTGGCCCCTGGCACCGAAGGAGGGTGGACGCGTCACATTCCCAGCGGCGAGACCATGTCGATTCATGAGGCGGCCGGTCGCTATCGCGATGAGGGTGTGTCGACCATCGTGCTGGCCGGTCGCGACTACGGCATGGGCAGCAGTCGTGATTGGGCGGCGAAGGGAACGCAGTTGCTGGGCGTGCGCGCGGTGATCGCCGAGTCGTTCGAGCGGATCCATCGCAGCAACCTGGTCGGGATGGGGGTGCTGCCCCTGCAGTTCCGCGAGGGAGAGAACGTGCAGTCCTTGGACCTGACCGGCGAAGAGCAGTTCTCGATCGAGTTGAGTGATGACCTGCAGGCGGGGAGCCAATTGCAGGTCCGTGCCGTCCGCCCGAATGGGGAGAAGGTCAGCTTCTCCACGACCTGTCGCCTGGATACGGCCGTTGATTTGATCTACTACCGCCACGGCGGGATTCTGCATACCGTGCTGCGCAACTTCATGCGCGGGTAGGAGGGGCGTGCAGACGCTGATTCGCTGGTAGACCTCCCCGGCCGGAGCCTCTACTGTTACCGGGCAATGCGCGTGATGGGGATCGTTGCCTCGCGTGTCTTCGAAAGGCGGGGCCCGAGCGAAGGAACGCACTCCGTGGCCAACGGCGAGCGACAACTGCATTCACCAGGGGATTCTCCCCCTTTGCTGCCGGGACCTCGCCGGCAACCACTCTCCGCCATCGGTCGTTTGACCTGGAAACTCTGCTGGATCATCTTCGCCGGTTCCGCCCTGTCCCTCATCGTCCATCGGCTTCTGGGGCCCGGGGCCAGTCTCGGATTGGTGCTCGTGCTGTTGTTCGGCGGCGCGGCCTGGGCGGCAGCTCTGCGGATGCTCTTCCTCGATACCGCGGTCAGACGTTTCTGGTTGATCTGGCTCGCGATCGGCGCCGTATTGCTCTTCGTGTTGGGTCCGGGAGGGACCGCCCGCTATATAGCTCTGGTCTTCGCCGGGGTCTTCCTCGTGTTCAGAAAGTACCGGCCCTATCGACACCTCACCACGACCCTTCGTGCCGCGGTCTTTTTCATGGGGATTCTCGCTCTGGCCGCAGTGTCCGTGGGTTGGGACTTCACGCAGACGGTCTATCAGCAAGATCAGGGCGCCGCGGGAGTCGCCGCGACCCTCGCGCAGGCTGCGATTGGGTTCCTGCGGATCTTCTGGGGCATCACGCTGCTCAGCCTCTTCTTCGGAATGCGCCTTCGCGGATTCCGATTGCGCACAAAACTGGCGGTCAGCTCGGTCTTTCTCGCCGTGATTCCCCTCGTGCTTCTCTTGGTCTTTGGACTGATGTTCACCTATGGCGCCCTCGGGGGAAGCCGGGCCGCTCGCGCCAACAAGGTCTTTACCAGTTGGGCTCAGGGCTTGGCGGCCGGCGGCCCTCTCACCGACGCCCCCTTCACCCACCGGCTCCAGGCCACCCACGATGGGCAGGCATGGAGCGTTGAGGGAGAGGCCCCCGGCTGGTTACCGCATCTCGCTCTCCACCTGAACCGATCCTTTGGTGAAACAGGAGACACGTTCGCCGTTTCGGATGCAGGCGCCGCCGGGGAGTCGAATCCGCTTTCGGAGACCGCGGCCACCCGTTCCGACACCCGCATTTCGCTCGGCCAATCGGCCGCCAGCCGGCACGGCATGGACTGGGCGCCGATCGACACCACGGCCTACTTCCATGTGGGAGATGAGGTCTGGTTGCTGGACATCGCCGGAATCGAGTCGGACTCTCTGAGGATCCGCGGCTATCACATCGACCAGGCGGTCTTGGATCACCTCTCCGAGTTGTTGATGTGCAATGTCGGCCTCTACAGCAATCCAGAGCTGGTTGTGGTGTCCGGGGGCGATACGCTCGATGCTCCCGCCGCCATATCCGATTCGGCGCGGGCCGTTCTCAGCATCGATGGTCAGTTCGAATCACTCGATAGCGAGTTCGCGCAGCGCCTGGGCTTTCTGGGGCAACCGCTCGGCTTTGGTGCGGGGCTTCAAACCGTGTTGCGCTTGGGCCCGGCCGGATTCTACTGGGACAATTTCCTATTCCATCTCAAGGTCAGCCTCTACGGGCTGTCGGTGGAGTTCCTCCGCGAAGATTACCGATTGAACCAAGCCCTCCTCGGCGGACTGGTATTCGCCGCCGTTCTCCTCTTGCTGATGCAGGGATTCGCATTCTTCCGCGGCATGCGGATCACGACCGGCATCACCTCGGCGGTCAACAGCCTGCACCGGGGGACGGTGCGACTGGCGAAGGGCGATCTGAACACGCGGGTCGAGGTCCCGAACCAGGACGAGTTTGGTGATCTCGCCTACTCGTTCAACGAGATGGCCGTGGCCGTCCGGCATGGTCAGGAAGAGGCCGTGAAGCGGGAGCGGTTGGAACGAGAGCTCGAAACGGCCCGTGAGATCCAGGCGCGGTTGCTTCCGGAAGAAACCCCGGAGGTCCCGGGTTTCGAGATCACCGGCACCAGCCTGCCGAGTCGGCAGGTGGGCGGCGACTACTTCGACTTCCTCCAGTTAGGAGAGAACCGGGTGGGGGTGGCCATCGGGGATGTGTCCGGCAAGGGCATTCCGGCCGCGCTCCTGATGTCCAACCTGCAGGCCTGTCTCCAGGGCCAGGTGATTCACCCGAGCAGCGTTGCGGAGACCGTCTCCCGGATCAACGATCTGTTGTCGAACTCGACCGACGCGCAGATGTTCGCAACCTTCTGCTATGGGTTGCTCGACTTCGCGCAGTCAACCTTCACGGTCACCAACGCGGGGCACAATCCGCCGATCCTCTGCCGATTGAATGGCGACGTGGAGAAGATCGAATCGGGCGGCCTGCTGCTCGGCATGATGCCCGGAATGGCCTATCAACAGGAGACGGTCGAGTTCCGGCCGGGCGACGTGCTCGTGCTCTACACGGACGGTGTCACCGAGGCTGAGGGGCCGCTCGAGATTCACGAGGGCGGCAGCATCGATCACTTGAACGACGACGAAGTTCTAGAGAACATGTTCGGGGAGACGCTCCTGATCGAGACGATCCAGCAACATGCACACGCCTCCGCGATGGAAATCCGCGAAGCGATCCTTCAGGCCGTCAACCGCCATGCGGCGGGGGTGCCCCAGTCGGATGACGTCACCCTGGTGGTGATCAAACGACAGGGGGCCGTTTCGGAACTGGCGGCCGCGACGTAAGAACGGGCCCCCGGGGACAACCCGGAGGCCCGGACCACATCCTCGACGACCACGTAGGTGAGCCAGTAGGGCGGATGCTGGACGTCATTGGGCAGGGGATGGATCCCGGCCACGGTCTTCTCACCGCTCTTGAACATGAAGTAGGGCTCGCCGTCGGCCGAAGGCTGACTTTCCACACTCCAACCGAAGATCTCAGGGTAGAAACTCTTCGCACCCTCCGGATCGTTGGTGAGAATCTCGTACCAGCAGAACGTGTCGCGGAGCGGACGACCCTACTCTGAAGTGTCATCCTCGTTCAGCCGGTCCCAGGCATCCCACAGGCGCCGGATGTGGGGAATCGTGATCGATCCGCCCACAATCAAACCGATGGCGATCGTCTCCTCGAGTTCTTCCCGGGTGACGCCCTCTTCCCGGCAGCGAATCGTGTGATACAGAATGCAGTCGTCGCAGCGCAGCACGAGAGAGGCAACCAGGCCGAGCAGCTCCTTGGTCCGGACGGGAAGCGCGCCTTTCTTGTACGCCTGTGTATCGAGGTTGAAGAACCGTTTGGTGGTCAGGCCGCCCTGATCAAGCACGAGCTTGTTGAGACGCTCGCGTTCCTCGCGAAACTGAGTCACCCGATCTTGTGAGCGGCCCTCGCCCGAATCACCACCGGGATCAGCCGACATAGCAGTCTCCTTTGCTCGCCGCGAGACGCGTGACATACATGCCGCAGTTCGAACCGATCTCGTTTTCGCGGAGCTCTCCGATGCTGAGGAGCGTTTCGAATCCTACGTCACGGAATCGGCCCGCGACCGCCTGAGCGGCTTCGAGATTCGCGGGATCGATCAAGCCGACCAACCCGGCCTGCCGGGCCGCATCGGTCGGATTGATGGGCGTGAGCTTGATGAGGAACCGTTCCGGGTCGAACGTCTCGCGCAACACGCGCTCATCGAGAGCACTGCTGATGGCCGGCGCGAAGTTGAGGGTGATCTTCCGATCGCCCGGGCGGAAGAACCGCTGTCCGTAGTCGGCCATCTGCGCCAGAGACCAGGTGCGCACGGGGATCAGTCGGCGCCTGGCCGTATCGTCGGTCGTGTGGACGGAGAATTGCATCTGGAAGCGGCCCTGTCCGTAGAACTCGTTCTTCACCTCGATGAGCTCATCGAAGAACGTCTCGCAGCCGACGGGGGCGACACTCGAAATACTGGGCAGCAGGCCGGCGCGGGGATAACGCGAGGGAAGCGCCTCGAGCACCTCGAGGACGGCGCGGTTGAAGGCCGGGTCACCCATCCGGGCGAACTGGATCTTCAATTTGGGGATCGCCACGTCGCCGTCCGGAAAGCGGCGCTGGATGAGCCAGTCGATCTGGGCTTGGATCTGTGCGGCCGAGAGTTTTCCGGCATAGTCGTCACCCGCATCGCAGATCGGGCAGCCCACTGGACATCCCTTGAGCGTCGAGACGATGAGCACCCACTTCTCTTCGCGCGGCACAGGTGGTTGGACGGATTCGACACACTCGATCCGGGCGCCGTCTTCGAGCTCGGCGACAAACACTCGCGCCAGCGAGTCGTCTCCCGTGGTGTGAACGATCTTCAGCATCAGTGTTTTGGCTCCACCTGCTCGACCGCCGCCATGGCCGCAGCCAAGCCGTCTCCCACCGCCATCCCGATCTGTCCTAGCGTGCCGGTGCGGGCATCGCCGGCCACCAGGATCCGAGGATCTCCGTATTGAATGTCGCCCGTCAACTCCAGGCCTACTCCGGCCAGGAGCCCTTCCGCGGCCGACCTGCGGCCGACGGCGATCAGAAGGGCGTCCGCCTGGAGCGAGCCGGTATTGTCCGCTTCCTCGGCCTGGTTCGCAAGATCCAGTCGCAGGCCCGGCTCAGTTTTCCCGCCCTCGTCAGGCTCGATGGCGACGAGCCTGACCCCCTTGCGCACCGCGATGGCCGAATTCTCCGAAATCCACCGCTCCAGCCGCCCTCGCGCGCGCAAAGCCTGATCGCGAAGGAGCATGGTCACCTCGATCCCCCGCTGGGCAAGGCTGAGCGCATAGTCGCATGCCGCCTCGCCGCCGCCCAGAATCGCCACCTTTCCGCAATGGGGAGCGCCTTCCAGGAGGTGCCTGACCTCGTAGAACACGGGCGCTCCCTCGAGCTGCGCCAGCCCTGGGATCGCGGGCTTCTGCGGTTGGGTTCCGGGGGCGAGGATGACGCATTCGGCCGACAGGGCTTCATGCGTCTCAAAACTGCCGTGCAGGACGACCCGCTCCCCGGCGGTTTCAAGCGATTGCAGATCGCCCCGGTGAACGCCGATGCCGAAATGGTTCAGGAACGTGCGCAGGTGTTCGGTGAACCCCGCGCCGTCGATCGGCTCGAGTCCTGGATAGTTCTCGATGCGCCACGCATTCGCTACAAGCCCGCCGGGGGCGCCGGTGCGATCGATTAGCAGCGGCGTCACCCCCAAACGGTGACACTGCACGGCGGCGGCGCATCCGGCGGGCCCGGCTCCGACAACGATGATCGTGTGCCTCAACATCCTGATTGAATCTCTTCCGTGCTCAAAACGACGGCCACCGCCTCAGCCATCCCCAGCAGTGACTGGAGGTGGCGTTCCTCGGTTGTAGATGCGGTTCCATCCGCGGCCACATACACTTCGAACCCGCGGCAAAAGGCCGACCGCGCGGTGGTTTCACAACACATGTGGGTGAGGACCCCGGTGATGAGCACCTGCTGAACTCCCCGTGTGCGCAGCTCCTCCTCGAGCGGCGTGTTCAAGAAGGCGTCGTAGGTGGTTTTCTCCAGCGACAGCTCATCGTCGCGCGGCTGAAGCGCCGGGATGATGTCTGCATCCTCGGTTCCAGCGTGAATGTAGTCGGAGAAGAACTTCCCCAGCATGCCGAGGTCTCCCTCTCCGGTGTGGCAGTGGCGCGTGAACAGAACCGGCCAGGAGTGCGTCCGCCAACATTCGAGCAGCGCGGCGATGTTGGGGATCACGGCCGAGGCGGCCGGAAGATAGCACCGGCCCTCGGGGGCGGCGAAGTAGTGCAACATGTCGATCACGAGGAGTGCGCATTTGTCAGGACACACCGAGAGGTGCGGGCGCGGATAGGTTGCCTCCCGGACGCGCCGGAGCCAGGCGGCCGTCGCTCGGGTCAGTGTTTCCGGAGTGACGTAGGCGTCGTCGCGCATGACCATCACCTGCATTCCTGGGCAAGTTCCAGCAATCGCTCAGCAAGGTAGAGTGGCACGTTCATGATGTTTGTGCCGTTCGGGCCATCGACCAGACTGAATGGGGCGAGGCTTATCATCACGCCGAACGTTTGCCCATGTTGCTGAAGATAGGCACCGAGTCCGCGCAGGTGGGTTTGCTTGAGCTGCAAAACCGCTTTGCACTCGATCGGGATGCTCCGCTCACCGATTCTGCCAATGAAGTCGATTTCGAGTCCTGCTGACGATTTCTTCCACCCGGAGAGTTCTCCGAACTGATCTGCGAGCTCGATCGCCACCTGGTTTTCCACCATGCCACCCAGGGGGCGACGTTCAGCGGCATTGAGCGTGTTCAGGATGCTGATGGAGGGAACGCCCTTCTCGCGGAGGTGCCGTAGGACTCCAGTGTCGAACATGTATCGCTTGGGCAAGAATCGATGGCTGGCTTCCGGTGATGGTCCGCGCTGCTCGCTATGGAGCAGGAGCCGCCAGCTCTCGAGGCGCTCGAAGACGCGCCGGATCTCGTCGTTGATCTTGCTGGTTGGTTGCGGGATCACGCTCGCGTTTTTCGACGGACTCCCTACGAAGTTTGCAACGCTGCGCAGACAACCTTTCACGATCGCAATAGAGTCTTCACCGAATAGACGGATGAAGTCCTGTTCGTAGTCGGCGACGATCTCAGCCCGACGCCGGATGAAATCGTCTCCGGAAGCACGGGCAAGCGCGACCTCAGGGAGTCCTCCAACGAGAAGATACCGGTCGAGATGCGTGAGCAGACGCTCATGCCGCCTGGGTGAGAGCGCGCTGGGATCGGATTGCAGAAGGCTCGCCAGCTGATGCCGGCCGCCCGCTATGAGGTACTCCGAAAACGTGAACGGACGCACAACGAGCCGCCGGACTCTTCCGACCGGATAGCGAACGTTGTCCCTGAAGACGCGTGCCAGGGTCGAACCGGAGAGCACAACCCGGGCTGCCGGCCAGGCCTCCTTCATGAAGCGCACATATCCGCCGAGTTTGTGGCTCTCTTGTGCCTCGTCGATAAAGAGGACACTCTCCAGCCTTGGATCGAACCCCAAGTCGTCGAGGAGTAGCTCTTCGAACTCCCTGAACTCCTCCGTGTCATCGATTCGCGACCGAATCAGTGTCTGCTGCTCGAGGTTGAGGGAGGTGACTGGGAGATCGATCCTTCGCAGCGCCTCTTGGACCAATGTGGTTTTGCCCACCTGTCTCGCACCCTCGACAAGGATGACGTCGTGGTAGGCGCCGGGGAGACGCAAGAGTTGGTGCAGTACGGGCTCCTGATTCCTGGGGACATGTTCCATGGGGGTGAGGATGCCGGCCGCCTTCCATGGAGTCAAGATGAAATTGGGCAAACTTATGTGAATTGGAGCATGAAATTGCCCAATTATATCCACGCTTTCGTCGAGATTTGTCCGTTATGAAACAGGGCTGGGAGCGTAATGTGCTATGTGGTAGGGTATTACAGTCATGTTCGGCGTGCCGGTTCCTTGGGCCCACACAAGCTGGCCCCGCTCATCTACACGGCCCGCTCATCCACGATTCGCTGGAGGGTGAGCCACTCCTGCCAGAGGTTCTCGAACGCTTCCTGGGCCCGATCCCAGGCTTCGCGGGCGCCGTGGGTTTCCAGCTCCTGCGAGGCCTGCTGGAGGCATTCGGCGCCGGCGCTTCCGGCCAGCCCCTTCAGGCTATGGGCCTCCCGCTCGAGCGAGGCCGCGTCCCTTTCCTGCAGCGCGCCAGTGATCCGTTCGATCCGCTCCGGCCCGCTGCTGACCAGCTCCTCCAGAAGCTCGGCCACCAATCCCTCATACCCGGCCAACCGTTCGCGGGCCTGCTCCAGGTTGAGAGCCTGGGGATGCTTCGGCACGCGGTCGTCGGAAGACAGGTTGCGGGCCACCGCCTCGAGAAGATCTTCAACGCGAACCGGCTTGGTCACGTAATCGTTCATGCCGGCAGCCAGGAAACGCTCTCGATCCCCGTGAAGCGCGTGCGCGGTCATCGCGATGATCGGCAACTCGCTCCACCGATCGTCCCCCCGGATGGCCTTGGTGGTTTCCACGCCGTCCACCTCCGGCATCTGGATGTCCATGAGGACGAGATCGAAGGGCTGTTCTTCTAGACGTTGGAGCGCCTCTCCGCCATCGACTGCCGTCACCACGTCGTGGCCGGCCTCGCGAAGGATCGTGCATGCCAGGCGGCGGTTGATTTCATTGTCCTCGGCCAGAAGAATGCGGCCCGGCTCCCCAGCCACGGGCGAACTCGACGCGGTGCCGAGCCCGCGGGGGGAGAGAGTCTCCGCGGCCGAGGGCGCATCATCAACCAGCGTCATCAGGATGTCGAGCAACTGAGATTGACTCACCGGTTTGGTCAGATAGGCGGCCCATCCCAGATCCTCACGTTCGATCACCGCTGACAATCCGGTCACCGAGGTCATCATGACGACCTCCAGCGACTGTAGCGCCGGGTATTGACGCATGGCGCGAAGGACTTCAAGCCCGCTCATCTGCGGCATGTCGCAATCGAGCAGCACGACGTCGAACGGTTCGCCGCGGCGGGCGGCGAATTCGAGGGCGCGGAGCGCGGCGGGCCCGGTCTGCGCATGGCCCGAGCGGCAGCCGAAACTGTCCAACATATCTCCGAGGATGCGGCGATTGGTCACGTTGTCGTCCACAACGAGGACCTTCAGGTTTCCGATGCTGTCGGGATAGGTGCGCGCATCCGCACCCCGGACCCTTCCCAAGGTGAGGCCGAAACTGAAGCGGCTCCCTTCGCCGGGCACACTCTGCAATTCCAGCGCGCCGCCCATCAGGGCGACCAACCGGCGCGCGATCGGCAACCCCAAGCCGGCGCCCGCCTGCCGCCGGGTTGCATCGCCCGTCGCCTGAACATAGGTTTCGAAGATCCGGCTCTGCTCTTCCGGGGCGATACCGATGCCGCTGTCCTCCACGGAGCAGGACAGAACGAGGTCCCGATCGTCCTGTCGCTTCAGGCCGACCTCCACCGCGATCTCGCCCTCGTCGGTGAACTTGATCGCATTGCCCACGAGATTGACCAGGACCTGCCTGATCCTGAGCGGATCGCCGGAAACCCACTCCGGCACTTCGCTGTGCACGTGGAAGAGGAGCTCGATCGGCTTGCTAGAGGCGGGTTCGGCCATGAGATCCACGATCTGATCGATGAGATCCCGGATGCGGAACGGTTCCTGCTCGAGTTCGACGCAATCGGCTTCGATGCGTTCGAAGTCGAGAATGTCGCTCAGCAACTGCAAGAGGATTTCAGACGACGTCCGGACAACATCGAGATTGTGGCGCTGATCGGGTTTGAGGTCTGTTCGAAGGGTCAGCTCAGTCATGCCGATGATGCCGTTGAGCGGATTCCTCAACTCGTGACTCATGTTGGCGAGGAAACGACCTTTGGAAACGTTCGCCTCTTCGGCGCGTTCAACCTCAGCCCTGGCGCGCTCGAGCTCCGCGCGGAGGGCCTTGGTCTCACCGCCGAGCAGCTTCATCGCTCGCGCTTGCGCGTCCGGAGTCGGGGCGTAGAGAACGGGGATCGTCGGGCATGTCTCACCGATCACATGCTGCAGATCCTCGAAGGTCAGATCGGGCGCAAGGCCGGTCACGAGCACCGCGTCCCAGTGTTTTTCCTCAAGAGCGCGCTTCAGATCCTCGAGATCCGTTGATGACGCCACCGTCAGTATGTCGCGCGAGTTGTCCACCCAGGCTCTCGCCCCCCAACGCCTAATCTAAGCCGACCGGACCGTTATAGTTGCATGATCGGTCGAAGACCGGGCGAGCTTGCGCGCTTGATGGGATCGGTGGTCGAGCGGGTCGCCGGTCCGCGGCGCCCCCAGCGCCAACCCCAGGGTTGCCGGGGCGCCGGGGACGTGGGCATAATGGCCTCCTATGGCACAAGATGCGCTATATCCACTGACCTTCGAGCCCATCTACCGGGACTATCTCTGGGGCGGCACCCGGATCGCCGACCATTTCGGGCGGGATCTTCCTCCCGGGGTGTACGCGGAATCTTGGGAGATCAGCGATCGTCCCGAGGCCGAGAGCCGCGTGGATTGGGGGCCGCACGCCGGCCAGAGCTTGGGCGATCTGCGCAAGCGGCTGGGGCCGAAGCTCCTGGGGGAGGGACAACCGCAAGAGCGTTTTCCGCTTCTCATCAAGGTGATCGATGCCCGCGAGCGGCTGAGTCTGCAGGTTCATCTCGACGAAAAGGGCGCGAATGAGCAGGGCGCGGAAGCCAAGACCGAGATGTGGCATGTTCTCGCCGCGGACCCGGGCGCGCGCGTTCTATGCGGCCTCCAGCCGGGGGTTCTGCCCGAGCACTTGAGCGACCTGGAGAAGGCGGGCGTTCTCCTGGAGCATCTCGAGAGCGTGCCCGTCAGCGCGGGGGACACTGTCTTCGTCCCGGGGGGCTGCGTCCACGCGATTGATGCCGGATGTCTACTGCTGGAGATCCAGCAGAACTCCGATACTACATATCGCATCTCGGACTGGGGCCGGACGGACGCCAGCGGAAAACCGCGGCCGCTTCACCTGGAGCAGGCGCTGGGCGTCATCCGTACCAGCAATCCCGGGGCCGGGAAGCGTCCCCCTCGGGAGATCAGCACCTCGAACTCCTTGCAACGTTTCGAGTTAGCATCCTGTCCCTTTTTCGAGGTGGAGCGCTGGACTCTCCAGGAGGAGACAATCTGCAACCTGGAGGGCGACAGCTTCGAGGCGTTTTTCGTCGCGTCTGGCGGAATCGAGATCGCGGCCGGCGGAATCGACCGAACCCTGCAAGCCGGACGGAGCGTCCTCCTGCCCGCGGCTTGCGGCTCCTATCGCCTGCGGCCGGACGGGGCCGGCGGCGGTCCGGCCACCCTCATCCGAGCCGTGCGGGGACTGCGCTAGCGCGGCTTATATTTGACTGCACAATTTCTAGCCCCTTTTGGGATTACCGGGCAGCCAAATCCGCTTGCGAGTCGAAAGGGCGGCTTGGTAACGTCCATTGATTGTCAATCAAAGCCTTTCGTTTAGGACTTAGAACTCGCGAGGTAGGGAGGTAAGGGAAATGTCGAGTGTTGCTGATTTCATGGCGGCCATTAAGGCCAAGAATCCGGCCGAGCCCGAATTCCACCAGGCAGTCGATGAGGTCGTCGAGTCTTTATGGCCCGTCCTCGAGAAGCGTCCTGAGTATCGGAAGGCCAAAGTCTTAGAACGCATCTGTGAGCCCGAGCGCGTCATCATGTTCCGGGTGCCCTGGATGGATGACAACGGTGACGTGCAGGTCAACCGCGGTTTCCGCATCGAGATGAACAGTGCGATCGGTCCCTACAAGGGTGGTCTGCGTTTCCACCCGAGTGTGAACCTCGGCATCCTCAAGTTCTTGGCCTTCGAGCAGGTCTTCAAGAACAGCCTGACGACCCTCCCGATGGGCGGTGGCAAGGGTGGTTCGGACTTCGATCCCAAGGGCAAGAGCGACAATGAAGTGATGAGCTTCTGCCAGAGCTTCATGAGCGAGCTCTTCCGTCACATCGGCCAGTTCACCGACGTTCCCGCCGGTGACATCGGCGTGGGCGGCCGCGAGATCGGCTTCCTGTTCGGCCAGTACAAGAAGCTCGCCAACGAGTTCGTCGGTGTGCTGACGGGTAAGGGCCTCAACTGGGGCGGCTCGCTGATTCGTCCCGAGGCGACCGGTTACGGCGCCGTCTACTTCGCCGCCGAGATGCTCGGTACGCGCAATGAGACGCTCGAAGGCAAGACCTGCTTGGTCTCCGGTAGTGGAAACGTCGCGCAGTACGCCTGCGAGAAGATCCTCGACCTGGGCGGCAAGCCGGTGACGCTCTCCGACTCGAGCGGCTACATCTACGATGAGAAGGGCATCGATCGCGAGAAGCTCGCGTTCGCAATGGAACTCAAGAACGTCAAGCGCGGCCGGATCAAGGAATACGCCGACAAGTTCGGCGCCGTCTACACGCCGGTCGAAGCGAAGGCCGACTGCAACCCGCTGTGGAACCACAAGGCCGACTGCGCGTTCCCGTCTGCCACGCAGAACGAGATCAATCTGAAGGACGCCGAGAACCTTCTGAAGAACGGCGTCTACGTGGTGTCCGAGGGCGCCAACATGCCGACCGTTCCCGAGGGTGTGAACCTCTTCGTCGACAAGAAGATCCTCTTCGGTCCCGGCAAGGCGGCCAACGCGGGTGGCGTGGCCACCTCCGGTCTCGAGATGAGCCAGAATAGCCTGCGCCTCTCCTGGACGCGCGAGGAAGTCGACCAGAAGCTGCACGGCATCATGAAGGCCATCCACAAGGCCAGTCATGAGGCGGCCGCAGAATTTGGCGTTCCTGGCAACTACGTGGCGGGCGCCAACATCGCCGGCTTCCTGAAGGTTGCCGACGCGATGCTGGATCAGGGCTGCGTATAAGAACTTCTTGGGCCGCCAAACCTTGGGTGCGGCGACCACGGGAGCTCGAATGAAACGGCGGTGGGCAGTGATGCCTGCCGCCGTTTTTGTCGTCGGGCGTCGAGTCACACCCCCTCCGCGTGGTATCCTCTTACAGCGGATTCGAACGCACTCATTCGGGGGAACTCGCCATGATGAACAAACACCTCACTCTTGCGCTAGCCGCGCTTCTCCTGACCGGGTTCTTGACAGCCCCTGCTCTGACCACCGAAGGGCCCTCGGAGTCGCAGAAGGTCTGGGTCTACTTCACCAACAAGCAGATCGATTCGGGACGCGAGATGCAGACCCGGCTGCAGGAAGTCGCTGCCCGGCTTGACGAGCACGCCGTTGCGCGAAGGCTCAAAGCGCTCGGGCCGCAATTGGTCGATGAGCACGACCTACCCGTGAGCTCGGTCTACGTCGCCGGCGTTGAAGGGTGTGGGGCCACGGTTGTGCACAGAAGCCGCTGGCTCAACGCCGTCAGTGTTCGCGCCACGGCGACCGTTCAGAGCCGGATCGAAGCCCTTGCGTTCGTGGATCGGATCACCCCGGTTGCACAGGGGCGGTCCGTGCGACACCGGGCGAGCGAGGCCGTCGTCGCACCTCCGGCACCCAGCTCTCGCGACGCCTTCGACTACGGTCCCTCGCGAGATCAGCGTTCTCACAGTGCATGAACTGGGGTGGAGCGGCGCGGGGGTTCGGGTCGCGATGCTCGATACCGGTTACTTCCGCGATCACCCGGCATTTGAACAGATCCTCTTGGACGGCCGGCTGATCGACCAATGGGATTTCATCAACAACGATGGCGAGACTCAGAACGAAACCGGGGACCCTGAAGGCCAGGACTACCACGGCACCACGACCTGGTCACTGGTCGGGGGATTCACCGAGGGTGAACTCGTCGCCCCGGCATACGGCGCCGAGTTCCTCCTCGCCAAGACCGAAGACATCAGCATGGAAGATCCGATAGAAGAGGACAACTGGGTCGCGGCAGCCGAGTGGGCTGACCTGAACGGCGCCGACATCATCTCCTCCTCGTTGGCCTACATCGATTGGTACACCTATGAGGACCTAGACGGTGACACGGCCGTGACCACGATTGGTGCGGATGTTGCCGCCAGTCGAGGTATCCTGGTCTGCACCGCGGCCGGCAACTACGGCACGCAAGACTGGTACTACATTGGTGCCCCCGCGGATGCCGACAGTATCATCGCGGTGGGGGCCACCGAGCCGAACGGTGATATGTGGTGGGACTCCAGCCACGGCCCGACCTACGATGGGCGCACGAAACCGGAAGTCTGCGCGCGCGGCTCGCTCACCTATGCCGCCACGATCCCCGGAGGGCATGGCGGACCGGAAGAGTTCCGGCACTTCGACGGCACGTCGGTCGCGACTCCCATGGTGGCGGGGTGTGCGGCCCTCCTGATGGAGGCCCGTCCCTCCCTATCAGCCATGGAGGTCCGCGAGGCCCTCATGATGACCGCCGACCTGGCGCACGCGCCGGACAACCACCGGGGATGGGGACGGATCGATGTATCCGCCGCTCTCACCTACGGGATGTCATTGGTCGACGAAGGGGAACCGGCAATCGGGTCCTCAATCACGCTGGAGGTTTCTCCGAACCCGTTCAGCGGCGCGCTCAGATTTGCGTGGAGTGCGGACGAACTTGATTCGGGCGGCAGCCTGGAAATCTGCTCGGTGACCGGGAGACGGGTCGGACTGTTTGCGCTCGACTCGGTCACGCGCACGGCCCAGTGGGATAGGCGTGACCTGAATGGTCGCTCCGTTCCGAGCGGCGTGTACTTCGCGCGGCTGTCTCTCGGGAGTGCGGTTGTGCGGCGTCCGATCTTGAAAATCGACTGAAGCGAGGGCGGCGCCAACACCGCCACCCCTTACATCCTCACACCCGCCAACACGTAGATATCGCGGGTCTTCCAACTCATGTCGGGATACTGGCTTCCGGGCAGTTGCCCCGCTTCGTAGATGTCGGTCAATCCGATGACGTAGCGCCCCTCGAAGAAGAGGCCCGCGCCCTGTTTGCCGCCCACCTGGAAGCCTGCGCCCAGGCTGATCGCCACATTGGTGTCGGTCAGGAAGTTGTCCATCGACATGTCGGTGTCTGTTTCGTCTTCGGGATATGTCCATTCACGGGTGAAGTTCGAACTGAGCAGGACACCGATTTCCGCGCCCGCCAGGGCGTAAACGCCGGGACCCGGACCCATCGGAGAGAGACGCACCATGAGATTGATCACCAGGTACTCGAGCGGCATCTCGTTCGTGAAATCCTAGATGAGCTGACCGCCGGAGTCCGTCTCATAGACCTCCGACATCTGCCCCTTCACCATATAGAGGACATCCAGATCGAGGGACAGATTCCTGTGCGCCTGGAACCCCACACCCACACCGCCGCCATAGCGCATCCAAGGACTGATGTCCTCAGAGCCGGCCGGTTCAGCGTCCAGGTCGGCGAAGTTGAGGCCGCCTTTGAAGCTCAGGCTCACCGCCTTCTCTTCGGACATCGCTGGACCAGCAAGCACACACACGAGAACGAGCAAAACGATCCACAATCGGCTCATACCGAACCTCCTTGATTGGCTACAGGCTCACAGGCCCTGAAGTCGACCAAAGAGGCCCTGTTTTTGAGCCGGACCGATCCGCTTGCCCCAAATGAGGGTCCAGGCTAGATTCGGGCCATGAATCGAAGGACACCGGCGGAGGCGTTCTGGCGCCGCCGTATGCACGAGATCATCTTTGAGGCTGATACGAAGTCCGGCCGGACTTTCGATATCGCATTGCTGATCCTCATCGTGATCAGCGTCCTGTCGGTGTTGCTCGAGAGCGTGACCCCGATCCGCGCCCGCCACGGCCTGCAACTGCGCGCGGTCGAGTGGGTGATCACGGCGCTCTTCACGATCGAGTACATCCTGCGGCTCCTGTCGGTCCGCAAGCCTTTGCGATATGCACGCAGCCTCTTCGGAGTGGTCGACCTGCTGGCGATCATTCCCACCTATCTGAGCGTCATCATCCCGGGGTCACAAACTCTAAGTGTGATTCGCGCCCTGCGGGTTCTGCGTATCTTCCGGGTGCTCAAGCTCGGGCACTTCCTCGGTGAGGCGCAGGTGCTGAAATCTGCTCTGCGGGCGAGCACGCGCAAGATCATTGTCTTCCTGGCAGCAGTTCTCACGCTCGTTTTGATCGTGGGCGCCCTGATGTATCTGATCGAAGGGGAGGGGAACGGGTTCACCAGCATCCCAGCCAGCATCTACTGGGCGATCGTCACGATGACGACCGTGGGATACGGCGACATCGCGCCGAGCACGCTGGTCGGTCGGATCCTCGCCTCGATGGTTATGATCATGGGATATGGGATCATCGCGGTGCCCACGGGGATCGTGTCGGTTGAGCTGGCCAGGCCCCGCGACGAACCGGTCTCGACCCAGGCCTGCCCGTCTTGCAGCATGGAAGGACATGACAGCGACGCGGAGTACTGCAAGTTCTGCGGAGCGGAGCTCTAGTTGCCCGCTCGCCGCCGGGGCTACGACAACTCGCGCGCGTAGAGGATGGCCAGCACGGCCAAACCGCCCCACACGGCCAACGAGAGAAGCGCCCCCGGACCCTTGTGGAAGACGACCCCCGCATAAACGGAGTGCAGTCGTTCCTTTGGATCGAATTGACGGTCCGGGTCGTACGGAAACGTCTGCCACATGAGGGTGACCGAGAGCCGCTTGTTATACATGAGCCCCGTGCGCACCTGCCAGCCTTGATCGAAGTGCGCGTTTTCCTCCTCGGTGCTCCACGCGGGACCGGCCACGGTCTGCAGTATCCAGCGGGGACGTATCTGCCAGCCGATCCGCGGGCCAATGCTCAAGCGACCATCGCCGTCGCCGACCGATCCGGACAGAGCGAGCCCATAGGTCCATTCGCGGCGGCCGGGCCGCCGGTGCACGAGTTCCACGCCCGCCTCGGAGTGAAAACGGAAGAACGATTCCTCGTAGCGAGGCAGTTCGGTTTCCGTGCCCACGAGGAGGGCTGAGTCAAGAAACAGCCGCGGTTTGAGGCCGGCGCTGTAGGTGACCGTCTCGGAATGGCGCCCGGTCTGGGCGGCCGCGCCTGAGGCGGACATCGCAAGGAGAAGAAGAAATAG
>CAZTDY010000053.1:0-28027 GCA_964612295.1 uncultured bacterium | reverse complement strand
TCAGCCCGCAGAGGGAGGAACGAATGCGCAAGCTATTGGCCTTCGGGCTATTGGCCCTGATTTTTCTAACAGGCACGGCCCAGGCCGAGCTCCGGATAGCCTTTGTGAATAGCGAGGTTATCCTCTCCGATTACACCGCCGTCCAGGCGGTCATCGAGACTTTCAATCGCGATGTAGAGGGTTGGAACGAAGAAGCCCTGCGCCGCAAGACCGCCCTCGAGGAGCTGCAGAAGGACCTCGAGAGCCAATCGCTCATGTTGAGCGACGAGCGGCGGCAGGAGCGGGAAATGGAATACCAGCGCCAGCTGAACGAGTATGAGCAGTTCGTTCAGGGTATCTGGGGCCCCGAGGGGGAGCTGGAGAGGCGGAACGAGGAGCTGCTGCGGCCGATCATCAACGAAGTGCAGACCTTGCTGGCCCAACTGGCCGTCGAAGAGGGATACGATTTCATTCTCGATGCGGCTGACAACAATATCCTCTACGCCGATCCCGATCTGGACATCACCGCTCTGGTGGTCGACCGGCTCAACAACCGGGAAGGGTCCGACTGATCTCATGAGCAGGACTGAGCGAGGACAGGGGGGCACCGAACATTCCCTGGCCGAATTGGCCTCGGTGGTCGCCGGTGAACTGCATGGGGATGGAACGCTTCCGATCCATGGGGTGGCCGGGATCAAGGAAGCCCAGCCGGGGGAGATTACCTTCCTGGGCAATCCCCGCTATGAAGAGTGGCTGGGGAAGACGAAGGCGACCGCGATCATCTTGCCCCGGGAACACCCGTTCAACGGCCGGCCGAGCATCCGCGTCGACGATCCGTACGCGGCGTTTCACCGCCTCATGACCCTATTCCACTCCGAGCATCGCCTCGTCCCACCGGGGATCCATCCCACGGCGCTGGTCGATCCGAGCGTGAAGCTGGGCCAGGATGTTGCGATCGGTCCTTATGTCATGATCGCCGCCGGATCGGTGATCGGGGACCGCGTGACGATTCTCCCCGGGACGATTATCGGTCCCGAGGTGAAGATCGGACCGGAGTGTTTGATCTATCCGCACGTCGTCCTGCGAGAAGAGACCGAACTGGGAGCCCGGGTGATCGTTCACGCGGGCGCGGTCATCGGAGACGACGGATTCGGTTTTGCCACCCGCGACGGCCGCCACGAGAAGGTCCCCCAATTGGGGAGGGTCATCTTGGAGGATGACGTCGAGATCGGCTCGAACACCTGCATCGACCGCGCGACCGCGGGCGTGACCGTGATTCGGCGTGGGACGCGAATCGACAATCTCGTCCAGGTCGCCCACAACGTGACGATCGGGGAAGATTCCATTCTCTGTGCGCAGGTGGGCATTGCCGGCAGCACGTCGGTGGGCAACCGCGTCGTCCTGGCCGGCCAGGTCGGGATCGTGGGGCACATCGACATCGGGGATGAGGCCAAGGTCGGCGCCCAGGGGGGCGTGACGAAATCGATTCCGCCCGCGACGGAGGTGTCCGGCTATCCGGCGACACCGCACCATCAGGCCAAACGAATGTACGCGGCCCTGAGGCATCTGCCGGAACTGCAGCGGGAGGTGCGAAGGCTCAGGGAGCGCGTCAAGGAGCTCGAGGAGCGAGGAGGCGAGAGGTCGTGAAGCAACGGACCATCGGAGGGCCCGTTTCGTTCACCGGGGTCGGCTTGCACACCGGCGAAGAAAATACGGTCACGTTACATCCCGGCAAGGCAAATGAAGGTCTTTGGTTCGTGCGGACGGACCTCGATGGCGCGCCCAGAGTGCGCGTGTGCCCGGAGAACACGGGGGCCGAACAGCAGGGCCTGCGGCGCACGATCCTCAAGAACGGCAATGCAGAGGTCCATACCGTCGAGCACGTGTTGGCCGCGGCGTCGGGGTTGGGGATCGACAATCTCGTCATGGAGCTGGATGGCCTGGAAGTTCCCGAACCCGCCGATGGAAGCTGCCGGCGATTTGTAGAGCTCATGAAAGAAGCAGGGGTCGAAGAGCTCGATGCGGAGCAGAACCCCTTTGTCATCGAACGACCGGTGGCCTACGACCAGGGCGGGGTGGAGATCATCGGCACGCCGCACGAAGGGCTCAAACTAAGCTTCACGATCCAGTTCGACAATGCGGTCCTGGGCACCCAGCACATCAGCCTCGAAATCGATCCGGACAGCTTCACCAAGGAAATCGCCGCCGCCCGCACCTTCGTGCTCTATAGCGACGTTGAGAAGCTCCGGGCAAGCGGCCTGATCAAGGGCGGAAGTCTCCGCAACGCGGTGGTCGTCAAGGACGACGGCATCATGAACGAGGATCCCCTGCGTTACCCGGACGAGTTCGTTCGCCACAAGATCCTGGACCTGTTGGGCGATCTCACGCTTCTCGGTCGCCCGCTTCGGGGCCATGTCCACGCCATTCGCAGCGGGCATAGTCACAACGTGCAGTTCGTGCGGCACCTGGTGAAGGAGCACAGCGGTCCGGCTGAATATGAACGCCTCCTGGATCGGGTCCACTTCGATATCAACGACGTCACGCGCATCATGCCCCATCGTTATCCGTTCCTTCTCCTGGATCGGATCCTCTATCTGAAGGAACGGGAGCGGGTCGTCGGGCTCAAGAACGTGACCGTCAATGAGCCGTTCTTCAACGGGCACTTCCCGGGCCACCCGATCATGCCGGCGGTGCTCATCGTCGAGGCCATGGCCCAAGTCGGGGGCGTTCTCTTGCTGAACACCGTCGACAATCCTGAATCGAAGCTGGTCTACTTCATGGGCATCGACAACGCGAAGTTTCGCAAGCCGGTGGTGCCCGGGGATCAGCTCATCTTCGATCTGGAACTGCAACGGCTGAAGCGCCGGACCTGCAAGATGAAGGGCAAGGCCTTCGTGCGGGGGCAGCTGGTGGCCGAGGCGGACCTGTTGTCGAGTATTGTCGATCGGGGGGAGGCACCGCGCCCATGAGCAATATCCACGCGACGGCCCTCGTGTCCGAAGGCGCCCAGCTGGGAGCGGACAGCGAGATTGGACCTCATTGCATCGTCGGCCCCGATGTGGTCCTTGGTGATCGCTGCCGGCTCGACTCGATGGTGCGTATCGATGGGCATACGCACATCGGCGACGAGTGCCGGTTCTTTCACGGTGCGGCCATTGGGGGAGAGCCCCAGGATCTGAAGTACCGGGGAGCGCCGAGCGAGACGAGAATCGGTGCTCGCAGCACGTTCCGAGAATTCTGCACGGTCAACCGGGCCACCGGCGAAGGAGAGGCCACGGTCATCGGGGATGACAACCTGATCATGGCCTACGCCCACATCGCCCACAACTGCGTGGTCGGCAGTCGCGTGATCCTGGGCAACGCGGCCACGATCGCCGGCCATGTGGAGATCCACGACTTCGCCTTGATCAGTGGCGTGGTCCCCGTCCACCAGTTCACGCGGATCGGCGCTCACAGCATCATCGGCGGGGGCTTGAGGGTCCCGAAGGACGTCCCGCCCTACGTACGCTGCGGGGGGATGCCCTTGCGCGTCGCCGGGCTCAACCTGATTGGCCTGGAGCGGCGCGGATTCGCCGAAGAGACCATCGGCGAGCTCAAGAAGCTCTACCGGATTTTCTTCCGCTCGAAGCTCGTGAAAGAGAAGGCGATCGAGAAGATCCGTGAAGAGCTGCCTGCGCTGCCTGAGATCGAGTACTTCTGCGAATTCGTCGAGCAGTCGGACCGCGGCCTCACGCGCTGAACCGTTCATCCGCGCGAGGCGGCGGCCCGGGTCAACACAGGGTGACAATCCATGCCTCAGCCTCTTTCAGTTGCAGTCATCGGCGCCGGTCATCTCGGCACCTTCCATGCGCAAAAACTCCAGCAGCTCATTCCCGACAGCCCGCGGATCATCCTCGATACGGTTCCGGAAAAAGCCGAGAAACTCGCCGCCGCGGTGGGGGCCTCGGTGGGTACGGATCTGGGACAGGTCTTGAAGGAGGTCGGGGCGATCGTTCTCGCAACGCCCACCGAGTCGCACTTCGAGATCGGGATGGCGGCGTTGGATGCCGGTTGCCACGTGCTGGTCGAAAAACCCATGACCGAAACGGTCGAGCAGGGGCGCGCGCTCGTGACCCGCGCGGCCGAGAAGGGCCTGACCCTTCAGGTGGGCCACGTCGAACGTTTCAATCCGCTCTTCCGGGCGGTGCGGGACCAGATCGGCGTGCCGGCGTTTGTCGTGGCGGAACGTCTGGCGCCCTTCGTTCCCCGCAGCCTGGATATCGATGTCGTTCTGGATCTGATGGTTCATGACATCGACATTCTCCTCAGCCTGGTGACCGCCGACGTCGAACATCTCGATGCGATCGGCGTAGGCGTGCTGACGCCCTGGGTGGATATCGCCCACGCGCATCTCCGTTTCACGAACGGCACGGTCGCCAATCTTACGGCCAGTCGGGTGTCCCAGGACAAGGTGCGCAAGATCCGTTGCTTCGGACCGAGCGGGTACATCTCCATGGACCTTGGCCAGGGAAGTGGCCGGCGGGTGTCGGTCCAGGCGGGTGAGGGCGGCGACATCGAGGTCCCGGGCCTCGGGCGGTTTGCCGTGCGTCAGGACAAGTTGGAAGCACCGGCCGAGGATGCGCTTGCCGAAGAGGCGCGCGCGTTCCTCCACGCCGTGCAGACCGGTTCGCCGCCTATCGTCAGCGGCGGGGATGCGCTACGGGTCCTCGAGCTGGCAGAGCGGATTCGCGGCGAGGTTCGTCGCAGCCTGGCTCAACTTTCTCCAAGGCACGATCTGCCCACCGGCCCTCCCGCGCCCGCGGGGCGCTGATGCACGGGCCCGAGGGCAAACCCCGACTGTTGATCACGGCGGGGGAGGCCAGCAGCGACGCGCACGGCGCCGGCCTGCTTCGGGCGCTTCGCGCTCGCGGATTCGAGGGAGAAGCACGCGGCATCGGCGGGCGTGCCTTGGCGGCGGAGGGGATGGACTGCATCGGCCGGGCGGAAGACCTGGCCGTCATGGGCCTGTTCGAGGCGCTCCGCGTGATTCCCACCGCGCTCTCGCTCATGCGCAAGATCAAACAGGAGTTTCGCCGGCGGCCGCCGGACCTGTTCATTCCGATCGACTCCCCCGACTTCAATCTGCGTCTTGCGCCGGCTGCCGCCAAAGCGGGGATTCCGGTTCTGTACTTCATCGCGCCCCAGCTGTGGGCCTGGCGCGAGAGCCGGGTGCGCATCTTGCAGGACAGCATCCGCGAGCTGATGGTCCTCTTTCCGTTCGAGGAAGAGTGGTTCCGTCAGCGCGGCGTGGTGACGACCTACGTGGGACACCCAAAGGTCGATGAGGTGCGGAGGCTCGAATCGAACGGGGCGGAGGGGCCCATCGACACCGGGCAGCGGCGGGGCGTTTTGCTGCCGGGCAGCAGAAGGGGCGAGATTGCCCGGCACCTGCCCGTGATGGCCGAGGCCGCGCAGGAGATCACGGCCGCCTTCCCCGGCTTCCAGTGGGTGCTGCGAATGGCGGACGAAGTGCCTGAGTCGGTCTATCAACCCTGGGCGCGCAAGGCGAACATCGAACTGTCGAGAGATCCCATTTTCGAGGTCGTCCGCGGCGCGCAGGTTGCCGCCTGCGTGTCGGGAACTGCGTCGTTCGAGGTCGCGCTCACGGGGACGCCGATGGTCGTGGTCTATCGGATGAACCGGTGGAGCTGGTGGGTGGCGAGACGTTTGGTCAAAGTCCCCTTCGCCGCGATGGCCAATCTGACGGCCGGGCGTCCCGTGGTGCCGGAACTCTTGCAGGATGACTGCGCGCCCGGCAGGATAGCGGCGGAATGTAAGCGCCTCCTGACCGACTACGAGGCCGCCGGCCGGATGCGCCGCGCCCTGCTCGATCTGCGAGACCAGTTCGGGCCACCCGGTGCCTACGACCGCGCCGCAGAGCGGGTGATGGCGCTTCTCGCCGAGACTCAGATGCCGAAGGACAGATGAAAGAGCGGGACACTGAAGTAGGCCTGGATGTCCGCGCGATCGGTGTGGCCGGCGCGAATATCATTCGAGTGCTTGCCCGGACGCACCGGGTGCGGCGGCTCGGAGAGGAGCATACGCGGGATCTTCTGTCCTCAGGCCGCGGTCTGCTTTTCTCCTGCTGGCACGGCCAACTCCTCCATCTGGCCTGTGCGATGCAGCACCGAGGCGTGAGGGTGCTGGTCAGTGAGCACCGTGACGGGGAAATCATCACGCAGATCATGCGGCGCATCGGGTTCGCAACCGTACGGGGTTCGACCACGCGCGGGGGATATCGGTCCCTCGTCGAGATGATTCGGGCCGGCCGGGGGGGCGCGGTTCTGGGCATCACGCCCGACGGGCCCCGGGGGCCGCGGCGCGAGGTGCAGGCCGGCGCCGTGTTAGTGGCCCAACGGGCCCGGATTCCCCTGTTGCCGATCTGTGGCCAGGCGCTCCCGCGGCGGCGGCTCAATTCGTGGGACCGTTTCGAGATCCCTCTGCCGTTCGCGAAAGTCATCGTCTCGATCGGGGAGGCCATCTGGATTCCCGAGGAGCTGGAGCCGGAAGAGGCGATCGAGACCTGGGGCCCGCGCGTGACCGCAGCGATGCACGAGAACTCCGCGAAAGCCTGGCAGGCGTTGCTCGATTGGTGCGGACGTTCGGAGGTGCCCGATGACTAGGCCGGACGCCCAGCATCCACCCGGCGCCACCGGGGGGGGCAGAAGATCCTGGTTGGACACCTCCTGCCATGCCGGCTATCAGGCGGTCTGGGCGGGGGGGCTGATCCTCTCCTCTCCGTATCTGGCCCTGCGCGCTCATCGCGACGGGCGTGAGATGCGAGAACGCCGTGGTCATTGGGACCCGCTGCCTACGGGCGCCGAGGGTGGCGTGTGGGTGCACGCGGCGAGCATGGGGGAGGTGCGCGCCGCACTGGCCCTCATCACCGGACTGAAGGCGCGCGGCCTGCCCGCCTTCCTCAGCGTGATGACACCCACAGCGAGGCGCCTGGAGGCGGATGCGATCCGCGCGGGGGCGAGTTTTGTGCGGTTCGTGCCGCTCGATTTCGGCCCCTGGATCCAGCGCGCTCTCCTGCGAACCCGCCCGCGGGCGCTGCTGATCTGCGAAACCGAGTTGTGGCCGGGACTGGTGCGGGCTGCGCGCGAGGCCGGTGTTCCCACCGCGTTTGTCAGCGCGCGGCTGACTGCGTCCGGCGCGAGGCGTCAACGGGTGATACGTCCCTGGCTGAGGGCGTTGCTTCGGGACCTGTATGTCGGCGCTCAAAGCGAAACCGACGCGCAACGCTGGATGAGTCTGGGGGCGAAACCGGAGCGGGTGTCCGTGACCGGCAACCTGAAATATCACGCCCCCGCCGGAGGGCTCGGGACCGAAGAGCGGAAGGCCGCGCGGGGCGAATGGGACCGGATCTTCGTTCTGGGGAGCGTGCGCTCTGGTGAGTATGCTCAGATTGCCGCCGCCCTCGCCGCCTTGCCCCGCATGGATGGGCGCACCCTGGCGATCGTCGTTCCGCGACACCCCGAGCGCGCACAGCCGCTCTGGCAGCGCCTCCGCGGACTCGGGCTCTTGTGCCACGATCGCCGGGCGGCCGAAGGCCCGCCATTGCCTGCACCATCAAATCAGCGCGCCGAGGACGCCGCGGCCCCACGGAACCTCGAGTTGTTGCTCGTCCACACTGTCGGTGAACTGCGCCGGTTCTACGCCCTCGCGGAGGCCGGTTTCGTGGGGGGGACCCTGTGTCCGATTGGAGGACACAGTCTGTTCGAGGTCGCCGAACTCGGGGTTCCCGTGCTGCACGGCCCCTCCTTGACCCAGGTGCAGGATGTCGCGGTGGCCCTGCGCGACGCACGGGGCGCGCGGGAGGTCGATGATGGGGCGGCCTTGGCCATCGCCTTGAGCGGGCTCCTCAGCGATTCGGCCCTGCAGTCGGCCATGGCCCGCGGCGCCCTTCGCGCTGCTGTTGAATTGGGCGGTGCGACCGAACGGACGCTCACTGCGCTCGATGGCTGGGGATTCCCCCTGGCCGATGCCGGGGGAACAAACCGATGAGCTGGATCGAGTGGCATCGGAATCTCTCGCGAGGAGAGGAGTCCGGCTGGGAGCGTCTTCTTCTGGGTGCGCTCCTGCCCTGCTCTTGGGCCTACCGGGGCTACGTCGCCTTGCGCAATCGGAGTTTCGATGCCGGGCTCGTCACCACCGGCGTGGCGGACGTTCCGGTGGTCAGCATGGGCAGCCTCGCGGCCGGGGGGACCGGAAAGACGCCGCTCACTGCACACCTCGCGAATCGTCTCGCTACTCAAGGACACAGGCCCCTGGTGGTGACGCGCGGATATGCGGCGCCGGAGAAGGGGCCGGCGGCCGCGCTCATCAGCACCGGGACCGGACGTGACGCCCCGATCGATTGGCGGCAGGCGGGTGAAGAGACCATCCTCCTGACGCGCCTTTGCGAGCGTTGTGCGGTCGCAGTGGCCCGCCGGCGCGAGGAGGCTTTGCGGGTGGCCCGAGATCGTGGATTGGAGCCGACGCTGCTTCTGATCGACGGCGGCTTTCAGCATCGGCGGCTTCGGCGGGATCTGGACATCGTCACCCTGGATGTGTCGCGACAACCCGGGGGAGGACGACTCCTGCCGGCGGGAGACCTTCGGGAGCCTTACTCGGCGCTTCAGCGGGCCCATCACCTGATTCTTCACCGCGCCGAGGGGTGCCCGGACCGCGAGGGCTGGATCGCATTTCTGGAGCGGCACGCTCCCGGACTGCCGATCACCTGGTCGCGATACGAAATGCAGACGCCGTATCGGCTGGGGAGCCGCCCGGTGGGATGCCCCGCGAACGACGGGGATGGATTGGCGTCCGGCCCGGTCTGGTCCGAGCTGGCCGGCCGGCGCGTCGGGATCCGGGTGGGCATCGGCGCCCCGGAGAGCTTCCTCGCCGCCCTGGGCGAGCACGGTGTGCACCCTTGCTGGCAGCAGATCGTGCGCGATCATGCGGGCTTCGAAGGGACGGATGCAGCTGAGCTGGGCCGGGCGAGCACGCGTGAGCGCCTCGGGGTCGTTCTGGTCACCGAGAAGGATGCGATCAAGATGGAGTCGTTCGCCGATCAGCTGCCGGAGGTGTGGGTCGTTTCCGCGCGGGTGGTTCTGGAAGACGACGGCCATGCGCTCGGTGAGCTCATGGCCGCACACCTTGGCTGAACCCTTCGCGCGGGCTCAGCCCCTTTGGCGCCCAATGGACCTAGTCTGAGTCGGTCCAATTGGCGAAGTGGATCTGCATGCTCCCGGTCACCTCAACCGCCTGGTTCGACGTCTCTTCATATCCGCGGAAGGTCATGCGCGCCGCAACCATCAACTCACCACCCATTACCGCCAACGAACTCAGCGGTGGTTCGGTCTTGGCGGTCCCCATAACCAGCGTGAGGTAGGAGATCCGCTCACTGCCGCTGGGTATGGTGAGATTCATTGCGCCAGTGAACGGCGCAATGTACTCGCCGGCAACATCGTACTCCACGGTGTAGTTGGTCAAGATCACCGCCCCGTAGGGTCCGTCCGGGTTGATCGAGAGGCCGGAGGACCGTGGCTGATTCGCGATCGTGACGTAGATCTGATCCTCGTACACGGTGTCATCATAGGTGCCGTACACCTTATCCCCGCCGGCATTGAGGACATCGGAGAGGATCGTGTAGTCATACGTTTCCAGCTCCGTGTCGGTCTCGGCAATGCGGGTGATCAGCAGCCGCGAGCGCGGTGCGTCTTCATCGCCACATCCCAGACCGGTCGTGACCATTGCCAAGCAGCAGATCGTCCATGCCAGGGCAGAACCGATTCTCATCGTCGACCTCCCATACCGGAAACCAGAAGCCCCAAAAGAGGCATATTTCGCTCTTTGCCGTAGTTATCGGCGTTTTCTATACTGCCCTGAAGCCCAAAACCGGTGCTCGTTCGTTGCGCACCGGGGACTCCCTCTCAGGGTGGCCGACTGCGGCCATTAGAAGGCGAACGTTGTATGTCTAGGATTGAACAAGACTTCCTGGTGTTGGGCTCAGGCCTGGCGGGGCTCATTTTCGCCCTGGAGGCTGCCGCCTATGGCCGGGTCACGGTGGTTGCGAAGACGGAGCTGGGGGAGACCAACACGAACCTCGCCCAGGGTGGCGTGGCCAGCGTGGTCGATCCGGACGATTCCTTCGCCCAGCACACCGCCGACACCGTGCGGGCGGGGGCCGGGCTCTGTCATCCCGATCTGGTGGAGGGCGTCGTCGCCGAGGGGCCCGAGGCGATTGAGCTGCTCGAATCGAGCGGTGTCGAATTCGCCCGCGATGAGGGACGAGGCACCTACGACCTGGGCCGGGAGGGTGGTCACAGCCTCCGCCGGGTGCTGCACGCGAGCGATGAGACCGGGCGGGCTATTCAGGAAGCGCTTCTTGCGCGGGCGCGGGCGCATCCCCAGATCCGGCTGCTGGCGGGGCATTGCGCGATCGATCTGATCTCCTCCGAGAAGATCGAGGACGCGCGCGAAGGCAATCGCCTGCCCAGGATTCACGGGGCCTACGTGCTCGATGCAGAGGCAGGAGAGATTCACGCCTTCGTTGCCCATCGCATCCTTCTGGCAACCGGCGGTTGTGGGAAGGTGTATCGCTACACCAGCAATCTCGATGTGGCCTGCGGCGATGGGCTGGCCATGGCCTATCGGGCCGGCGCGAGACTGGCCAATCTGGAATTCGTGCAGTTCCACCCGACCTGCCTGTTTCATCCGCAGGAGCGGCGATTCCTCCTTTCCGAAGCGCTGCGCGGGGAAGGGGCGGAGCTGAGGGCCCTCTCCGGTGAGGCCTTCATGGAGCAGTATCATCCCATGGGCAGTCTGGCGCCCCGCGATATCGTGGCGAGGGCGTGTGACCAGGAGATGAAGCGGCGTGGAGACCGCCACGTCCTTCTCGACCTGAGCGCCATCGGGGCCGAGCGAGTGCGGAAACGATTCCCGATGATCCACAACACCTGTCAGACCCTGGGGCTCGACATCGCCTCGGAGCCTGTTCCGGTCGTGCCTGCCGCACACTACCAGTGCGGCGGGGTCATCACCGACGCGATGGGTCGGACGGAGCTGGTGAATCTGTTCGCGGCCGGTGAGGTTGCCTGTACGGGGATGCACGGCGCGAATCGTCTGGCCAGCAATTCGCTCCTGGAGGCCATCGTCTTCGCCCGGCGCGCGGCGCGGGCTGCCACGGAGGGGCTTTCCAAGGGGCCGCAGATCTGTGAACCACTGCCCAGCGTTCCGTCCTGGGATCCGGGCAAGGCGACGGTGAAGAAGGAGTCGGTCCTGGTGAACGCGCACTGGGAGATGGTCCGGGCGTTGATGTGGGACTTCGTCGGGATCGTGCGAAACGACCACCGCCTGTCCCTGGCACGGCGCTACGTCGGCCTTCTGCGGGAGAGCGTTGAGCAATACTACTGGGATTTCATCCTCGACAGCGACCTGATCGAGCTGCGCAACATCTCGCTGGTTGCGGAACTGATCATCCAAGCTGCGGCCACGAGGCGTGAGTCGCGGGGACTTCACTACAACGATGATCATCCCGAGCCGGATGACACGCACTGGTGTCGCGAGATCATTCTGGATCCGCAGACCGGAGAGCCCCGCCGGGCCTGGCTCGACGAGATTCCCTTCGGAGAAACCGGTGACTCCTGGCGGGAGCAGAATGGAGTGAGCGGCGAGACGCCTGAGGAACCATCGTGAGAGACGAACGAGAAGAGAAGATCTACGAGCTCTACGAACGTGTGTCGCGCTTCAAGCCCCAGGCGTACTACCTGATCTACATGGCGCTCGAGCGCTGTCATCTGATCCAGGATCGCAAGAGGCACGTCACCGGGAAGGAACTGGTGCAGGGCTTTGCCGCCGAGGCGCGCAATCAGTACGGTCCGATGGCGCTCTCCGTGCTCAACCACCTGGGACTCACCTGCACCCGCGATATCGGGGAGCTCGTCTTCCTGATGGTCTCTGAGGGTTTGCTGAGGAGCACGGAAGAGGACCAGATCGAGGACTTCGAGGACGTCTATGATTTCGAGGCCGAGTTCGTGCAGAAGTACGAATGGTAGACCGTGAGGGAACGGATGAGGGCCGGTGACTCGCGATGGCCGCTGGATGACTGGGCCGATCCGTTGCTCATGCTGCGGCTCAGCAGTCTGGGTGATGTGATCCTGGCCACCTCGGTGATTCCGCTGATTCTCGAGCGGCGGCCCGAACTACAGGTGGATTTCTTGACGCGCCGAACGTATGCGCCCCTCCTGCAACTGGTGCCCGGTCTGAGGCGGGTGCTTGAGGTGGAGGACACCCCCGGTGGCGAGGCCTACGGACACGTCCTGGATCTGCAGGGTGGCGGCAAGGGACGCCGCGCCTGTCAGCGGTGGGCCCCGGAGGCCGCTCGGGTCGGGTACCAGCGTGCGTCGCTCAGGCGGCGTTGGACGGTGCTGGGTGGAGGCCGGGGGCGAGGCGTGCCGCCGCTCGTGGCCCGCTTTGCCGGCGCTGTTGCCGGCGGGCGAGAGATCGCGCCGCTTCCCCTACCCAGGATCGACCCGCCGGCCGAGCTGGTCGAGGAGCAGCGGGAACAGCTCCGGCGCCACGGGGGCGCAAGCGGCCTGTCGGTCCTCATCAATCCCGGCGCCTCCCGTCCGCTGAAGGAAGTGCCGGCGGAATTGACCTCATCCCTGATCACCCGACTCGGCGACGGGGGCGCCTTTGTGGTCCGCCTGGATCCCCCCCCCGAGGGCTCCTCGCCCGGAGTCTGCGGCGAATGGTCGGACGGTCCGGGACCGGTGGCTGGTTTCCGAGGGCCACTGATCGGCGTCGCGGCGCTGCTGGCGGCCGCGGATGTCATCATCACCAGCGACTCGGGAATCCTCCACCTCGCCACGGCGGTTCGAACACCGGCCGTGGCCCTTTTCGGACCCACGGCCCCGACATTGGGCTTCTCACCGCTGGGAAGAAGCCGTGCGATTGGTGTAGAGTTGGCCTGTAGACCCTGCCACGTGCACGGCCCTCGCGTGTGCTGGCTGGGACATCGGCGCTGCTGGCGGGATCTGTCGGCGAAAGACATCATCGCAGCTGCCCTGGAACTTGCGGCCGGGGCGTAAGGGTCCGGATCATGGCCGAGCTTCCCAATCAACTGGTGCAGGTTGCGCTCCTCGGGCTGAGTCCTGCACACCGTGACCTGCTTCCCGCACTGTTCCACGATCCCGGGGTCAATGTTTGCTGGGTGCATGCACCGGATCCTGAGGCGCCTCTCGCCCGTCTGGCCACGCTTTTTGCGTTTCCGGTCTCCGCGGATCCAAGCGAAGGGGCGCTTGCGGGGATCGAGGTCATCGTCCGTCCGGCGGATGGGACCAGCGGGTGGGGAGGCGATGTCCCCGAGGGGATTCTGGTCGTCACCGATCGGGAGCTGGCCGGCGTCTGGCTGGGAGATGGATTCGCCTGGGAGAGACTGCTCTCGGCCGGGGATCGTCAGCCGACACCGACACCGATACCGACTCCGCTGGAGCCGAGCCCGCCGCCACCCGATGAAGGAGCCCTGGCCGAGGAGAAAGCCCCCCCGAAGGGGAGGCCGATCGTGGTCGGAGCACAGCCTACTCGTGGCGATCAGCAGCTGCCCGACGAGTTCCCGACCTGGCTGCCCGACCTCCTGGACCCCGCAAAGCTGGGCCAGTGGCTCTGCCGGCGCATCGACCAGGCCCTGGATGCCAGCCGGCCGTCCTTGCTGCTTCTGACCAGCAGGCGGTCCTTTCTGGGCGCGTTTCGCACCGGGGGGATCCGGTCGAGCCGCCAATTTCGCCAGTCCGCTCGTCTGCTGGCGCAGCAGATCGAGGTCAGGAGCGATTCGATGCCCTCGAATGCGGAGCCGGGGGGTGGTCACCAGACGCTCGACTTGAGCGGGGCGCCGGCCGTGCTGCTGGAACGGTGCGGGTTGGGGCCGCACGGGGCGCTGGGGATCTGCCTTCCCTTGGGGCGTACCGAACAGGTATGGTTGTTGCTTCCCGGCCTCCCCGGAGGTGAGGGGGCGCCCCTGCCGCCGACCATTGGATCGCGGGCCCGACTGGTTCTGGCGGCGGAGCGAGACGGTCTGAAGCTTCTCCTGAAGCAACAGGTGCTGACCAACCAGGCGAGGCGCTGGAGGGCGATGCGGCAGATGTGGCACCGGCTCAGCAACGGTCTGGGTCCGGAGTAGAAGCTGAGCGCCCCGGCTGCACGTGGCAAAGAGGGAAGGCGGCGAGAAACGTTCCGGGCGAAGTAGGGAGACTCATGGCGGAACAGCACACGCGGACCATCATGCGGCTGCCCGCTGACGTGGTTGCACGCATCGCAGCGGGGGAGATGATCTCCCGGCCGGCAGCGGCCCTCAAGGAGCTGGTCGAGAACGCCCTGGATGCCGGTGCCCGTCAGATCACGGTCGAGGTTCGCGAGGGGTTGGATCGTTTCTTGAGGATCGCCGATGACGGCTGCGGCATGTCCGCCGACGAGCTCCGCTTGGCGGTTGAGCGCTACACCACCAGCAAGATCCGAGCGGAAAGTGATCTTCTGCGCATTGAGAGTCTGGGCTTCCGCGGAGAAGCCCTGGCGTCGATCGGGGAGATCGCGAGGCTGACGATTCAATCCCGGGGCGTGACGGACGACCACGGCTGGGAGATCCAGGTCGCCGCCGGCGAGTCCGGCGAGATGAAAGCGGCCGCGCGCGCCCAGGGGACCACCGTCACGGTGGAAGAGCTCTTCTATAACACGCCGGTGCGCAAACGCTTCTTGAAGTCCGGGACCGGGGAACTGCGGTTGGCCCGTACGACGCTCAGCGCGTACGCGCTCGCCACGCCCGGCGTCTCGTGGCGCTATGAGGTGGACGGGAAGAGCGTCCTCTCCCTTGCCGGGGTCGATACCCTGCGATCCCGCCTGGCTCAGGTCCACGGGAACAAGCTGGCCGACGGATTGATCGAGCTCACCTGGCAGGAGAACGGCCTTGCGCTGCGCGGCTTCGTGGGAATCCCCGAGCTGGCGCGCGCGGGGAGCCAACATCAGACGTTCTTCGTCAACGGTCGTTGGGTGTCCGCACCCTGGTTGGGCCAGGCCGTCCGCCAGGGCTACGGAGATCTGATCCCCAACCGGCAGAACCCCTGGGTCGTGCTCTTCCTCGTGAGTCCTCCGGATCAGGTGGATGTGAATCTCCACCCGACAAAGCGAGAGGTTCGTTTCGCCGACGAGCGAAAGGTCTTTGGCGCGGTTCAGCGCGCCGTGCAGAGCGCGGTGGCCAAACTCCTCCCGAGGTTCTACATGTCTCGGGAAGGGGAGGCGGGCTCCGCCGAAGCAGCGACATCGGACCCACAAGGTGACCCGGCCACCGCCGCCCAGGAAGCCCCCTCGCTGTTTGGGGCGCCGAGAGGGTTGGGGGGTGGAACGAGTCGACGGCGTCCGGTCTTCGGCGGCGACGGCCGCGAGCAGGCCGAACGTCTCTACGGTCCGGGTGAGCCGGCGGGTGTCGACGCGGGAGACGAGTCCACGCCCGAACAGGCCGACGGGACACCCGCCGCTGACGCGGACGTGGACGCGGCCCAGGCCGACGACCATCTGGTGTCCTGCCTGCAGCTCCACAATCGTTACGTGCTCGCGCAAACCCGCAAGGGTCTGCTCATCATCGATCAGCACGCGGCGCATGAGCGGATTCTCTACGAACAGATCCTCGACCGTATGCAGCGCGGAGACACGGGCGCGCAGCAACTGCTCTTCCCCGTGGTGGTCGAACTCGACGACTTTCAGATGGAGCTCTTGGAACGCGTGAAGGTCGATCTCCTGCGGATCGGATTCGATCTGGAGGAGTTTGGGGGCCGCAGCGTGCTGGTCCGCGGCATTCCGCCCCTCTGGCGAGCGCGGGGCGAGGCGGAGCTCCTTCGTGATCTTCTCGATGAGGCCTCGACCATGGGGCTGCGGGAGGGGGAGACCGGGGAGGGATTGGCGCGCTCATTCGCCTGCCGGGCGGCGATCAAGTCCGGCGAACCGCTTTCGGTCGAAGAGATGAATCGACTGGTCGACGCGCTGTTCGCGACCCGCCGGCCGCACGGTGATCCCCATGGACGTCCCACGTTCGTGGCGATCTCCCTGGGCGATCTCGACCGCCGATTCGGGCGCGGCGGCGGCCTGGATTGAGGCTCATTCACTCTGACAATGAAGACGACTCCAACTACCGATAGCCTGCTCTTCGTCGTCGGGCCAACCGCGGTGGGCAAGACGGGGGTGGCGATCGAACTCGCGCTCGGTCGGGGGGCCGAGATCCTGTCCGTCGACGCCCGGCAGATCTACCGCCGCCTGTTCCTGGGTACGGCCAAGCCGACGCCCGAGGAGTGCACCCGGGTGCCTCACCACCTGATCGATCTCTTCGACCCCACGGAGCGGGTGACTGCCGTCCAGTTCGCCGAGCAGTTCCGGCGCGCGCAGCGAGACCTCGCCGAGCGCGGCGTACCGGTGATTGCCGCCGGGGGGAGCGGCCTGTATGTCGATGCCTGCCTGGGGAGGCTCGATCGGATGCCCCCGCGCAATCCCCGGATTCGCGCCCGTCACGAAGCCGCACGCGAACGCGGTGAGATTGAAACGCTCTACCATGACCTGCAGTTGGTGGATCCGGCCAGTGCGGAGCGTCTCTCGCCCAACGACTTTCAGCGCATCAGCCGCGCGCTCGAGGTCTTCGAGCTCACCGGCCGGCCGATGAGTGCGCAGCAGACCCGGACCGGTCCGCTGGAGCTGGCCGGCAAGGCGATGATGGTCCTCCTGCTTCGGCCGCGGGCCGAGCTCAATGAGAGGATCGAGGCGCGGGCGGATGAGATGCTCGCCGGGGGGCTTCTCTCCGAAGTGCAGACCCTCCTGGATGAGGGCGTTCCCGCCGACTGCCCGGCGTTCGAGTCGATCGGCTATGGTGAGTTCGCACAGGTGCTTCGCGGTGAGATCGAGGTGCAGACGGCGCGGGAAACTTTCATCCAGAGAACCAGGCGCTACGCCAAACGGCAGGTCACCTGGTTTCGGAATCGATATCGCGGTGTCTGCGAAGTCGAGCTGGGGGCAACCGAAACGCCGAAACAGGCCGCTGCGCGCATTGAACGGCTCCTGGCCGGCCGAAGTGGGGCTTGACAGTCGCGGACCACCTCGATACGGTCGAGCTGGTTCAAATCACGCGGGTGTAACTCAGTGGTAGAGTATCAGCTTCCCAAGCTGAGAGTCGCGGGTTCAAATCCCGTCACCCGCTCAGCGATCCATCAGAAGGGATTCGGGTTCGGCCCGGATCCCCTTCTTGTCGAGTGCGATTTACCCGCCGGAGACACGTCGTGCGTATCCTGAGGATCAAAGAGGACTCCGTGGCCGCCCGGGCGGGCCTCCAGGAGGGGGACGACCTTCAGGCCATTGACGGGCAGCCGCTGCGTGACTCGCTCGACTACACGTTTCTCTCGGCGGACGAGGAGATCACTGTCCAGATCAGCCGTGACGGGCAGGGCGAACAGGATCTGACGCTGGCGCGGGAGCCTGGAGAGGAGTGGGGCGTCGAGATCGAGCCCGATCGGGTGCGGCGCTGCGGAAACGACTGCATCTTCTGCTTTGTCGATCAGAATCCCCGTCATCTGAGGAGAACGCTGTACGTGAAGGATGAGGACTACCGTCTCTCACTCTTCTACGGCAACTACGTGACGCTGACCAATCTCAAGGAGTGGGAGATCGAGCGCATCCTCACGCAGCATCTCAGCCCGCTTTACGTATCGGTGCACGCCACCGACCCTGACGTGCGCCGCCGGATGCTAAGGTCGCGATCGAGGGATGATGTGCTTCCGCTGATGCGTCGGTTGGCCGAGGGGGGCATTCGCCTCCACACCCAGATCGTGCTCGTGCCGGGCTACAACGATGGCGAGGTCCTCGAACAGACCGTGGACGACCTCGAGGCGCTCTACCCGGCCGTCGAGACGGTGGCCATCGTGCCGATCGGCCTGAGCGGGCACCGGGAGAATCTGCCCGTGCTCCGCACCGTCAGCCCTCCTGAGGCGAAGGCTCTGGTGGAGCGAATTCACGAGCGTCAGGAGCAGTGCCTGGCGCGTCACGAGACCAGGATTCACTTTCTGGCCGATGAAATCTACCTTCTGGCGGGGGAGCCCCTGCCTCCAGAAGGTGAATACGAGTCCTTCCCCCAGGTCGAGAACGGGGTGGGTATGGTGAGGCTGTTCGATTCCGATCTGGCCGAGCGAGATCTTCTCTTCGACCAGCCCGATCCCGGCGCTTCCTGCCACGCTGCGGTGATCACCGGGGAACTCTTCGCGCCGCTTCTGGAGAAACGGCTGCCGGAAGCCATGGATCGCACCACCGAGGGGAAGATGGTATCGGCCGACATCCTGCCGGTGCCCAATCAGCTGTTCGGTGGCCAGGTCACCGTGGCGGGGCTGCTCGGGGGGCGCGACATCGTCGCTGAACTTTCCGGGCGGGACCGCTATGATCTGGTCATCCTGCCGCCGGAGATGCTGAACGAGGATGGCTTCACCCTCGATCAGCTGCGCGTGGCCGAGTTGGCCGAGGCGCTGGACTGTGCCGTGCAGGTCGGGTGGTCCGGCCAGCCGATCGCCCTTTGAGGGCGAAGAGAGGAATTGAATCGACCGATGAGAGTTCCCGTGGTCGCCGTGGTCGGACGTCCCAATGTGGGGAAATCGACCCTCTTCAACCGTATCCTCCACCGCAAGCAGGCGGTCGTGGACGATACGCCGGGCGTGACCCGCGATCGGAACGCGGGCCTTGCCGATTGGGCCGGACGTAATTTCTATCTGATCGACACCGGCGGCTGGACGCCCGGGGCCACCCAGGGGATGGAGGCGCGGATTGCCGAGCAGGTCCTCCAGGCCCTCAATCAGTGTGATGCGGTGGTGTTCGTCGTGGATGCCCGCGAGGGGATGCACTCTCTGGATGAAGATATCTCCCGCGCCCTCCATCAACTCCCCGACGGGGTGCCCGTGATCGTCCTCGTCAACAAGGTTGACGGGGATCGTTGGGAGTCGCACGCCGCCGAATTCAGCGCGCTGGGGTGGGAGCGGATGCAGGCGATATCGGCTGCGGAAGGCCGCGGCGTGGGTGAAGCGCTCGACGAGCTGGTTTCCGTGTTCCCCGAAGGCGGAAGCCTTCAGGAGCCGGACGAAGGCATTCGGGTGGCCATCCTGGGTCGCCCCAATGTTGGGAAGTCCAGTTTGACGAATCGGCTCCTCGGCGAAGACCGCATGATCGTGGACGATCGCCCCGGAACGACGCGTGATGCAGTCGACACTCCCTGGCGCTGGCAAAAGAGAACCTTCTGGCTGATCGACACGGCCGGCATTCAATACCAGTGGGAACACCTGCCCGGCTTCGAGTTCTACGCATCGCTGCGCAGTGTGAGGGCGCTCGATCGGGCGGATGTTGCCATCCTGATGCTCGACGCGACCACGCCGATCAGTCGGCAGGACCAGCGGGTGGCTTCCATCGTGGCCGAAAGTGGGAAGCCGGTATTGCTGGTGGTCAACAAGTGGGACCTGGTCGAGAAATCGACGGAGACGATGCGCGAGGAAGAGCAGAAGATCCGCGATCAGCTCACTTTCGTTGACTATGCGCCGACCCTGTTCATCTCCGCTCTGACCGGCCAGCGGGCGGCGCGGATCGGCCAGTGGATCGTGGATCTCTACGACCAGTCGTATCGGAAGCTGGCCACGCCCGACATCAACAAGGTGTTGAAGGAGTCGATCGAGCGGCAGCCGCCCCGCGGGAAACGCGGGCGGCACGCCCCGAAGATCCTCTACGCGACCCAGATCATGTCGGCGCCGCCGACCTTCGCGCTCTTCTGTCGGCACCCCGATGCACTCTCGTCGTCCTACCTGCGTTACCTTGGACGTCAGTTCCGCGAAGCATTCGGGTTCATCGGGTCTCCTCTCCGATTCAAGGTCCGGCGCAATCCGGGATCCAGTCCGGCGCGCGGACGGCGCAAGCGATAGGGAGGGACTGAAGTGATGTGGCCACGCGCAGGCGCGCTTCTCCTGCTGGCGTTTCTGGCCGGCTCGTTGCCGTTCGCCTTCTGGGCGGGACGGCTGCGGGGGATTGATCTGCGCGCTCGCGGCAGCGGAAACCTGGGGGCGACCAACGTGCTGCGCACCCTGGGGCCCGCGTGGGGCATCTGTACGCTGCTTCTGGACGTGGGGAAGGGATGGGTCGCCGTGGCCGCCCTGCCGGCCTGGCTCGGGCTGGAGGGGGTGAGTTCGGGATCGGTCTGGCCCCTGGCCGCGACGCTGGCCGCGATCCTCGGGCATGTTTTCTCGCCCTGGACGGGGTTTCGCGGCGGCAAAGGCGTGGCGACCGCACTGGGCGCTTTCCTCGCCTTGGCGTTGGGACCGGCCCTCATGAGCGTGGGTGCCTTCATCGCCGTCGTGTGGCTGTGGCGCTACGTTTCGGTTGGGTCGCAGGTGTTGGCCGTCACCTTCACGGTTGGATCCGTTCTGTGGGGTCCGCCCGAACCGCTTCGCTGGTATGTGGTGGGCCTCGGGGTGCTGGTGAGTATCCTGATTGCCTGGCGGCATCGCGCCAACTGGGGGCGGGTGGCCAAGGGCACTGAGTCACGCTTCCAATGGAGGAGTTCCGCATGAGCGCTCCAAGCACGATCGCCGTCTTGGGTGCGGGTAGTTGGGGGACGGTGTTGGCACTCCACGCGGAACGCTGCGGCCTTCGCGTGAAATTGTGGGAATTCGACGCCCAGCGCGCGGCCGAGGTTGCCCGCACGCGTCTGAGCCTGCCCTTTGTCCCCGAGCATCATCTGTCCTCCGATATCCTGGTGACGTCCGATCTCGAGCTGGCTCTGAACGGCTCGGATCACCTGCTGCTGGTCGTCCCTTCCCATGCGCTTCCTGCGGTGGCCTCGGAAGTGGCTCAGTACTGGCAGCGACGGATTCTGCCCAGCGGCGCCCTCGTCATCTCGGCCACGAAGGGATTGGAGGAAGAGACGGGCCGCACCCCGTCCCAGGTTCTCTCCGACACCCTGGCCCTGGGTGTGGATGAGATTGTTGTCCTGGCCGGGCCCAGCCTTGCCGCGGAGGTGGTGGCTTCAAAGCCCGCCGCTCTGCTGGCGGCTGCCGAGTCCCAGTCGGCGGCGGAGACGGTTCAGCAACTGCTGGCGAGCCACAGCTTGCGGATCTACACCAGTCCAGACCCGTTGGGGGTGGAGATCGGGGTGTCCCTGAAGAACGTGATCGCGATCGCCGCCGGGCTCGTCGCCGGGCTCGACCTGGGGCACAATGCGCAGGGGGCCCTCCTGACGCGGGGACTGGCCGAGATCACCCGGCTAGGACTCCGACTCGGGGCGCGGCGCGAGACCTTCCTGGGCCTGGGGGGGATTGGAGACCTCGTGACGACCTGCTCGAGCTCTCTGAGCCGGAACCATCGGGTCGGATTGGCGCTTGCAGAAGGGCAGAGGCTGCCGCAAATTCTTGATAATATGGTGGAGGTCGCCGAGGGCGTCCGTACGACGCGCTCGACCTGGGCTCTGGCCCAGCGCTTTAAACTGGAGATGCCGATCACCGAACAGATCCACGCCGTCCTTTTTGAGGGCAAGGACCCCCGACAGGCCCTGTCGGATCTGATGGGCCGACCTTTGCGGGAGGAGTTCTGGGGGGAAGAAGATGAGTGAATCTGCAGCCAAACTCTACTATTCGATCAGTGAGGTCAGCGACGAGACGGGGGTCAAAGCGCACGTCTTGCGATACTGGGAGACCCAATTCTCCATGCTTCGACCGAAGAAGAGCCGGGGCGGGGTGCGCATGTACCGGCCAAAGGATGTGGAGCTGATCCAGGAAATCAAAAGCCTTTTGTACGGGCGCGGATTCACCATCGCCGGCGCTCGGAAGAAGCTCTTGTCCGAGCGGCGCCGGACGGAGAGTGTGGTCAGCGCGACGGGGTCCGACCGGCAGGCAAAGGGGCCAACCCCCAACAAGCTCCTTCGCGAGATTCGCCGGGAACTGGGTGACCTGCAGGACCGGCTGTCCGGGCCCCCACGGAAACGAAAACGATAACTGATGGTGGGGGTGTTGGTTGCGTGAGCGAGCCGGATCGCTCTCAAGGATTACCCTTGATCGACCGACAATTGGATTGGTAGGATGTCCCCACAATTTGTAAGTTTGAGGTCGGGGCGTAGCGCAGTCCGGTAGCGCACTTGCATGGGGGGTAAGTGGTCGCTGGTTCAAATCCAGTCGCCCCGACCATTCTTTCTCCTCTCTTGAGAGCACTCCCGCTCAATGCCCACCCCAAGGATGGACTCCATGCGAATTCTCCTGACGAACGATGACGGTGTCGAGGCGCCCGGCCTGCGAGAACTGCGCAAGGCCTGTGAAGACCTGGGCGAAACCTGGGTCGTGGCCCCGGACAGCGAGCAGAGCGCTGCCAGCCACGCACTGACTCTTCGCGCACCGCTTCGTGTCGAACAACGCGGAGAGCGCACGTTCGCGGTGTCCGGCACGCCCACCGACTGTGTCCTCATGGCGGTTCGCGGGGTCCGGGGTGTGCTCGAACCGCGCCCGGATCTCGTCTTGTCGGGCATCAATCACGGCCCGAACATGGGTGATGACGTGACCTATAGCGGGACCGTGGCCGCCGCGCTGGAAGGCCGCCTCCTCGGCTTGCCGTCGATCGCTTTCTCCAATACCTCGTGGCGCCCGGAGCATCTGGACGCTTCGGCCCGCCTGGCCCGCGTATTTCTGAATCAGCTCCTGGAACGGGGTCTGTCGGACAAGCTGCTGCTCAATGTGAATATCCCGGATTTGCCCTACGACGAGTTGCTCGGCTGGAAGGCGACGAAGCTTGGGTTCAGGGTGTACCGCGACGAGATCATCTCGCAGACCGATCCGCGAGGGCGCCCGTACTACTGGATTGGTGGGGATCCTCCCGTCTGGACGGAGGATGAGGAGAGCGATTTCGGGGCCGTCTCGGGCGGCTACGCTTCGGTGACGCCCTTGCAGAAAGACTGGACTGACACCGAACGGCTCGCCAAACTGCGGGCGTTCGATACCCAGCGCAGTCAGGTGACCGAAACGAACCGGCAGTAACTCAACGAGAGTCAGCGGTGCATTCCGACTATCGCCAGGCCCGCCACCGAATGGTGGAGAAACAGCTGCGCTCCCGGGGCATAGAGGACGAGCGCGTGCTGGCCGTGTTCGAATCCCTTCCGCGACACGCGTTCGTCGATCAAGCCTTGGCCCCCCAGGCCTACTCCGATCGAGCCCTTCCGATCGGGCACGGGCAGACCATTTCCCAGCCCTACATGGTCGCGATCATGAGCGAGAAACTGAACCCGCAGCCCACAGAGAAGGTTCTCGAGATCGGCACCGGGTCGGGGTATCAGGCGGCCATTTTGAGCAAGCTCGCCCGCAGCGTGTTCACTGTGGAGCGGATCGAACCATTGGCCGCGCGGGCCAAGCAGACGTTTGCCGACCTGAAGCTGACGAACATTCTACAAATGGTGGGTGACGGCAGCATGGGGTGGAAGGCGTTCGCACCCTACGATGGGATCATCGTGACGGCGGGCGCGCCGCGGGTTCCCTATCCGCTTCTCAAACAGCTGGCCGAAGGAGGCCGCCTCATCGTGCCGACCGGCTCACGAGGCGGACAGATGCTGACGATCATCACCCGGCGCGGGGACGAGTACCACGAAGATCGAGCGGTGCCCTGCGTGTTTGTGCCCTTGGTGGGTGAGGAGGGGTGGGGGAATGACTGAACAGATTGCGGGCTGGTTCGCGTTCCTGCCGAAAGAGGCGGTCGTCTTCGTGATCGCCACACTGCCGATCGTTGAACTCCGGGGCGCCATCCCGTTCGCCCTCAGCCCCGCAATGGGGCCGGCGATGAGCTGGTGGTCCGCGTACCTGCTTTCCTGCGTAGGCAACATGGTCCCCATCGTGCCCATCCTCGCGGCATTGGGCCCTTTCTCGAATTGGCTGCGCCGTAGGAGCGCCCTGGCCGAGCGCTTCTTCACCTGGCTCTTCGCCCGGACCCGCAAGCGGGGTCGGGTTGTAGAGAAGTACGGAGCGCTAGGGCTGATTCTCTTTGTGGCGATCCCACTGCCGGTTACGGGCGGTTGGACCGGCGCAGCGGCTGCCTTCCTGTTCGGGGTACCGTTCCGTAAGGCATTGCCGTGTATCACCTTAGGCGTCATGATCGCCGGTGGGGTGGTGACGACCCTGACCCTTCTGGCCAAGGCGGGGTACCATTTCCTCGGGTACTAGGAGGCAAGAAAGCCCCTTGACCCGTCGAAATAGTAAGGTACACTACGTTTTAGAAGTGTCGGGGCGTAGCGCAGTCCGGTAGCGCACCTGGTTCGGGACTAGGGGGTCGCTGGTTCAAATCCAGTCGCCCCGACCATTTCCCCCAAATCTCCTTGGGTGGTTCCCCTCCTGGAAAGGGGGGGTACCATGAAGACTCAGAGCCGCACGGTGAGCCGTGCACCTACGCAGAAGAGCACGAAGAAAAGTGCTCCCAGTCTAACTACGCTCTTAGAGGAAGGTCAGCGCAAAGGCGTCCTGGACTCGGAGAAGGTCGAGAAGTCGATTCTCTCCGATGTGCCCGATGCTGCTGAATTCTCACTCTTCCTCGACCTGACGCGTACGTTGGGAATCGCCATTCGCGAAAAGGCCTCGCCTGCTCGCACACCTACCACGCTCGATGCATTGCCGGTCTACTTCCGCGACGTGTCCCGCTACCCCTTGCTCACCCCCGAGCAAGAACGGGCCGTGGCCCGGCGGGTTCGCAAAGGAGATCCGAAGGCATCGGAATTGATGGTCGTCAGCAATCTTCGGTTGGTGGCGAACATGGCGCGGCGGTTTGCGGGCAAGGGGCTGGATCTCGAGGATCTGATCGAGGAAGGAAACCTCGGTCTGATCACGGCCGTTCAACGCTTCGATCCGGAGAGGGGATTCCGCTTCTCGACCTACGCGGCGTGGTGGATTCGTCTCGCGATCGCCAAAGGACTGGCGGAGCAGTCGCGGACGTTGAAGATCCCGCTGCATGTCATGCGCTCGCTGCACCGCTACATCGAGACGGAGCGGAAGCTGTCACTCGAGTGGGGCCGCGTGCCGACGCAGGATGAGATTTGCGAGGCGGCGGGATTCGGACCGCGCCGTTCGCGCGGCGTGAGCCAACTCATCCGAGGAATCAAGTCACTGGACGAGAACGCGTCCGCTGAAGCAGGGCGGGGTCTCAGTCTGCTCGAGCGCATCCCAGCGGCTCCTTCGCTGGAAGACGTGCTGATGCGGCAGATGGAGAGCAAGCACCTCGACAAGCTCATGGAGCGTCTCTCGGAACGGGAGAAACTGGTCTTGAGGATTCGCTACGGGTTCATGGATGGAGCGCCGCGTAGCCTGAATCGGACCGGGGTCTTCCTCGGTGTCAGCCGCGAACGGGTCCGTCAAATCGAGCGCCGAGCGCTCTTGCGCCTGCGCGAATGGATGGAGAACGAAGAACGTCGCGGAGCAGAGGTTCTGGAAAAGTCTGGAGGTCGCAGTCCGAGTTAGTGGATCGGCGCGGCTGAAGGAGCGGCGTGGCCGCTCGGAGGTTGTGAGAGAGAGCATTGGAGGTTGCGCCCAGGTCGCCAGGTTCGGGTACACTGGCCCGAAACCGCTATGACCTGGGAGGTGACCCGTGCACGATCTGCAAAGCAAGCTGCGCAAGACGATCCGGTCGGTGCCTGATTTCCCCAAACCAGGCATCCTCTTTCGTGATATTACGCCCGTGCTCCAAGACCCCCTCCTCCAGACACGGTGCGTTGAGGCAGTGACCCGGGCTTTTCCCCCCGCGGGCTTTGATGCCGTAGGAGGCATTGAGGCCCGCGGTTTTATATGGGGCGCCCTGGTGGCCGATGCCGCCCAGAAGCCCTTCTTCCCCTTCCGCAAGGCCGGCAAACTGCCCTGGAAGACCCACCGAGCGGCCTACAGCCTCGAATACGGTGAGGCGGAGATCGAGATCCACACCGACGCATTCGAGCCGGGTGCACGCATCTTGATCATCGACGATCTTCTGGCGACGGGGGGGACCGCGGTTGCGGCGGTTGAGCTGGTCCAACAGGCGGGCGGCGACATCGTGGGAATCGCGCTGCTGATCGAGCTGGCGGGCCTGGGGGGACGTGAAAAGCTGGGTGAGGCCGGCATCAAGGAAGAGCAGCTTCTCCGTCTGATCACGTACGAATAGGGCGGAAGCGGTACCGGGTCCCCTCTAGGGTCCGCGCCTCGGGGGCGGTTGGTGGCCCCGGGCGGGCGGTCTTGGCGGAGGGGGCCGGTTGGGCGGGTGCCACGGCATCGTTCTCAGGTACAACTCCCGCTGCTGATGATCCAGGACGCTCGCCTCGAGGAGAATCGCTTCCGACACCAGGGAGTCGAGACGGGATTGGGCGCGAAACATCTCCCGTGTCGCTGCTCGGTATGCCGCCGCGTCGAGGTCTTCGAGGGCGAAGATCTCTGCCAGGTTTTGCCGGGCGGCCTCAACCACCCTGCGCTGCTCCATCACGCGCGGTACCGATTCCTCCAGGAGCGTCCTTACGGACGCCTGTTGAGTCTCGTCAAGTCCGACGATCTCGGTCATGCGCCGAAGATGGTCTTCCATCAGACGCGCAGGGTCCATCTGCCGCGCATCCCCAGGATGGTCTCCGGGAGGACCGTGGGGTGGCCGTCCACCTGCGCGGGGGTGTGCATCGCCCGGTTGGTCACCACGTCCGCTGAGATTGACGTACAGAAGACCCGCATTCAGTCCCAGCGACAAGGCCAGCAGTAAGAACCATCCTCGTTTCATGGACTCCTAGCTTTCCTCTTGCGGGTTGTCGTCACCCAGGCCGTAGGGCCAGCTGGTTTCGTCGTCGGCTGCCAAGGTTGAGCCGACGGCTGACCAGAGCGTCTGGGCCTCCGACTGATCCACCCCATTGGTCAGCCCGGTTTGCGCCGGGGGATTGGCCGATCCGGTCCAAAGCCCAACCAGAACACCGACGACCAGGGCCGCCGCGCTACCAAAGGCAAACGCGGGAGAGAAGAAGGGTCTCTTGGGCGCCATACAGCGGGCTTCGATCGCAGGCCAGAGCGAGTGGGGGAGATTGTCTTGGCAACTCCTGGACACGAGATCATCGATCGTCTTCAGATCTTCGAGCAGCCGCCGACAGGACTCGCATCCCACGAGGTGGGCGCCCGTCTCGGACCGTGACCCGTCTTCGCCGTCGAGGTAGGCGAGCAGCTGGGCTTCGCTCGGATGGGTCTGGGCACTCATGTTCATGACCTCTGGCGACTGTCCTTGTCGGTTCCGGTCGCCCCCTCGGACAGGAGAGCAGCACGGAGGTTCTTCATTGCTCTGTGTAACAGGGTCTGCACGGCGGCGACCGTCGTCCCCATGGCGTCCGCGATCTCCTGGTACGGCATGTCTTCGTATCGCCTCAGGAGGATAGCCCGCCGCTGGCGTTCCGGCAGTTCAGCAAGCGCATCACGAACCCTCTGCCGCTCTTCCTCCCTTTCCAGTTCCTGGTCGACCGGCCGACTCGAGCCGAAACGATCGTGAGCATGGTCCACGAAAGGGATCCACTGAACGATCTTCCGACGGCGCAGTCGACTGCGCGCCAGATTGCCGGCGATTCGAAAAAGCCAGCTCTTGAACTTCCCCTCCGGTTTGTAGCGGTCGGCCTGCTCGAAGACGCGAACAAACGTCTCCTGTGCAAGATCCTCCGCCTCTTCGGTCGATCCCAACATCTGGCGAAGAAAGGCGAACAGCGGCCGCTCCCAGCGCTCGACCAGGTGCTGAAACGAGTCCCGCTCTCCGCGGGCCAGGCCCACCATCAGGGCATCGTCATTGCAGGGTCTATCCACTTCTCACCTACAGAACGTTCGGCGCGGCGAAACCTTGCGCCGGAGCCCCCCTGAATGCACACAGCCCCTCTGGTCACTGACGGACAGGATCGTAGCAGACTCTTCCAGCCGCGTAAGGCTTTGGTTGTGGCCCGGGAATTCGATCTGATGTTTGCCCAATCATGCTCCAGGGG
>CAZTDY010000052.1:8088-28405 GCA_964612295.1 uncultured bacterium | reverse complement strand
GAGAGCCCCGTCGCAACGAAGAACGCGTGACGTTTTCCAATGCGCGTGCCGAGCCAGGTCGCCAAGATGACGACGGCGAAGGTGCACACGGCCCCCACCGTGCCGGCGTATCCGGCGTATTTCGCGCCAACCGCTTGATCACCGCCGCAGACGTAGTAGATGATGACATAGAATTGGAACGACGAGATGAGCATGAAGCCGTTGAACACCAGGAAGGTGGCCGCGCACAGCTTGAGGAACGGTTTGGATGAGAGCGTGATGCCGAATCCCCGGAAAAACCCACGGACTCCCCGCCGGCTCGCCTCGTCTGTCTCATCGGCTCCCACATCGCTGGCCCGCGTTTCGGGCTTGGCGACGGTCTGCATCCGCTCGCGCAAAAAGATCGCTGGCAGGATTCCCAGCCCCATTGCGACCACCGCGACGATGATGGCCAGGCCCGCCGCGCCCGCCACCTGATCCCGGAAGAAACCCTTGTAGGTCATGATCCACAGGAACCAGGGCGACACGACGTAGGCCAACTGGCCGATGAAATTCTGCGTGCCCATGAGCCGCGTGCGCTCGTTGTAGTCGGGGGTCAGCTCGTACCCCAGTGCCACCCAGGGGGTGGCGAAGACCGTGTATCCCATGTAAAAGAGAATTGAGCCGACCAGGAACCACACGAAGTAGAAAGTCTCACTCTGATCGCGGGGGAGCTGCCACAGAAGGATGAAAATGAGGGCGGCGGCGAATGCGCCGGCGAAGATATAGGGCCGGCGTCTGCCCCAGCGGGTCCGCGTATTGTCGGAGATGAAGCCCATGAGTGGGTCGGTGAACGCATCGGTGAGCCGGGGCAATGCGCCCAGCAGGCCTACGAGAGCCGGGTTCATGCCCAGCCCTAGATTCAAGACGATCATCATGCCGCCACTGGCCGCCGCAAGCAGGTTGTTGACGAAGGCACCGGCGCCGTAGGCGAGCCGATGGGTCATCTTGACCCGATCTTCGGGTGCGGTCTTGGAGTGGACGGCAGGAGCGTTCATGAGGTCATCTCGCTTCCTCGCCCAGGGGCGATTTGTCGAAACCGACTCGTTTCACTTTGTACGACGTCCGAACAAAGTAACCCTGGACGGTCTCGTCGTCAATAGGAAACAGCGTCCGGACAAGATGTTAGCGTCCACCGGGTCATCGATCCCTGCTGAATCCCTTGACAGTTCGCGCGGCACCATCGATACTTTGATCGGACCCCGTACAAAGTAACCGGGAGGATACACAGTGCGCTCACCCAGTCCAATTCCGAAGATGATCGCCACCACCGTTTCCGTGGTGGCTGCCTTGGCTCTTGCCGCCTTGGTCGGCTGCAGCGAGCGAGACCTGTCAACGCTCCCGGAAGCTCCCGGCAGCCATGACCCCCTGGTCTTCGACGATACCTTTGGAGACGGTGTCGACTATCAGGCCTTTGCCGGTTCTCAGACCGATGCCGTGGCCATTGACACCGACCAGGCCAAGGTGGGCACCGCATCCCTTAGGGTAACGGTGCCGGGGCCCGGCGCCACCGAGGGAACCTACGCCGGCGGTGCCTTCACCTGCGCCGACTACCGAGACCTATCAAGCTTCGATGCACTGGTTTTCTACGCCAAATCGAGCGTGAATTCCACCCTCGACGTCGCAGGTCTTGGCAACGACAACACCGGTACGTCCCTCTTCACTGCCGAACGCTCAGCCATTCCCGTCACCACGGATTGGACGCTGGTGGTGATCCCCATTCCGGATCCCTCCCGGCTCACGCTGGAGCGCGGCCTGTTCTTCTTCGCCGAAGGCCATGAAAACAATCAAGGGTTCACCCTCTGGTTCGATGAGGTTCGATTCACCACCGTGGGAACGATCACCAGCCCCCGGCCTCAGCTGGGCTCTCAAGCCATCGAGACCTTCCCGGGCGCCACCGTGACGCCTGAAGACACACGCGTGACCTTCGCCGTCAACGGAGAGGACGTTGAGATCAAGCACCTGCCTGGGTACTTCGATTACTTCTCTTCGGACGAGGCCGTGGCCACGACGGAGGGGGGGGTGATCAAGGTGGTCGGAGGGGGCGTTGCCACCGTCACCGCCAAGCTCGATACCATCGATGCCTCAGGTTCCATCACACTCGATGTGTTGGCACCGCCCGAGGAGCCGGCCCCCACGCCCACGCACGCGACCGGTGATGTGATCGGGCTGTTCAGTGATGCGTACGACGCCTGGCCGGTGGATACCTGGCGTGCCGAATGGAGTTTGAGCGGTCCCGTGGAGGACTACGCGATTGGTGAAGATGGCACCAAGCTCTATACGAGCCTCGTGTATGCCGGGATTGAGTTTACCACCTCGCTGGTTGATGCCACCGATATGACCCACCTCCGGCTGGATGTGTGGGCCCCGGCAGGGACGGTTTTCAAGGTCAAGCTGGTTGACTTCGGCGAGGACGGGATCTACAACCTGCCGATCGACGAATCGGAGCTCACGTTCCGGGCGACGACCACGCCGGCCTTCGTGGCCGGTCAATGGTCGGTCCTGGACATCCCTCTTTCCGAGTTTACTCTCGAGAGTCGCGCGCACCTGGCGCAGATCATCATCTCCTCCAGCGATGCGAGCATCGTGTTCTTGGATAACGTCCTTTTCCACCGTTAGTATGTCGACCTGTCTGGAACATCGACATGGGGGAGAGGCGAATTGAAGAACCATCAAATCACGTGGAAGGGGCTTCGCCGCGAGGATCCGGATCGTCCCCGGCCTTTGGCGGACGCCATTCTGCGGCTCATCTGGCAGCGGAAGCGTATGTCGCGGGCCGAGATCGTTCGCGAGGAGAATCTGTCTCGTTCGACGGTATCCGAGGTCGTGGGCGAGTTACTGCCCACCGGGCTCATCGCTGAAGTAGGCACCGGCGAGTCGAGCGGGGGCCGGCGGCCGATCATCCTTGAATTTCAGGATGATGCGGCCGTGATCCTCGGCGTCGAGATGGGCGCCGCCCATGTCGGAGTGGCCCTCACCCAGCTGCGCGGCCGGGTTCTGGCCTGGCACACGCGTCTGCATCCAGTGCGAACCGATCCCTTGGGTACGCGGAGCCTGGTGGGTGAGCTCTGCGACCTATGCCTCGATGAAGCTGCTGGGGGACGGCCGCTCGTCGGCATCGGCATTGCTGTTCCCACTCCGGTCGATCCATCCAAGCCGAATGGTGGACTATCCGAGGTGGTCCTTCCCGCCTGGCAGGGCCGACTCGGTCTCGACGGGCTCAGCAGCCGACTCGGCGCGCCACTGATGGTGGACAACGACGCCAACCTGGGTGCCCTATCAGAACATTGGTGGGGACCCGGCCAGGAGATCGACAATCTGGCCTATATCAAACTGGCCACCGGTATCGGCTGTGGCTTCGTGATCAACGGCGACATCTATCGGGGCTCCACCGGTGTGGCCGGCGAGATCGGCCACCTGGCAATTGCGCCGGAGGGCAAACAGTGCATCTGCGGGCTCAGGGGTTGCCTCGCCACGCTGATCAGTACCCGCGCGCTGGTCGATCGCACCGCCGAGCTTCTCGCGACAAACTCCGAAAGCGTCCTCGCAGGGCGTGTCCTGACCATCGGTGATATCGAAAAGGCTGCCCTCGACGGAGACGCCTTGGCTCGTCAGGTGGTCACCGAGGCTGCCGAGTACTTGGGGATCGCCCTGGCCGGTCTACTCAACCTGATGAACCCCGCGATGGTGGTTCTGGGTGGGGATCTCGCCGGTCTCGGCGAACTGATGCTCGGGCCCATCCGTGAGACGGTCCGTCGGCGGACCTTAGTCAGCCAGGTGACAGCCGCCAAGCTGATCACCAGCACTCTGGGCACGCAGTCGATCGCCGTTGGCGCGGCGACGATGGTTCTCAAGGAGACGCTGACCGACTGCCGCCTGCTGGCCGGCGGGGACAGATCGCCCAGTTTCGCTGCAGGGGAGCCAACCTCATGACGGGGCGGACCAGATCTTGTGCCCTCCTGCTTGTCCTGCCTGCCGTGGCTTGGATCGGAGGCGGTTGCGGCTCGTCGAGCACCGCTCCTGAGGAAATCACCTTGGTCTGGCAAGACGAGTTCGATGGCCCGGCCGGAGAGCTGCCCGATCCCTCGAAGTGGAATTTCGACATAGGAACCGACTGGGGGAACGCGCAGCTCGAGTACGACACAGCCCGTCCCGAAAACGTCTCGCTCGATGGAGACGGCCACTTGGCGATCACCGCCCGCGAAGAAACCTATCAGGGGTCCTCCTACACTTCGGGTCGGATCCACACGCAAGGCAGCTTCGCGCATACCCGGGGACGGTTTGAGGCGCGCATTCAGCTGCCGGTGGGACAGGGTATCTGGCCAGCATTCTGGATGCTTGGCGACGACTTCGGGACGGTGGGCTGGCCGGCCTGCGGTGAGATCGACATCATGGAGTACCGAGGCCAGGAACCCAACGTGGTCCACGGTAGCCTTCACGGACCGGGCTACTCAGGCGGTGGCGCCGTCACCGGCCGTTTCGTTCTGTCGGGCAACGGTTTCGATGCCGGCTTCCACACCTTTGCCATCGAGTGGGACCAGGACAACATCTCCTGGTATGTGGACGGGCAGGTCTACCAGCGGCGCAGCGCAGCCGACTTGCCGTCCGGGATGCGCTGGGTGTACGACCACCCGTTCTTTCTTATCCTGAACGTCGCCGTGGGTGGCCACTTCGTGGGCTCTCCCGACGCGACCACGCAGTTCCCGCAGACCATGTTGGTGGACTGGGTGAGGGTCTACGGGGTGGCGGGCTAACGCCGGTTCGCGCCGAGGCGTGTCCTAGCAATCGAAGTGCCAGACGATGACAATCCCCGTATCGAATTCCACCATCCAACCAATCTGCGCAAGCATGCGTAGGCCTTGAGCGCCTGAGCGGTGGTCGCATGTAGGGGGACTTCCCGCGACTTGCCGAACTTGCTCTGGCGGATGATCAGCACCTGGTTCACCACGTCCACGTCCTGTCGGTCGAGCCTGATGGCTTCCCCGATGCGCAGGCCGGTGGTGGCCAGCAGCCCGATGAGGGTCCTCCACGTTCCTGCCCGCAAGGGTGCCCTTAGCTTTTGGGCTGCGGCGATCAACTGTGCGACGTCGCGATCGGAGTAGATATAGGGTGTGGGACGTGATGTGCGACACGGGAGCGACCGGAGGGCTGGAACCTCGGTAGCCGCATCGGGGGCTAGCAGGTACTTGGCAAACCCTCGCACGAGACTGAGCTTCTTGGCCCACCACATCGGATGCCCGTCGGCTGGTCGTTGGGCCCAGGCCAGGGCTGAGCCAGGCCACGCAGCGCGGCACGGTCGACCTTGGCGTAGATCGCGGTGGTCAGCAGGCTGCGGTGGCGCAGGAGTTGTGCGATCTCCGGTAGAGAGGCGCCCTGGCGCAGCATTTGGGTGGCGGCGGTGTGCCGGAGCCGGTGCGCGCTGGCACCCGGAACCTGGGCCCGATGGCCGGCCTGGATGACCACAGCGGAGACCCCGGAGGGCAAAAGCGCCCCGTGCGGCGCGCGACTACGCAGGAATAGGTGCCGGTCAGCGATGCGGGGCCGACCGCGGCGGAGATAGGCCACAAGGGCCTCGCCCACGTCTACGGGTAGCGGTAGGCGATCCTGCTGGCGTCCCTTGCCGCGGATCAGGATCTCACCCGATCTCCAATCGAGATCCCCCAGTTCGATCGCAGCCACTTCTCCTGCGCGCAGTCCCAGTCGTACCATCAGGATGAGGATGACGTAGTTGCGCCGACCGATGGCGGTGCGGCGATCACAGCTGTGCAACAACGCGGCGACTTGCTCGGGTGCCAAGGCTCGGGGCAGTGAGCTCAGGCGCCACCCGGCTACCGGGGGCGCTGCGGTGGCCAATGCCGTCGGCGTATGGCCTTCCAGGTAGAGGTAGCGCAACAAGGATCGCACGTAGGTAACGATCAACTTCGTGGAGCCGACACTGTAACCCTTGCGGCTCTCACGCAGCACAAAGCCTGTGACATCGGCCGCTCTCAGGCGATAGAGCACGAGCTTCTCAGGATCACAACACGCGGCGAGAAAGCGACGCGCGACATCCTGAGCCTGGCGAATGGAGGTCGTTACGAGACCGCGCTCGTGCAGCAGATAGTGACCGTAGCGTTCCAGCAGTCGATCCAGAGCAGTGTGTGCCTCCGGAACCGCCGGCTCCGGCACAACTCGTAGTCGGCGTAGGTACCCGAGTAGGGGCGCCATGCCACGCTCTGATAACCACGCCGTGTAGCCCGCGCAACATCGGGCCTTCAGGAACTGCTCCACGCGCTGCGGTGTCAGGTCACCCGGCGTCAAGCGGCGACTCAGCATCCAGCGGCTGACATGTGCCATGAGCCGCACTTGGTTCGAGGCCGACAGCGGCGTATAGCCCTGTGCGGCCAGCTCAGCGCAAAAGCCTTTGACGTAGGGACCCAACGGTCCCCTGACTTGCACTTGGGTAGGTCTGGTCATGCTTGCCTCCTTTCCCCGACCACCAGGGCCGAGAGAGAAACAAGCATGACATAGAGCGGAGAGAGCCCGGATTATGCCGCGTTCACGGGCGGCGCAGTCTTCCAACTCCTCACACTGTCAAGAGTAAGAACGGAACCCCTACCTCTACGCGGCATAATCCCGTAGTCGGCATATTGCTCGAGTTGCCACAGGCTCTGGCACGAGAGAGGCTGGGGCATTCAGGCGCTCAGGCCGATCGACGAACGGCCGAGCGACACGCACCCGTGAATGCGATGGCATCCTACACACCCGCGATCGCGGATGCTGCGCTACAGCGACGCGTGAACGTACGTTCGGACTTCCCACTCCTCGCCGTTGTCGTAGCCGGGCAATGCGTCGCCTCCGGTGGGGCTGTATCTTGGCGAGTGCTCGTCCAGTGACCGCCAAGTACCGCGCACGCCCAGCCGGGTGTACGGCTGGCCAAAGAACCAGAGGGGCCTTCCCAGCGAGTACGACAGGTCTCCCATGAGCTGTAGCGGGAAGGTCAGGTTGAAGTCGCGATGATAGTCGTACGGTCCCCAGTCATTGACCTTCGCGTAGGCATCGATTGCCACTGGTCCTCGCGTGAACCGACCGGTCATGCCGAATCGTTCGATGACGCGGTTGAGTGTCTCGTCTTCTCCGGACACGTCGTAGCCGCTGGGCTCGGCCTCCCCCCCATAGAGGTTGGCCACCAGCCGAGAGGTCGGACTAAGGCGCGAGACGATGCGCGCGCGCACCTCCCACATCGACTGAGCCGGCGGTGCGGCCCCAAAGGCGTAGATCGTGTAACCGTCTTCCGCGATGAAGATCGAAGCGTCCCGCGTATCCTGGAAGTCCCGATACACAAATCCTAGGCTGGCTGCCAGGCGCGCGTCTTCGCGCACATCGTTGTCCCAGGCCCAGAACCAGGATGCTGGCGTCGGGTCGTAGGTGATCATCAGTTCCGCACCGACAGTTTCTCGGTTGCCGTGCACGGCGAATGGATCGTCCAGCACGTTGCGCGGTCGGCCGGGCGGTGGAGCGTCACCCGGAATGGGCCCCACGATAGGCTTCTGCCACAACACATTCGGACCGATTTGCCAGTTTCCGTGGTTGATGGTGAAACCGGTGATCGCGTTCTTCTGATTCCCAGACCCGGAGTCTTTCAGGCCCCAGCCGGTGTAGGTGATGACCTCGGTGGGGCCGGCGTCCGCCACGAGACCCATGTAGGCTCCCTGAGCGTACCAGCGGAAGGAACCTCTCTGGAGCGTCAGTTTCCCTTTGAAGCCCCACGTGTCACCCGACTTGATGCGGTCCTGGTAGATGGTGTACTTGCCGTCCGCCTTGTCGACCAATTGGAAGGTCTGGTCCATCTTGGGCTCGCCCGCCCAGAGGGTGCCCAGTTCGAGACCCCAAGGGCCGCGCTGGGTGGTCGCTTGCATCGAGAGCTTGCGGGTCTCAGGCACCGGGATGGCGCTCGACGAACTGACCGACTGCTGAGGCGCGATGTCCTCGTGATAGACGAGCCTGGCGTCCCACGGTCCCACCCGGCGCTGATACTTGAGCATGAGAGCCGGATTGGCGCCCCACCAGAGCTGCGGTCCGAAGGCCAATTTGAGTCCGGATAGCCGGCGCCGGCCGGCGATCTCAACTCCGACCGGGGCCACACTGTTGTAGATATCGATATTCTCGCCGTAGTAGGCGTTGCGGTAGAGACCGAAGAAGTCGCCCTCGAACCCCCAGTGCAGGTGACCGGTTCGGTAGAATGCATCCAGCATGAACCATCGATCGTCCCAGGAGATCGAGGCTTGGTAGACCTGCACGCGCCCCAGTGCCCCTAAGTCGACCCGGCCACCCTCGAAGATAGCCGATCGGGACTGGGCGCGGTTTTCGTAGAAGAGCTCATCGATCGGGTTGCGTGGTACGTTGCCCAGAATGTTGAACGACGCGCGGCCGATGACGTTTTCAGCCGGCTGGGCTTCCACATCCAAGTAGAACGACTGAAGCTGGTCGAAACCGCGGAAGGCAGGGGACCCGGTGCCGGCCATGTCTTGTTCGGGTGTGCTGACGAGGTTCCCACCCGTGGAGTAGGTCTCGAACTCCACCCGCGCGCCCGACAACCGGACGCGGCGGCTAGCTTCGGTGAGCAGCGTGGCGCGGTTCCCCCGGGCGGCCACCTCAGCGGCCACCGGGCGAATGGCGCCGAAGTGGGCGCGGATGGTGCCCAGGTCCAGATCGGCGGCGTAGGGATCGAGGGTGAAGGCTTGCCGCAACGCGTAGTACGCGGCGCGGGGATAGAGGTCATAGAGCCCCCGCTGGTCCGAAACGCCCTTGGCGCAGATGCCCCACCACTCCTCGTTCATGTTGTTCTGTCCCTCGACGAAATCCTCCACGTAGCCGCCGTTGGGCCAGGACGCGTTGGTATCGTGGATGTCGAGACGACTCTCCTGGCCGAATTTCCACCAGCCGTCGCTCCACTGAAAAATCAGCCCGCCGATGGCATTGCCCACCCGCCCTTTGCCGGCGGATTGCTCATAGATCTCGCGCCACTGCCCCACCAGATAGCGGGCCTGCATGGTCTGGTCCTCGCGCATCTCTCTCGCGTTCCACGCGTCGGAGCCGAACTCCGTGTACATCACCGGGAGGTTCAGCTTCTCTTCGACTTCGTCGTAGAGATCACGAACGGAGATGCCGCGATACACGTTGGTGCCCAAGATATCCAGATGCCGACACTCCTCGGCGATGAGATCGATGTACTGAATGTCGCCATTGGCGATGGCCACCGGGTGGTCGGGGTCCATCCGTTTGATCTCGACGGTGAGTTCCTCGAAGAGCGAGTACAGAAAGCGCGCCCGTGCTGCGTGACGTTCGCCCTCGGGCAGAGCCTCGATCTCGAACGATGACCAGCTCAGGCCGTAGTTGTTCTCATTGCCGAGCAGCCACAGGAGGAGACCGGGCGTGTCCTTGAACTCTGCGACCAGCGCGGTCATTTCCGTCTTCACGGCTTCGCGCAGGGTAGGATCGGAGTAGTCGACCGTGGGGGTCCAGACACCATTCAAGGTGTAGCCGTACCGGGCCACGAGAGGGTTGAGCACGGTGTAGATGCCGTAGTGCTCATAGATGTACTGAACCCACCGTGCCGGGATCCCCACATATTGGCGGATGCAGTTGATGCCCATGTCCTGCAGAAGCGGCATCTCCCGGGCTAGGGCGTCGATAATCACGTCATCCGACTGGCTCCAGAGGCTATACATGTAGTTCTGCCCGATCGGCATGTAGCCCCAGTTCATCCCCAAGACCATGAAGTCGTGGCCATCGACCTGCAGGCGCCGTCCGTCCGCATCGGATACGACGCGCACGGTTTGAGCCGCGGCGTCAGCCGGTTCGACGAGACAGGTCGCGGTACTTGCGATCACCAGAAGCGCGATCCAAAGCGCGGCGGCGATTCTGGGGCGCCGATGGGGCCGGGGTTGGATGAAGCTGTGCGATGTCAAAGCATCCTCCTCGCGTTTCAGGGCTCTGTCCCGTCGTCCACCGCCCGGGCGGCGACGGTCTCTCGATACCAGAAGGCGCTGTCCTTGGGTGTACGCTCGCCAGTGGCGAAATCCACACCGAACAGGCCGAAACGTTTGGTGAAGCCGCAGCCCCACTCGAAATTGTCCATGAGCGTCCACACGAAATAGCCGTGGAGCGGGATCCCCTGGGCCATGGCGCGGTGGGCCGCCACCAGGTGGTCGCGCAAGTAGGCTACCCGCCTGGGATCGGAGATGCGTTCTCCGTCGGCGGCCGGATCAAGGAAGGCGGCGCCATTCTCGGTGATGTAGAGGGGCGGCAGGTCGTAGTCCCGGTTGAGTCGCTCCAGGATCTCATTGAGTCCTGCGGGACGAACCTCCCAGCCCATCTCCGTCCGCTCCTCCGTCCCGGCCGCGGGTACCGCCTGAGGGCGCCCCTCGGGTCCGGCGGTGATCACGGTTCCGTTGTAGTAGTTGACCCCCAGGAAGTCCAGCGGACTGGTTATGTGCTGCAGGTCGCCATCCTGGACGAAGGGTAGTTCCTCGCCGGACAGCTGACCCCAGCGGACTCGGTCTTGTACCGCGTCCGCTGGATACCGCCCGTGAAAGAGCGGGTCCAGGTACCAACGATTGAACATCCCGTCGAACTGGCGGACGGCATCCAGGTCCGCCTCCGAAGACGAGGCCGGGCGGCCCGGCGACAGGATCAGGGCGATGCCCACCTTGGCGTTCGGTGCCTGGCTCCGGATGCTCTCGGCGGCTTGTCCGTGCGAGAGGAGCAAGTGGTGGGCGGCCCATAGGGCTGCCTGCGGATCGTGATGGCCGGGAGCGTGGCAGCCCTCATCGTAGCCCAGCGTGGCCACGCACCACGGTTCATTGTGGGTTGCCCAGAAGCGGATTCGGTCGCCGAGCCTCTGGCTGACGGCCGCGGCGTACTCGGCGAACGCCCCGCAGGTCGCGCGCGATGGCCAGCCGCCGCGATCTTGCAGCACCTGCGGCATGTCCCAGTGGTTGAGGGTGAGGAAGGGTTCGATGCCTGAGGCGAGCAATCCGTCTACCAGCTCATCATAGAAGTCGAGGCCTGCCGGATTGGGCTTTCCTTCTCCTGCGGGCATGATGCGCGACCAGCTCGTGGAGAATCGGTAGGCCCCGACCCCCGTCCATCTCATCAGATCGAGGTCCTCACGCCAACGGTCGTAGTGAGCGCAGGTCGTATGGGGGACGGACCCGTCATCGATGTTCCCGGCCTTGGAGGCAAACCGGTCCCAGATCGACTCCCCGCGCCCATCCCGGTCCCAGGCGCCCTCAATTTGCTGGGCCGAGGTGGCGACCCCCCAGAGGAAGTCGTTTGGGAAGCGGAGGATAGACATGCGCACCTGCTATCGGGACCTGGGCGGAAGCTCCGCGGCTGCGGCCGGCTCCCGCCAACTCCAAAAACCTTTGTTCGGACACCGAACATAGTGTATCATACGATTGTTCCTGTAAAGCACTCACTCAGGATGAAGCGTGGGTTTTTCAACTGGAGGCCAGAAAAATGCGAGATAGGGCGATCTACCTAGTGGCCATTGTCGTGCTTAGCCTGATTCCCTCAGCGAGTCACGCGCTGGAGCCGTATTCCCAGCACTTCGAGGACCTGATCCAGTCGAGTCCTACCGCGCTGTCGGAGGATGGCTGGCTGGTCTATGGCAATGTGTTCACGCCGGACAGCCTCTACATGTATGGCTACGGCCCATATCCGGCTCCCAACCACAGTCTCGCCTTCAGCCAAATCGCCCTCGGTGAGGGGGGGGAAGGGCAGGGCGAGCAGGTGCTGACCGTCTTCAGTGACTACGAAAACCTCGATCATGCCAACGGCAATCTGGTCGAGGCGAACGTCTACCAGGAGCAGACGATCGGGGCCGCGGACATCGGAACCAGCTGGCGTTTTGTATTCGAGCACAAGCTGGGCAACATCGAGGGTATCTCGACAGCGCAGGCGTTCATCAAGACGCTTGATCCGGACAACGGATATGCCACGACCAATCACCTCCTCGTCGACATGACGTCCATCCCCGACACGTGGGGGGCGGATTCACTCGAGATCTTCATCGATGCGAGCCTAGAGAATCAGCTGTTGCAGATTGGTTTCGCCTGCCTGACCACCAGCTACGTAGGGTCTGGGATTTTCTACGACAACCTGACCTTCGGCGCGGTTGGCGCCTCGGATCCCACGATCGAGCCGTACGCGCAGGACTTCGAGGGTTTGGTCCAGGCAGATCCTGACGCTCTCGGCAACGATGGATGGCTGGTGTTCGGCAACGTCTACGCGCCGGATCAAACCCACCTCTATAGCTATGGCCCGTTCTCGGCGCCCAACCACAACCTCGCCTTTTGCCAAATCGTTCTCGGAGAGGGCGGGGAAGAACAGGGCGATCAGGTGCTCTCTGTATTCAGCGACTATGAGAACCTCGATCATGCCAACGGCAATCTGATCGAGTCGAACGTCTATCGGGAGCAAGCGATCGGGGTTGCCGACGTCGGAACCACCTGGCGCTTCAAGTTCGATCACAAGCGGGGCAACATCGACGGCAACTCGACGGCTCACGCCTTCATCAAGACCCTGGATCCCAACAACGAATATATCACGACCCGCCTACTCACGGCGGAGATGACCTCCATCCCTGATACGTGGGGGGCGGACTCGCTTCAAATCTCGATCGACGCGACCCTCGAGGGCCAGATCCTGCAGTTTGGGTTCAATAACATGGCCACGAACTATGAGGCGTCCGGGATCTTCTACGACAACGTGATCCTTGAGTTGTTCGACACGGTGGATGTGCCCGAGATTCGGGAGTCCACGTTTGCGACGCTGAGCCAGAACGCGCCCAATCCTTTCGATCTCACCACCCGCATTGATTTCGCGCTGGAACGGTCCGGCCCGGTCGAACTTTCCGTTCTCGACATCTCCGGGCGCAGGGTCGCGACCCTGGCCAGGGGAGAGCGCACTGCGGGAGGCCATCAGGTGGTTTGGGATGGGCTGACCACGGATGGAAGTCCCGCGCCAAGCGGCATGTACTGGTACGTGCTGAGGACCGAGGTCGGCGAGAAGGCCGGCAGCATGATCCTGACCAAGTAGGACTTCACCGGCCGGGGAGTGCAGGGCCTGCCCCCTGGATCGTCAACCGAGGATGGTCGCCGTTGCACAGTCGCACTGAGTACATTTCCCGCTCCCTGTCGGAGGCAGCCGCACCCGCGGGACCGTCAGGCGATTTCGTCCTGCTGGATGGGGGGCTGGCCTACCGGATCTCGGGCTACCCTCGGCTGGATCCGTTCCTCGTAAACCTGGCCAGCGACGCCGATCTCTGGATGTTTGTCTCCTCCAACGGTGGGCTGACCGCCGGGCGGGTCGATGCGGATGGAAGCGTCTTTCCCTACCTGACCAGCGATCGGCTTCACGATGCCCATCGCCATACGGGACCCGTCACCATGATCCGCATCGTGCGGGAATCCGGGTCCTTCGACCTGTGGGAACCGTTTTCCGAGGCGAGCGCCAACCAGCGATCTGTCGAGCGGAATCTCTACAAAGACGTCGGCGGCAACCAGATCATCTTCGAGGAAGTCGAACACGATCTAGGGCTGGTCTTCCGTTACCGTTGGGCAGGGTGCGATGAGTTTGGCTGGGTGCGCACGGTGACCTTGGAGAACCGGGCGAAGGCCCCGACCCGGATCAACGTCTTGGACGGCTTGAGGAATGTCCTTCCGTGGGGCGCCCCGCTTGCTCTGTACCAGCAGGCGAGCAACCTCGTGGATGCCTACAAGACCACCGAACTGGACCCGTCAACCGGTCTCGGCATTTTCTCCCTGACCGCAGGCATCACCGACCGACCCGAGGCCATGGAGGTGTTGCGGGCCAACACGGTCTGGTGCCGTGGCCTCGAGGGGGCCCGGGTTCATCTGTCGCCCAAGTCGATCGACGCCTTCCGGCTTGGACGGCCCTATCCGGATTGCACCGTCCTGAATGGCAGGCGCGGTAACTATCTTGTCAGTGCATCCTTCAATCTGGAGCCCGGGCAGGCGTCGCGCTGGCATCAAGCGGCCGACGTCGGACGTGACCACGTCCACCTCTCCGAGCTACGCAGGGTTCTGGTCACCGGAGAAGACCTGGCCGAGCGGGTGGAAACAAGCCTGCGGCAGGCGGATGAGAGCCTGAGGCGCATCGTCGCCAGCGCCGATGGCCTGCAGCTGACCGGCCAACCGGAATCGGGGTGCCACCACTTCGCCAACGTGCTGTTCAACAACATGCGCGGTGGGGTGTTTTTGCAGAATGACGATGTGCCCGTCGCTGATTTCGTCAGTCTTCTCGGCGTCCGCAACCGAGCCGTCGCCGAGCGTTTTGGTCCGAAGCTTGCCGAGTGGCCGGACCGAATTTCCGTGGGGCGGCTCCGCGAGATCGCGCATGAAGCGGGCGATGGCGATCTCGCCCGACTGTCTCATGAATACCTTCCCCTGTATTTCGGCCGGCGACACGGTGATCCCAGTCGACCCTGGAATCGTTTCGAGATCCGCGTGCGGGATCGCAACGGCAGACGGGTCCTGCATCACGAAGGCAACTGGCGGGACATCTTCCAAAACTGGGAAGCCTTGGGCAGGTCCTTCCCCGGATTCCTGCCAAACATGGTCGCCCGTTTCGTCAGCGCATCGACCGTGGACGGATTCAATCCCTACCGCATCACCCAGGATGGCGTGGACTGGGAAGTCCCCTCGCCGGACGATCCCTGGAGCAACATCGGCTACTGGGGAGACCACCAGATCGTCTATTTGCTCCGGCTGCTGGAGGCGATGGATTGCTACGATCCGTCCGCCTTCCCGGCGCTGCTCGGCGCGAAGATGTTCAGCTACGCCGACATCCCGTACCGTATCAAGCCATATGAGCAGATCCTCCGGGATCCCCGGGCCACCATCAGTTTTGACACTGAGCTCGCGGCTCTCATCGACAAGCGCGTCCAAGGTATGGGAACCGACGGTAGGCTGCTGCCCGGTCCCGGCGGTGGGGTGTACCACACGAATCTCCTCGAGAAACTGCTGGTGCCCGCCCTGTCCAAGTTGTCGAACTTGATCCCCGGTGCCGGCATCTGGATGAATACGCAGCGGCCGGAATGGAACGATGCCAACAACGCGCTGGGGGGCGGCAGCGTGTCGGTGGTCACCCTTTGCCACCTCCGGCGGTATCTGGCCTTCTTCGCCGAGCGACTGGACGCCACCCCGAGTCGGGAGCTGCCTGTCTCTACGGAGGTCGTTCTGTGGTTCGATCGGATTGCCGAGATCTTGGAGGGAGAGGGGGGCGCCGCGGCGACCGAAGCCACGACCCCGCGTGACCGCAAGCGGATCATGGATGCGTTGTGCGGCGCATTCTCTGCGTATCGCGAAGACGTCTATTCCGAGGGGTTTTCGGGCCGGCAGGCGCTGGCGACCCGCCGGGTCGCGGGGCTGTGCCGAACGGCGCTCAAATGGGTCGATGAATCCATCGCTGCCAATCGGCGGGAAGACGGACTCTATCACACTTACAATCAGCTGGAATTCTCCGCCGATTTCACCAGCGTCCGGGTGACCCATCTGCAGGAAATGTTGGAAGGCCAAGTTGCCGTGTTGAGCTCCGGCGCGATCCAGCCGGCGGAGGGTCTGGAGATTCTCGAAAACCTTTTCTCGAGCGATCTCTACCGGCCCGATCGGCACAGCTTCATGCTCTACCCCGAACGGGAGCTGCCGGGATTCATGACCAGGAACATGATTCCGGACGAAGGTATCGCCACGATTCCCTTGATGTGCGAGCTTCTGTCGAGCGGTGACCGGTCACTCTGGGAACGCGACGGCTCCGGGGTGGGACGTTTCCATGGCGACATCAGAAGCGCCCGCGACGTCTCCGCTGTCTTGGACGGTCTCGCCGAACAGTCAACCTGGTCAGAGGCCGTTTCCCGGGATCGCGAGGCCGTCATGGGTTTGTTTGAGAGCGTTTTCGGACATCGGTTCTACACCGGCCGGTCGGCCGCTATGTATGGCTACGAGGGGATCGGGTGCATCTACTGGCACATGGTTGCCAAGCTGCTTCTGGCCGTCCAGGAGACCGTCGCGCGTGGGGAGCGAGAGGACCTTTCGCCGGCCATCCGTCAGGGCCTGGCCCGGATGTATTCCCGCGTGCAGTCCGGACTCGGGTATCGGAAGACGGTGGCCGAGTACGGCGCAATTCCCACGGATCCCTACTCGCATACCCCTCCGTCGGGCGGCGTGAAGCAGCCGGGCATGACCGGTCAGGTCAAGGAAGAGATCATCAGCCGGCTGGGCGAGCTGGGCGTCAGCGCCTGTGAGGGGGCGATTCGATTCTGCCCCGTCCTGCTCCATGCCGGTGAGTTCTTGGGGGAACCGGCGGAGTTCCGGTACTTCGATGTGAACGGGCAGGGTCGAACACTGCCCCTTCCTGCCGGCAGCTTGGCCTTCACGTTCTGTCAAGTTCCGGTCATCTACGAGCGGGTCGAAGGTGATCCCTGGATCCGGGTCTCATTTGCCGACGGATCATCGCGCAATCTGGTGGGTGCTATACTTGAGCCGCGCCTCGCGGCCAGAGTTTTCGAACGCAGAGGCCACATCGATCTCATCCGAGTCGGTATTCCGTTGGGGACCCTGCTGCGAAGCTGAGCAGTCTCCTCTCACGGGTTGGCCTACCACAGGAGCTTGAAATGCGACTGAACGAGATACTGCACAAACCCGGGTGCGTACTCGCCTTGGCCTTCTTGCTTGGGGCGGGGGTTGCCGGCGAGGCATCGGGCCAATGCATCCTCACCAATCCGAGCTTTGAGATTGATGGGTCGGGAGGCCCCGTGTTCGGTGGTTGGGGACAGTTTGGGCAGTTCGGCGAGACCTCCATTGCCACTCACGGTTCGCAGGCGGCCCGGGTGAGCGGCCCCAACAACGGCAGCTGGGATGTTTCCGCCTACTGGCAGCGCCTGGATAGCCAGCCGGGCGAGCAGTGGGAGGCCACCGGTCACGTTCAGCATCCCTCGGGGAATCCTCTTACGGGTGGGTGTGTCGCGCTCGTCAACATCGAATGGCGCAACGCCAGCGGCGAGCTCATCGACTACGACTCCTTTGCGGTGGCTGACCCCGGCACGTCGACGGATGAGTACATCGAATTCGCGGTCCTCAGCGACCCGGCTCCGGACGGAACCGTCGCCATCCACTTTCTGGTGGGCGTTTTACAGGGGCCGACCGACCTGCAGCCCGACGTCTACTTCGACCAGGTGACGATCTTCAGCACGAACTCCCCAACGATAGATGAAATGCAGTGGAACGACTTCCCCGGTGGAACGACGCTCGAATTCGCCGACCGCGCCTGGCGCGTCAAGGGTCCCGGGTACTACGGCCCTGGACCGAATGTGTTCTGCAACGAGTCCGACTGTGTTTGGGTGGACGGGGAGAATCAGCTGCACCTCACCATCTCCGATCAAGGCGGATACTGGGCCAGCACGGAAGTGGTTCTCGAGGATGCCCTCGGATACGGCGACTACATTCTAACCACAGTGGGACGCCTGGACCTCCTCGATCCCCAGGCGGTGCTCGGTATCTTTCTCTGGCAATACGGTCCCTGTTGGGACGAGGCCTACTTGTGGTGGAATCCTTACAACGAGATCGACATCGAGTACAGTCGCTGGGGAGACCCCTCGAATGACATCGCCCAGTTTGTTGCTCAACCCTGGGACTGGTACGGAAACATCGAACGATTCGACGCGACCTTCGGCTATGGGGAAGTGACCAGCCACGCCATGCGCTGGCTGGCCGACCGGGTCGAGTACCGGGTCTGGCGTGGGGGGGGCGACGACGAATCGGCCGAGACGATGATCCACGCGTGGACCTATACAGGGCCTCACATCTCCCGTCCTGAGCAGCCGCGCATGCATTTGAACCTGTGGAAACTCGAAGGCAACCCGGTTGCGGACCAAGAGGTCGTGTTCCAGGATTTCACCTTCGTTCCTGAAGGGGTGTCTTCCGATGTGGGAGAAGAGCCGGACGGGAGTTTCGCGGAGGGGCCCGTCGGCCGGTTGCTCTTCGCCGAACCCAGTGTCTTCAATCCCCAGACCACAATTCGTTTCGAGCTGGCCCGGGGAGGTGTCGTCGAGCTCGGCGTCTTCTCTCTGGACGGCCGTCACGTGCGAACGCTCGCGGAGGGGTATCTGGAAGCGGGCGCGCATGGAATGAACTGGGAAGGGCTCGATGATGGTGGGCGACCCGTGGCCTCCGGTGTGTACTTGATCCGGCTGCGGGGAGTCGGCTTCATGGAGATCCGCCGAGTCGCGTTCATCAGATAGAGAACGGAACAAGGGTGCACGCGCCCGTCCATCTTGTCATAGGGGAAAGCCATGAAGCAGATCTTCCTGTTGATCGTTTCGTCGGTCATCGTTACGAGCGCCGCCCAAGCCCAGATTGGTGAACTGATCTGGGAAGATGACTTCGCCGATCTCGACAACTGGCTGGTGATCACCGGGAATGGCTATTGGGGCTGGGGCAACGGCGAGTTGGAGTACTACCGGGAAGAGAACATCGACATCGTGCCGGTTCCGGGCGAACCTGGGAACACGGCCCTCCATATCACGGCCAGGAATGAAACCGGCCCCGAGATCGTCGACCAGTGGGGGAATCCACTCGAGTACACCTCGGCGAAACTCGTTAGCAAGTCAAAGGTGTCCATCCAGTATGGCATGATCGAGGCCAGGGTTCTGATCCCGGATCTAGATTTGGGCGGTTGGCCTGCAATCTGGCTTCTCGGGACAGCCAACTACGCCTGGCCCCGATGCGGTGAGATGGACATGATGGAAATGGGGAGCAAGCAGGCGTTCAGGAATCTGCACGATGAACACAACGGGGGCAATGGCCAGGACAATTCCACGGTTAATCAATCCGTGGGGGCCAATGCTATCTTCTACTCGCCCGACGCAGTCTCGCCGGAGAATCCCTCGGGCGCGGCCAGCCTGTCCTGGGATCCGGATGACGTCTTCTGCCGACCCTATTTCAACTACGACGAAGAACTCATCGATCGGTTCCTCACGTATAGACTCTACTGGGATGAGAACCATCTCCGGTTCACCGTCGTCGATGGGGAGGTCGAATACGACCTGTATGAGTATCCGTTCCCTATCAATGCGGACTCCGACGAATTCCTCGAGCCCTTCTATCTGATCGTGAACCTCGCCATCGGCGGAGCTTTCACCGATGCATACAATCTCGGCGACCCGGGCAGCGGCGAACCGGTTTCAATGCCTCTGCCTGCCGAAATGTACATTGATTACATCAGGGTGATGGAGTGGAACGGGCAGGGTGAGGTCAGTTTGGGGCCCCCTGTCGCCCAAACCGGTACATTTGGGATCTTCACCGACGAGACGCCGGTAGACGCTGAACTGGAGGCGGGCGTCAGTTCGGAGATCTACGTGTGGGAGGGCACGCTCACAGAGGGCTCAATTCCTCCATTCGAAGGCGAAAACGGCATCACGTGGCAGACAACTGGCATGGGCTGGTTTGGGGCAGGTATCATGTCCATCCAACCCCTGAACATGTTCGATTTTGGCGACGGACATCTCAACTTCATGATCCACATTCCCCCGGATGTCACCTTCAAGATCGGGATCATCGATTCGTGGGGCAACCAGCACTACGTTCAGCTCCCAGCGTATCAGACGACCTACGGATTGGTGCGCGACGGCGAATGGGGGCAGGCCTCCATTCCGGTCAGCGACCTGAGAGGGCCGGCCATCGACCTACGCATGCTGAGCTACGCCTTTGTCATCCTTGAGGAAAACGGTACGCCATGTGAGTTCGCCTTAGACGATATCTACTGGGACGGAGGCGCTGCCAGCGGGGTAGGGAATGATGACCCGCTCTCCAGTCATCAGCTCGAACTTCTTCCCAATCTGCCGAATCCATTCAATTCCATGACGGAGATCCGCTTCGATTTGTCCTCGGCCGGCTCGTACGAGCTGGTGATCTACGATCTAGCCGGGCGCAGAGTGACCGGTATCTCCGGGGTAGGCTCCGCGGGAACCAACTCAGTGTCTTGGGATGGGCGCGACGATTTCGGGGCTGACCTGGCGGCGGGGGCCTACTTCTATAGCTTGCAGACTGCATCGGGCATGGCGACTCGGAAGATGGTCTTGCTGAAGTAGTCTAGCCTGCGAGAATCTCGTCGATCTCGGCGTTTTCGCTCGACGGCTTCGTGGAGACACGGAGGGCGACGCGAATTGGGTGATCCAGGCTGACCGGTCAAGCCACTAGTCCGGTTCGCTCGCTTCTTCCGCTTCCTCGAGACGGTG
>CAZTDY010000052.1:0-7988 GCA_964612295.1 uncultured bacterium | reverse complement strand
CCTCGAGACGGTGCTCATCCAGCAGTCGCAAGCCCTCTTCCAGACTTTCCGTCTCAGAGTTCAGGAAGACGCGGTGGAAGTCATCGATGGTTGCGTCTCGGATTAGGAGTTCCTGAAGAACCGTGATCACAATCACCAACTGGTTGTCGTTCAATTGCTCGAATTCAATCCACCATTGACGCGCATCATCTGAGATTCCATCCCAGCCACACGCACTTCTAAGGAACGTCAGCTGATCCCAAGGCTCCCAACTCAGGTACTCCCAGAGCTTTGACGGATCGTCCGCACCCAAGAGGTGGAACAGCGTGATCGAAACGTTGTTCGCCGACAGGGTTTCCATTGCAGTGACAACCTGCTCCCGGTTGCACGACCGCTCGAATGTTTCCCACCACTCTTGAGTCTCCCCGTTCGCCTCACTCAAGCGACATTGGGCTCTGAGGAGCTGCTGTTTCTCAGTAGGAGTGGAGTCCACATATTCCCACAGGGCCCCAAGGGTCTCAGCGTCCGAGACCTTGACGATGTGCTCGAAGTCCGTGATAGTCAGGTTTCGCTTCGCCAGTTCCTGGGCAAGCTCTACAACAACGACCAGATTGTCTTTGTTGGCCTGTTCGAACGCAATCCAATACTCACGTGCTTCCCCGATCGTCTCATCCCAGCCGACTCTGTTCTTCGCGATCTCAAGTTGGATGGCCAATCCTCTCGGACTATGAGTGCGTTGCTCCAACTCATCAGGATCCACGGCCACCTGCGCCCCGAGGGTAGCAACCGCAATCGGATCCGGGTGGAACAGCGAGAGAACTGCCACTGCATTCGTATTGCGCAGGGTTAGTGCATCGGCATCTGCAAGGTCCGCCCGCGGACTCCAAATCGACACGGTAACCGGCTCCGAACTGAGCCAGTTGATGCCTACGCCTTGCGCAGGAGTTCGAGCCCCTGCCTTACATGATAGTCTCTATCGGCTTCCTTGCCATACTCCGCGGCGAGCGAATGCCAGCAAGCCGCATTGTAGAATGCCCCTTTGTTGTCGGCCGGCTGCCACTGATCCTCGAGGTCACGGAGGACCTTCCAGTTGCCTGAGAAGACCGCAATGATTGCGTCCAAGTAGGCGCAGTCGCTCGCCGCTGATGTGCTTTCTTCCGCATGCAATGCATAGGCTTCTGCATCTGCCTTTGCTTCGCCAAACCTCTCGGTGCGAGCAAGACTCACGCATCGCCAGTAGTAGAGGCGTGGCTCTGGCTGAGAATCGCGCTCGATCGTGTCTGTCACTTGGGCAATGACCTGATCGTATCTGCCAAGATATACGTCGGCCTGCGCCAAGCGCCTTGCTGCCCCAATGTCGTCTCGATTCTCGTCAAGTCGCGTTCTGGCCGACTCCGATCTCTTCAACCAGTACGACCCAGGCTCAATCCGGGGCACAACAACCACGCTTGCGTCGTGTGCCGCTGGGTCGTTGCCCTCCAGCTCCTTCTTCAAGTCGGCCTCGATCAGATCTCTGTACACATAGCTGTTGTCCACCGCGTCCGCCTCTGATCTCCAGATACTCGTGTACGTTGCAGCACCATCTCTGTCCAAGAACGCCTGAATGGTGTGCGGTTCCAATCCCAAGGCAAAACTGGCTTGAGCGAAGCTGGGGTAGTCCTCCTCTCGAACACCGGCATGCGCTTGAACGGTGAACGATCCCGTGTCATCTAATGCGGAGGATGTGCGCTCTGAGGCGGTCCAGATTGCGAGGTATTGGGGGAGCCCGTCGGTTTCGTTGTTCAGGTACCCGGCGACATCGACGGCTTCGAATCCGTTTCGTTCCCTGGCCGAATCCAACACTCTGACGTCCTCCGCGGAGAGACCGTGGCTCATGGTCCAGGCGTGGTAATCCCGCCGCCATACAGCAGAAATGTGGATGCCATCTTGATAGAGATATGGCCGACACCGCACCGGGCGATATCCCCAGAAACGCAGTTCCTCGGCGACGCGTAAGAAGTCTTCGAAGGCCATCGTCTGGCAAAGGGCCATGCGCGCTGTAATCAGTCCGTCGGCGGACTCGATCGATGCGACAAGGTGAGAGTCGGGCAATTGTTGCGTATGGTTCGTCTGATTGAGTTCGGCCGTCATAAACTCGATCACCTTCTCAGAATGCGGCCTAAGCAGTGGAAGAAGCACTTCGAATTGGTGGGCGTCCGCGACGAGCATTGATGCCCCCAGCACCTCGGGGCGGTCGCTCGCATATGGGCCGAGAATCCGAGCCGCGAGCCTACGCACATCTTTGTTAGGGCTGCGGAACAGGACCTGCAGAGGATCAATCAGTTCCCCGGCGATCGGTCGCAGCGCCTCTATGATCTCGGCCAACGGTTGCCGGTGAACCACATGGGCATCGATCATTCGATTGGCCACGAGCGCAGAGTTCTTCCTCCACCGCGGATTGCCGTCCTCTGCGTCCGGCGGGTCGTACACGGCCAATGCCATAGCCGCATGCAAACCTGACAGCGAGTCCAAACCGCCAGTCTCCAACGTTTCCCACAGGGGTGCCACATTCTCTATGTACGGTTTGAGGGCGTCTCGAATGACCAGACACTCCTGTGTGCTCTTCGATGCCAACAGGCGACTCAAGAGGAAAACTAGGTGACCTTCTTTCTCCGTGGCTTGGCCCAGGAGAGCAAGGTGCGCACGGAGCTTTCGGTCGGGATCGGACGTGGTGTCGCTGCAAATCTCCTCCAAACGCGGAACAGCCTGTTTTCGAAAGAGCTCAAGGTCTTCAATAACCACAGGGGCATACTTGATCTCAGCTTCGAAGAGGCGCGCCACGTGGGCGTCCGAAGCCTGACTCAATGCTCGGTCCGTCCGCCACCACATGTATCCCGCCACCACGGCAAAGATCAAAGGGATGCCGCCGACCAGAAGAACCCGCCGGATGAGTCGGCGTTGGCTCTCTTGTGCCGCTCTTTGAAGCGCGACGGACCAGCGGTTGTCACGGCAGGATGCCACGACGCCGGTCAGCACGTCATGCGTGAGTTCGAGGTGCGGAATCCCCAGGTGCGTTTCGATGCGCAGAAGGCGGCTCTGGACCAGGTGCTCCACCACGTTATCGGACACGCCCGGACATCGCCGGGCGTCATCGAGAGCCACGGTACTTCGATACCCCGAACCGGTGAGCAATCGATCTTCTACGAATTGGCGCACTGAAGGACTGTAGCCCTCCACGCATCGTTCGTAGAAATCGGCCAGGATCTGAGTCTTTGCACCCGCAAGCAGATCCGTACTGATCTTGGGTAGGCGATTCGCGATACGCTTGTTGTTCAGCTCGAAACAGACAAGTGACAGCAGCGCCGGCTCGACCTCCAAGGAACGCAAGCTCGCGGCGGGAGCTGCCTGCTCCTTCGCCTCTTCTTCGGTTGCTGCAGCCACGAAACGCACGATTCGGCGCGCGGAGTGCGAATCTACCAATTCCCCCGCCGACTGAGACACCGCGTCAAACGCCTGGTTGCCGTTCATCGGGGTCAGGCGCATTCGATGGTCCATGATCGACGGGATGCGACCGGCCAGATCCTCTAGCTGAGGGAGAAACTCCTCGCGGAGGCTCAGCAGTACCTTGTAGGGTTGTTTCGAGTAGGAGAAGGTCGGCTCTTCTCCTCCCTCGTCCACGCGACGACGAACCGCCTCGGGGATGCGGTTCTCGACGAGGTCCTCCAGCTCGGCGATCAACGCGTCGGCTCTCTTGCCGGAACGTCCGAGGGTAAATAGCTCCTCGAACTGATCCATGACAAGAATCGGGGTCAGCAAGTTGTTCCGTTGATCCCAGAAACGTGCGCGATGGAAGTACTCCCAGAGCGTTTCGTCTTCCTGGGGAGGGGGAGCGTCGACCGCGTGGTCCGCAACGGCCTGAAGAACGGCGTGCTTGACCTGGGCAACCAAGTCCTCGTGCCTGTGGGAGAATAGGAGGCGAATGTGGATCGGCAGGAATCGGTCTTCTCGGAGGAGAGGAGACAGGCCCGCCTGGAGCAACGAGGTCTTGCCCAAGCCGGATCTGCCGAAGAGAATCGTCAGCGGACCTCGCCGAAGCAGTCGGTAGAGCTGCTCAATCTCATCCGAACGGCCATGGAAGTACGGAGCTAATTCTTCCGTGTATGCACTGAGTCCGAGGAAGGGGTTTTCGGCACTGACGGTCATGGTGGCCCGAGCATTTGCTGGACGATCACTCACGCGAGCCCCGCTTTCGCTACCCGCCAGTCTCGGAAGATCTCTTTCAGCCGTTCCAGAAACTCACGTGGCGGGTCTCCAGACACGCTTTGCCATTGACGGGTGCTGAAGAATGGCGGGATGCCTCCGGCGCCGTGGGGTGTGTCGTCGATATGGATCGGGTGGATGAAGGGGAAACGATGGTCGATCCCTTCCGCGCGTTTGATCGCCCAGTGCCACTCCTTTCGGAAGTACCCTTCGCGACGGGACACCGAATGACGCGAGATGATCGGCAGGAACAGTGAGCACGAACCTATTCTGCGTCGAATCTCGTGATCCCAGTCGTCTCCCGACTGCAATTCGTGCTGAGCGAACCAGACGTCAAGACCAACCGATTCCAGACCCTTCCGGAGCTTCTCGACCGCGGTTCGATCCTCGTGGGCGAAGCTGAGAAAGATTGCCTCGTCGGGCACACTTCGACCGCGCTCGACGGGCTCATCTGCGGTAGAAGAGTCTGTCCCGTGGCGCTGGGTCCAACGGGTCCGTAGCTCATCGACGAACTCGATTGAGTCTCCGCCTACGTAGGCTTCCGCGCACTCTTCCAGAAAGGCGACCAACCTGGAATCCTGGAGGATTCTGTCGTCGATGATTGTCTGAGACATGCCGGGAATGGACAGCTTTTCGTTCCTCACGGTTCGAAGGAAGAAGCGGGCGAGCCAATCGGCATGTCCACAGCCCAGGATGAGTAGGTTGTTGTTTTTCAGCTCATCGAAAAGGAGCTTCGGACGCCTGGAGCTGGATTGGAGAGCGTGGATGAACTCCAGGGCGTCCTCGTCACTGACCACGTAGTTCGCCGCGGAGGAGAGTGGGCCGAAGAGATGATAGACGACCGGTCGCTCGAGGTCCCGCACCTCGCAGGGTAGGTCCTGGATCTTGAGATGAGGCGAGAACGCCAAGGACTGGACCCTCTCCTCACCGTCAAAGCGAATCTTGTTGATGGCGGAAGCAAGGAGGGGATCGAACGTCGTGCTGATGAACATGTTGAAATGGCGGATAGAGGCGAGCTGCTCCAGTGGCGCTGGTAGCTCCGGTTCGATCTCGTTCATCAGACCGCGCAAGCGTGAGTAGATCCGCTGGGATTGGCGGCGGTCTCTTGCGTACCGCATCGCGACATCATTGAGCCCGGGCTCTGGAGGGAGCTCCGTCTCTTTAATCCCCAACCTGTTCGCAAGCTCACCAGCAAGATAGCGGTAGAGCGGTGTCTCGCGTCCATTGATGCGCGTGACCAACAGGTCGGGGCCAACGATCGGGATGACCCGTCGATCCTCGATCTGAAGGAGAAGGTCATCCCAATCGAAATGCGATGCCGAGCTCATTGGGGCCATGGCGTCTCTGGTTCATAGCGCGTCACGGAATACAGTCTACTACACCGCGCCGAACAATAACTCGGAGCGTGCTTCAATCCTACTCCTCTCCGCGCCCGAAGGACCGTCAACTCCGACAATTACAGCTATCCTGCTGCTCCACCTGGTCCGAAAAGCTCTCTCGGGGAGCCGAGTCGTGCCCATCAGGTGAAATGGCCCAGAGGGCATGCAGAAAGGGCCCGGCAATCGTTGCCGGGCCCCATCCGCGTGTCGAGTTCGCAAACTACCTAACGAAACAGGGACTTCACCTCGCCCCAGGTCACCGACTGGGCCGGAGACGCTTCGTCCATGTAGAAGTCGACGTTGTCGTAGAACACGCCTGAACCCTCGTAGTTGGTTGCCGTGCTCGAGAAACCAATCTGCAGGATCTGGTCAACCAAGGTCTCATCGATCAGGATCGACAACGAATAGTCCGTCCAGGTCGTCGGAGTGTTTGTCATGTCCTCGGTGATGAAGTTGGTCGTGAGATATCCCTGGTTGGGATCCAGCGTCTTGATGAACGCCAGGGCCGTCGTTTGGCCTGCCAGATTGCCGAGTTTGGCATCGAAATCGAAGACCCAGGTCTCGCCGACGTCATCCGCAGTGATGACCTGCTCCTGGAAAACATTGGCCTCGATGTGGGCGCCAACACCATGGTCGGGGTTGTTGTAGTCGCTGAAGATGGAGAGCTGCTGGTCGCCTTGCTCCGCACCACCCTCGCCGATCACGATGGCGCTGAAGGCGGTGCCGTCATTGGGGGCGGGGAAGACACCATAGCCATACCAGTAGGTCCAGTCGGGACCGAAGACGTTGGCAAAGATCAACCAGCCATCATCGCCCAGCGCGTTCACATCTGCCTGATCCAAGAGCTCGAAATCCTGGTTGTAGGGCGCGAGCGCGATGCTGGCCACCGGCGTAAGGCAGGCCAAGATCGCGACCACGAGGATCGATTTCATGATTGTGGTCATTTGGGTTTCCCTCCGTCAGAGAAGTACAATCCAAGGTTGCCGATGCGACTTATCGAGATCCAACTCGATGGGCCAATCATAAACTATGTTCGGAGTCCGAATCAAGTCTTAGTTGCAGTTCTTTTGCCGGCAGAATCCGTGTAAACCTCATCGCTTCTTTCCCGACCACAGCTCTGAAAGGTGCTCCGAGGGTCATATGTCCCAGGTCTGCAGCGGTCCTTTCTTAACTAGACGGCGTTGTCGGTCCGCCAGGTGGCCTCAAACCCTTGACACAGGCCATGTTGCAGGGTACTTTGTTCGGTGACCGGACAAAGGGCCGATTCCAGGCCATCCATCCGGAGTTTACCGGGAGGGACCTAGTCATGCTGCTCGCTGAGATCAACCCCGTTCTGTTCCCCGCACTTCTGCTGCTCTCCCTGCTGACCGGCGGGCCTGCGGGAGCTGAGGCCAAGCCAGGGGACTCCGCATCAACGGCGACGCGCGTATTCCGTCCCCTCAGCGGGGACCGTTGGATCGGGAACGCGATTTGCTACGGTCCGCACAGAGATGGTCAGTGGCCAGGTGGCCCGGCCCCGACGAGCGCACAGATCATCGAGGACCTGCGCCTCATGGTTCCTCACTGGGGCCTCGTGCGCCTTTATGGATCGTCCGAACTCGGCGGCAAGGTCCTCGAAGCGATCAGGACCACCGACCTGGACATGAAGGTGATGTTGGGCGTCTGGATCGCACCCGAGGAGAAGCGCGACGAACAGGGCGCCGTGCTGGAACGCTTCCCCGAGGCCGCGGCGGCCAATCAGCGCGAGGCCGACGCAGCCATTGCCTTGACGGCTGAGTATCCCGAACTCGTCCTGACCGTGTGCGTGGGCAACGAGACACAGGTGTCCTGGTCGCCCCATCCCGGGCCGCTCGACATCCTCATTGAACACATTCGAAGGGTTCGCGCTGCTGTGGCTGTCCCGGTGACCGCGGCCGACGACTACCAATACTGGCTTGAGCCCGAGAGCCGAGCCCTTGCGCGGGAAGTCGACTTCATTACCCTCCACGCCCACCCCCTTTGGAACGGCCGGCAGTTGGACGAAGCGTTGCCCTGGCTGCGCGAGCAGATTGCCGCCGTGCGGTCCGTCCATCCAGAGCACTTACTGGTGATCGGGGAGACCGGCTGGGCCACGAGTATTGCCGATGAGGGAGATCAGGCCCGCCTGATGAAGGGCACGCCCGGTGAGAGTGAGCAGGCAACCTTCTACGAGGCCGCGCGCGCCTGGGCCTCGGCCGAAAGGGTGACCACTTTCATTTTCGAGGCCTTTGACGAGAATTGGAAGGGTGGCGACAACCCGAACGAGGTAGAGAAGCACTGGGGCCTGTTCCGGGCCGATCGGACGCCCAAGGCGGGCGCGTACTCCGCGAAAAGTCTTGCGCCGGGCAAAGCTCGGACGAGGAGGATGAGATG
>CAZTDY010000051.1:0-28435 GCA_964612295.1 uncultured bacterium | reverse complement strand
CACTTTGATCAAGTTGAAGAAGCCTAAATGAGACTTTTGCCACGGGCTGCTAGTGTCGCGATGGCGGCGGATCAAGGCCGGCAACCAATAGCCCGCTGGAGGCCAACCCATCGCTGAAAATCTCGATCGATCGGCGATCAGGCTGGCGATCCTCAAGAAGTACAAGAAGGTCGCGCAGTCTCCGGAGGGCTTGTTCCAATACGCCACGGGCGCGGCAGGCGCGCGTGCACTCGGGTATGATGATGAGGTTCTCGCGACTGCCCCTTCCACACTGCTCAAGTCCTTCTGCGGCGTAGGGAATCCTCTCGCTCTTAGCGAGATCGCCGAGGGAGAGATCGTGCTCGATATAGGCTGTGGCTCCGGCCTCGATCTCTATGTGGCCGGCAGGCAGGTCGGGCCTCATGGGCGGGTCCACGGTATCGACTCAACGCCTGAGATGGTCGCTCTGGCCACCGAGAACATCGCTCGCTGTCGCTCGGAGAACGTTGAAGTCCGCTGCGCGGAATCCGAGAGCCTTCCCTACGATGAAGGTCATTTCGATGTCGTGATGTCCAACGGGGTTCTCAATCTCTCTCCCGAGAAGGAACGATCGTTCGGGGAGATCTTCCGCGTGCTGAAGCCGGGAGGCCGCCTGCAGATCGCCGACATCGTCCTCGATGAGGCCCTCCCCGAGGAGATTGTCGGGAGCTTGGAGGCTTGGTCGAACTGAGTCGGCGGAGCGATCCCCGTGCGGGATCTGATCTCCTTGATGGAAGCCACCGGCTTCACGAACGTGGAATACGTCAAGAGCACGGGGGTGACAACATCACGCTTCACCGTGGGTGCCACGTTCCGAGCCCGGAAACCGGGCGAGCCGCGCTCCACGCAACAGGAGCTTCGGGGATGACCGACCTGACCAAGTTGCCCAGCATCGGCGAGACTTTGGCCTCCGAATTGAGTGGCATCGGCGTGACGACTCTCGAAGAGCTCATCGCCCTTGGCAGTGCCGAGGCCACCCGGCGAATCGCCAAGACACGTCCCGGAGCCTGTCACAGCCTGCTCTTCGCACTGGAGGGCGCCATCCGGGGCGTTCGCTGGCACTCGCTGCCCATGTCCGGGAGAGCCCAATTGCAGGCCCGCCTTGATGAGGTGAGGGATCGATGAGCAGACAATGGGAGATACTCGGGGCGTCGTTTGACTGCGGCTCCTGTCACAAGGGAAGCGGCAAGGCACCCGCGGCCATCCGGGATGCCGGCCTGACCCGGAGATTGCGCCACTTCAACACCCAGGGTTTCGACGTGGCCGATGGCGGGGATATCGAGTCGCCGGTCCTCAGCGGTCTGGAGAAGGCACCGACCGGGCTGCGCGCGATGACAGAATTTGCTCCTGCGTTCATGGCGCGACTCGGGGCAACTCTGAGCAGCGGACGCGTTCCCCTGGTCCTGGGAGGCGATCACTCGCTCTCCATACCCGGTGTTTCGGCCGTCGTTGAGCATGTTCGCCAGTCGCACGGTCCGGGTGCTTCAGTGGGTCTCATTTGGGTGGACGCCCATCCGGATCTGGAGACCCCGGGCCCCGACAGCACTAATGATCTCAACGCGATGGCGGCCGCGCATCTTCTGGACCTTGGAGTGGAGGACCTGCGCACCCTCGGTGGATTCGCCCCAAAGGTGAAACCAGAACACCTGATCTACATTGGCCTGCGCGATGTCGTGTCGGAGGAGAGAGAGATCATCCGAGACCGGCGCATCAGAGCCTATACGATGTCCGATATCGAGCGACTCGGTATCGTCCAAGTGTGCAAGGAGACGTTCGCGCACGTCAGTGAAGAGACGGACGCCTTCGTACTCTCCTTCGACGTCGATGCCCTGGATCCACTGGTTGCACCAGACGTCGACTATCCCGAACCGGGAGGACTGACCCTCCGTGAGGCGATGGTGATCATGGAGTATGCCCATCAGTCGCAGAGGCTGGCGCTCTTCGAACTCCTCGAAGCCAATCCCACGACGGACCGGGATCAGGAAACCGCCAAGGTGGCCGTCCGCCTGCTTCATAGGCTCATCTGTGGCCCGATCGTGTGAGGCGGCTGAAGTTCGCGGGAGGTGCCATGCAGGATGTGAAAGTGTTCCTGATCGGCGGTGCACCCGGTGCAGGCAAGACCACCCTGGGCTGCACGTTGGCAGCCAGGCTGGGCATCGCCTGCGTGACGGTTGACGATCTGCTGACAGTTGCCCAGACGGTGACAACCCCGGAATCGCATCCCGATCTTCACATCATGAAGAGAGCTCCTTCCCATGAGTACTTCACCAACAGCTCCATCGCTCAACTGAAGGAGGACGCAAATACCCAACATGAGGCGTGCTGGCCATTCGTACTTCCGGTCATTCAGAAGCACGCAACCTGGGCCCCGCATCCGATCGTGATCGACGGCTGGCATCTGCGGCCGGCGAGGGTGGCGGCATTGGATCTGGAGAATGTGTGGTCCGGCTGGATCATTCCATCGCCTTCGGTCTTGGAGGAGCGGGAACGACGAAACGTGGGGTGGATGGATAGATCATCCGATCCCGCGCGCATGCTCGAGAACTTTCTGGCGCGAAGCCTCTGGTTCAACGAACAGATCAAAGCCGAGGCGACGGAGCATCGGATGAACATCCTCCCCCAACCCGGCGGGGCGTCCGTCCACGATCTCTGCGATTTGATCCTGAGCCGATAGGGAGCCCCACATGGACTGCAGGATCGCCGAGGAGTCACCCGATAGGCTCATGGAGTACGCAAGCGTCTCTATTGCATTCGAAGTCCGCAGCATCTTCGAGGTAGAAGGCGACGACCCCAGGTCTGCAAAGCTGGTCGAGAAGTGCATCGATCCTCCTTGGACCAAAAACTACGATTCAGTTCAGGAAGAGGGGCCACTGAGCTGGCCGAAGCGGTGGGACATCTCAAACTGGGGCATCTTCGCCGCCTACGCAGAGTCACAGCGCATCGGAGGATGCGTCATTGCATACGACACTGCTGGAGTTCACAAACTCGAGGGGCGGAATGATCTGGCGGTCCTCTGGGATCTTCGGGTCGATCCGGGGTGGCGGGGAAAGCAGATCGGGGCCAAACTGTTCGAACACGCACTGCAGTGGGCGCGAAACGGCCAGTGCAGAGAACTCAAGGTGGAGACGCAGAACATCAACGTCCCGGCTTGTCGATTCTATGAACGGCAAGGGTGCCGGCTCGTCTCCATCAACCGGTACGCCTACCCTGCACTTCCGGAAGAAGTGGAACTGATGTGGGGCATGAAGCTCTGACGGGGGTTGCTGACCGATGGAGACCATCAGTACCAAGACTCGAAACCTCTTCGGCTGGATGGGCACCGTCTGTCTGCTGCTCATCCTGCCGATCAAGCTCATTCGCTACTCGCCCGCGGCAGAGACGTCGCTGCTTGTCGGGATCGCTCCCAGCATTCTCGGACCGCCGGGACTTCTGTTCCTGCTGCTCTCGAGCACTGGGAAGCTGTCGCGCTTGACGACCTTCCAGGCGACACTCGTCACCGGCGCGGTCGCGGTCGGATTGGAGCTCGTCCAGCTCCTGCCTCGCCCCGGCATCCTGGCGCGCGTGCACTACACGTTCGACCCACTGGACCTGGGTGCCAGTTTGCTGAGTCTGTTGGCGGCCTACATCGTCGTCAGGTTGATCCGTCGCGGCGGGTGAGCACACCCGCGAGGAGGACCATCATGTTCAAGAGCATTGGAGCGCTGGCCGTCTATGTGACGGACAAGGAGCGAGCCAAGGAGTTCTACACGTCGGTTCTCGGGTTCGAGGTGACCGTTGATCTGGGGCCGACCCTGTGCTTCCTGAAGTCGCCGAATGGGGCCATCGACATCTACCTAGAGGGTGGCATGAAGCCCGCTGAAGTCGGCCAGGACACGACGCGTCTGAGCTTCTTCTTGAAAGCGCAGGCTCCCGCACAGGAGATCTTCGAGTCCCTCAGCAAAGCCGGGGCACACTTGTTACAGGAACAACCTGAGCCGGTCGACGACAACACGGCCTGCTTCCAGCTCCTCGATCCGGACGGCAATATCATCGAAGTGTGTGGGGCTCGATAGCGGGATACGTAGCAGTGTTGCATACAGGAGGTTTCTAGAATGTCCAACACCGAAATCGCCGAACTCGAGCAGAAGATCGGCAAGCTCATTGTGGAGTTGAACAAGCTGCGGAAGGCGAACCCCGGCAAGGAAGTGCGCAATTACACGTTCACGACGCAGGCGGGTGATACCACCCTGCTCGATCTCTTCGGCGACAGGGACAAGCTGCTCATGATCCACAACATGGGGCAAGGGTGCCGCTACTGCACACTGTGGGTCGATGGATTCAACGGCCTCGTGGGGCATCTCGAGTCGGCGATGTCCGTCGTTCTCGTCTCGAAGGACGACCCCGAAACGCAGCGGCGATTCGCCAATTCGAGGGGCTGGCGGTTTCGTCTGGCGTCACACGGCGGCGGTGATTACATCCGAGAGCAAACCGTCATGGAAGAGATGGACAACATGCCGGGTGCGGTCGTGTACGAGCGTGCCGGCGACAAGATCATCCGCAAGAACGACTGCATCTTCGGCCCCGGTGACCTGTACTGCGCGATGTGGAGCCTCCTCGGCCTCGGTGGACTCGGCGATGAGGATTGGACGCCGCAGTATGCCTATTGGACCCGGCCGGAGAAACTCGACGACGGTGGGGCGAACGTCCTCGACTAGATCGCAGGTGGCTGGCAATAGCATCGCCCGCCAATTGCGCTTCCCCCCTCAGATGTGAGAGTCTTCCTGGTATGGATCAGGATCTCATCTATCTGGATTACAACGCGACCACGCCCATTGCGCCCGAAGTGGCGGATGCGATGGAGCCCTTTCTGAGAAGCGGCTTCGGGAACCCATCCAGTGGGCACCGGTTCGGCCTGGAAGCCCGCCGGGCGATCGAATCCGCCCGGGCCCAGACCGCGGCCCTCCTGGGATGCGCCCCCGATGAGATCGTGTTTACCAGCGGCGGAAGCGAATCGAACAACACCGCGATCATCGGCACGGCCAGGGCGCTTCGCGATCGGGGCCGGCACATCATTACCTCGGCCATCGAACATCCCGCAGTCACCCAGGTCTGCCAGTTCCTTGAAGAAGAGAACTACCGGATCACCTGGCTGCCCGTCGATGCGGACGGCCTGGTCGATCCCGCCGATCTCGAGCGGGCGCTGACGGACGAGACCATTCTCGTCACCATCATGCACGCAAACAATGAGATCGGAACGCTCCAGCCCATCGCCGAGATTGCACGAATCGCCCATGAGCGCGGGGTGCGGTTTCACTCCGACGGCGCGCAATCGGTGGGCAAGGTGCCCACCCGGATGGACGAACTCGGCGTGGACCTCTTCTCCGTGGCAGGTCACAAACTTTATGCGCCGAAAGGGATCGGCGCGCTCTACATCCGGCGCGGTACGCAATTGACCAAGTTCATGCATGGCGCCGACCATGAGACCAACCGCCGGGCGGGCACCGAGAACACGCTCGAGATCGTCGGCCTGGGCCAAGCCTGTGAAACCGCCCTTCTTCACCTCGAGAAGAACCAGGCTCACCTTCAGGCCATGCGGGACCGTCTCCACCGGACTCTCGGCGACGAGTGTCCCGATCTTCGGCTGAACGGTCACCAGGAGAAGCGGCTGCCCAACACGCTCAGCGTTTCATTTCCCGGTCTCGAAGCGAATACGATCTTGGATGAACTCTCGAATGTCGCCGCATCGGCCGGCGCGGCCTGTCACGCGGATCAAGTCGAGGTGTCCCACGTGCTCGAGGCCATACAGGTTCCGCTGCACGAGGCGATGGGAACCATCCGGTTTTCCGTGGGACGGGAGACCACGCCCGACGAGATCGACCGGGCGGCGCAGGAGATCATCAGCGTGACCGCCCGATTGCGTGGCCGGACCGCCGAGGATGGGGAAACACCCGCCGCCCAGGTGGCCGGCGAGGAGATCAAACTCACCCACTTCACGCACGGGCTGGGGTGCGCCTGCAAGATTCGGCCACAGACCCTCGAGGACATCCTGAAGAAGATCCCCAAGGTCAGCGACGAGAATCTGCTGGTCGGCACCGACACATCGGACGACGCGGCCGTCTACCGGGTCGCACCCGACATGGCGGTTGTCGGGACCCTCGATTTCTTCACCCCCATCGTCGATGATCCGCGCGCCTTCGGGGCGATTGCCGCCGCCAACGCGCTGAGCGACATCTACGCCATGGGGGCGCGGCCGTTGTTCGCACTGAATATCGTGGGGTTTCCTGTCAGGCGGCTGCCGCTCTCAGTCCTCGAAGAGATCCTCGCCGGGGCCGCGGACACTGCGGCAGCGGCCGGGATCCCCATCGTGGGCGGGCATTCGGTGGAGGACCCGGAACCTAAGTTCGGTTGGGCGGTTACGGGTGTGGTTGATCCGAAGAGGGTCCTGGCCAACAACACGGCTCAGCCTGGGGACGCACTCATTCTGACCAAACCGATAGGGTTGGGCATCCTGGCGACGGCCGCGAAACGGGGGGTGGCCTCGGCCGAAGCCGTGGCCGAAGGCAGCCGGATCATGGCGACGCTGAACCGCACGGCGGCTGAAGTGATAGGAAGCTACGAGGTGCATGCCTGCACCGATATCACCGGGTTCGGGCTCGTCGGACACCTCCTCGAAATGACCAGCGGAAGCGGCGTCCGGGCCCAACTCTGGCAGGAGGCGGTGCCGTTCATCGGGGAAGCGCGACGATGGGCGGAGGCCGGCGTCATCCCCGGGGGTACGCAGAACAACGCCGCGCACGTGGAGCCGCAGGTGGATTGGGATGGGGAGATTGCCCCCGTCGATCGCCTGCTCCTCTGCGACGCGCAAACCTCGGGCGGGCTTCTGATCAGTGTTGACGAAACGCAGGCGCCGGCCATGCTCGAGGATCTGCTCGCCCGCGGCGTGGAACAGGCAGCATTGATCGGGCGGATCACGGAGGCGGGCGAGGGTCGGATCACGGTTAGGGCGGTAGCATCCAGGTAGGGCTACCGGGCGACACGCAGTATGCGAATCAGAGGGTCTCTCATGAGAATGACACGGAATCTGGCAGCCGGGGCGGCCACGCTCCTGGCTCTCCTGTTGATCACCCAGGCCACGCCACCTCCAGCAGGGGCGGGCGGCCGCGCAGATCACGTGACCGATCTGCACTTCGACAACCCGGCCGGGGCCGCATTCACCCACTACGAGATGGAGGCCGACATCGATCCGGCGACGGCCGGGCTCGGCGTGGTGGGCCGGCTGACGCTGACCCATGCTGAACAGATTCCCGTGAGCCGGAAGGTTTCTTTCCTGCTGAATCGGGATCTGGAGATCCAGGATCTGTTCGTGACCCCGGCCAATGTTCCGGCCGGCAAACCCGTGCCGCTCATTCTCAAGTGGGAGGAGCGGGACGATTGGGAGCCGACCGACTTCTGGGCTTACCCGGAGTATCCTGAGATCGACGGGCTCGATCATGTCCGTCAGATCGACGTCTGGCTCGAAGAGAGAGACAATCTCGACGTCTGGCCCCAATCGCTCATCCTCGAGCTTCATTACTCCGGCACGGTCTACGATAGCCTGCGGGCGCCGGATGAGAACTACCAGCGCGGCTTCGAAACCACGACCGGTCTGATCGATGAGCGGGGTGCGTTTCTGTCGAGCATCACAATGTGGTACCCGAACGCGTTCGGCGGACCGTTCACCTTTGATCTGGGAGTGTCCTGTCCCCAAGACTGGATCGCTGTCTCCCAAGGAGCCATGGAGCACGTCGATTCCGGACGGAACCTCTACCGCTGGGACTGCCCCCACCCCATGGACGAGATCTACCTGATCGCCGGTCCTTACGTGCTGCGCGAAGAAGATCATGACGGCGTCAAGATCCAGACCTTCACCTACGGCAACGATGACGAAGAGCTGTGTGCGCGTTACCTGGCCGCGACCGGTGAGTACCTGGATCTCTACACCGACCTCATCGGTCGCTATCCGTTCGGCAAATTCGCCCTCGTCGAGAATTTCTGGCAAACCGGCTACGGCATGCCGTCCTTCACCTTTCTGGGGGACCGGGTCATCCGCCTCCCCTTCATCATCAAGACTTCCTACGGGCACGAGATTCTGCACAACTGGTGGGGAAACGGCGTCTTTGTCGACTACGAATCCGGAAACTGGTGCGAAGGGCTGACCGTCTACGGTGCCGACTACCTGTACAAGGAACAACAGAGCGCGGACGCCGCCCGGGACTATCGGCGCAACCAGCTCCAGGAATACCTGAACTACGTCCGGGATGGACGCGACTTCCCCTTGACCGACTTCCGCTCACGCCACGATGCATCTTCTGCCGCGGTTGGATACGGGAAGTCGATGATGGTCTATCACATGTTGCGCCGCCAGCTGGGCGAGAAGGCCTTTTGGCAGAGCCTCTCGGACTTCTATGAGGAGTTTCTCTTCCAGCGCGCCAACTGGAACGATCTGCTGGTCGCCTTTGCGGACCATGCGCCGAAGCCGATGGACACGGGCAGCTTCTACGAGCAGTGGATCTCACGTACCGGCGCACCCAGCTTGACGCTTGCGAAGGCCGATCTCGTGAATCGCAAGGACGGACAGGTCGATCTCAGCTATCAGCTCGACCAGACTTCGCCGCCCTACGCCTTGACGGTCCCGATGCGCGCGACCTTCGCCGATCGGGAACCGGAGGATTGGGTTGTCGAGCTCGACGGTGAGAATGCGACCGGCGAGAGAACACTGCCGGAGGCACCCCTTACGGTCGAGGTCGATCCCGAGTTCGATCTCTTCCGCCGGCTGCACCGGGCCGAGGTTCCGGCCGCGATGGGACAGCTCTTCGGCGCCGACACCGTGACCGTGGTGCGCAGCACAACGGTCGGCGCGGACGAGTCGGCCGCATTCTCCGAGATTGCGACCCAGGCCGAGAAGGCCAAACCAACGACCGTGGTCACCGATCAGGATGTGGTGCTGCCGGACTTGAAGGAGGGCGCCGCCTGGGTCTTCGGCCTCCCCTCCTGGATCGATCGTTTGGAGTCACTCTTCCCTTCCGCTCTGCAATTCGACGAGAAGCAGGTGACGGTGAACGGCGAGTCATTTGATTTGGCCACGCACACGATTGTGTGCGCGGTCCCCAACCCCAATGCGCCCTCGGAGGCCGTCGGACTGATCGCCGGCGGCGACTCCAGCGAATACGCGGCCGTCTGGCGCAAGCTGCCGCACTACGGGAAGTACAGCTACCTTGTGTTCGAGGGATCCGGAAACGTCGCGAAGGGAAGCTGGGTTGTGGAGCAGTCGCCGCTCAAGGTCGTTTGGGCGATGGAGGACTAGAACGATGACATGGATGTGCACTCGGGTCTTTCTCACCCTCCTCCTGCTGGCGATCGCCTCGGTCGGTCTCTCTCCGGCGCAGGCCGGGAAGGCGCACTGTGATGCAGAGCGCCTCGAGCGCGATGTGCGCCACTTCTCGGATGATCACTTCGCCGGCCGCGGCCTGGGATCGCCCGAACTCGAGGAGGCCTTGCACGCAGTCGCCGAACGCTTCACCCAATTGGGTCTCGAGCCGGCTTTTCCAGAGCGGGCAACCACCGATGACCCACTGCCCGGCTATCTGCAGCCCTTCAAACCGGAGGGATACCCGGGTTCATGGAACGTGATCGGTGTTCTGCGCGGCAGCGGCGGACTCTCACCCGGGGCCGTGGTGGTCGGCGCGCACGTCGACCATCTGGGAACCGATCCGTCCTTGAGCGGCGACCAGATCTTCAACGGCGCGGACGACAACGCGTCCGGGGTGGCGGCACTGCTTGAACTGACCCGCACCCTCTCCGAGCCGAAGGCCGACGCGGAACGCCCCCTGCGGGATGTCATCTTCATCGCGTTCTCCGCCGAGGAGTCAGGCCTCCTGGGATCGAAGCACTACATCGCACACCCGGTGCTCGATCACACCGAGGTGATTGCGATGATCAACTTCGACGAGGTCGGACGGCTGCAGAACGATCAGCTCATCCTGTTCGGCACCGGAACCGCCAAGGAATTCCCCGCCACGCTGCGGGGTCTCAACGCGTCCTTCGGATTCGATCTGGTCTTGAACGAGGAGGGTGCCGGGGGGTCGGATCACACCAGCTTCTTCATGAAGGACATCCCCGTGCTTCACTTCTTCACGGGAACGCACGCCGACTACAGCAAGGTCAGCGACGAGGCCGACAAGGTCAACTACGCGGGGCTGAAGCAGGTGGCCGGCTACGCGGCCGAGCTGACCCGCTACCTGCGGTATCGGGAACGGCCCCTCACCTTTGTTGCCAGCGGACGGGAAGAGGCCGAGAAGCTGGCCAACCTGGCGAAGACCCAGGGCAAGCGGAAGGCGTCCCTTGGCTTTGCGCCCGACTTCGCCGGGCAGGGAAAGGGCGTCAAGATCGGCGCGGTGACCCCGGGGGGATGCGCCGAGGCGGCCGGGATTCTGGCCGGAGATGTTCTGCTCGCCATTGATGGAGAGGAAGTCGCTTCGCTGGCGGACTATGCGATGATCCTGCGAATGCACCAGCCCGGCGACCAGGTGGAGGTCCAGGTCCTGCGGGGAGACGAAACCCTGTTGCTAACCGCCACCCTGCAGGGGCGGAAGTAAACCGGGAACCCTCCCGACCCCATCGTGTACGAAGGGGTGCCTTCCACCAGGAGGTACGACCATGGCAGCTGGGGACCGGCCCTTCGGGGCTGGTCCCCTTCCTTATTTTCCGCCGTCACTGGGCCCGCAGATCACCACTCACTTCACCACGATCGTGGATGAAGCAGAGGCGGAGAGATCCAGTGTCACGAACGGCTCGGCGGAATGCTGCGGTACTACTATCGCGATGCCGCTTAGTATTTTGACCATACGGGGTCGGCACCAGAGCCGGAGTCCCGCGAAGACAACGCCATCGGAGGGACGCGTGACAGGGAACCTGAACCGAGGTATGCTCCGGAGCGTGTACTTGAGGAAACACTGACCCGGTGCCTGCGGAACCAATGGTTTTGGTCCGCAGTGGATACCGCCCATTCCACTGCCTCTGGCCACGGCTTCTCGCTACCGATAGTCATCGGCTCCCATCAGGTCGTCGCCGGCATAAGGGGAGATCAAGCCCATGCGTGATGCGGTTCGCCTAGCACCCATGCTCATTGCTGCCGTTTCTTTGATCGTAAGCGGGTGCGGTAATGACGGCACGACAACCAACCCGCCTCCTCGGGAGGGGGCCTGCTGTCTGGATGGCCTCTGTACCCTGACGACTGAGGATGATTGCAGTGGTTTCTGGAATGGGGCGGATACAACGTGCGAACTCAATCCATGTGAAGTCGCGCCGATCGACATGGTCCTTGTCCCGGGCGGACGCTTTGTGATGGGAGACGGCCAGGCCGGCTGCGGAGAGGACGAGCGGGAAGTAACCCTGACCGGGTCGTTTTATCTCGGGCGTTTCGAGGTGACCAATCAGCAGTTCGCCGATGCCCTCCAGTGGGCCTATGACCGGAGTCTCGTGGTGGCGACGCCTACATCGATCACCGACAATCTAGACGGCAGCACCGAGGAGCTCCTGGACCTGGATGATCGACTCTGCCCCATCTCCTTGAGCGACGGTCGGTTTGTGGTCGAGATTGGTCAGGAGAATCATCCCGCCATCGAGGTAACCTGGTTCGGGGCCGTGGCCTATTGCGATTGGCTCAGCCTGCGGGCGGGATGGCCTCGTGCCTACGATCACGCGAACTGGACCTGCAATGATGGAGATCCGTACACCGCGGTCGGCTACCGATTGCCGACCGACTCCGAGTGGGAGTATGCCGCTCGGTACGATGACGAGAGGATCTATCCTTGGGGGGATGAATCTCCAAATTGCAGCCTGGCGAATTTCTTTCCTGAAGACTACTGCGTTGGGTCGACCACATCGGTTGGTATCTATCCGGCGGCGCCGGTGATCGAGGGAGAGGGGCTCTATGATATGGCAGGGAATGTTTGGGAATGGTGCAATGACTGGGCTCAGTGCGATCTGGGGACCACCCCGGAATCGGATCCGACCGGACCGATATCCGGCACCAAGCGGGTCCTGAGGGGTGGCTACTGGGTGGGTAGCGGCGCCGCCCTGCGGTGTGCCTTCAGGAGTAGCCGCGATCCGTCCTCAAGTAGTGCCTATGGCATTCGGCTGGCCCGAAGCGTTATCCCCAGCTAGAACCTCTGTCCCTGTTCAAAGCGTCATCCGAACCCGTTGCTGACCGATATGCGGCGCCCGACACAGCTCGGACACAACCTCCCTCTAGGTAGCGACGGAACTCCCCCTCAATGAAGTACGGGTACCCCTCCCCGCCCTGGGCGCGGGCCTGACTCAGGAAGGTCTCAAGGTGTTCGCGCACGACAGAGTGCAGGACACTCCTCTCGGGTTCCCGGCGGCGATAGGTGCGCGGGAGAGGATCGGTTGCCGCTCCTGGGTCGCGCTCACAGACCACGACATATCTCCAAGGAGTGGTTCGCAGGCCCCCAAATGGGTAGCAGGTGATGAGCGTCAGCAAGGATCTCGAATTTGGCTCGATGACTTCGAGGTTCCGCTCGGAGACAACGATTTGATCCATCACCACGAAGGTGCGCTCGTCCCCGCGCGTGCGTAGGGTGAGCCGGTCTCCCAACCGCAGGTCGCGTAGGAACGCGCACTGCCCATCGCGATGTCCGACGAGAACGCAGTTTCCCTCTCCATTCGGCAGGGCTGTTCCGTCAAGATGCCCCAGGCCAAAAGCCATGGAGCTGCCGCTGCCGCCGGAGAGAACATGCCGGGTGACGCCCAGCCGTTCGCATTGCAGCTCCGCGGTAGGAGACAGGTCCGCCCAACTCCAGGGTGGATGCACCCGGCCATCGGCGAGGTGGGCCGCGAAGGCCTCGGTGATCAGGACCTCGGCCAAACGCGCCTTCGCGGCCATCCACACCCAGTCTCCAAGCAGCGCACCGCCCGCGGCAACGAACAGCACACCGAGGAACAGCAGGCCTCGCATCCTCATCGCGTCCGCCTCAGGTGCCAGTAGCCGATCAGAAGGAGCAGACCCACCGATCCCAGCACCAGGCCGGCAGCCGCGCGCAGCGGACCACTGGTTGCGCCGCTCGGCAGTCCGAGCAGGTGGGATCCCGAGGGCAGCGTGTTCGGCATCCGCACCGTGCGGCATACCCCCGTCGCGCTGGGCTTCTCCTCGACCGCCACCATGCTGGTGAACTGGGTCACCAGGTTGAAGGCCTTCGCGATCGGGATCACCTGCGCTTTGATCGCATCCTTTGGAGCACCATCGATGATCCGATCGGTGAGCGATGCAATCCGCGCGCGGGCGCAGCGAACAGCAATGCCGGTCTCCCGCCGGGAAACGTCGGGCGCCGGAATCTGCAGGCTGAAGTCGCCGCCCCCCACACGCCCTCTAAGCGTGATGGAGCGCAAGTCGGCTGGATCGACGTTCCTGTCCGCCGCGGATGACGGCACCCGAAACCACACAACCAGCGGCTCGCCGGAGTACAGATCGGGCAAGCGGGGCGGATAGAGCTCCCAGGTGGCCATCCCTCGTCCGGCGAGGCGAAGATCGGTCAGAACCGGCCGGTTGATGCGGGCGAGAAACCGGTCCACCTCGTTCTCGGCACCCCGCAGATCGGCCACAAAGGCGATGAGCCCCCCTCCCACCATTGCGAGTTTCCGGGCAAGGTACTGATTCGGCGCGCGGCCGATGCCGAGCACGTGAAGGCGCACCGCCCCCAGACCGCGGGAGACCTCCGTGAGTAAGGCCTGATCATTGCCGACCGCGGCATCGGTCAAAAGGACGATACGCCGCGCATGGAGTGTGTCGGCGGATGACATGAGAGCCATCGCGCGTTGCAGCGCGGGCAGGATCATCGTTCCGTTGTCGGCCTTCAAGCCCTGCACCCAGTGGCGGGCGGCCTCTCGCGCCCCCCGATCGTCCGCCGACTGCATGTCGCGCCTGAAGAGCGTGCTGCTGTTGTTGAACGCCATGAGATTGAATCGATCGCCGGGGCGCATTCGATCGAGCGCCACCAACAATGCCTCGCGGGCTTGGTCGATCGACGGGCCCTGCATCGAGCCGGAGATGTCCACGACATACAACGTCTCGGTCAGGTGACCGTTCGCGGCGTCCTGGCCCGCCACCGGGGGAACGAGCAGGAGCAGGCCGTAGGTGTCGTCTTCCCTTTCCTCGGTCAGGAGAGCCGCCTGCAGCTCTTCCCCGGGGGCCAGTCTCCAGGTCAGGATGAAGTCGCGATCGGTCGGCACGAGCTCCTCTTCGGTATTCACCAGATGCCGCCCATCATCACGCGTGATGCGGATATCATGGGAGGGGCTTTCCAGATCCCGCAGGTCCACTCCGCTTTTCACAGCCACCCGCACCCGTGCCCGCATGCCGCGGACATCGTCGGTGCGAATGAAGGGCGGTGTGATGCGGGCGGCATCCGGCACAGTGCTGCGCACCCAGCGCGAGGTTCGCTCACCACTGGGGATGGGCCACTCGCAGCCCTCCCCCTGTTCGTAGGGAATGAACCTCGGCGTGAAGGTCAGGGGGAAGTTCAGACGGTAGAGCCCGTCGATCGGAATGAGTTCCTCATTGTAGTGGAGAAGAACCTCGATCGATTCGCGCGGTCCGATGTTGGCCGCCGAAATCCTGAACAGATTCGGTCGATCCTGATCGAGCAAGGCGGCTCGCCGGCCGGATTGCCGCGCGCGGTCGTAGGTGCGTGCTGCTTCTTTTCGTTCTTGCACCTTGGCGATGATCCGCCGGTCGCCGATGCGCATCTCCATGTGACTGACCGCAGCCCGATCCGGCAGGGGGAAGACGTAGATCACCTCGATGGTTTCATCCATCGGGTTGAAGAACTCCTGGGTTACCTCGCCGTGGACCATGACACCGGTGACGGTGAGGTCGATGTCCATGCGGGCGCAGGGCAGGGGAAGCTGCTTGCCGGGTAGCGAGCGGTAGAGGGTGCCCGTACCGAACTCGGGCACTCCGACGGCAGGATGATTCTGGGCCAAGGCAATCCCATGGAAGCTGGACCAGGGGAGGCAGAGAATGGCGATGATCAGACTGGCGAGTAGCCTCGCGGTCGGATGGGTCCTTTTCATGGCGATCTCCTTTCGGAGAGAGCCACTTCAAGGGCCATGCCGCCAGAGACTCCGCCTATAATCCGGTGCGTCTCAAGTAGTTAAGAACCCAACCTCGGCCGGCCTGTGGCGCGAGGAACACATGGAGGCCGGTCAACTGTGGCGCAGAGGACACGGGCGGGGAAACATCATCCCCGCCCGTCTCACCATATCTGCTGCCGCTAGGCGGCTTTTCTCGTCAGCAGGCTCTTCTTCACGAGGTCCAGGAAGATCACCAGTCCACCCAAGATCATCAGGCCGTCCGGCAGCAGCCGAGACCACATCCAACCCGATAGGGGTTCAATCGCGGCGCGCTGGCGCGTGAACCAGTAGCCCAGATCATGAGCGACGCGGGTCTGTTCGAAGCCGATGACCAAAGTCGGGATCGAGAACAGAATCACACCGACCGTCAGCAGCCAGAAACCGATGCGGCTGGGCGTCTCGTTCCATTCGAGGCCTTTGGCCATGGCATTCGACCGGGTGACCAGATACATGAAGGCCAGCGAGATGTACCCGAAGGCGCCCAGCAGGGCCACGTGACCGTGGGGCATGATCAGATACGTGCCGTGGCAGTAGTAATTGATCGTCGGCGTGTTGATGACCATGCCCAGGAACCCGGCACCATACCAGTTCAGAAACGCGCTGCCCGCCAGGAACAGGAACGGCACCCTAAAGGCGAAGGTCTCGCCCCGGGCGTTGATCGCCCGCTGTTCCTTGAAGGCCTCGATCATGAGCAGCACCAGGGGCAGGGGCTCGAGGGCCGAGAAGATACCGCCGATGGCGATCCAGTACTCGTCCAGACCCTGCCACCAATAGTGGTGGCCCACGCCCAGGGTACCGCTCAGCATGATCAGTCCCAGCTCGAAGAGCATGATCCGCTCGGCCACCTTGCGGGACACCAGACCGAGCGCCACGGTCAGGAAGGCCAGCACACCCGCGGCGAACAGTTCGAACGTGAGCTCCACCCACAGGTGAACGACCCACCAGCGGTAGAAGTCGTCGACGCTGTAGTTGGGCATGATCTTGTGAAGCGGCATCATGCCGGCGATGTACAACGTGGCGATGCCGAAGGCGCTCCAGATGATGGCCCCGACCATGATGTTATTCGTTTTGGCCTTGCGAATAACGCTCAGGACCATCAAGAACCACATCACCAGTCCGACCACCAGGCCGATGTCCCAGACGCGGCCCAGATTGAGCAACTCGCGGCCCTCGTTGCCGAACCAGAACCACACGTCGCGCATCTGACCGGTGGCACCCAGGTAGATGCCCACCAGTCCACCGCCGCCGACCACCAGCAATGCCGCCCAGAGCACATCCACGAGCCAGGGGAACTTCAGGTCCTCGTTGCTGACCAGGGGCGCAATGAGCATGCCGCCCACCAACCAGCCGATGGCCACCCAGACGATGGCCAGGTTCGTGTGCAGGGCACGCATCACGTTGAAGGGCAGGATGCTCTGAGGGAGAATGAAGCTCTGGCTGGGATCGGCGTAAATGTGTGCGAGGTAGCCTCCGATGACAAGCTGCAGGAACATGAAGAGGCCCACCACCGGCACGTACTTGAGCAGCTTCTCCTGGGAGGGAAAGAGCTTCGAGATCGCCAGGGGCTGTTCCAGGCTCTCCTTTGGATCCTTCTTCAACAACTTGTCGTAGGCAACCCACAGCATCAGGATCGTGCCGACCCACAGTGCAAGCATCTCCCACAGGGTGTAGTAGTGGGTCGTCCAGGAGGGCCCCTGGTCCACGAGAGGCTCCGGCGGCCAGTTGTTGCTCCAGGTTCGATCAGTGCCGGGACGTTTGCTCGAGGCGACGAGCTGGCTCCAGTCCACGAAGGCGGCGATCAGACGGGCCTCTTCCGGGCGGATCACGCCGCCGGGCCAGGCCTTCTCCTGGTTTCCGTTGACGAGGAAGTCCACCAGGTAGTCCACGTTGGCCTGGTAGGCGGCTGCCGACTCATCGGAGTAGTTGACCACCCCTTCCACCAGCGCGGTGCCGGCGTGGAAGTCGGCCTTGACCATCTCCTTGATGCCGGCGCGCTGCACATTGGACAGGGCCTCTGCTGTCACGCCGTACACCTCGTGAGCGAAGTGCTCGTATAGGTACTCGGCGCGGCGATGGAAGAACTCTGTGGAGAAGTCGGGCCCAAGGTAGGCACCCATGCCCAGCAGCGTGCCGTAGTCCATGAGGTCGAACTGCTGGAATAGGGCCTTACCGTTCACCACGTCGTCGTAGGTGTAGAGCGTCTCACCGGAGGCGGACACCACACGCTCCGGAATGGGCGGCACCTCCTTCTGCAGGTTCGCCGCAAACACCACCAACGCGGTGACCATGATGATCCCCACGATCCAGAACGCCGTATACAGCCCCTTGCGGGACATCAGTTTGTCGAGACAAGACTCTTTCACGTCCACCTCCTCCGTGTGATCGCCGCTAGACCCCAGTGGCCCCCAGCGACCATGGCAATGCGCCATCGGGCCGTGTTGCCCGAACAGGACCGCCGTCGCAAACCAGTCCTTCTCCCTCAGCAGGATGACCCCGAGCGTTTCCTTCCTGGACGGAGATTCATCTACCGATCCAACGGCTTGTGATTTATCGCTCAAATCCGGCTCCTGGGCAACTCTCTGGACAAATGCTTGCAGACGAAAATGCCTCTCCGTCACCGGGGAAGGACGTGCGATCGAGAACCAGCACATATCAATGGATCACCGATGGGGAAACGTCAGTGAGAACTACAACGCTAACCTGTTGCACGGTTTAGGGTTCGCATGCACGTGAAGCATCAGGCTCGTCGAGGGCCAGACTGAGGGTTTCTGCGTCGCCCTTTTCTCATGTGTGGGGTCGGTGTCCCCGGGGCTGGCCCGGTGCCTTTACTCCCCCGCCAGGCCCAGTTCGTCGGCGATGCCGGCCATTGCATCGACCACCATCTGCACATGCTCTGCAAACTCGACGTCCAGCCCTTCGGTGCCTTCCCTGATCTCGTCACGGTTCACGGCCCTGGCGAACGCCTTGTCCTTCATCTTCTTCTTCACGGACTTCGGCTTCACCTCGGCCACACGTTTGCTGGGCCGCACCAAGGCGACGGCGGTGACAAATCCGGTCAGCTCATCGACTGCAAAGAGCGTCTTGGCCATCAGCGTCTCGCGCGGCTCACCCGTATGGGGGGCGTGCGCCAGAATCGCGCTCACCATCTCGGGCGGATATCCCTTCTCGCGGAGAATCTCGGACCCCCGGATGGGATGGTCCTCCAGAGTCGGGTACTTCTCGTAGTCGAAGTCATGAAGCAGACCGACGACGCCCCACTCTTCCTCATTCTCGCCGAACTTGCGCGCGTAGGCGCGCATCGCGGCCTCGACCGCCAACGCATGTTTGCGAAGGCTGTCGCTCTTCGTGTACTCGGTCAGGACCTCCCAGGCTTCAGCGCGGGTAGGGTATCCCATGCTTGCTCTCCCCGTTTTTAGGTGGCCGACGATGTGGGTGAGGAGTAGCATAGGGGGTTACCGTACGGACAATCAACCGGACGGGCAGCTGTTGCCGTAACTTCTACTGATCCGGCAGTTTATAGCGAAGGGACATCTTGATGACTCAGATTGAAGCCGCGAAGAGCGGCCAGATCACCCCCGCGATGAAGCGGGTCGCCGAACACGAGTCGCGCAATCCGGAAGAGATCGCCGAGGCGGTTGGCGCGGGACGTCTCGTGATCCCGGCCAATCGGCGCCATCTGGCCGCCGCCTATGGGGGCGCCGATCAAGGGAAACTCGATCCCATCGGCATCGGCCGTCTGGCAAGAACGAAGGTCAACGCAAACCTCGGCACCTCCCCTGACCACTCCTGCAAAGAAGAGGAGCTGGTAAAAATGGAGTTGTCGCTGCAATACGGCGCTGACTGCGTGATGGACCTCTCGACCGGCGGCAATCTCGACGAGATTCGTTCCTTTCTGATCGATAACTGCCCGGCGCCGCTCGGCACGGTACCGATCTACGAGATGATCCGCGACAAACCGATCACAGAGCTGACCTACGATGACATTCTCGCGACGATCGCCAAGCAGGCCGAACAGGGTGTCGATTTCTTCACCATCCACGCCGGTCTCTTGCGGGACCATCTGCCGCTGGCGGCCAAACGCACCGCCGGCATCGTCTCGCGAGGCGGCAGCCTGCTGGCGCAGTGGATGACCCACTTCGGCAAAGAGAATCCGATGTATGATCTGTTCGATGAGATCTGCAGCATCATGTACGAGTATGATGTCGCCTTCAGCTTGGGCGACGGTTTGCGCCCGGGTTGCCAGGCGGATGCGACCGATGAAGCCCAGGTCGCCGAGTTGCGCACCTTGGGTGAACTTGTACAGCGGGCCCGCGCGGCGGGCTGCCAGGTCATGGTCGAAGGCCCCGGGCATGTGCCGTTCAACCAGATCGAAGAGAACATGAAGATCGAGGACGAGATCTGTGATGGTGCACCGTTCTATGTGCTCGGCCCGATCGTGACCGACGTCGCGCCGGGGTACGATCACATCACGAGCGCGATCGGCGCCACCGCGGCCGCCTACTACGGCGCATCGTTCCTCTGTTACGTCACCCCCACCGAACATCTCGGCCTCCCGGGCCCCAACGATGTCCGCGAGGGTGTGATCGCGCACCGCATCGCCGCTCATGCGGCCGACGTCGCCCGCGGTCTGCCCGGCGCGCGCGATTGGGATGATCGGATGACCGCGGCCCGCGTCGGCTTCGACTGGCGGGCACAAGTCGATATCGCCATGGATCCAGGACGGGCGCGCGAGATTCGCGAGGCCTCCAATCAGAATCCCGAAGAGGACTTCTGCAGCATGTGCGGACGCGATTGGTGCGCCATGCGCCGCTCGCAGCAGGTCTTTGAAACTGCACAGAAGGAAGATGAACTGCCCGCCACCGAACGGGGGCAATCATAGGAGGGACTTATGCCAGCACGTAGGGCCAAGAAACCGGCTGCCCGGACTACGACGCCGACCGCAACCGGACCCCGCCTGAAAGCGCCTCCTCCCCTTTCCGATCGACCCGACCGCACGTGGAAGGAAGCCGCCGAACCCACCCTCGGATACTATCGCCACCCCACGATACATGCGGACCAGATCGTCTTCTGTAACGACGACGATCTCTGGACGGTTCCCGCCGAGGGGGGAACCGCGCGCCGGCTGACGGCCAGCCGCTCACTCGTGGCCTGGCCTCGCATCTCGCCCGACGGGAAGTGGATTGCCTTCGCGGGAGCGGACGAAGGCCAGCTCGATCTCTATCTCATGCCGGCCGGCGGCGGCGAACCGCGCCGCCTGACCCATTTGGGCGGCATGATCCTCATCCTCGGTTGGTCCGCCAACGGGAAGGACATCCTCGTCGCAAGCGACTCGCGGCAGCCGTTCATGGGCTACCATCACCTGCTGGCCGTGCCGATCGCCGGCGGAGAGCCGAAGCCGATCAACCTTGGTCCCGCGCGCGCCTATACAAACCAGCCGGACGGGCCGGGCCGCGCTCTGGCCCGCAACGGGCTCGACCCCGCGCGGTGGAAGCGCTACCGGGGCGGCACCGCCGGTACGCTGTGGGTCGATCCGACCGGCAAGGGCAACTTCCGCCGCATCCTCCCGAAGGTGAGCGGCAACTTCGCCTCCCCGATGTGGATCGGCAAACGGATCTACTTCATCTCCGACCATGAGGGCACCGGAAACATCTACTCGTGCCTGCCGAGCGGGCGCGGGCTCAAGCGTCACACAAACCATGACGGCTTCTACGCGCGGTTCCCATCGTCCGACGGAACACGCATCGTCTATCACGCGGGAGCCGACCTTCGCCTTTTCGATCCGGCGACCGGCGAGGATCGCGCCGTGTCCGTGCAGGTCAGAAGTCCGCGCACGCAGCGCAATCGCAAGTTCGTCACCGCCAAGGAGGGGTTCGAGGGATACGACCCGCATCCCCAAGGCCACTCGCTGCTGATGACCCTCCGCGGGCGCCCCGCAACCCTCGGATTCTGGGACGGCCCGGCCACCGAGTTCGGCCTGCCCTGGCGCGGGCGGCACCGGCTGGCCCGCTGGCTGAACGACGGCAAACGGATCGTGGCGCTCACCGATGAGGATGGTGAAGAGAAGCTCGAGATCATCACGCCCGGCAAGGGCACCAAGCGGATCGAGACGGGCTTGGATCTCGGGCGGATCCTGAGCCTGGTGGTCGCGCCGCAGCCGCAGGAAGATGAGAAATTAGCGAAGCGGCGCGGCACCAAGAAGAAAGCCCGCCGCAAGGCGCGTCCCAAGCTGCCGGACCGCATCGCGGTGACCAACCAGCGGCAAGAACTCTTCGTCATCGATCTGACCCAGGGCAAGGCCAATCGCATCGACAAGAGCCCCTACGATCGCATCCACGGCGTGAGCTGGTCGCCGGACGGCCGCTGGGTGGCCTACGGGTGCGGCGTCGGGCGCCGGCATGTCGCGATCAAGGTGGCCGACGCGAGGACGGGCAACATCCACCAGATCACCGGTGGCGATTTCATCGACTTCCAGCCCTGCTTCGATCCCGAGGGGAAGTACCTCTACTTCCTCTCGCTGCGAACCTATGACCCGGTCTACGACGTCATCCAGTTTGGCCTCGGCTTCCCGCGCGGGGTGCGGCCCTATCTCGTCACCTTGAAGGCCGACGAACCCACACCCCTGTTGCCTTCACCACGGCCGCTCGAGGGCAAGCCCGGCGGCGCCACCCTGGGCAACAACCCCTGGGAAGTGGCCGGCAAGACCAAGGAGTGGGCCGGCGGCTCGGAGGGCAAGAAGGGGCCGAAGAGGGCGACGAAGGTGTCGATCGATTTCGATGGAATCGGCACTCGCGTGCTCGCCATTCCGATGCCGGAAGGTCGCTACGACGATCTGCAGGCCGGGGCGGGGCGGATTTTCGTCCGGTCGCAGCCGATCGAGGGCAGCCTGGGGATGAGCTGGGGCGATATGGAACCGCCGAGCAAGTCCACAATCGAGTACTACGATCTGACCGAGATGCGCGGCGGCACCTTCGCGGGGAAGGTCACCAGCTTCTCGATCACCGCCGATCTCAAGACCTTGGTCTACCGCAGCGGACGTCGCCTGCGGGCAACATCCGCCTCGGGCGAACCCGGCAAACTGCCTCCGGGAGATGAGGCCGGCCGCAAGACCGGATGGATCGACCTGACCCGCATCCGCGCCGAGGTCCGGCCGGGCGACGAATGGCGACAGATGCTCATCGAGGCCTGGCGGCTTCAGCGGGATCAATTCTGGGTGCCCGATCTGTCGAAGGTCGACTGGCAGGGCATCCTGGACCGGTACCTTCCGCTCGTCGACCGGGTCGCGACCCGGGGTGAGCTCTCCGACTTGATCTGGGAGATGCAGGGCGAGCTGGGGACCTCCCATGCCTACGAGCTTGGGGGTGACTACCGTCGCCCGCCGGTTTATCCCATCGGCCAGCTGGGGGCGGATCTCACCTTCAACGCGAACCAGGGAGCCTGGCAGGTGAAGCGGATCCCGCAGGGTGACTCCTGGGAGCCGGGCGCGACCTCTCCCCTCGCCACGCCGGGCACGGGGATCGGCAAGGGGACCTTGATCCACGCGGTCAATGGTCGCGAGGTCGACAAGGACCGCTCACCGGCCGAATGCCTGCTCGCCCAGGCGGGTCAGGAGGTCTGGCTGACCGTCTCCGAACCGGCGAAGGCCGGCAAGAAGGCCGCCAGGCGCCGGACCGTCTCGCTGCGTACGCTGCGGCAGGAGTATCGTCTGCGGTATCGGGATTGGGTCGAACGCAACCGCGCCTGGGTCCACCGGCAGAGCGGCGGCAAGGCCGGCTACATCCACATCCCCAACATGGGCCCGCTGGGATACAGCGAGTTCCATCGCTACTTCCTGGCCGAGGTCGACTATCCGGGCCTGGTCATCGATGTGCGATTCAACGGCGGAGGACACGTCTCCCAGCTCTTGTTCGACAAGCTTCTGCGCAAACGCGTAGGGTACGACATCAGCCGGTACATGGCGCCCGAGCCGTATCCCAGTGAGGCTCCGTGCGGTCCGATGGTCGCGCTCACCAACGAGCTGGCCGGCTCGGACGGTGACATCTTCAGTCACTGCTGGAAACTCTACGAACTGGGCCCCTTGGTGGGCGTGCGCACCTGGGGTGGCGTGATCGGCATCTGGCCGAGGCATTCGCTCGTGGATGGAACAATCACCACGCAGCCCGAGTTCAGCTTCTGGTTCCAGGATGTCGGCTGGGGCGTGGAAAACTACGGCACCGATCCCGACATCGAGATCGATATCGCGCCTCAGGACTTCGCCGCCGGCAAGGACCCGCAGATGGAGCGTGGCCTGCGCGAGGTCATGCAGTTGATCGGCAAGCACAAGCCGCCCAAGCCGAATCTGCGCGAGCGGCCGAGCAGGAAACCGCCAGCGTTGCCGGGACGGTAGGCCCGGACAAGGCAGAGGATCAATCTCTGACAGCCGCCGAGCCCGATCCCCCCCCGGATCACCCGAAAATGCTAGGATTCTCAGACCTCCCGCCCCCCCTCCCGGGGCGCGGGAGCGGAATCGTGCTATAATTGAATGCGGATTCGTCTAACCGGCGGTCTCGGATGATCGCCGATTGTGCGATACCCCGGATTTCCAGCCGACCCCCGGCCGGCAACCGGGGCAAGCTGGCCCAATCCAGGAGGAATCATGGGAACGCCTTCCACCGGGATCAGGAAGATCTCGTTTCTTATCGCTACTGCCGTGATCGGGACGCTCTGCATGGGAGCAGCACACGCCGGCACGACGCTGGCCCTGCGTGACGGCGCCACATTGACCGAGCCCGACTTCGAGGTTCACTCGTCGAACGAGCAGGCCGTTCATCTGACGTTCGATCTCCCCGCGCTCGACATGGAGCGTTACGAATTCGAGGACGTCACCTACCAGGTTCTCAATGTTCCCGGAGGGCAGCTCTACGGGGCGGAAGGCACCCCCTCGTTTCCGGGCTTCACGCGCTATGTCGCCATCCCCGCCTATGCGGGGGTTCAGCTCAATGTCCTCTCCGTCGAGGAGGAGACGCTGAGCGGTTACCGTCTTCTGCCGATGGTCGAGGACGGAACTCTGGCCCCGGTGATCGATGAGTCGGCCTATGCCACCAACGCGTTCCTCGGTGAGGAGACCGTCTGGGTCGGTGCCCCGGCGATCCTGCGCGATATCCGCGTCGTTCCCCTTCGCTTCTATCCGGTCAGGCACAACCCGGTGACCGGCGAGATCCGCGTGGCCCGCCGGGTGGAGCTCGAACTCCAGTTCACGGGAGTGGACCTGCGCAATCAGAAAGAGCGCGGGACGATTCCGCTCACGCCTGCATTCGATGCTATCTACGGCGACCTCATCGTGAACTACCACCAGTCCGGCGGCGGTCGCGACTCGCAGCTGGCCCCCCATCTAGGCACCTGGGTCATCATCGCGAAGGACAATTCGCAGGTTGAGACAATCCTCCAGCCTCTGGTCGAGTGGCGCCAGAGGATGGGCTACAACGTCTACTATGCGAACACGGGCGAGACCGGCAGCTATCCGGACGCGATTCGCAGTTGGCTTCAGAATGCCTACAACAGTTGGGAGTATCCCCCCGAGTTCGTGACGATCGTGGGCGATGTCGGAGGTTCCTACAGCATCGGCACCTTCGACGATCCTCACGACTACACCTACGGCGGCATGGGCGACCATCCCTACTGCCAGCTCGACGGCGACGATCTCATGCCGGAAGCTTTCATCGGCCGGCTCTCGGGAGAGACCTACGATCATCTCGAGATCATCGTCGACAAGATCGTCAGTTACGAGACGAGCCCGCGCATGGATCGGGACTGGTTCGGCCGCGCGACGCTGGTCGGAGATCCATCGACCTCCGGACCGACCTGTGTCCAGATTCAGCAATGGCTCAAAGAGAGGATGCTCGCGATCGGATTCACCGAGTGCGACACCGTCTTCACGGGCCCATTCGTGACCAAGATGCGCAACTCGGTGAACACGGGATCCTCCTACTTCGGATACCGCGGCTTCTGGAACATGAGCGGGTGGACGACCTCCACCATCGCTCAGCTGCAAAACACCGACATGCTCCCCTTCGCGATCAATCTGACCTGCGGGACGGGGAGCTTCTACGAAGGCCTCTCGATGAACGAGGCCTGGTTGCGGGCCTATTCCGGCACCTATGGCCTGATTGGAGGGATCGGCAGCATTGCCACCGCCACCCTCGGGACCCACACCCGCTACAACAACTGCTACTACAGCGGGGCGGCCTATGGGCTGTACTGGGGAGATTCTTTCACACTCGGGATGTCCAATCTCCGCGGCAAGATCGAACTGCTTCTCTGCTATGAGGACTACCAGTACAACGCAGCCGGCAGGTTCATCTTCTGGAACAACCTGATGGGAGATCCGGCCACCGAGGTGTGGACGGGGATGCCACAGATGCTGACCGTCGACTATCCGGCGACGCTGCCGGTGGGCGCTGATCATGTCGACGTCACGGTCCTCGCCAACCTGAGCAACCCGGTCGAAAACGCCTGGGTACACCTGTTGATGAACGGAGAAGGCCTAGGCGGCGGTTACACGGACAAGAATGGCGTGGTTGAGCTTCCATTGGATACTTCGGTCGAGGGTAGTGTCGAGGTCGTGGTGACCGGCCACAACCTGTACCCGCATGAGGGGAGCTTCGACATCGAGCAGCAGTACGTCTTTGTCGGCCAGGCAGGCTTCGAGGTCGATGACGACGACATTGCGCCAAGCTCAGGCAATAACGACGGAACGATCAACCCCGGCGAAACGGTTGAACTGGACGTCCTGCTCGAGAACTTCGGCATCATCACCGCCCAGGATGTGGTGTTGACGATCAGCTACGATGATCCGTACGTGATCTTCTACAACGATGATCCGATCACCTACGGGACAATCGCCCCGGGCGCGGTCGAAGGACCGCCCAGTCATCCGCAGACGACACTCCGGGTCTACGAGGGCACACCGGCGGGTCATCTGATCCGTCTCGATCTCGAGATCAGCTCCTCATCGACGAGAGACACCTGGGATGCCGTGCTCTACCTGCCGGTGGAGGGGGCCGACCTCGAATACGTGTCGCATCAGTTGAGCGGCGCCGGTTCGGAGCTCGACCCCGGCGAATCGGGCACGATGAGTGTGACGGTGACGAACAGCGGGACACATACGGCGCCGGGTCCTATCGAGATTACATTGATGTCGGAGAGCTACTCGGTTCAGGTCACCGACTCGTATGCGGTCATCCCCACCAACATCGATCCGGCGGGGGTCGGTACGAACGCCCTTGATACTTTTGGGCTGACCTCACCCATCGACTGCATTCCGGGGCTCATGGCCAATCTGAAGATGGTGTTCCGGTTCTCCGACGATGTGCGCGACACGATTCGGTTCCAGATGCTGGTCGGCACCGCGGATCAGCACGATCCCACCGGTCCGGACGCCTACGGTTACTTCGCCTACGATGACACCGACACCGGCTACGACGACCATCCGGTGTACCAGTGGATCAACATCAATCCCAGCAGCGGCGGCCCGGGCGTGTCCGTGGGCCTCGGCGACAACGGCTACAACCAGGATGATTCCATCACGCTCGATATGCCCTTCCCGTTCACCTATTACGGGGAGACCTTCGATCGGGTCACGATCTGTTCGAACGGATGGATGGCGATGGGATCGACCTACCTGGTCAACTACCGCAACTGGTATCTGCCGTCCGCCGGCGGCCCGGCGAACATGATCTCGCCCTTCTGGGACAACCTGTACCAGTCGGGCTCCGGCGGGGTCTTCCACTGGTACGACGAGGACAACCATCGCTACGTCGTCGCCTGGGACGACGTGCGCAATTACGCGACGAACTCCCTCGAGAGCTTCGAGGTGATCCTCTACGATCCGGCCTACTACCCGACCCTGACCGGCGACGGCGAAATCGTCTTCCAGTACGAGGTCGTGAACAACAACGACAGCACGCAGATGTATGCCACGGCCGGCATTCAGGACGCCGAACACACGACCGGGATCACCTACAGCTACTTCAGTGACGAGCCGCCGACCGCCGCCCCGTTCTCCGCTCCGCTGGCCGTCAAGTTCACAACCGGCCGGCCGGGATTCTCGGATGCGCCCGATCAACAGGCCCAGCCGCGACTGATGCTCAGCCAGAACACGCCGAACCCGATGTCGACCGGCACGAGCATCCGATTCCACCTGCCCGAGCCGCAGCACATCGCACTGCGCGTCTTCGACGTGGATGGACACGTGGTTCGCACGCTCATGAGCGGTGCGGTCCCGCAGGGCGAGCACGTGCTCAACTGGCACGGTCTCGATGATGGCGGTCGTCCCGTGTCCACCGGGGTCTACTTCTACAAGCTCGAGACCGAGATGGATTCGGCCGTTCGCAAGCTGATGATTGTGCATTGATCAAGCGCGGAGCGGCGGCGTCCACCGTCCGCCGCTCCGTGTCATACGCTTCGGGTGAGGAGCAACCAGTCCCCCGGGATGCGCAAGCGCCTCGGGGGATTTGTGTTCTAGGCCACCTTCTCGTGCGACCCCAACCCCTGCGACTTCACCGCCGGTGAAAGGCACAGTTGGGGATCGATCAAGGAGCTGTACAAGTAGCGCGACGACTACTGAAAGAGCTGTTTGACCCTGCCCCAGGTCTCTCCGCGATCGAATTCGGAGGGGACATCGTCCCCGATGTCTGAGTATCCTCCGCAGGGGGATTGGCCAAACCATTGAAATGCGCCGGGTCCGGCGCCTTCGCCTTCGACCTCCACGGTCGTCTCGCCGAACAGCTCGGTGCGATCCTCATTCCAGACCCGCACCAGATAGGTGCCCGGCTCGAAGCCTGTCCCGTGCATCCCGATCGACAAGCAACAGTCGCAGTAGCAGGGCCCATCGGGGTAGGTCTCGGCTTCGAGGAAGTCGACAACGTTCGGCTCGGGCGTTTCCATCTCGACCATGATCAGGACGCAGCAGTTGTACCAGGCGCCAAGATGCTCGACGAAGATGGCGTCCTCGACCGACCAGGCGAGCAGCTCGTCCTCGCAGTCCTCCTCCGCGCGGACGGAGGCAGGCAACGCCAGGAACACGGACATGATCAGGAGGATGACGACGAGAAGAGAGCGGGTGGGAGTTCTATCCATGGTACACCTCCCTGGATTTGCAGAACGCGTTGGGGGCGATCTGAACATCGACATTATAGGACATCTTGTTGCGGAAAGTGACCCCCAAATGAAGCCGTTTGAAATACGGGCAACACCTGCGCGAAGATCCCAACAG
>CAZTDY010000050.1:0-29856 GCA_964612295.1 uncultured bacterium | reverse complement strand
TACTGGAAGGCACCAAATGAACATCTTCGCTTTGCGAGAGTCGGATATAGCCTTGAATGGGTCATCCCAGCCTTCGCTCCGGCGGATGAAGGATTCCGATTCATGACGCGATGGGCCCAGTGGGGAGATGGAATTCCGGAGATCCTCCGTGGCTTCATCCTGAAGCCCGGCCAAGTCGTATCCGCACTTCTCGGCAAGGGAGCACTCCAACTCTTCTTCTCACTTCTGTTCCTTCCGTTCTTGACCCGTTGGGGTTGGCTTCTATTCATCATCCCCTGGGTCATCAATACAACGAGCGGGAATGGGGCCCAATCAAACCTCTCGCTCTACTACGGGATACCCGTTCTGACCTTTGCCTTCTTGGCGGCGATTCAGAGCTTGCGATCCAGAGCCATCAGAAAAGTGTCAGTGAGCCGGTTTGCGATCGCGATCCCCCTGATGCTCTTCATCCTGAACTTCTCCCATTTTGCATTTCCCGGAATCGATCGCACCCGAAGCCGGTTTCTGCGTGCGACCAGCGAGATTCCCGCGACGGAGAAGATCCAAGCGATGTCCTGCTTCTTCGGATCCCTCGCGTATGAGCGTCCCAAGACCATGATCCAGCCATCCTCTGAACTGCGTGAACGATTCCTGGCGATCCGAGTCCATTCCACCACCTGGCCCCTGTCAAACGAGGGAGCGAGGGCGATGCTGCGGCAGGCTGTGGATTCCGGAGACTATGCAATCCGAATGGAATCCAATGGCGCCTATCTCTTGGAGAGAATCCAGATTGAATAGGAGCGTATCTCGCGGGGAGGTGCTGATCGGCGCGCTGGAGGCACCTGTGGGACTCGCGCCGAACAGAAGAAGGGCGCCTCAGCCAACCTGAGACGCCCCTTATGGAAAACGAGATTGTTCGCGTTGCCGCTACTTGCTGACGACCATCTGACGCACAAGCGCGCGATCAGCGAGGCGCGCCCGCACCCAGTAGACGCCCGTCGATGCCGGCTCGCCTGATTCACTGCGTCCGTCCCACTGAATCGATAGCGGTCCCGCGCTCTTGTAGCCCTCGGCCAGCGTACGAATGCGACGTCCCGAGGCGTCGTAGACCGCGAGATCGATCTCCTGCTCCGTGGGCAGGTTGAGCTGGATCACGCTGCTCTGGACCACCGGATTGGGGCTGATCCGCAGGCTGATCTGGCTTGCGAGACGCTCATCCTCGATCCCCGAGAGACCCTCGACCGTGAACGAGTAGTGCGTGAACTCCGCGCCCCGCGGGCTGGTCCCGTACCATCCGTCGTTGTTCTGCGCCTTCAGGTAATAGGTGATGACCAGGTCATCGCCGAGATGATCGATCGAACCCGCATACTCATCGGGGTTGCCGGTCGCAACGAGATCGGCCTCGTGATCGAAAGCACCGTCCACGCCGTAGACGACCTTGAGCGTGCCGGCCGTGAACGGCAGATCGGAGGTGATCAGGCAGACGACCTGATAGGGACCACTCGTGCTCTGGTCGCCGAGCGGCGTGTGCGTGATCTCGGGCTGTGTGTACTGCGCTTCAGAGAACATGCCTCGTTCGGTGAAGTAATGGTCGATCGTCGCGGCGTGCAGCCCGTCGTAGAGCGCAGCGTCGGCCTGCATGACATAGCCGGCGGCCGTAGCCATCGTGGCGTAGCTGCCCTGATAGAAATGGTGCTGGAGAACGACCTTGTCCATGACCTCGCGGCCGACCTCATGCCAGGATTCCCAGAGCGGCGCGGACCAGATCTGTCCGTCGCTGTGCACGGAGCCGTTCAGGTTTTCCGGGTAGTGCATCCAGGTGTTGAGGACGCGGCCGCCCCAGAAGGGATTGTGGCCATCCCAGTTGAACACCCAGTAGTCCCTGAAGCTCGAGATCGAGCCGCTGTAGGAACCGGTCCAATAGTCGCCGAATCCTTCGCCCATGGCGCCCTGGTGGCCACCACCCCAGCCGGACACGATACTGTGCTGGATGGCGTGGCCGTACTCGTGGGTCACGACGTCGGTGTCTTCCGCGTCGTCCACGCCGCCCTCGCCGAACGCGATCCGGTTGTAGCCGGGCGAGTAGTAGCTATTGTCCTGTCCGCTCAGGCCGTGCGTGTCGACATTGATCTGACCGTACTGGATGTTGTTGAATCCTAGCGCCTGAATCCAGCGCTGGCTCTCGTCGATGTGGAAATACACGTTCACATCTTCGAAGCCCTGCTGACTGCGGGTGTAGTTGAATCCATCGGGATCGGTTGAGGTGACGGCGGGGTCGTTCGGCGACTCGAAGTTGGTGATCCGCACCCAGGGGCCGGCCAGGTGGTATGTGCCGCCCGAATAGGTGAGGTCCGGAAGGGGACGGGTGAACCTCTCGGCGTTGAGCTGCGAGGTGTCGCCATCGTTGTTATCGCCGTAGTTCCCGCCGTAGTTGACCTCGGCAGTCGTCAGGGGGTCCGGATCGAACGCCATGCCCGACCCGTCGACATAGACGCGCGTGTCTCTGGCGCCCAGGATGGCTGCAGTCTCGGCATCCACCCGAATCTCCCAGTCACCGGCAACGGCGTCCGAAGCCAGGAGAACCCGTTGCACCAGGTGCGCACTTCCGCCGGCCACGTCACCGTCGCGCATGATCAGGAGTTCGGCGCGGGGATCGGCGGTCAGCGCGGTCTGCAGGATGCTGGCATCGTTGCGATCATTGGGCAGTCCGATCGCGGTCGCGGAGATCGCGTAGGCGTCGGCTTCGAGAACCGAGGCGACGGGAAGCCAGTTCTGCGCCGCCAGGTCGACGTCGTAGTTGTTGCTGACCGCCCTGACAAACTCGCCGCTGCGATCGAGGCTGACGACGACATCGGCCCGATAAACGTCAACGCCGGCCTTCATCTGATTGAAGCGGATGTGGAAGCCGCCGGGCGTCTCCTGGACGTTGACCAGCCGAAGGTCGAAGAGATCGTTCGCCAGACCGTAGGTCGCCGACGCTTCCCGCAGGTACTGCCTGGCGACGGTTTCGGGGTCACCGGAGTAGGGACCGGCAGAGAGCCCCATGGCGGTCTGCACGAGCCCGGTGCGCGTGTCGATCCAGTTGTTGCCGATCCGTCCGAGGTCGATCGAGCCTTGCTCCACCGGGGGCAGGGCGGCGATGGCATCCTGCAAAGACGCGTCAGGAGCTCTCTTGGCCACCGCATCGCCGGCCGTGAGAGCGAGAAGGACCAGGACGGCGGCCAGAAGGCCGGCGCCGAAGGTTCGCGTCAGAGAGTGATTCCCTAAGTTCTTTGAATTCAGGTAGGTAACGATGTGCATGGTCTCCTCCCCATCGGTGCACACACCAAAGCTCGTATTGGCAGCGAGTCCTACAATTGTATCACGCCTGCCGTTAGCCAGCCGGAGAATCATCGGGGCCCAGTCGGATGTAAATGCAAGAAAGGTTCACTATTGGCAGCTGAGCCAGCCCATTTCGATGCCACCTACACCCGATGAAGGCGGAAAAGGTCCGGCTGAGGTCGGGGCGGCCCCGGGGTCCTAGGAACCCCGAGGACCGCGCCCGCCGCGAGAGGGGACCCGCGACCTCAAATCATCTTACGCGATCCGCCGCTAGTGCTCTTTGGTGAACGGATCGCATCGCCGGGGCAGGAGGTCGGCATGGCCGAAGCGCCATTGGCCGAACAGATACCACCCGATGTAAATCACGCCGACCAGAACCCACATCAGGGCGGTCGAGATCGGCAGATCGAGCGCAAGGCCCCGGAACAGCACCGCCAGAAACGCATTGATCGCCCAGTGGCTTGTGAGCCCGGAGATCTCACCCAACGCTCCGACGATGTAGGTGCCCGCGAAGAGCACGATGGCGGCCAGGGTGATTCCCTGGAAGATCTTGCGGTGGGGGCCCAACCGAAGCTGCTCGAATGCCGTGAACAGGATCGGCAATCCGATGAGTCCCATCACAAGGAAGCCCATCGCGGTCGTACGAACACGAATCGGGGAAGCGCGACCCGTGGATCTTGCCACGGTGAAAGCTCCGCGAGCGATCGCCGCTTCGTAGCTGTCGTCCAGGATCGACGCATCGAACTCGTCTGGATCATAGCGCCTTTGTTCGTGAATCGCCGCCGCGGCCCGCTCGATCTGAAACGCGATGAACTCGGGCGAACTCTGCGGCCCATGTTCGTAGGGATTGAATACGCGAGCCTTCATTCCGGGCAGTACGGGGAGGCGACGAGGCGCGTACTCCTCACCCCAGGGTGCGATCACCGGGTCGACCTGACCGTCCCAGGAGATCTCTCCGAACTCGGGCGGGATCACGAGTTTGTGGTCGCGATAGGCCACATGATTGTGTTCGAGACTGCCGGTGGCAAGTTCGGTGGCCCCGATTCCCAGCCCGAGCAGTAGTACCAGCAGGGGAGGCGCGCAACAGTGAGCGAACAGAAGCTTCCGGGAGATTGGCCAGGATGCGACCGGGTGCGCGCGTTTCAGGGCATTGAAGAAGATGAGGTAGATCCAGGCCACCAGGGGAACCGCGTAGGTCAACGTATCCTTTGCCACGAAGACCGAGACGAAGAACCGCTCTCCGATGACCAGGAGGAGAATGACGCCGCCCCAGTTCTGGATGTTGTTGTGCAGAAGACGCCAGATGGTCAGGTGCATGAGCCGCGGAAAGGGCTGACTGCGGAAAGCGGCCTCAAAGACCTGCCCCGACTCAGCCCCGCCGGTTCGCGCTGGCGGCTCCTGGGGCGACTGCAGGTGATCGAGTTCTTCCGACCAGTCCTCTTCGGTTTCCCGCGGCGCAACACTGAACACCGAGGGCAGGGACCAATACACTCTCCCCGCCAGAGCTCCCGCCACCGCGATGAAGAAGAAGCCGGTTGGCGGCCACGATGCGGTCGCCAGGGTCACGAGCAGCATCCCCACCGACACGACGGCCAGATAGATGATGTGGGGAACGCCTTTGCCCACCCTCTGCAGGGCTGGGGCGGGCGACTGCATGATCGTGATGGCCAGTGCTAGGGCGGCCCCGGCGTGCAAACCGCTTGCGACGAAGGGAAGGTGAAGGGCCCACCGGTGCGTCATAGGATCGATGCGCACCGAGACGCCTAGGGTGATCAAGGCCAACGGCAGCAAAGCCGCGCTGAGCATCGCCGCCAGGCGCGTGAGCCACAGGTGCCGGGCACTCAGGGGGAGGGTCAGGCCAAGGCGTCCGCAGTGGGTCGAGACGTTGCCGGAGATGACGAAGAGCAAGAGGGTCGCCCAGACCATGGCGCCGGTGAAGATGAGCCAACCATTGTCAAAGCCTCCGGTCGGCTCGACCGGCCCGGACACAAGGCCTCCGAGCACCTGGCGAATCATCAGCGTGGCAAAGAACGCCAGGATCAGCGAGGGCCGCAGCGTCTGAATGGCGGGATCCTGTTTGTAGAGCGTCCAGGTCATCGCTGTTCACCATTCTCCTTACGAGGCTGCCCAATCACCCAGCAAGTAGCGCAGGGGCCCTTTTTGCACGGGGATCTCAACTCTATCGAAACGTCTTTGTGCGAAGGCATAGCTTGCCCAGATGAGCAGTGCGCTCAGCACGTACATGCTGAACGCGCCCCCCGGCAAAGCAGTGGCGATCTTGCTCGACAGAATAAGGACGAAGGCGGTGACGATGTGTGGTTCGGCCACCTCCACCACCGCAAACCCGAACGCGCCGATGTGGACGACCAGCACGCCTCCCAGAATGGCGATCAGATACCACTTGCGTCGCACGGTGGAAATCGACGCCCGATAGATCTGAGAGCCCAGCGCCATGAGCAGGAGCCAGGGAACGCCGACCAGGACGGCAATGATCGGAAACAGGCCCCCTCGAGACGGATCGAACAGCGGGGGCAACAGTCTCTCGAGACGAGACGGCCAGGGTGGAGCGTAATCCTCGACCAGCGTCAGTCCCTCACCTTTCAGTCTGATCGAATCGCCTCCCGCCTTCTCGAAGTAGCGGTTCGCAATTTCGTATGGCTCGATCTGCAGCCCATAGACGCGCTCGGCCGCCCGGCTGACCTGGTAGGACAAAAACTCCAGGCTGCACGAGTCGGCGGCGGTGTAGGGCTTGTAGATCACCGGCGACAGGCCCCGGAAGACGGGAATCGTCCGTGCGGCATGTTCCTCCCCCCAAGGAGAGGTGACCGGCGGTGGGGCCCCATCCCAATCGATCTCGAAGTACTCCAGGTTGATCAGGAGGCTGTGGCAACACTCCTGCTCGGCGTAGATGACCTTGTTGGTGGGTTCCTCCTTGAACACCCCATAGATGTGTCCACCCGCGTATCCGACCAGCACGCACGCGGCAGCAGGAAGGGTGATCATCGTGAAGATACGGCCCCGCGGGATCGGAAAGGCGTCCAGGATATCGCCTTTCTTGAGGCCGACGGGAAGGATCAGGAGCAGCAGGTACCAGGTCATCGGGATCATTCCCAGACGCGAGTCCCAATCTGAACCCAGATGCGCCAGCCCTCCGGTGAGCATGAGGCCGTAGAAGGCCAGGATGAGGTAGAGGAGCCAGATCAGATACCGGTGCATCAGGGATCGCCAGATCACGTTGAGCACAAAGCACCTGCGATTGCCGCCGCCGGGCTTGAGCGCAGTCGTCGACCACCCGTGCTCTTCGATCGGACCTCCGGAGGGCCCGGCAGCACCTCGGGGCAGTGCGAAGTCGATCACCGCCCCCAACCGTCCGTACGTTTGCCACAGCAGAAGCGCGCTGAGCGCCAGGAGAATGAGCCCGAAGTAGACGGGCAGCCGACTCAGGACCACCATGCCGGAGACGTAGACGGGCACGAGGATGACCAGGAGCGTGTGCTCTCTCGTCCTCGTTGAGAGGCGCATTCCGGCCGGACGAATGATGAGCATGATCGTGATGGCCAGAACGACGGCGGCGGTGGTGTGGGTCACCATGTGAAAGAGATCGGCACCGCTGTGGATCAGCCCTCCGTCGGTTGACCCCGCCAGCAGGGATTCCATGCCGATCAGCAGACCGATCATCACGAGCAGGAGGGCCAGCCCTTCGAGCAGAAGCGCCCCCACATGGGCGAGCCAGAGGCGGCGGACCGGCAGGGGGAGCGCCGCCTCCATCGCACTGTATCTCTGAGCGGAGCCCGCATAGATAAGGAATGGAAGGAGGGGCGCAATGAGGACGGCCGCCGTCAGCGTGACGGCTTCTTCAGGGCTCAGATCTGCGCCGCGGTCATGGAGACGCATGAACCGAATCCCCTGGGCCACGGCCATGCTGATGCCGCAGATGCCCAGCCACCGCCACAAACCTCGCGTGGCGAGATTGCGTCCGATCATACCCAAGATCACGACTGCCCTCCGACCAGTTCGATGAACATCTCTTCCAATGCCACGTTGCGGCAGCGGGCAGACGAGACCCCGAGTTCACGCGAGATCAGTGCCTGTGATTCCTCCGGTTCGAGTCCGAACACCGCGTGCATCGCGTCGGTACGCTCCCGCACGCCCAGGCAACCCTTCAGACCGAGGATCCGATCGCGGGACGTGTCGGGACCGTGGGGGATGAGTGCCAGCGCGTGGTTTTCGCGCAGATGGTCCAATGGCCGATCCACCAGGATCCGCGCGTCGTGCAGCAGCACCACACGTCCGGCCATCCGTTCGACATCATTCATGTAGTGGGATGAGAACAGGATGGTCGAACCCTGATCGTTCAAGAGCTGAATCGAGGTTTCGAGAAACTCGCGGCGCGCTGCTGGATCGAGTCCGCCGGCTGGTTCGTCCAAGATCAACACCTCCGGGCGATGGCTCACCGCGCACAAGAGCGCCACCTGCCGCGCCTGGCCCTTGCTGAGCGTACCGATCCGCGCGTTAGGGGAGAGGTCGAAGCGTTTGCCGAGACGATCGGCCATATTGTCGTCCCAGGTGGGGAAGAGCCCCCGGTGAAGGTCGATCACCTCACCGACTCGCAGGAACGGAGGGAGAATCTGATCCTCGGAGACGTATCCGACCCGGCGTTTGACGTCGATCGGGTCCTCGCGAGGGTCGAGCCCGAAGAGCCTCACCTCCCCTTGTTGAGGTTCGATCATCCCCATGGCGATACGAATGAGCGTTGTCTTCCCGGCGCCATTCTTGCCGAGCAGGCCGACGACCTCTCCGGGGTTGACCGCGAAGGTCACGCCTTCCAGGACTTTGACGCCCCGCTTGTATGCCCGATGGATGTTCTCGAATGTCACGGTGTTCATGATTCCGTCTCTCCCTCCTGGCCGTCGCCTTCAACTACGTCGCCCAAGTCCTGTCCGGCCAGTAGCTCATCAAATACTCTTCGGGCTTCCGCCTCATCGATGCCCAGTTGGCGGATCATTGTGATCGTGGGGGCAAAGCTCTCGCGCAACTGCTCGAGCTTGCGGTCTTGAAGTTGATCGGTCGGAAGAGCCTTCACGATCAAGGGCCTGCCGGGGCGCCTTTCAATCACATCCTCCCGTTCGAGGAAGCTGTAGGCTTTGCTGATCGTCATGGGATTGACCCCCAGCTCCGCCGAGAGCGCCCGCGTGGATGGCAACTCGTCACCCGGCTTGAGCAGACCGCTGGCAATGTGGAACTTGATTTGATCCATCAGTTGCCGGTAGACGGGCACCCCGCTATGTGGATCGACCACAATCAGCATGCGGCTTCCTTTCAATGCGCGCCCGAGATCCAGCTGCATTCCCGGAGGATGTGATCCAGGATCCGCAGCGACAGCTCCACAAAGACCCGCACCGTGGCGAGAACTCGCCTTGCGCCGTCGATCAGATTGGGATCGTCCTCCGACTGGAGCGTGCCGTTGTCGGCGGTGTGATCGGATCCATCCGTCTCGACAGATTCACCCGGGCCGCCCGATGCGTCGGCCGGTTCCAGGGTGAGGAAGAACCCCAAAGAGACTTCCTCCGCGCAGAGACACTTCTGAAGCCAGGGGCGCGACTGCTGAACCTCGGTGGGTGCCTGGCGCACCATCTCGCCGGCTGGGGCCTGCAAAGCGCCCAGGAGCACCGTGGCGAGCAAGAGAACCATCAGTGTTCGAGTGTGTCGTCTCATTCTCGACCTCCCCCTCGTCCGCCTGCGGGGCCGTCCCCCGAGCCGCGGACAAGTGCATTAGGTACGTAATACACTTTACGACTGCATTGGTGTATATGTCAAGTAATACAGCTGGGAAAAATGAGAAAGGCCACTCGATGGTCTGGAGATCCGGGCCGCATCGAGGTAACTCTATGTATATGAATTGGTTACAGGTGTGATGCGTGCGGGGGTCGTACTGGCTGATTCCGGCGGATCGGGCTACCGAGTGCTGATGTGGACGAGTTCATCCGGATTCAACTGCCGGCCTCCGGGCAGTTGGGTACCCGTGGCATCCAGCGTCAGGGGGCCGCTCAGGGCGCCCACGATCTCCACCGCGAGGAGGAAAAGGAGCAGGATACAGACGCCCCGCTCCGGCCGTTGGCGCCAGCGAGGCGACCAGGGCAGCCTCTCCAGAAGAGCAAGGCACCCGGCTCCCACCAGGATCCACAAGAGCGGGATCAGCAGCATCCCGAATCGCACGAATCCGAAGAAGGCCACGATCACCACCGCGGTCGTGATCGCGTGGGGGAGAAGGAGCATCCATGCTCGCCGGTCGATCCCGGGGAGCGGTTTGGACCTCAGCAGGCGCCAGGCTCCCAAGAGCGCGAGGGCAAGCTGAAGCAGGGGCAGCCAACCACTCCGCGAGGTGAAGAGATCCACGGGCCGCCGGTCGCCGCTCACGCCGACGGGCAGGTTCCCCTGGAGGTAGCCCAACTCCATCGCGTCGGCGGCCAGGCGCACCTTTCTCATGAGGAGGCGCACGGCCTGCGCGGGGTGATCAATCATCCAGGTCAGCCCCACGCGATAACCATCGACAAAGAGACGATTGACCTCGGGATCGGCCACGTCGAGTTGCTGGCCCCGCCGGTTGGGGACCAGGCGGTCGATCATCCGCGTGTCGAACGCCCCGCTGGCGTGCTCGTTGTTGGCGGTGGCGAAGTTGAGAGCCCCCGCGGCCGAGACGACCACCCACTCGGGCAACGGCCGGGGCAGCCGATCGGCGTTGGCACGATTCACGGCCGCCAGGCCTTCGTGGGAACGCATCGTCCAGGGGAGGATCGTCAGACCGCAGAAGAGCACGAAGGCGAGAACCGGCAGCATCGCGCGACGCCCTCTGAGGATCAGGATGAGACTGCCCGTCAGCAGCGTCGTGAGCAGGAATTCGGCCCTCACCAGGGACGCCAGCCCCGCCAGAACCCCGAGCCCGGCCGAGGAGATCAGGTGACGGGCGGTCCCGCCGGTGCGCGTAGATTCGCTGAGCTGCGGTGCTAGAACGCTCCAACCCAGCAGCACGCTCATGACAAGGCACAGGAAGAGGACCTCGGCATTCAGAGCCGACGACATCAAATAGTGTCCAAAGGAGAAGATCGCGAGCGGAAGACTGGCCAGCGCGATCGTGCGGCCGAAGAGACGTTGGACGAGAAGGTAGAACAGGCCGACGGTCAGACCGCCGACCAGGGCCATGGTGAGTTTCAGGGTCAACGCCGGCAGAGCGGGATTGCCGGGCCCGTAGCCGGCCAGCCAGAGAACGGCGCCCAGGAAATAGGATACGCCCGGCGGGTGAAAGGGAATGCCCTGGTCGAACGGCACCTTACCGAAGAGGGAGGTGGCCATGCCGAGATAGGCCGACGTGTCGCCCCAGAAAAGCAGGGAAAACGGCTCCCCCGCGTCGGTCTGACGCAGAAGAAAGAGGATGCGAGCGGTCACGGCCAGAAGGACAACAGCCGCGAAAGGGATCCACCCCGGCTGGCGGGTGTCGCGTCGGTTGCGCGCAGGGGCGGGTCGCTCGCCCTTCTGCGGCTTCGTTTCGCCGCGAAACCTTTTCCGTATCCTCCGTCTGCTCAAATCTTGGGGCTCCTCACGGATCGATGCTGGTCAGCCGGCCGATTCCGTGCAAGAATTGTATCAACCGGGCCAATAACTCAATGAGGAATGATGCGAAAGAGGGCGGCTGGGTGTCAACCCGCACGGTTGCCGGCCCGGGACATGAGACTCTCTTCCGCATTTGCGCGATCAGGAACACGGGCGAAAGGAGGCTTTTTGATGTTGGTGCTTGTGAGACCGACGGCTGGGACAGCAGGCCTCGAGGGCCCGACCTCATAGAAGAACGGCGCAGCCTCTTCTGCCACCCGATCTTCCCTCTGAGCGGTCTGCCCGCCTTCTGCGGGCCTGTCTAACCCCAGTGACGCACGCAAACCCAATCTAACGATCCAAATGGTCGCACCCGGGCGGTTTCGACCTGCTCGCGTGCTATGCTTATCTCTTGAGGAGACCTCGAATGGATTTGCTTTCTCTGGGATGGAATGAGAAGTGGGTCGCCAAGATGGCGGACCACACCGAGAACGGATTCGGCCCTGCGCGGGTCGTTCGAGAAGATCGCGGCCGGTATCTGCTGCTCTCCGCTGATGGAGACTGCACCGGCGAAACCACCGGACGATTCCGGTTTCAAACGGAAGACCCCAGTCGGTTCCCCACCACGGGGGATTGGGTTGTGGTGGGCGAGTCGGGCACCTCCGGCCACGTCCTCATTCATGCTCTTCTGCCGCGCGATAGCGCTTTCACCCGCACGGCGGTCACGACCGGCCGCACCGAAGAGCAGACCTTGGCGGCCAATGTCGATACGGTATTCTTGGTGAGCGGTCTGGACGTCGAGTACAACCCGCGGCGGATCGAACGATATGTCACGATCGCCTGGGATAGCGGCGCCATGCCGGTGATCCTGCTCAACAAGGCGGATCTCGTCGAGGACGTGCAGGCGCGGGTGCAAGAGGTCAAGTCGATCGCCCGGCAGATTCCCGTGCACACCCTCAGCGCCCTGGATGGGGACGGTGTGGATCAGGTGCGGACCTATCTGCGCGCCGGGTCGACCTACGCATTCCTCGGTTCGTCTGGTGTCGGGAAGTCGACGATTGTCAACGCGCTCCTGGGTGAGGAGCGTCAGGCGACAACCGAAATCAGCGACTGGAATCGAAAGGGAGTGCATACGACGACTACCCGCGAGCTGATCGTCCTACCTGAGGGCGGTATTCTCATCGATACGCCGGGGATGAAGACCATTCAGCCCTGGACCGATGAGGAAGGCCTCGAGAAGACCTTTGCCGACATCGAAGAGCTTGCCGCCCGCTGCCGGTTCCGCGACTGCCAGCACGAGGGCGAGCCCGGCTGTGCGGTGCAAGCCGCGATCGACGCGGGAGATCTCGATGCAAAGCGTCTGGTGAACTACAAGCGGCTGGCGAAGGAAGCCTGCGTGCGGGCTGCCAAGAAGGCCCGGAACAAGCAGATCAGTCAGTGGCGCAAGGTCCTCGAACGTAAGCGCCGGGAAGAGGGGCGGAGCGCCAGTACCCGAGCTTCGAAGGTGGATCGGGCGCGGGAGCGGTAGCCGGGAGGCTTGGGGGAGGAGCGCCCAGAGCTCGAGGAGCGAATCTGAGCCTTGTGAAGCCCTGAGCGACGAGACGCTCTGGGGCTCCTCCCCCTAGTACCCTTCCGCCACATCCACCGGATGCGGCAACGCCTCACCACGGGCCGCACAATTGAGCGTGTCGGCCAGCGCCTCCATACGCAGTCGCTCCGACGCATCCACCCCCAACGCGCCGCCGCGGTGCGGGCTGAGCACGACATTGTCGAGTTGGCCGAAGGGGAAGTCGGCCGGGGGCGTATTCGTTCGCGCCTCCACCTCGCGCGGGTAGTTGTACCAGACGTCGAGCCCGGCCGCGCGAATGGCCCTCGTATGCAGGCTCTCGAAGAGCGCTTTCTGATTGATGACCGGTCCTCGCCCGACGTTGACCACGACCGCGTTCGCCGGAAGCAGGCGGAGTTCTTCCTCACCGATCAGGTTCTCGGTCTTGGGCGTCAGCGGCAACGCGCCGAAGAGTGCATCGGTCTGTTTCAGAGCCTCATGAAGCTGATCGGGGCCCAGGATCTGGACGTCTTCCGGCAGCCCCGGCGCCTGTTGTGGCCGCCGCCTGATCGCGGTCACTTCCATGCCCAGGCCGAGGCAGCCGCGCGCAATCTTCGATCCGATGGCGCCGAAGCCGAGGATCAGGGCCCGGCCCCCGCCTAAGAGCACGGACTGATTTGGCTCGTAGCGCGGCGTCCAGTCGCCGGCCCGAAGGGATCGATCGAGTGGAACGATGCACTTGGCTGCCGACAGCAACAGAGCCATCGCCAGCTCGGCGGCCGCCGCCGCGTTGTGGTGGATGTTGTGAACCCGAAGATGCGGACGATTGCTGAGAAGTTCGCCTGTGCTCTTGGGAAGCCCGGCGTAGGGGATGAGCAGCGTTTCGAGACGAGGACTCGCATCGAGCAGTGTTTCGGTCGGGCGGCCCGCGATCAAGATTCGGTAGTCCGGCGGCTCCGGGGGCTGCTCACCCACGGTGAGATCGACCTGGGGGGTCAGTTTGCGCAAATACGCGATGAGCTCCTCATTGGAGGAGCTCATCAGATGTGCGCGAACGGGACCTGCCCCGTTACTGCAGGATGACGACCTTGTCTGAGACCTCTTCTTTGACACCGCGCAAGCGTACCAAATAGACCCCCGGCGTCAATCGTCCGCCTTCAGGCTGCAGATCCGCCAGCGTCAGGGTCAACTCGCCGCCCGCGGGAATGGGCCGGACGGCCTGGCCGTAGACCCGGCCATCGGTGCCGTGCACCGACAGGGTCATCTGGTCAGCGGTGAGCGCGCCGATTCCGAATCGCAGCGTACCCTTGCCGGTCACATAGGGCGAGGGGCCCACGGTCAGTTTCACGGTGGACGTTCCCTCGAAACAGTCCGGGGCGGACGAGGTGGTGAGCCGGTAGCGCACCGCGAGCATGTCGCTGCCGTCGTCCTCGGTGTAGCCATATCCCACGACATACAGGTCACCGCCGGGGGTGACTGCCAGGGCGGCGCCTTCGTCCGTCTGGCCGGCCCCGGTGTCATATCGCACGACCCATTGCTCTGAGCCATCGTCCGGATCGAACGCGACCGTGGCCATGTCCCATCCCGTGCCGGTGCCGTCGCTGAAGCCGGAGACGATGACCTCGCCGTTGGGACCTTCAATGACACACTTCGCGTTGTCGTACCAGCCCGGCGGTCCATCATAGCTGCCGACCCAGATCAGGTCGCCGTCGGCCTGGTCGAATTTGAGCACCATGTAGTCGCTGCTGCTGACGCCCACGACCAGGAGGTCACCCGCGCTGTCGCGCGTCATGTAGTAGGGGTTGTCGGAGCCGGAGGAGGGGCCATCGTACTGAGCGTCCCACACCGTCGATCCGTCGGATGCCTCGAACCGGAACAGGATCGCATCGTAGGAAGTGCTGGACGTCCAGGTGCGGTTTGCCATGACGATGTCACCATCGTCACAGACGGCCAACCATCCGGCTCTGTCGTACGGGTTGTTGATCGCACCGGGAATCGAGCGGGACCAGATCTCCTGGCCGGTGTTGGCGTTGACCTTGAGCGTGTAGAAATTGCCCGTGCCGTCGAGATTGGCGAAGAAGCCGGTGAGGACGGGGTGTCCGTCGGGGCCGACGACGATATCCCAACCACGATCATCCAGGTGATCGGGCCCGCCGTAGTTCTCCATCCAGTCGATTTCGCCATCCGCGGCCCGAAAGCGCGCGACGACGATGTCGTCCATCTGGGAACCGTTCTTGCGGCGCCCCGTAACGTAGGCGTTGCCCTGCGCGTCGCACGCGATCGCGTAGACCGACTCGTTGTCGTCACTGTGTCCGGCGTAAACTTGAGACCAGAGAACCTCCCCGGTCACACCGTCCAGTTTAAGGACGGTGATATCGTCTCCGTGGCCTCACCCCTCGCAGCCAAGCACGTGGCCACCGAGCAGGATGTCCCCCGCGGAGTCGTGCACGATGCCGTGGACCGCCATGTCGCTGCCGTCGAGCGCAATGAATTCGGTCGTCCAGAGCGTTTCGCCCGTATCGCGCTCGAGCATTCGAATCGACATTTCCGATCCGGCCACGAGGTCATTCGTTTCACCCGCGATGATCAGGTTGCCGTCACCGTCGACGAGGCACGCGCGCCCGATATCCAGGAACTGGGCGCCACCGTCGAAGATGTCATCCCACTCCTGCACGGGCTCGGCCGTCGCGCTGACGACGAGCAAGCCGGCCAGGCTGCCAACGATCAGCAGCAAGCGGCCAGCCCTGCCTTCCAAGGCAATCGGTCCCATGTTCGCTCCTTCCTGCTTCTATCTCACCAGCAGTGCTGGTTTGCTGTACTGGATCCCGGCCGCCCGCAGACGGAACAGGTAGAGGCCTGTGGCCATTTCCCGGCCTCCGTCATCGCGTCCGTCCCACACCACCCGCGTTTCGCCGGCCTGGGCGGTTTCATCATAGAGGGTGCGGATCAGGCGTCCCTCCGTATCCCACACCGTGATCTCGACCTCATCCGCATACAACAGTTCGAAACTGAGAGAAGTTTCCCGGCTGAAGGGGTTCGGGACGCTGCCACCCATCTGCACCTGGGCCCTTGAAGCTGGGTCTTCCAGCCCGCTTGCGTCGGGCAGGTGCGAGAAGCTGCACCAACGGGCCGGTTCGACACGCGGCATTCCCGCCTCCCGTCCACTGTTGTCGGTGGCGTGGATGTAGTAGTCGGTTGTGCTCTCAGAGGTTGGCTGCGGGATCGTGCCCTCGTACTGGTCGCTCCCCAGGGCTGCCAGGCTCGTCGATTGCCAGGCCCCTCCGTCGTGGCGGTAATGCAGGTCCGCGCTGCTTACCCCCGTGTCGCTGTGGTCGTGAATGTGTGCGCTTATCAGAACGTCACCGGTCTGCTCTTCCAGAATGGGAACGTGAGCCACCCGCAACATCCCTGCGTCCATGGCGCCCTTCGCCCTGCAGTGCAGCGCGTCGTCGCTCAGGAAGCCGCCGTAGTAGTACCCCTCGACCTCATAGCCGGGAGCGGCCGCCTGATAGGTGGCGATGGCATCGTTGTCGTAGGTGGCGTTACCGAAGAACGGCACGTAGATCTTATCGTTCAGGATGAGGCAGTTAGTGTAGGAGGCGGGCGAGCTGCCTCCGATGTTGTAGCAATAGATCCGGTGGACGTCGTAGTTGCGACCGGTGGAGGATTCGAGCGATGCCAGCAGCGTGGCGCGCTGATTGAGCGGGCTGTAGGTCCAGTGGCTCGACCACACGTCCTTGACGATCACGGTCTCTTCATCCAGGAATTTTGCCCAGGTATCGATGTGATGGATGCCGCCGCTTTCGATGTAGTCGAGTACGTAGTAGGTCTCGACGCCGTAGTAGTCGGCCATGAGCTGGTCGACCTGGGCCTGGCTCATGCCGTTGTAGCTGGCGGCTTCGTTGTACACCAACCGGGTCGATGAGCTGATGTGAGCCCCATCGGTCATGTAGTTCCCACCGGTGTGATACATGCTATGACTGTGCACCGGGATGCCCTGCTGCTGAGCGAAGTAGATCGGGATCAGATTGTCGTTGGGCCGGGGACGGTTGTAAGTATGGTCGATGATGGCGACATCATCGTTGCCGTCAAACACGAACCAAGGGCCGTAGTCCCGAGTCCAGATCGAGTCGTTGCTGCGCACGAGAAACTCGACCTGGCCCATATCTACGCCGTTGGCCGCGAGGCTGCTCTGCGCGTTGCTGAGATAGCCGCTGGAGACGACCACATGGAGAGTCACGTCGTCGTCGAAGTCGGTCAGGAGACTGTAGGGCAGACCCAACGGATAGCGGATGATCACGCCCGTGCAGGGTTCCCACTCGGCACAGTTGCGAATCGGGGCCAGGGGGGGCGGATCATCGCGCGAGCCATCGTTCAGCGCGGCCTGATACTGCTCCCAGCGAGACTGCTCGGTCTCGGTCTCATGTCGCGGGAGAAGTTCTTCGAGCCCATCCACGTCCCACTCCGCATCGGCCGGAGGCACGCTCCCGAACAGCAAGACGAAACCCGTCAGCGCCGTCAGGAGAAAGACACGCCTCAACATGAAACCTCCTTGTGAGTTTCAGACATAGGTGCACATCAGATGAGAATCCTTACAATTATACCACGCTTCGAGAAAAACCGCCCGCGGGGGAGGTTCGGCGGCGCGCTTTTCGCCGGTTTGAGGTGCAATCTCGTAGCGATTCGCGCGGGAGGGGTGGTTGGATTGGACCAGTACGGGAGTGGCGACTATCCCACCATCCTGATCGCTGTCTACGCAGCCGACGAGGGCGACATCATCGAACTGGCCGACGGCGTCTATTCAGGGGCTGGCAATCGAGACATCAGTTTTCTCGGCAAGGCAATCACGATCCGATCCTACTCAGGGGTGCCCGAGGATTGTGTCATTCACTGCACGGATCAGAATGGGACCAGCCGGCGTGGTTTCCTCTTCATGGATGACGAAGGAGACGACTCCATCCTCCAAGGGGTGACCGTGGCGCGTGGCCGGTCAACCGACTATCCCAATCCTGGGCAGGGCGGGTGCGTCCTGGCCACCTTCTCGTCTCCCCGATTTGTCAACTGCATCTTCCGGGATAGCTTCGCAGACGACACCGGTGGCGCGGTCTTCTGCCGCAATGGTTCACCGACGTTCATCAATTGCCGTTTCGAGAACAACGAGTCGGGGATGGGAGGGGGCCTCGACAGCTTCTTCGCCAACCCGGGAATCCACGGATGCGAGTTCATCGGCAATCGCGGCAGTCTGGGCGGCGGATTGGCACTTCGTGAGAATCCCAATCAAGCGATCGTAATCTCCGCGACCGATTTCCGCGAGAACGAGGCCGACCAGGGCGGCGGCATTCTTGCCGACGGCGGTGTTGTGGCGCTGAGCGACTGCCGGTTCATTGAGAACGTCTCCGTGCGAACCGGGGGAGCGCGGACAGACGGATGTGACACCTTCAAGGCAGAAGGATGCCTGTTCCTGAGGAACGAGTCCGACTTCGGGCCGGGAGGCCTCGGGTGCCATATGACCTATGGCGGGACGGTCGATATCTCCGGCTGCACGTTCGCGCAGAATCTGGGGGGCGATAGCGGCGGTGGGCTCCTGCTGGCGACCGGAGGTGGCCTTCAGCTGTATGCCGACGTGGTGAACTGCACTTTCTACGGAAACGAGGCGCTCGAGGGCTCCTCGATCTTTGTCCACGGAAGAATCTCGGCTTCAGTACGCAGTTGTATTCTGAGTTTTGGCGCTTTGGGCGAGCCAGTTTCCGGATACTCGCTGGGTGCGGCCGTGCTCGAATGCACCGACGTCTTCGGCAACCTGGAGGGAGACTGGGTGGGTATGCTCTCCGCCCAGGAGGGCCTCGAGGGCAACATCTCAGAGGATCCGCTTTTCTGCGATCCGGAGAACGGTGACTTCACCTTGTCGACCCAATCCCCCTGTCTGCCCGGAACACCGCCGAATCCGGATTGCAGTCTCACCGGCGCGTGGGACGCAGGTTGTGATGTGACGCCCACAAGTCGGATGAGCTGGGGGGGCATCAAGTCGATCTACCGGGATGAGGGCGACGAACGATAACCGATTTGTGCGGATCAGCCTTTGACGCCGCCCAGCGTGAGGCCGGAAACTAAGAATCGATTGAGCACCAGGAAGAGCACGACGACCGGCACCGAAACGAGCAGGCTGCCGGCTGAATAGGTCGCCCACTCTGTCTGGAACGTCCCCGCCAATCCCTCCAACCCCAGCGGTAGCGTGTAGAGCCCCTGGCTGCTGACGATCACTCTGGCCACGATGAACTCCGACCACCCGGCCATGAAGGAGAACAGGCCGGTGATCATGAGTGCCGGCTTGGCCAGGGGGAGGATCACCCGCACGAACGCGCCCCAGGAGGTCGACCCATCGACCATGGCGGCCTCTTCCAGATCACGCGGGATCGTGTCGTAGTAGCCCTTCATCGTCCAGATGGTGAAGGGGAGGACGGTGGCCGAATAGGCCAGGACGAGACCCATCAGCGTGTCGACGAGCCCCAGATTGCGCATCAGCACGAAGAGCGGCAGCAGGAGCATCGTGGCCGGGAACATCTGGGTGACGAGAAGGCCCACCATGCCCAGCTTCCGGCCGGGGAAGCGAAACCGCGAAAAGGCGTAGCCCGCCGTGGAGGCCAGCGCGACGCCGAAGATGGTGACGGCCGCGGACACGATCAGCGAGTTTCGCATCCACAACAGAAACCCTCGCTCCAGCAGAACGACTCGGAAGGCCTTGAGCGTTGCTCCATCGGGGATCAGGCTGAGGGAGGTCGAGTAGAGTGCGTCAGAGGGCCGCAGCGAAACGCTGATCACAACCAGCACCGGATAGATGGTCAAGAGAGTGATCACGATGATCGCCGCGTAGGTGAGAACCTGCGTCGCCACGCCCTTCTTCCTGATGGTGTCTGCCGTGCTCATCAGCGCGCCTCCTCCGCCAACGCGCGCGTTGTGCGCAGATACCAAAGGACAAAGATGAGGAGGATCAGGAAGATGACCACCGAAAAGGCCGCCGCATATCCGTAGCGGTAGTAGGTGAAGGCCGCCTTGTAGACGTAGGTGACCAGGATGTGCGTTTGATCGGCCGGTTGCCCACCGCGCGTCACGAGCCAGATGACGTTCAGGTTGTTGAAGGTCCAGATTGTGCCGAGGGACACCGCCGGTACCATGATCGGTTTGAGCATCGGCAGCGTGCTGATCCCAACCGTGCCGTGGTCGATCATCTCATCGGGGCGGCCAGCTATTGGATCCGCGACCTGGATGTCGACGGACTCCGTTTGGACGTGCCCAACGAAGTGCCCTACTGGTTCTGGACCGAATTCACGACCACCTTGAGGGGCATCAAGCCCGATCTTTACATCATTGCCGAGCTGTGGGGTGATGCGTCCGACTGGATCCGGCCCAACATGGTCGATGCGACGATGAACTACCGGTACTTCCGCGAGCCGGTCCTCAAGTGGATTGGACGTGGCGAGGGCACTGCCGCATCGTTCGGTCGGGAGTTGGCGCCGGGACGCTCGGTCTATCCGCCGCAGTCGCAGCAGGTCATGATGAATCTGATCGACAGCCACGACACCGAACGGTTCCTGCGGGAGACGAAGGGCGACACGCGCCGTCTGATGCTGGCCGCCACCTTCCAGATGACCTACGTGGGCGCGCCGCACATCTACTACGGGGATGAGGTGGCGATGGATGGGGGCGCCGACCCTGATTGCCGCCGGCCATTCTACTGGCGCTACGAGGACGAGCCCGCGCGCGTGCAGGTCCACGACCACTACAAGCGGATGGTTGCGCTCAGGCACGAGTTGCCGGCTCTGCGCCGGGGCAGCTTCACGGAGCTGCTGGCCGATGGTCAGGTCTACGCCTACGCGCGCCGCCTGGGTGATGAAACCGTGGTGGTCGTTCTCAACAATCAAGACCAACCGGTGAGTGTCACCGTTCCGGTGGGCGTTCTCGCGGGTCTTCCCGAACAGGCCGGTTTTGCGGATGTACTTGCCAATGTGAGTGTCTTGGCCACCGGCGGTGCACTCGAGGTGTCGTTGGAGCCGGTGTCCGGTAAAGTGCTCCGGCTGAGCACCCCATAGGAGCGCCGCGATGAGGGCACCGCGCGTTCTGGTTTGCCTGGCCTGCCTCGGGCTGGCGATTTCAATGGGTGCTCCTCATGCTCGAGAAGGGGGTGTGGTGATGAAGGACCCCGCTGCCCCGACCCATGATCCGGCGATCGGTGAGGGTCTCGCTTTGGACGATCTGGCGATCGAGGTCACCGCCGATCACCCGCGAGAGTTCATCTTCACCGACAAAGGGGCCGCCCACCTCGCCGGTGAGGCGGCCACGCCCGACACGCGGAGCTACCACGGCTTCTACGTGGCCATGCACGAGCTCATGGATGGCTGGTCGCTGAGACTGGGTGAGTCGACAGCGATTGACAACGAGTCGATCGAACGTGCGGTGGTTCGTCCGGACAAGCTCGTCCGATTCCACCAACTGCCCGGGGGCGGCGAGATCACCGAGACGGTCACGCTTCTCGACCGATCCAATGCATTCTCGATCGTCTACGACAACGTGCCACCTGGCCCCTTCGTGTTCGAGCCCCGCCTCGACATGCGCTTCCTCTGGGAGACCGTGAAGCCGAGCTACATGGTCCGCTGGCAGAACGGCGTGCTGGTCGCGGCGCGCGAGGACGAGGTCGGCCGCGCCGATGAACTCGACCACCCCGCCTATCTGGCGATCACCGTGACCGGAGGTGATGGCTTTCACGGCACGGACCGCTACATCGAGAAGACCTATCCCAAGGATGCCGCCCGCAAGGCGATGGGCACCGCCACGCCCTATCTGCCGGGTGAGATTCGCGGGCGGATCCCTGGGCGAGTGACCCAGGCCAAGATCAAGGTGTTCGTCGCGGCCGGCGCGTCAACCGAAGAGGCGGTGAACCAGGTGGCTCACCTACGGCGCGACCATCAGCGGAAGATCGAGGCGAGGGAAGCGCGGCTGACGGCACTGATTCGGGAGTCTTCGGTCGTCACCGGGAATCCGGACCATGACCGTGCGCTCGCCTGGGCCCGCATCTCGCTCGACAATCTGATCATGAATCAGCGGGGCCTGGGCATCTACGCCGGCTTCTACTGGTTCACGACCTACTGGGGACGGGACAGCTTCATCGTGTTGCCCGGCGCCTCCCTCGTGCAGGGGGATTGGGAGACGGCCGAGAAGGTCTTGAGCTCCTTCGCTGAGTTTCAGCAGAAGGATATGTCGCATCCGCGCGCGGGGCGCTTGCCGAACTTCGTTACCGTCGAGCAGGTGCAGTTTGCCGGGATAGACGGCACCTGGTGGTTTGTGCGCGCGTTGGATGAGCTGTGGCGCCGCTCGGGACGCGACGACTTCGCCCGCAAGATGACCCCGGTCGTGTTACGCGCCGTCGAGGGTGCTTTGGCGCAGGCGGTTGACGAGCACGGCTTCCTCACGCACGGCGACGGTGAAACCTGGATGGATGCGGGCGGGGAGGCGCATCCGTATTCGCCGCGGGGAAGTCGCGCGGTCGAGATTCAGGCGCTCTTCTATCGCGGTCTGTTGACGGCGGCTCGTCTGGCGGAGACCTTCCCCGATGTGGCGGACAAGACTCTGGCGGACCTCGGCGTGGCGGAAGAAGCTGGCGGAGATATCGCCGGGCTCTACCGGGCACAGGCCGACCGACTGGCGGCCTCCTTCGTCAACCGCTACTGGCAACTCGGACGACTCGTGGACCACTTGAATATCGACGGTTCGACCGACCTGCAGATTCGCCCGAACAGCCTCCTGGCGCTCTTGGTCGCGCCCGATCTGCTCGATGAAGAGCAGCGGCGCCGCGTGACCGACGAGGCTGCCGAAGAGCTGGTGCGCCCGTGGGGCGTGCTCTCGCTGGAAGAGGCCGATCCGGACTTTCTGCCCAAGCACCTCGACCTCGCCGATCACTATTACGATAAGGCCTACCACAACGGCGACGTCTGGCTGTGGTTGTCAGGGCCTTACATCTCGGCGCTGGATGACCCCTGTGAAGGGTTTGGTCAGACCCAGATGTTGATCGATGAGATCCTTGCGACCGGTGCGGTCGGCACGATCCAGGAGATCCGTGACGGCGCACGTGCCGAGAACAACGATGAGTTTGGCGGCGCCACGAGCCAGGCCTGGTCGCTGTCGGAGCTTCTGCGTACGATCTACGACGACTACCTGGGCTTGAAGGTGGACTTGAGCGCCGATCCACCGCGGATTGAGATCACGCCGCGGATTCCAGAGGCCTGGCCGATGCTGGATGCGCCGGTGCGGCTGGGAGATGTGAGGGGGCGGATCGCCGTCACCTCCGACGAGATTCGCGTGAGTCTGGAGCAGGCGATTCCAGCGGACTGGGAAGTGACGGTCACGCTTGGCGGGGCAGACTCTGCGAATATCAACGGCCCCATGTTCCAGCGCGGTGACGATGATACATTTGTGCTCGTCTGGCCTGCCAAGTGATCTAGGAGGCTTCTTCGAGTTGGCGCTGGCAAAACTCCCGGAAATTCTCGCGATGCTTCACAGTGAGTGCTCCCAGCCCGGTGTCCTGAGCTCCAAGTTCTTCGAGTAGATCGACGTACAGTCTTTCCACTGTTGCGATGTGTTCGCTCGGCTCACCCCGGATACGGCCGAGGTAGGATATGAATCGTACCCGAAGCACCAGCGGCATCTCTCGCCAGATTGCGAGGGCCTCGTCCATCGGACAGCTGCGCAGTCTTCCTTCGAGATAGGACGTTAGGCGTTGCTCAACCTCATCGAAATCGAGAGGGAGCGCTCGCAGTCTTCTTCGTAGGATTTTCTCGTCGGTGACACCCTCGAATCCGTCAAGAATATCCTTTGAAGCGGCAATCGGGAACCAGTTCGTTCGGACATACTCAAGGATCTCAGCGTCTATGCCTTCGGCTCTCTCCCTGGCCAAGGCGGCGAGAATCGCGCCCCTCAGAAGTTGGTCGCCGTCCGGAGTGGTCTCAAGCAGCTGGAGCAGCTTGTCTGTCCGTTCGTGTCGCGAGAGAGCGAAGACAATGCAGCAAGCCCGCGCGTTGAACGACAAGACTGGGTGTTCCCTGTCGTGATTCTCAGGGGCATAGAACCCTCGCCCCCGGGCTGTGTCGAACGTGTCACTCGTCTGCCAGGGACGTTCGATCGCGCGTGCCCAGATCTCGCCCAACGCGTGTAGGTCATCGTCGCTGAGCGTCTCGCACTGGCTCAGAAGGATGATCCGGCCGAGTTCGGGAACGCGCGGATCCGAAGCCGCCTCGCGGAGGAGATTGTCTCTGAAGACCAGATCCAGCCGGTACAGATCATAGACGTGACTGAGAGCGGGCCATTCGCGCGAAGTGAGTTTGGCATGTCGCACCGCACTGCCGACCCAGAAGGTTCCCGGAATGCCGTTGGTGATGACTCGAGACTTGATTGGTGATCTCGACGACTGTGGTTGCGTAACGACGCTGGACTTAATCAAGGCTTCGACGATGTCCCTGCGGGCCTTCTCGTCTCCGCAGCGGGCCAAGGCTGCCTGCATGAGCAACGCGGGATCATTCTTGGCGGCGGGAACAGACCTCCACCTGCGAACACCGATTGGAGGAGGAACGGCCAGCTTCGCCCAAACAGCGGCTCCTTCATGCTTGCGGGAAAGCTCAGCGAGCAGTGTCCGTGCGCGTTCGGAGGGATTGCGGATCACGTAGTCGTACGCCGCCATCCGCGGGATTGTGTTCGAGGACCGGGAGGGTGCCTTGTCGCCTGAGTCAACGTGTAGGAAATCGGGAATGATCTTCTCTGCCGCCTTGGTAGAGCCCATTTCAGCGAGAGCATCGATGGCTCCGACTCTCACTCCCAGCTCCTCTTCATCCAGAAACTTGATGAGCAGCTTCTCCGCCTTCGCTCCGCCAACCTGTCCCAGAGCCCACAGCAGTGCATGCAGCTCACGATCCGATTTGACGCGCTTCTGGGCCTTGCAGAGCAAGTCCTCGGAATCGGCCGGTTGCTGGTAACCAAGGTGAATCAGCGCGTCGATGCGATTGTCTTCGTTATCGCTTCTCAGCCCGGCCTCAGGATCGTAGGGGCGAAAATACAGGTCCCGCATTTCTTCCGGCGAGAAAGCCGCTCGGTGCTTGGAAAGACAGAAGTCATCCATGTAGTCCGGCAGGAATTCCTCCGAATCGGAGTGGTGCTCATACTGGTAGATCCAGTGGTGATGACCTGGCCGGCTGTGAACCTGTGTCTCCCAGCCCTCGGGTGCTGGTGTCTCCGGCTCCAGGACAGAGCGACTCAACACGTAGATGAGAATGTCCGAAGGACCGGGATTGAGCGAGCTGATGTATAGAGGAAAGACCGGCCGAGGCGTGGCGAAGCGCAGCCGGATCGGCTGAATCGTACCCTCCCTGAGCCCCTGCTCATTGACGGTTGCAAGCGCATTGGGGTCGAGCCTAAGCGCAACGAAGAACCATTCATTCTCTGTGTAGTGTCGCAAGACCTCATCGGCATCAGGGGGCAGCTGATACTCTCGTTCGACCAGCCAGTCCTGGAGTGCGGTCGGATCGGTGGCGCTCAGGACCGTCGCCTCGTAGATGCCGACCGTCTCGATCTTGTGGACTTTGATGCTGGAGCCCGACAGCGAGGCGTTGGCCATTCCCATGCCCCGGCCCCGCTTGTATTGGCGCCGCTGGGTGGCTTTGCTGAGGTGCTCGAATAGCTCAGCCTCTTCCGCGTAGAGATCCGGCTCAGCGGGAACAGGCACGATCCATCCGAAATCATCCGGAGCACCTTCGTACTTCACGGAGAGAACGAGATCCTCAGTCTGCTGGTCGAAGAAGATGAGACACTTCTGCTCGGGTTCCAGTATGTCGATCTCTCTGTTCTTCCAGACAAAGCAGCCATCCGCGAAGGCGCAGGGGGACACCAAAGGAAGTAGGACTGCGACGAGAAACGACATCTTCGATAGGTTGTGGGGTAGACGCGTCATGGCGCACCTCCTCATTGCCGGTCGTTCGGTGATGATCACGATCCCATTTGACTATAGCTCAATCATAGGCGCCTTGGAGGAGGTTGGGTAGGCGCATGTGGTCGAGCAAGGCGGAGTCGCCTAGTGCGAATTGCTGTCGGAGTAAGCTCCAAAACGAAATGCCTCCACCCCAGGGGTCGTCCGCTCCTGCAGTAGAGCGGCCTCCAGCGCCGCAACAACATCCGGATGTTCCTCGGCGATGTTCTCCTGCTCACCGATGTCCTCAGCAAGATTGTAGAGCTCGAGCGGCGCCTCGGGTTCCTTGCGCATGTCCCGCTTGACGCCCTTCCAGGGCCCCCGGCGGATCGCGAGCTGACCACCGTATCCAGCGAAGTCCCAGATCAGATGATCGTGTTTCCGCTGGTTGTGCTCGTTCCCGAGCAGGGTTGGGAGGATGCTGCTCCCGTCGGCGTTTCCAAATGACGTGCCTGCGATCTCTGCGACCGTCGCGCCCAGGTCGTAGTTGGCAACCAGCATATCGGATCGGGTGCCTGCCTCGATCCGCACCGGCCAACGCGCGATGAGTGGTACGCGAATACCCCCTTCGTAGACCGATCCCTTGAGGCCGCGAAGCGGTCCGACGCTTTCGAAAAACTCGTAGTCCACCTCATCCTTCAGATAGGTGGTGCCGTTGTCGGAGGTGAAGAGGACCACCGTATTGTCGTCAAGACCCAATGAGCTGAGCAGGCTCAGGAGCCGGCCGACCTGCCTGTCCATGAAGCTGATCATGGCGGCGTAGCAAGCTCTGGGCGTGGGGTGGGGTTGGTAGTAGGGGCCCTCGTAGGGCGTCTCTACCCATTGACCCCGATAGGCTGCAACCTCTTCATCGGGCGCCTGGAGCGCGAGGTGCGGCAACACGGTCGGGTAGTAGAGGAAGAAGGGACGCTCGCGGTTTTCAGTGGCGAACGCCAGCATCTCATCGGCGATTCGCTGCGGCGCATACGTCTCGCCGGCCAAACCGCGTGTGTTGCCCTCAAGCAGGACATGTTCGCGATCGTCTGCCAGGTAGCGCGGGTAGAGATTGTGCGCGTGGCGCTGGCAGTGGTAGCCGAAGAACCGGTCGAATCCGTGGTTCAGGGGATCGCCGACGGTACCGGATGTGCCGAGGCCCCACTTGCCGAAGCAACCCGTGCGGTATCCTTGGGCCTTGAGGGCCTTTGCGATGCAGGGCTCTTCCGGCGGGAGCGGGGTCTGGCCTCCGAACACACCGGGAGCCGGGTTCTCAAGCTCGCCGTTATCGCGTACGTAGGCATGCCCGCCGTGCTTGCCGGTCAGTAGGCTGCAGCGTGAAGGTGCACAGACCGGCGCACCTGCGTAGGCCTGTGTGAAGGCCATGCCATCACGAGCGAGTGCATCGAGGTGGGGTGTCTGGATCTTCTTCTGGCCGTAGCAGCCCAGCTCGTTCCACCCGAGATCGTCAGCCATGATGAGGACGATGTTCGGCTGCTGTCCGGGGGCGTCACTGGCCTTCAGTTGGGCGGGCAGCGCGGACAATAGGGCCGCTCCGGCCGTGCTCTGCAGGAACTGCCGGCGTTCCATGGGCGTTGATCTCCTCTCTGGCGCGGCAAACGGCCGCGCACCGTGACCATCTCACGCCCGGCAGATACCAGCAAGCCCCCTCCAAGACTACGAAGAGCCTCGGAGAGGGCTTGCCCAGGTCGTGCAAGGTTACCTAAGCAGTGTAATACTGCGGGTCATCCGATACGCATCCGATTCGAATCCAACGAAATAGACTCCCGAGCCCAGCGGCCTACCAAGGTTGTCATTGCCGTCCCAAATGACCCGGTGACGTCCCGGCTCATGGAACACGCCCTTGGCCATTGTTCTCACGACATGACCGGTGAGATCGTAGACGTGCAGGCTCACACTTGTCGCCTCCGGCAGGTCGTAGCGGATGCTGGTGTTCATCCGGAACGGGTTCGGCGCGCCGCCGTAGAGCGCGTAGGTCGTGGGCAGCGGTGCGCTGTCATCTACATCAAGGGTCTCACAGGGATCAGGGTCGCAGCTCTCAGCATATGAGAACCAGGTGCCACCAGCCAGAACGCAATCGCCTTCGAGGAGTAGCTGGCAATCCTGATCGAGGAAACAGCAGACCGCGGGCTGCGGACACGGGTTGGGGTCACAGTGGGTTTCGTAGCCGTGCGGCATGCCGCCGGCAGCCGCACAGTCCGTCTCGGTCACGAAGGTGCAGGAGCCGTCGGGGAGGCAGCATGCTGCCGGGCACAAGGTCGTTGTGCACTCGGTGGGGTAGCCCTGCCAAGTGCCTCCCACGTCCAGACAATCCTGCTCTGTCACCATGGCGCAGGTGCCATCCGGGCGACAGCACGCAGCGTCAGGCTGCGGGCACGGGTTGGGATCGCAGACAGATCCGGGGCCATGCCAAGCGCCGCCTGCCGCCGTGCAATCCGCATCAGTCACAAGAGTACAGGAGCCGTCGAGGAAACAGCACGCCGCATCAGGCTGCGGACACGGGTTCGGTTCATCACATGGGATTCCGTATCCTAGGAAAGTGCGGTTAGCGTTGGCGCAGTCCTCCTCGGTCAAGACGTCGCAATTTCCGTAGTCGTGACAGCAGGCGCCTTCAACCTGGGAACAGCCATCCAGATCACAGTCGGTGCCATCGCCTGCCCAGACACCCTCCGAGTTCAGGCAGAGGATTTCGTAGGTCTGAAGGCAAGGGGCGTCATCGAAGCAGCAGGCGCCGAAGGGAGTCAGGTCCTCCGAGTTACCTGCCAGGACCTTGAGACCAGATTGGCCATCAGCAAGAAAGATCAAGTCGTCCGTGACGTGGAGGCCGTTTGTGAAGCTGGGGTGGATTTGATAGGGGCTGAAGGGGTCGCAGGCTCCATGAAACACCATGTACCCAGGGTAAGTGCTGTCAATCACGTAGACGCCGGCGGTGCCCATAACCACATAGAGCCAATTGCCCACCACGTCCATATCCGCGTGGCCCTGTGTCCACTGCTCCGGGAGGTGGAGCTCACCCACTTGGGATTCACTCTCGATGTTGATCGCCTCGATCCAGAAATCGCAAACGAGCCAAACTGTCTCACCGTTGGTGCCCATGGCGTGGTAGGAGCGCCCCGATCCTGGAGCATATGCGAAGGCCTCACTTGCGTTGTACGGATCGGAAATGTCGACTACCTTGAATCCTCCGACGTGAGAGAAGTAGGCTTTTGTGCTCACGATCTGGAGGTTGCCACCCCAGACGTTCGTCCAGAGGTCGCACGTCACGGTAGGGCTTGTGGGATCCGAGATGTCCACGACGTAGAAGTGGTTGGCAGCTGTGAGGTACGCGTAGTCTCCTTGCACCTTGATGTCGAGGACTTCGGTTGAGACGAATTGCAGGTAGGGAGTTATCTGGGGCACAGGGTCCGTGGGGTCTGTGACATCGTAGATCTGCATGTACCCTTGTCCAGGCGCTTCGGCGGAGACGTAGACGTAGTCACCCACCTTGTCTAGGCTATTGGCGCCGAGGAACGGGTCCCCTTCTAGCCAGTGGGGTACGCCGATTACGGTTACGTCATAGTTGGGCGCCGAGACTTTCTCCAGCTCGAAAACCACCAATCCCCAGTCGTCATCCGTCACGTAGGCATATCCGTCATCGTAGAGGACATCCTGAGCACGGGGCGTGTAGGCGGGTAGGGGATCGCCAATACGATGCTCTTCCCCTATATACACAGGCGGAGTGTCGGGTCTGATGAGAGGATCCGCATCATCAAGTACGTGCACCGTATGAAGTCCGGAGTAGCGACTCATGGTGACCACGTAGTCATCGCCCGAGCTCTCTGGATCGCCAACCCAGTCAACATTGGCGCCTTGGTCTGACAGGCCCAAGACCTCGATGTTTCCCCTGCGAATCATATTCTCGGGATCGCTTACGTCGATCACAGTCAGGCCGTCGGCGCCTGCGACATAGACGTAGTCTCCGTCTGGTGCGGGACGCATAGCGAGATCTTGCGCGTCGGGATTCTGGTAGGCGATGCGGAGCGGATCGCCTATCTGGGATGGGGCATCCCAGTTTGAGACATCGTAGGCGACCAGATGGCCCTCGGCCGCGACAAAGAGGACCAGATCATCCACCGTCCCGATCCCCCTGGCAAACTGGAGATCGATATCGCTTGGGAGTGGTGCTTCGGCATGCTCAACAGGGGCCGCGGGATTGCTGACATCGATGATGGTGACGCCACCGCTCGATCCGAAGTAGAGTCTGTTTCCGGGGCCCATCTCAAGTCCTTGAGTCGACCGTCCGGCCATGGATCCCCAAAAGAGGTGATTCACAGTAACGGGTTCACCAGTGGAGTCTGGGTAGTCGACGTAGGCAACTTGGAGTGCGTTATAGTGATACACGCCATAACTACCTCCACCATACACATAACATCCATCTGGCTCAGCA
>CAZTDY010000049.1:0-29964 GCA_964612295.1 uncultured bacterium | reverse complement strand
GCTGGTTGTCACCACCCAGCCGGGGTGCTAGAGTGTTGAACGCTTTGCCATGTGCCGATAAGGCAAGGACGAATCCAGGTATACAGACCCTGCCCGCCTGCCCTCCGGTAGGCTGGGCGAACACAGAGCGAGGTTTGCAGTCATGACCAACTCCACCCGGTTTGCGTGTGGACTGATTCTGGCATTGGGCCTTCTGGCCGGTTGCGCCGGCGAACAACAGGCGGACGATCCCGTGATCATCCGGGCCGGCACCCGTGAGGTTCTGTTGTCCGATCTGGTGAGAGCCGCCGACGGTCTTCGGGGACCTGGCCACTGGGACGGCCTGGATTCGGATGGGCGACGTGAGTTTGTGGATCTCGTTGCGAAGAAGGAGATGCTGGTTCTCCATGCGATTGATGCGGAGGGTGGCAAGCTCAACCCGCGGTCTGAGCATATCTGGAACCGGTGGTACGAGCGCCAGCTGTACAGGCGGTTCAATGAAGACCGCCGGGCATCGCTGGTGATGCGCGCCGGGCTCCTGGATTCGCTGGCCGTCGAGCTGAGCAAGGAGCGCTATCTGGTCCAGGTCGTCTGTACCTATCAGGAGGACGCGCAGGACATCTATGACCGCATCGCTGCTGGGGCGGACTTCGACGTGATCGGTCGGGAGTATGAGGCACGGCGCCCTGAACACATTCACCACGTCACCGTTGGGTGGGTGCAGAAGCCCCTCTTGGCGGGGCCCATTGCTGAGACGCTCTTCTCGCTGGAGGAGCCTGGGGTCGCAAACCCGCCGTTTGAGACGCAGCGGTTCGGCTGGCATGTCGTGCGATACGACAGCGCTCGAACGACAACGCTCTCCGCGCAGGATTCCCTGGTTCAAGTGCGGGGCCGTGAATGGTTCGGCCGCACCTCCCAGATGCGGTGGAGGGAGTACTTGAATGAGAAGTACGCCTGGAACTACGACTTCGCCCACATCGGTGTGCTCATGCGGGTCTTCGCCGCAATGCACGACTCCATGAGAGTCTGCATCCAATCGGGTATCGAAACCGACTGGCAGGAGCTTAGCACGCCGGTCCACCGGCTATTGCCCGAAGAGGCGAAACTTCCCTTGGCCACCTGGTCGGGAGGAACGCTCACCCTGGGTGACTATGTCTCCGGTCTCGATGAGATCGATCTCGACTTCTGGCCGACGGCCGGGGACAGTTCTACGACCAGCACCCAGATCATGAGCAGGATGCGTCGCTGGATGGAGATCCAGGAAGCGGAGGCTAGCACGACCGCTTCGGATCCTGACTTCCTGATGGCGTGCAGGCTCAAACGGGACGAGCTCTTTATTGAGCAGTACGAAGTCAAACACGCGCAGGTCTTCGCTCCCGAGGTTAGTGACGCCGAAGTGGCCGCCTATTGGGAGGCCCATACGGACCGCTATCTGTCCCGAGATCTGGTCGGGTACGCCTTCATGCGTTTCCCGGCCGGAAACGAGGATCTCGCCTGGCGCACATATGAGCATCTCCAACGGGGCGCCGACATGAACCAGGCGGCCACTCAGGCGCGAAAGACAAACAAGTACGTCATCTTCGAATCAGGATTGGATCCCACCTGGGGCCCGCCGTACGATGACGTCACCGAGGTGGCGCTGAACTTCAAGCCGGGGCCCGACGGAACCCCCACCATCACGGAGCCCCAGCCGATCGGTGATGACGAACTCGTCATCCTGCGCGTCTACTTCCGCCGGGCGCCCGAGACGTTGGACTTCGAGACGGCTCGCGACTTCGTGGCTCGCGATCTCCAACGGGAGATGGTCGAGAGCGAGGTCATGGGGATGGTGGACAAGATCAAGGAGAAGCATGGTCTCCAAGTGAGCTACGATCTCATTCCCTGAGAAGACCGCGCAGGTCATCTTCGGAGAGGATCGTGACCCCGAGCGAGAGCGCCTTCTCGTACTTTGAGCCCGGGTTGTCGCCGGCCAGCAGATAGTCGGTCTTGCCGCTGACCGAGCCGGTCACGCGCCCGCCGTTCGTCGTAATCATCGACTTTGCCTCCGCGCGCGTCATGGCCGGCAACGTGCCGGTGATCACGAAGATCTTGCCGGCGAGTTTGTCCGCCGCGAGGGAGATCTCCTCCGCCTGCGGTTCGATTCCCTGTCGGGTCAAGCTGGCCAAGAGATCGCGCGTCCGAGGGTCGCCGAAGTAGCGGACCACCGAGGCCGCCAGGATCGGGCCGATCTCATGGAGTTCGGCCAGCTCTTCCTCGCCGGCCGCGGCCAGCCGTTCGAGCGATCCGTGGGCTCGGGCCAAGAGCTGAGCCGCATGGATGCCGACGTGCCGGATCCCCAAGCCGAACAGCAGTCGGTGCAGGGGCCTGCTCTTGGACCCGCCCAGAGCCGCCACGAGCTTGGCCGCCGATTTTTCCCCGTAGCGAACCGGGATGAGTTCACCCGGCTCTCCCCGCGGCTTCTGGCGCAGCTGCGTCAGGTCGGCGATAAGATCGGCGCGAAGGCCGTAGATGTCCGGCAGGGCGCGCACGTGACCTTCATCGACGAGTTGATCGACGAGGATGTGTCCCAGCCCCTCGATGTCCATCGCGGTGCGCGAAGCGAAGTGGGTGATCCGGCGTTTGAGCTGGGCGGGACAGTGCTCGTTCACGCAACGAATGGCGACCTCACCCTCTTCCTGCTCGAGACCCTTGCCGCAGACCGGGCAGATCGTGGGGAACTGGAAGGGCTGCTCGTCACCCGTTCGGCGATCAGTAAGCACGCGGGTCACCTTGGGGATGATCTCTCCGCCCTTCTCGATTGCGACCCAGTCGCCGACCCGCACATCGAGCCGGGCGATCTCGTCCGCGTTGTGCAGGGTGGCGCGTTTGACGACCGTTCCCAGCAAGTCGGTCGGCGTCAGGTTGGCGACCGGCGTGACCGCCCCGGTTCGCCCGACCTGAACGTCGATCTCCAGGATGCGGGTGACCGCTTCTTCAGTCTCGAACTTGTAGGCGATGCCCCACCGGGGCGCCTTTCCCGTGGCGCCCAAGCGGCGCTGCAAACCGAGGTCATCGACCTTGAGGACGAGCCCGTCGGTGTCGTAGTCGAGTTGCTTGCGCTGCTCGCCCCAGTCGGAGAAGAGTTCGATCGCCTGATCGATGCCGGTGACGCGCTTGCGATGCGGATTGACTGGCAGCCCGGTCGCCTGGAGGAATTCGAGCACCTCGGAGTGCCCGGGGCAGGGCATCGGATCGGCTACGAGCTGGTAGGCAAAGAAGGCCAGGGGCCGACGGCCGACCTCCTGGGGATCGAGGAGCTTCAGCGTTCCAGCGGCCGCGTTGCGGGGATTGGCGAAGCGTTTCTCACCCTGCGCCACGCGGCGCTGGTTGAGCGCGTCGAATCCGCTGCGCGGGAAGTAGGCTTCCCCACGAATCTCGACATCCTGTGGCCAGACGCCCGCGGACAGATCGAGTTCGAGGGGCACGCTCCGCACCGTTCTCAAGTTGGCGGTGATGTCGTCTCCCTCGATGCCGTTGCCGCGGGTGATGGCCTGGCGGAATCGTCCCTCCCGGAAGTGGAGCGCCACCGCGATGCCATCTATCTTCAGCTCGACGACGTAGGCCAGGGGATCCTCCGTCCCAAGGAACCGCCTCACGCGGGCGTCGAACTCGCGAACCTCGTCTTCGTCGTAACTGTTCTGGAGGCTTAGCATCGGGCTCTTGTGCGGCACGGTGGCGAAGCTCTCCAGGGGTGCGCCCCCGATGCGATGGGTCGGGCTATTGGGATCATCGAGCGCCGGAAAGCCCCTCTCGAGCTGGTCCAGCTCGCGCACGAGGGCATCGTAGGCCCGATCCGTGATCTCGGGATCGTGATCGATGAAGTAGCGCCGGTCGTGATGGCGAATCAGGCGACGGAGTTCGGTGACTCGGGCCGCGGCCTGCTTCAGATTCATGTGCACTCCTCCCGGAAATCCTCATGGCCCGCGGCGGCCTGGAGCCGGTCCGCCACGGACTGCTAGGCTAGGCGGGGGAGGCCGGGGCTTCAATCCCAAAGGCACGCCGAGGGGCGCGCTGGCGATCCGGTGGTTGCAGAAGGGAAGGGGCTTGGGTAGGCTGCGTGATCTGGCAGAAAGGGCTCCTGAAGCGTGACAGACAAACCAGTGCTCATTCTGATCCCGGCCTATAACGAAGGTCCGGGGATCGCCCGGGTGATCGCGGGGATCCGAGGGGCCCAGCCGGACGTGCCCATCCTGGTCGTCGACGACGGTTCCGGCGACGATACGGCCCAGCAGGCGCGGCGGGCGGGTGCCGAGGTTCTCTCCCACGAGCGAAATCGAGGATATGGCGCCGCCCTCCTCTCGGGTTACACCTACGCGCTCGAACGGGGGTATGATCGCCTCGTGCAGATGGACGCGGACGGACAACATGATGTCTCGTCGATCGCGCGGATTCTGGCGGCCCTGGAAGAGGGCGGAGATCTGGTCCTGGGGAGCCGCTTCCGCGATCCGGACAGCTACCGGCCGCGGACTTCGCGCCTATGGGGCATTCGGCTGTTCAGCTTTCTGGTGCGGCGGGCGACGGACCTGCCGATCAGCGACGCCACGACCGGCTTTCAGGGCCTGTCGAGACGTCTGTTGCGGTTTTACGTGCACCGAGGGTTCCCGACCGACTACCCGGATGCCAATGTGATCATCCGCGTGGCCAGGGCCGGCTACCGGGTCGAGGAGGTCGGGGTGCGAATGTTCGCCGCCACCGGGGCGGCGTCCATCCATCGCGGCTGGCGCCCGATTCTCTACGTGGTCAAGATGCTCTTGGCGGTCGCCCTCGAATGGGGACGACGGGTCCCGATGGTTCCCGATGAAGACGAGGCCGCGCGCCGGTAGGCGGGCGGGAAACGCGTGAGGACATGATGCTGGAACGTGGCGAACGCCTCTTGGAGGAGATCCTGCAGCCGGGCGGGCTACTGAACAAGGTGGTCCCGAGCTACGAAGTCCGTCCGCAGCAGCTCGAGATGGGGCGCGCCGTGTTGAGTGCCCTGCAATCCGAACACTTCCTCGTGGCGGAAGCCCCTACGGGGGTGGGCAAGACGATGGCCTATCTGGTGCCCGCCGGGATTTTCGCCCATGCCATGCGGGAACCGATTGTCATCAGTTCCTACACGAAAGCCCTGCAGGACCAGATTCTGCGCCAGGAGGTCCCGCGCCTCAAACGGCTGATCCATCCGGACCTGGAGATCGCGGTTCTCAAGGGCCGCGGCAACTACCTCTGCCGGCGGCGCTGGGAGCTCTTCGTCGCCGAGGATGGTGCGGGGCCCGACGGACGCCAGATCGTCGAGAAGCTCAGCCCCTGGGTGAGCACGACCGAAACGGGGGACCTAAGCGAGGCCCCGGAGCTTGGTCGTCGGGCGGCCTGGGCCCTGGCCCGGATCAGCGGCGATGCGCGGTTCTGCCGCGGCCGGCAGTGCAGGCCCGAGTCCGGTTGCTTCCACAAGACGGCCCGCCGAGCGGCGCGGCGTGCGGACCTGGTGATCGTCAATCATTCGCTCCTGTTGGCGGACGGGCTTACCGGAGGCATCCTGCCTGAACATCGGATGCTGATCATCGACGAGGCCCACCTGTTGCCCGACGCAGCCCTGGAACCGCTGACCTGGCGAATTCGGGAACGAGCCTTCGAAGAGCGCGTGCGGCTTCTGGGCGGTGCGGGGGACCCGGGTCTGAGCGATCGTCTCCGAGGTGCCATTCGCCTGCTCCCGTCGAAGGTCGCCCAGCAGAGTCTGCAGAAGTCGGTGCGCAGTTTCGAGGAGGAATCGCGCAGGGGCCTGGAAGCGACGCGCCAATTCTTCGCGGCGTTGGCCGGGGGACCGGGTTTCCCCGGGGCCGGCGAGAGGCGACGCTACAAGAGGCGTGATTGCGACAATGGGTTGATTCCGGGTGAGCTGGATCCGATGCTGTCGCGTCTCAAGGAACTCGTGCGGGATGCGCGAGGTCTGTCGCGGCGGATTGAGGAGGAGGTCCCCGGCACAGAGGTTCCCCAGGCCATCCAGGACTATCTCGACGCCGCGGACGCGATCCGCGTGGAATTGGGCGAAGAGGTCGGGATTCTCGAGGCGCTGATCGCCCCCGAGGATGAGGGGCGCGTGTACATCGCCGAATCGAGCGCCAGAGGCGGCGCTTCGCTGGCCGCGGTTCCCCTGGACACAGGTCCGGCGCTTCGCGAACATGTGATCCTGCCCCATGCCAGCATCACCTTCACCTCCGCCACCCTGGGTGCCGCCGATGACTTCGCCTATTTCAGCCGGCAGATGGGTCTCGAAGGGGGAGAGGCGATCCCGATGCAGCTCCAGAGCCCGTTCGACCTGGCGAAGCAGATTCTGATCGGGATTCCCACCTATGCGCCCGACCCCCGCCAGGAAGACTACGAGTCGTTCCTGGCCGGGACCATCGCGGCCGTGGTTGAAGCCGCGCCGCGAAAGATGCTGGTGCTCTTCACCTCCTACCAGACCTTGAACGCGGTCGAGAAGCGGTTGGCCGGTGATTCCCGGCTGCAGGGCGTCCGGCTCCTCGCCCAGGATCGGGAGACGCCGCGCGCGACGCTGATGGACATGTTCCGCACCGCGCCCAAAGCGATCCTTCTCGGCACCGCGAGTTTCTGGCAGGGCGTTGACTTCCCGGGGCGGGAGCTCGAGGTGTTGATCGTGACGCGCCTGCCGTTCCCGGTACCCAGCGACCCGCGGGCCGAGGCCATCGCCGAGGAGCTGGAGCAGGAAGGGCGGTCGAGTTTTCGCGAGTATGCGCTGCCCGAGGCGGTCCTCAAGCTCCGCCAGGGGGTGGGGCGACTGATCCGGCGGGCAGGCGATCGCGGGATCTGTTTGATCCTGGATCCCCGCATTGCCCGGTCCCGATACGGTGCGGCGTTCCAGGAGGCCCTGCCCGTACCGCCCGTGATCTACGAGAAGGAAGAGATCCTCCTGACCGAGGTCGGCCACTGGTTTGCGGGAGAGACGGAAGCCTGACGAAGGAGATACGGATGTCGACGATCACCCTGCGTCTGACCGGCGCGCGGCAACTGCTCACCCTGGCTCCCACCACGCCGGGGGAGCCGAAGGTGGGGGATCAGATGTCCGAGCTCGGGCTGATCGAGGATGGCGGCCTGGTGGCCAAGGACGGGTTGATCATCGACGCGGGGCCCAGCGACCGGATGCGTGAAGAGTATGAGCTGGCGCCTGGAGGGGAGGAGATCGATGCCGCCGGGTGTGTCGTCCTGCCGGCCTTCGTCGATCCGCACACCCATGTGCTCTTCAGCGGGACCCGTGAATGGGAATTCGAACACCGGCTCCAGGGCAAGACCTATATGGAGATCGCGGCCGCGGGCGGCGGGATTCACTCCAGCGTGCGGATGTTTCGGGAGGCGTCCGATGAGGACATCCTTGCTGAGTCACTGGCGCGAATGGACCAGATGGCTGCTTTCGGGACCGGTACGGTGGAGATCAAGACCGGCTACGCCCTGGATCCCGAGCAGGAGATACGGGCGCTGCGGTTGATCGCGGAACTGGACAGGCGCCATCCCCTGGGGGTCGTGGCGACCTATCTGGGCGCCCACGAGATTCCCGGGCCGTATCGCGAGAGGCCGGACGACTATGTGGATCTCTTGGTGGGGACCATGATCCCTGAAGCGGGACGGCTGGGCATCGCCAGCTTCTGCGATGTCTTCTGTGAGAAGGGTGTCTTTAGTGTCGATCAATCGCGCCGAATCCTGGCGGCCGGGAAGGATGCGGGCCTGCGACCGAAGATGCACGCGGACGAGATCGAACCGATGGGCGGCGCGGAGCTTGCCGCGGAGGTGGGGGCGATCTCGGCCGACCACCTGGGAAGGATCTCCCGGGCCGGGATCGAGGCCCTGGCCGCGGCCGGGGTGGTTGCCGTTCTGTTGCCGGGGACCCTATTCTCTTTGCGTACAAGAGACTACGCGCCGGCGTGCGAGTTGATTCGAGCCGGCGTGCCGGTCGCACTGGCCACGGACTGCAATCCGGGCAGTTCGATGACCGAGTCGATGCCCTGGATCATCGCCCTCGCCTGCCTCCAAATGGACCTGATGCCCGCCCAGGCGATTGTCGCCTCGACCTACAACGCCGCTGCTGCGGTGGGGTTAGCCGAAGATCGCGGGGCTTTGACGCCTGGATTCAGGGCTGACTTTCAGATCCTCGACGCGCCCTCCTATGCCCGACTGCCCTACCATGTGGGCTATCCGGACCAGCGGGAGCTCTGGCTGGGGGGCCAGCCCGTTTTCCGGAGCCAGCACCCCCCTTTCCCGTCAGACTGACCCCACGTCCGCCATCTCGACGCACCTGTCGGTACAGATCGCTGTGGCCCCGGTCGATAAGGGGTGAGAACAGGAACGTGTTCTGGTCGCTGAAACGCCGATGCAGTCGGCTGCTCGGGGGTTCCACAGGTTGCAGAAAAACATCTCGATCAGACGCAGCGCCCAAAAGCTCGCCAAGGCCGGGCAACTCGCGAAAGCGATTGAAACCTATTTGCCCATCCTGGAATCGGACGCTGATCCCTACGATCACCTGTATGTGGGAGATCTGTGCGTCAAGGCCGGCCGGGCCCAAGAGGCGGTGCAACATTACGAGGCTGCGATCGAGCAATATCGCAAGCTCGGCTTCCACCGTAATGCCGTCGCGCTTTGCCGCAAGATCCTGCGCCTCGATCCGGGGCACTACGATATTCACCGCAGGCTCGGCCAGCTGTTTGCGGCCGACGAACTGATCGGTGACGCGCTGGAGTCCTATCAAACCTACCTGGGCAGTGTTCCCGAGGACAGCCGGACCAACAAGGTGTTCGGACAGGCGATCGAACATTCCTGCGAACTGGCGCTCAAGAGGACCGAATTGGCGCTGCGGTTGAGCGAGGTTCTCATCGAAGTGGACCGGTCGGACGAAGCCGCCGAGGTGCTCGTGCGCTCTGCCGAGGTTTCCCATCGCGAGGGGGACGGCGAACTCGCTGCGGAGCTGCTGGGCAAGGCAGCCGAGATCGATCCGGATGTGACCGAACGCGTGGGACAGATCACGACAACGGTCGAAGACGAGACCGCCACAGAGACCCAATCCGATCACGCCCTGGAATCCGGAACGAGCGAAGAGGTTGTCGCTGAGATCAGCACGTCGCTCGAAGAGCTGGTTCTGGAGCCGCCCGGGCGTACAGACCAGGCCGTGCCCGCTGAGGACGTCCCAGAGCCGCCCGAGACGGGCGCGGACAGTCTCCTTGAGGACCTCATCGGCGCGGGCATGGGTAATGAAGAAGAGAGCCGTTCGCGGCAGACTGATTTCGGAACCATCGACCTCGATGGTCAGGACGAGGCGGATCTGTTGCCTCGCGCGGACGAAGATGGTCCGGGGCTTCTGGACGGCCTCGTGAACACTTCGGAGAGTATGGGGTCCCAGCCGAGCGAGCCGTCACCGGCGGGCAATCTGGCGGACCCCGTTGCGGCCACGCGCGCGGCGATCGAAGCCGAGCAGTGGACCGCTGCCGCCCGCCGGGTGGAGGAGTGGCTGCAGGTCGATTCGCAGTCGGCCGAGGCGGCGGAGAAACTCGTTGAGATCTCCGAGGCCCTCCAGGACAATGCCGGTGTCGTTCGCGGCCTGATTCTGCAGGGTGATCTGCTCATCCAGGAGGAGGAACTTCAGGCAGCGCTCCCGTTCTTTGCGCGGGTTATCGAGATCGATCCGGACAACGACACCGCCCAGCGGCGCATGGCCCGGTTCGCGGAACTCGGCTTGGAAGGGGCTCAAAGTCCGACTTCGGCCCCGGCGGTCGCTGACGAGATCCCACTCCCCGGGGTGGTGAAGGATGTCCTGGCCGCCAGCGAGGCAGTGGTCGACGTACGCGACCCCGAGGCGACCGGCGAAGACGAACCGGAGGAACACCAGGAGTGGCTCGAGATCGGGGCTCTGCTGGAAGAGTTCCAAGAGGGGATCAAGCAACAGGTAGGTGAAGAGGATCCCCAGGCGAACTACGATCTGGGCGTCTCCCACATGGAGATGGAACTGTACGAGGAGGCGCTCGAGCAGTTCGAGATCGCCCTGCGCGGTGACGAGTTGGAGCCCGGCTTCATCCGGCGACTCTACGAACTGCGAGGCAACTGCCAGCGATGCCTCGAACGACACCGCGAGGCGATTCACGAGTACCGCCTGGGCCTGGAGATCAAAGGTGCGACCACGAGTGAGCGCAATGGACTGCGCTTCCTCTTGGCTCAGCAGTACGAAGCGGTTGGGGACTTGAATGCGGCCAAAGAGATTCTGCGTGAACTGCTCCAGCAGCAGCCGGGTTTCCGCGAGGCCGCCGAGTTCCTCAGCAGGCTGGAGTCAGACGCCGCCTAGGGGCGCGTGGCCGAATCCGCCCCAACCTCATCTGCTTTCCCCGGACCGTCGCACACGTCTGGTGTTCCTTCTGATCACGCTCCTCACCTTGAGTCTCACCGGGGCACCTGAAGCCGAACTCTTCGCCCAGAATGAGAAGTCTCCGCTCTCGTCGCCCGAGCCGGACTCATTGCGCGGCGCTCTCGAGGAATCGCCGTTGCGGGATGCGGCCAACGCAGACTCGTCTTCCCTTCCTGGAAGTCTGCAGGTGACGCCCGCTCAACCCCTGCGCCGGTGGCACCCGGATCTGGCCCTTTCGCTGGCCGGGGTGAGCGGCGCAGACGCCTTCATTCCCCGTCAAAGATTGAACGAAACCTCCTCGATGCTGCTGTCGCAAGCGGTCGCGCGTGAGTCCTCCCTCGGGCTGTTCGAGGCCGGCAGCCACGGTGCATGGGACACGCCCTTCAGACTCGGACCGGGCACCGATCGTCTCGCCCTGTGGTATGGGGGACAGCCGACGAGCGGAGCTGCGGTCCCCGAGGGCCTCATGCACACGGCTTCTCCGCTACTGATCCAGGATCTCCATTTGTTGGCCCCTCAACCGTTCTTGGATCCACTCGGCGGGGGCGACGATGGGCTCCTGTGGGGAACGGAGCCGGTCGCACCGCCGGGACGCGTGAAGAGCGCGATTCGATTCACAGAAGGACCCTCCGGGTCGACCACGGAGGATTTGATCCTCGCGAGACAGGCGGGCGCCTGGGGGCTCCTGGGTAGCTATGCCCACTCGTCCGCTGACGGGCGGGTCCTCTACGGAGGCTCGAAATTCCAGAACCTGTTCCTGGGAATCGACCGCTCCTCGCCCTGGGGATCGGTGCGGGTCTCCGGGGGTGGGCGCCACGGTCAATTCAAGATGGAGGATCATCGAAAGGGGTTGTGGGAGGCCGAACACATCACGGTCGGCGGCCAGGTGTGGCTGGACGAGCAGACAGGCGGCCAGGTGCAGGCCACCCGACGCAACGACCTGATCCGCTGGTGGGCGCCAACCGAAAACGTGCGCCGCCGCACGACCAGCACATCGCTGACCGTCCACGGCGCAAGAACGACGCCCGGCCAAGCCTGGCTACTGTCTGCCGGGCTGGAGTCCACCCGCATGTCCTACTGGCGCCGCTACGATCGAGACGAGCAGTGGACGCGCCTGGGCACGGGATTGGCTATCGGGTACCGGTTGGAGCGAGATCGATGGAAGGCCCTCGCCAGCGTCGGCTACTCCGATCCCTGGTGGCAATCCGGTCACCTGCGCTTTCACGGGCAGGCTGCCTTCGGATTCCACCCGGAATGGGCCGTGTCCTGCGAGGCCTGGACGGGAGGGACCCAGCAGTTCATTCCGCGCTGGGAGCCCGACGGTGTTTCCCTCTTCGCGCGCGGGCTGTTCTATCCGAATGGCGATCCGGCTGACGAAGGACCTTTGCGCCGGGTCTCGGGTGCGGAGCTGAAGGTGACGGGCGCTGCCGCGACGAGCCGGAACGAAGGACGCCTGATCAACACGGCGGTCTTCTATCAGAGGATCGAGAATGGCCTCGGGCTGAATGGCATCTACGCGGACGGTCTCCACAGTGAGACCGCGACGGTCTACACGACCGAAGAGCTCCTGGGCGAGTCGGATCTCGTCGGCGTTCGTAGCGAGATCAGGCTGCCCCTCTTGTGGGGATTCGGGCTGGAAGGCGACGGGGTCTGGCTGCTTCACCCCTCCTCCGACGACAGGCTGCCGTTCTTCCAGGACAGGTTTTGGGGCAAGGGGGGGGCGACCCTCGATCTCCTGCTGTTTCAGGGAGACCTCGACTGGCAGGGGCGGGCGATGGTCGTCTTCCAGAGCGGCCACGGTCTGACGCACGAGGAAATCCCCGGTCATGCGCGACTGGATCTGGAGATGCGGGCCCGCATACGCGAGGCCACCTTCTTCCTCATGTTGCGCAATGTGCTGGCCAGGCCGGATCAGAGTGAGGACTGGGGCGACTCTGCGACCATTGACTATCTCGATGGCGAGGGCTGGATGCCGCTGCCTGGCCGAACCTTTCGGGCCGGCATCGAGTGGCATTTCCTCGATTGAGCGGACTCGGGTAAACGCACCGGAAGCTTCAAGATCATGCTCTTCACCGCCGCAGAGAGGCGGCTTCTCACCGGTCTGCTGATCCTCTTGGTGGCCGGCTACGGACTCGAGGCCCTTCGGGCGGCCCGGATCGGACCCTACCGCGACGAGCCCTCCCCAGGGTTGCGCTTTCCCGGAGTGCCGCCAGAGGACCACCCCGGATCCCGCGATTCCAGCACTGCGCTTCTGCGCGAGACGAAGATCTGGCCGTACCGCGACGGGTTCTTGGACCTCAATCTGGCCGACAGCCTCGATCTGGTGGGGCTTCCCGGAATCGGACCCGCCCTGGCCGGGCGGATCTTGGGCGCCCGGCAAGCCCGGGGGACGTTCTCAAGCGTGGAGCAACTCCTGGAGGTTCGCGGCATCGGCGAGAAACGGCTGGCCCGGCTTCGCGAGTTGGTCAGCGCCGCTGACCGTTGCAGCCTGCACGCGCCGCCATTGCGTTTCTCAGAATGCATCCCCGCGAACCGTCCAACGGGCGATAGCGACTCGGCTGCTAACAGCTTCTCTCGCAAGTAGTTAGGGCTAGTTTCTCATGGATCGCCTAACATCGCGTTTGCTGGCACAGGAGTTGTTTCTCTGGGGAGCGGTGGTTCAGGGCATGGACCCCGTTTTCCATATCCCCATCCGGCGGATTCGCGGTGGATCCGCATCCCGGAGGTAACGGGTGACGAAGGCAGATCTGGGCACACGGCTCCTCGAGGCCGGCTTGGTGGTCGACAAAGACCTCAAGGAGGCTCAGAAAATCGAGAAATCCCAGGGGGGTGACGTGCTCACCCATCTGGTGAAGATCGGAGCGCTCGACGAGGAACAGCTGCTGGGCTTCCTCGGCGAGCACTTCGGCACGCCTAGCGTGAATCTCAATCAGACCGAGATCGATGTGGATGCCGCCCGCCTGATCCCCTCCGACGTGGCCACGAAGTTCTCCCTGCTGCCCTTCCGCCGGATCGGCCGGCAGTTGATGGTCGCGATGAACAATCCGGCCAACTTCTTCGCCATCGACGACGTGAAGTTCATCACCAACCTCGAGGTCGAACCGTTCGTCAGCACCGAGGATCAGATCAGACGGGCCATCGACCGGGCCTACGATTCCGTGCTGTCGATGGCCGAGGTGATGAAGACGATGGAGGATGACCTGGAGGTCGTCGAGGCCGCCGAGGAACCCGATGGCGACGCCAGCGACGAAGATGCCGATCAGGCCCCGGTTGTCAAGTTCGTGAATTCGATGATCGCCCAGGCCGTCAATGAAGGGGCCAGTGACATCCACGTGGAGTGCTACGAGAGGAGCCTGCGGGTGCGATTCCGCATCGATGGGACGCTCTACGAGCGCATGAAACCGCCGTTCAAACTCAAGCGCGCGATCATCTCCCGCCTGAAGATCATGTCGGACTTAGACATTTCGGAACGCCGACTTCCTCAGGACGGTCGCATCAAGATCCGCATCGGCAAACGGATGATCGATCTTCGAGTGGCCACGCTGCCCTGCATCTTCGGCGAGAAAGTCGTTTTGCGGATCCTGGATAAATCGAACCTTTGTCTGGATCTGACCCAATCGGGGTTCCAGCCCCAGGCACTCGAGAACTTCCTGACCGCCGTGGAAAATCCGTACGGGATGGTGCTCGTGACCGGCCCTACCGGCAGCGGCAAGACGACCACGCTCTACTCCGCGCTGGCCCGGCTGAATACGTTGGAAGTCAACATCATGACGGCCGAGGACCCGGTCGAGTACAACCTGGACGGCATCAATCAGGTGCATGTCCACGAATCGGTGGGTTTGACCTTCGCCAGGGCCCTGAAGTCCTTCCTGCGCCAGGACCCGAACATCGTGATGGTGGGGGAGATTCGGGACATGGAGACCGGGTCGATCGCGGTCAAGGCGGCCCTGACCGGACACCTGGTTCTCTCCACCCTGCACACCAATGACGCGCCCAGCACGCTCAACCGAATGGTCGACATGGGGTTGGAGCCGTTCCTGGTTGCCTCGTCCACCAATCTGATCCTTGCCCAGCGCCTCGGGCGCCGGCTCTGCCTGCAATGCCGGCAGGAAACGAGATTCTCCCCTGAACTCCTCGAACGGCTGCAGTTAGAGGCCGTGGGGGGCATGGAAGACGGCGACGAGTTCTTTGAACCCGTGGGCTGTGAGGCCTGTCATCACACCGGGTACAAGGGCCGGACGGGCTTCTACGAAGTGATGCCTATCACGGGCCAGATCCGAGAGTTGATCGTCAAAGGCGCACCCACCCCCGATATCAAGCGTTTGGCCGTCCAGGAAGGGATGCTGACGCTTCGAATGGACGCCCTCCTCAAACTCAAGCAGGGCATCACATCTGCCGAAGAAGTATTGAAGGAAACTGCATCGGACGACGAGGTTTAGCCGCGCAGGCATGTCTCACCCCCGGTGCACAAGGCAAAGGACCGCCCAAACCGGGAGGACCCGCATGGCATCCTTGCGTGATCTATTGGCCGAAATGGTCGAACGCGGTGCCTCCGACCTGCACTTGACTGCCGGGGTGCCCCCTCAATTCCGGGTGGACGGAGAGCTGGACAGCACCGGACACGAAGCTCTCGATCCGGAATCCTGCGAGAAGCTGATCTACTCGATTCTGCGAGACGATCAGAAGAAACGTTTCGAGAACGATCGGGATTTGGATCTCTCGTTCGGGATCAAGAGCCTGGCCCGCTTCAGGGCCAACGTGTTTTCCCAGCGCGGGGTGACGACTGCGGCCATCCGGATGATCCCGTTTCGGATCATGACGACCGAGGAACTGGGGCTGCCTCGGGCGGTATGCGACTTCGCCGAGCAACACAATGGCCTGGTCCTGGTCACCGGCCCCACCGGTAGCGGAAAGTCCACGACCCTCGCCGGTCTGCTCGACAAGATCAACGCGGAGCGGCCCTGCCACATCGTCACCATCGAAGATCCGATCGAGTATGTGCATCTGCACAAGAAAGCGATCGTCAACCAACGAGAGGTCGGCTCGGACACCAACTCGTTCCCCGCCGCTCTCAAGTACGTGCTCAGGCAGGATCCCGACGTCATCCTGATCGGGGAGATGCGCGATCTGGAGACCATTCAAGCGGCGCTGACCATCGCCGAAACGGGACACCTGGTGTTCGCGACACTTCATACCAATTCGACCTATGAAGCGGTCAACCGCATCGTGGACGTCTTTCCCACGAATCAGCAGAAACAGGTGCTCTCGCAGCTCGCCTTCGTCCTGTGCGGCGTCGTCACGCAGCAGCTGATCGTGCGCCGCGGTGGACATGGGCGCGTCAACATCTCCGAGGTGCTCTGCTGCACACCGGCCATGAGCGCGCTGATCCGCGAGGGCAAGACGCATCAGATCTACAGCCTGATGCAGGCCGGAACGAAGTACGGCATGCAGACGATGAACCAGGCACTGTTCCAGGCGTTTCAGAGCAAGAAGATCGGCCTGGAAAACGCGCTGGATTGTAGTCCCGATGTCCAGGAACTCGAATCAATCCTGATCAAATCCGACCCGACCTACCGCCCGCGTTTTCCGGTCTTGGGGCGCTTCGGGGAGTCTAGGGGGAGAGCATCGTGAGTGTCTTCGCATGGAAAGGCCGCACGGCAAGCGGTGACGTTCGATCGGGCAACATCGAGGCCCAGGACCGTGAAGACGCCCTGTCTCAGCTGAGACGGAAGCGCATTGTCGTCACGCAGGTCCGCCCCAAAGCGAAGGGCCTTTCGTTCAGTTTCGGCAGGGGAAAGAAGAACGTCAAGGGACGCGACCTGGCCATCTTTACGCGTCAGTTCTCGACCATGATCGATTCAGGTCTGCCGCTCGTCCAGTGTCTCGACATTCTGTCGAAGCAGACCGAGGACTCGGGCTTCCGGACGGTCATCACCGAGGTCATGCATGACGTCGAAGCGGGAACGACGCTGGCCGAGGCGATGGGGAAACACCATAACGCGTTCGACTCGCTCTATGTCAACATGGTGGACGCGGGCGAGGCCGGTGGTATCCTGGACAAGATCCTGCAGCGACTGGCGACCTACATCGAGAAAGCCGAGGCCCTGAAGCGCAAGATAAAGAGCGCGATGACCTACCCGGCGGTTGTTTTGGCGGTGGCCGGTGCGGCCATGCTCTTCATGCTGCTCTTCATCATCCCGGTGTTCGCGAAGGTCTTCGCCGACTTCGGCGGCACGCTCCCGTTGCCGACGAGGATTGTGGTCGCGGTGAGCAACTTCCTCAAATCGTCTTGGTACTTCATCGGGGCGGGGATTGTCGCCCTTGTCTTCGTCTTCAGACGGTACCGTAAGACTGAAAAGGGTGGGCGCCAGGTCGACGCATTCCTCCTGAAGGCCCCGGTCGTGGGTGACCTCTTGCGCAAGGGTTCGATTGCCCGGTTCACGCGCACGCTCGGCACGATGATCTCGAGTGGCGTGGCCATCCTGGCCGGACTCGACATCACCGCGCGGACGGCGGGGAACAAGATCATTGAAGAGGCAATCCAGGCCACGAAGACGAGCATTCGGGAGGGTGAGACGATCGCCCAGCCTCTCCGGGAGGCCGGCGTCTTTCCTCCCATGGTCGTGCAGATGATCTCGGTCGGAGAAGAGACCGGTGCGCTGGACAAGATGCTCGAGAAAATCGCCAACTTCTACGACGAAGAGGTGAATACCGCGGTTGAGACACTGACTTCGATCATCGAGCCCATCATGATCGTGATCATGGGCGTGGCCGTGGGCGGCATGGTGGTCGCCATGTACCTGCCCATGTTCAAGCTGATCAACGTGGTTGCGGGCAGCGGGGGACACTAGCAGTGTCCCCCAGAGAGGTCCCCGGCCCGGGCGGGGCGGAAGCCCGCGTCCAATGGGCACCTCGTTGGATCCTGGTTATTCGGGCCATGATCGGGCTCTTCGCCGTCCTGCTGGCCGTTCTTCAGAGCGCGTGGGTCCGCGAAGGACAGTCCCTGTGGCCTGCGACCTCGGTCGGCATCTGGCTCGTCACCAGCACCCTCCTCACCTACGTCATTCGTGCTCCTTGGTGGCGCCGTAGGGCCTTTCAGGTTGTTCTGGCCGGTGATTGCCTCGCGGCGGCCGCTGTGGTGCAGACCAGCGGCTCGGTTCACAGTCCCACCCTCCTGCTCCTGGCCCTACCGGTTCTGGGCGGCGGTTTGATCTTTCTCTGGCGCCACGGCCTGGTTGTGGGGCTGATAACCGCCATTCTCTACGGCGCGATGGCACTGGCTGGATCCGAGCAACCCATCAGGGCCCCCGAGCTGTGGATGCGCATCGGGTTCCACGCCTTCTTCTTCACCAGCATGGGCCTGGTGTCCGGCTGGCTATCAAAGAGGACGACCAGCAGCCTGCAGGAGGCGGCCGAAACGCGGGTGGCTCTCGAGGAAATCCGTCTGAGCACGGACCGGATTGTCGAGAGCATGAGCTGTGGTCTGATTGCCGTCGATGCGGGGCGCCAGATCCGTTCGGTCAATCGCGAGGCCCGGCGGTTGCTGGGGCTGGCGGCCAACGGCACGGTGGCTGTGCCGGAGATCGTCACGGCCAACGGGGCTGTGTATGAGGCGCTGAAAAGGGCTCTGGCAGCGGATCCTAAGGCCTCCGACTGCGAGTGCGCGCTCACCGGCTCTTCTGGAAACCAGTTTCCGGCTTGGCTGAAGGTCACGCCGGTCGTCGATCGATCGGGCGACCCGAAGGGGGCGGTCGCACTGTTCTGGGACCTCACGGAACGGAAGCAATTGGAGCAGGAGGCGCGGGAGAAGGCGCGCCTGGCGCTGGTCGGCGAGCTCTCTGCGGGCTTGGCCCACGAAATGCGCAACAGCCTCAAACCGATCAGCGGCTCGGTTGAATTGTTGCAGGCCGGCGGACTGCTTCCACAGGCGGCCGAGCCCGTTCTGGAGCTCATCAGCCGCGAAGCGGACTCACTGGAGGCGTTCCTCAGCCAGTTCCTCGCCCTGGCCCGGGACAAAACTCTGAAGTTGGAAACGATCGATCTCGAAGAGTTTATCAGGCAGGAGGCTGTGGCTTTGTGGGTGGGGAATTCCTCGGGTGGGGAGACGGTGGACGTGCCCTGCGGACAGGGGACTTCCGTGCGCGGGGATCGGGACTGGCTACGCCAGGTGTTCCGCAATCTTCTGCTCAATTCTGTTGAAGCAGCGCCGGGGAAAAGGGTGGTGGTGGAGATCGAACCGCTCCGTCGAGAAGGGCGGGACTGGGTTCGCGTTCGGGTGAAGGACGAGGGGCCGGGATTGGTGGGGGTGGATGAGCGGGATGCCTTCCGACCGTTCCGAACGACGAAGCCGGCGGGGAGTGGCCTGGGGCTGTCGATCGCCCAGAGGGGCGTGACCGAACACGGAGGACGGATCGGTTTCGAGTTCCACGCGGGTGAGGGTGTTTGGGTGGTGGTGGACTTGCCGGTCGATGGTCCTTCGGGGGATGGGCAGGGATTGCCTTGGGGTGAAGAAGCGGCGTAGGGCGTTCGTCAAACTGCAGGCAGGGCATGGATCGTAAGCACCGGATACTGGTGATCGATGACGAAGACAGCATGCGCCGATTCCTCAGCATGCTCTTGGTCAGCGAGGGCTACGAGGTCGTCACCCTGGAGAACGGGGCGGATGGCATCAGTCGGCTCGATCGGGAAAGCTTCGATCTGGTCATTACCGACTTGAAGATGCCTGGGGTCGACGGACTCAGCGTGCTCGACGGGGTCTACGCGAAGTACCCCGACCTGCCGGTGGTGATCCTCACTGCCTACGGAACCGAGAAGGTTGCCGCAGAGGCGATGCGCAGGGGCGCGTTCCAGCTCGTGGAGAAGAGTGCCCGGAATGAGGAAATCCTGCTCGCCGTCCAGAATTCCCTGGTGATGAGCCGGGTGCGCAACGAGAACGAGGCGCTCAAGTGGCAGCTCAAGAAACGCCATGAAGACCGTCGGCTGATCGGGCGCTCGGAAGAGATGCTCAAGGTCTACAAGATGGTCGAGAAAGTGGCGGCCACCGAGGCGACCATTCTGGTCTTCGGCGAAAGCGGCACGGGCAAGGAGCTGATTGCCCGGGAAATCCACTACCGGAGCCCGCGCGCGAAGGGGCCCTTCCTGTCGATCAACTGCGGGGCCCTGCACAAGGATCTTCTGGAGAGTACGCTCTTCGGACACAAGAAGGGATCCTTCACCGGCGCGGTCAAAGACCAGCCGGGCCATTTCGTGACCTGCGAGGGGGGCACCTTCTTCCTTGACGAGGTTGGCGACATGGCGGCCGCGACGCAGGTCAAGCTGCTGCGCGCCCTTCAGGAGCGGGAGATCATCGCCATCGGCGCCAACGAGGCCACGAAGATCGACGTGCGCTTAGTCGCCGCGACCAACAGCGATCTCGAGAAGGCGGTGGCGGAGGGGCGCTTCCGCCACGACCTCTTCTATCGGCTGAACGTCATCCCGGTCCGGCTCCCGCCCCTCCGTCAGCGGCGGGACGACATTCCCTTGCTGGTGGACCACTTCCTCGCGCGCTTCCCGGGTCCGACGGGACAGAAGGAGATTTCCAGGGAAGTGATGGAGACCCTCGCCCGCTACGACTGGCCGGGGAACGTGCGTGAGCTCGAGAACATTATCGAGCGGGCGGTCATCCTCTGCGAGAACGATCAGATCGGGATGGAGGACCTCCCGGAAAAGGTGGTTCAGGGGCCCAGCAGAAAGGGCAGCCTCATCGTGGACACACCCACGATGAGCCTGGATGAACTCGAGCGCGAGTACATCCTGAAGGTCCTCAATCACACCTCCTGGCAGAAGAAGCGGGCGGCGGAGATCTTGGGCATCAACGCATCGACGCTCTACCGCAAGCTCCTCAGTTACGGCATTACCGAGAAACAGGCGTCCAGCGATGAAGACGCCGATGCCGCCGCGGCCTGATCGTGCAGGCTGCATGTCGGGCGGGCCGGATTCGCAGAATGCAGAGGGTGATTGCGAGATGAAGAGCGCGTTCGCATCTTGCATCGATCGGGGCCCCTTGACGGGGGGGCCGCACATGGGGAGGGAGCCGAGGCAGAAACTCTAAGTGTGTTGCCGGGGCGGGGATGGGGATACACGACTTGGAGAGGGATGTCTTGGCATAAGGGTTGCACATAAATCAGGCATGATCGGTTGTCTTAGCGGAGAGTGGCCAGAACCTCACACGGCCGCCGCTTGACGGCCGCGTGTGAGGTCCCAGGATAATAGGAGGTGTTTGAGATGTTCCGCAGTAACAAGGGTTTCACCCTCATCGAGCTCATGATCGTCGTTGTCATTATTGGCATCCTGGCGGCGATCGCCATTCCGAACTATATCTCCATGACGAACCGGGCCAAGGAAGGTAGCGTCAAGGCCAACGCTCACTCGCTCCAGCTGGTGGTCGAGGATTGGAGCGTGCGCAACAACGGTACCTACCCCGGACTGGCCGAGATCGATGCCGGCCTCTTCCCCGGCGGTGTCTTCCCGACCAATCCTTTCACGGGCGCGCCTTGCGGAGTTGCCGCTCCGGGCTTCAGTCAGGGTGACCTTGGGTACGCACTGGCAGCCGGTATCTACACCGTCGAGGGATACGGTGAAACGGCACTCGTGATTACGCTGACCAACGGTTAGTCCCCCTAATCGACCCTTTGGTCGGAAGGCCGGGCCCTTTACGGGGCCCGGCCGCTTTGTTTTAGCCGTCCTTGCCAGGAGGGAAACCGAATCAGTCCGCGCTAAGCCTCTCTGTGCGCCTTGCCGATCCTTTCAAGTTGGAGACACGCACGCGAATAGGGAGGCAGGTTATGCTTTCGAGTCGTCGCGGCTACACCTTGATCGAGCTGGTGGTGGTCGTGCTCGTGACCGCGATGCTGGCGTCGGTGATGTTCCCCCACTTCGTGGGAAAGCAGAACCGCGCCCGAGAAGACCAGGTCAAGGAAAACGCGCGGATGGTCCAGCGGGTGGTCGAAACCTGGGCAAGTGAGAACGAGGGACGGATCCCCACTCTCGGCGAACTGGATCCCGGCCTCTTCCGCGGCGGAGTCTATCCGCCGAATCCTTTCTCGGAGGAGCCGACGGTGATTGCGTCGCCCGCATTCTCGCCCGGGAATATCGGCTACACGACAGCGGGGGCGGTTTACACGATTGAAGGGTATGGGGCCGAGGGGATCGTCATCACCCTGACCAACGGCTGAGCCGCGCTTAGCGGGGGAGACAGATGACGCAACCGGCCACACATGTCGCGAGCTTCCGTCAGATCGCCAAGACGTTTCGGTCCGGCCTGCGCAGAAAACGGACCCCGGTTCTGACCGACGTCACCCTGAAGCTTCTTCCCGGGGAGATCTTCGCCTTACTCGGTCCCAACGGGGCTGGCAAGACGACCCTGATGAAGATCCTGCTCGGATTGGTCAAACCCACACGTGGCACCGGCCGCGTTCTGGGCGGCGCATTCGGAAGCCGGGACGCCCTCGCCCGCATCGGATACCAGCCGGAACAGCCGTATCTCTATCCGGCGCTCACGGTGCGCGAGACGCTCCGTTTCATGGCGGGCCTATCCCAGCTGAAGGGTCGCCGGGTCGGCCAACGCACCGACGCGGTCATCGCCCTGCTCGGACTCGAGCCGCAGCTCGGCCAACGCATTCGAAAACTGTCCCGGGGGTGGCTCCAACGGGTGACCCTGGCCAGTGCCCTTCTGCCGGACCCCGACCTGCTCCTGCTCGATGAGCCCCTGGGGGGACTGGATCCGGGCGCGCGTCTCGAGACGAAGAAGCTCATCACGCAACTGAAGAGGGCCGGAAAGACCGTCTGGCTCAATTCGCATATCTTGCCGGATGTGGAAGCGCTGGCCGATCGAGTGGCCTTGCTGGGTGAGGGGCGGATTCTGGCCCAGGGGGAGATGGAGTCGCTGCTCAGGCGGCGGGACGCTCGGGTGGTGATCACCTTCGCGTCACAGGCCCCGCCTACACCGCCTGACAGCACCGTGATCGCCGCCGACAGCGGCCGGCGGAAGCAGTGGTGGGTCGATCAGACCGATTCGGGGCGCCTCCAATCGGCGCTGGAGAGTCTGTTCCACCAAGGCGCACAAGTGCTGTCCGTGGAGCCCGAGCGAGAGAGCCTGGAGAGTTTCTTCACCCGAGCGCTGGATGATCCGGCGCACGAAAGTGCCCAGCCCGAAAGACGGTTGGCGTCGTAGACGGAGGATGGATCTGTGACGGCGGTTCTGTCGTTGGCGCGACACACAATCCTGGATGCACTCAGAGAGAAGGCCTTCATGGTCGTCGGCCTTTTCGCCCTGCTGCTCCTGGGCGCCTCGCGACTTCTCAGCCCGCTGGCGTTGGGTGAGGGGCGGCGCGTGACGCTCGATCTGGGCCTGGGCGGGATTGCGGTTCTCGGGCTCCTGCTGCTGATTCTGCTGGGGACGCGCATGGTGCACCGGGAGATCGATCGCAAGACGATTCTTTTGCTGCTCTCGAAACCGATCCGACGGGAGGAGTTCATCCTCGGGAAGTTCCTCGGACTCGTGGGCGTCCTCTCGATCAGCGTTGCGGGTATGGTCCTGCTCCTGGCGACGATTCTGTGGGTGTCGGGTCACGCGGTGGAACCGACGTTGGCCGTGGCCGGGTACTACGCCTTGCTCGAACTGGTTGTGCTCTCCGCAGTGGCCATGTTGCTCACGGCCTTCACGAGCCCCGTGCTTTCGACCCTGTTCTTGCTGGGGCTGTTTGTTGCCGGACACCTTGCGGGGAGCCTCTTGGACCTGGCGGCCATGCTCCCGGCAGGCGGACCGCGGCAGATCTCCGAGGCCTTCTTCTGGGTCTTGCCGCGCCTGGACCTCTTCAGCTACACGCTGGAGGTCGTGCACGGGGTCCACATCAACCCTGGGCAGATTCTCACGGCCACGCTCTATGCGGTGGTCTATAGCGTCGGAGCGCTCGCACTGGGCGCACTGGCATTTCGATCGCGGGAATTCTCCTAGCGCGGAGGTCGTATGCGGAAGCCCAAGACACGCATCGCGGCGCTTCTTCTCCTGGCGGCCACCGCTCTGGCCGTGTGTGCGCCGCTGGGCGGGAGTCTGGCACAGAAGCAGTCCGCGTCGCGGGAGATCGCAATTCGGGAATCCCAGGAGCTGGAGCTGTTTCCCTCCGGGAAGTTCCTGCGCGAGATCAGCCTGGGGCACCCGCAGCTGCTCGCCGACCTGGCGTGGTTGGAAGCGATCCAATACTATGGCAAACACAGGTTGAGCGATCGGCGATACCCGCTTTCCCCACATCTCTTCAAGACGCTGATCGAGGCCGATCCGCACTTCGAAGGTGCCTATCTCTTCGCGGCACTCGTCATGGCCGAGGGTGGGTATCTGCGGGAAGCCGAACAGCATCTCCAGAAAGGTGCCGCTGTCAATCCGCACTCCTGGGGATTACGTTTTGAGCTCGGATTCTTCCAGTATGTCGCCCTTCAGGACTACGCCCGCGCCGCGCAGAGCTTCCATGACGCGTCGCGATTGGAGGGGGCCGCGGAGTACGTCGGACGGTTTGCGGCCGCCTCGTTCGAGCGGGCCGGAGACGAGGAGACCGCGCGAGCGCTTTGGGGCGTGATCGCCCGGAGCAGCGAGAACGAGGAGATTCAGCGGATGGCGAAGGACCGCCTGAGCGGACTCGTCTCGCCGCAGGAGTCCTGATCGGCTTCTCAGGGAGGCAACATGTCGAACCAAGAGATCTACACACTCCTGCAAGTGCACTGGTGGGGGTGGCTCATGGCCGGTGTGCTCGGGGCCGCACTGGGCAGCTTCATCAACGTGGTCATCCACCGACTCCCGGTGGGCCTGTCGCTCTGGTCCCCCCGCTCACACTGCCCGAAATGCAAACGACCCGTGCGCCCTCACGAGAACCTGCCAATCCTGGGTTACCTGCTGCTCCGGGGGCGCTGCGCGGGGTGCAGGGAGCGCATCTCAGTACGTTACCCCCTGGTCGAGGCGGTCGGCGCGGGCCTGACCGTGCTTGCCCTTCTCTACGCGCACACGCCGTTGGCCGCTCTGTTGTGGACCGGGTTCGTGCTGGCGCTGCTGGCCGTGGTCTTCATCGACTACGATCACCGGATCATTCCGGACGTGATCTCCCTGCCTGGGATCGTCGTCGGTCTGCTCTGGGCCCTGGCGGGGCCTCCATCGTTCGTGGGATCCCTTCTGGGCGTCCTCGCCGGGGGAGGGGGGCTGCTCCTCGTGGCTGTGGGCTACAGGCTCATCACCGGCCGTGAAGGGTTGGGCATGGGCGACGTCAAGCTGATGGCGATGGTGGGGGCCTTCATGGGATGGGAAGGAGCCCTGGGAACGATCCTCTGCGGGTCATTCGTCGGCTCCCTGGTGGGCGTCGGCCTCATGATCGGGGGCCGCGGAGGACGGCAAACCGCTCTCCCCTTCGGGACGTTCCTCGCTCCGGCCGCCTGGATTGTCCTCTTTGCCGGGAAGTCCCTTTGGGAAGCCTACTTGCGCCTCTTCCCCCTGGGATAGTCCCTGCGAAGAAAGCAAACGACTTCCTCCTAACCCCTCAGGTTGTGAATCTCCCGGGTCGATATCTCCCTTAGGTGCCCGAATGGGGCCGCAGTATGTCACGTCCCACAGGTTCTGGCAGCGAGGAGGCGGACCAGGTGTGGAACAAACACAAAAAGACATCGATTGGACTCGACATCGGTGCGAGCGCAATCAAGGTCGTTGAGATCGAGCGTCAGGGCAATGACATCCATCTCGTCAAGTACGGGGTGGCTCCGCTGGATCCGGAGACGATCGTCGATGGCGAGATCATGGATCGCCAGATGGTCGTCGAGATGATCCAGAATCTCTTCGAGTCCCAGGGCATTCGTCGCCGCCGGGTCGTCGCGGGGATTCATGGGCGCGGAGTCATCGTCAAGAAGATCGTCATGGAACGCCTGCCGGAGGATCAGGCCGCGGAGGCCATCTACTGGGAGGCGGAACAGCACATTCCCTACGACATCAACGACGTGTCGATCGACTTCGAGATCCTTCCAGCCGACATCGGGCCGAACCAGATGCAGGTTTTGCTCGTGGCGGCCAAGCGGGATCTGGTCATCAACCTGGCCGACATCATCAGGGAAGCAGGACTGGCCCCCGAGGCGGTCGATGTCAACTCCTTCGCCGTGCAGAACGTCGTGGAGATGACACATGATCTGCGCCCCGATGAGTTCGCGGTGCTTCTGGATCTGGGCGCCGAGATCACGAATGTGAACATCATTTGTGACGGCGTGCCGCTCTACACCCAGGACCTCTCAACCGGGATCAACACGGTTGTCCGTGCGGTGCAGAAACGGTTCCAGGTCAGCCGCGAAGAGGCCGTGCAGGCGCTGCAGTCCGGCAGCGGAAAGCTGGACGTGCAACCGATGATCGAGAGTTTCTGCAAGGATGTCGCCGGCAGCCTCGAGAAGTCAGCGACCTACTTGAAGACCTCTGGAGAGGCCGAGCAACTGGACAAGATCTTTGTCTCCGGTGGCGGGGCGCGCATCAAGGGGTTCATTGAAACACTGACTGCCGTGCAGTCGCTTCCGGTTGAGATCATCAATCCTCTCAAACGACTCCGGGTGGCACCGGAGGTCTTCGGAGGGTCGGACCCGCAGGACATCGCGCCCCAGCTGACGGTCGGCGTCGGGCTGGCGCTGAGAAAGGGGGCCTGAGGTGATCAGCGTCAACCTCCTCCCGAAGGAGGAGCGGAGCGAGGAACGGCAGCTCGTTACGGCGCCCCGCAAGAATTTCCTGCTTCCGCTGGCAGCGATCGTGGCGGTCGTCGTGCCGCTGGCCGCGCTCTACCTCATTCAGGCGACCAAGATCGAGAGCCTCAAGGCGGATCTGATGGTGGCCGAGCAGGAGAGCGCGCGGCTCAAGCCGCAGATCGACCGGATCAATCAGCTCATGCGTAAGCGCGAAGAGCTGAACCTCCGGCTGAATCTCGTCAGCGACTTGAACCGGGAACGGACGATGCCGGTCCAACTGCTCGACGAACTCTCGTCGCAGGTTCCGGCGCATCTCTGGCTCACGAAAATGACCCAGACATCATCGGCTTCGTTCGCGGTGGAGGGGGTGACCTTCTCCAACCTCGTTGTGGCGGATCTGATGAGTCGGCTGGAGTCCACGGACCTGTACGGCCATGTGGACCTTTCCGTGGCCGAGAGAAAGACGATCGAGGGTGAGCGCGTGATGGGCTTCACCCTTACGACACAGGTAACGAAATAGGGTCGGGAACCTGGAAAACCAGGAGGGAGCCCTCGCATGGACATCAATGATCCCAAGACTGCCAAGCTCCTGTTCTTAGGCATTGGGGTGGCGGCACTGGTGTATGTGAATTTCTTCACGTCCCTGGTGCCAGTCTCCTACAAGGCGCAGGCGGCTGAGCTGGAGGATCTGAAGGGCCGGTACGAGACGATCAGCCTCGAGGTCAACCGTGCCCGTCAATCCGTCAAACACCTTCCGCACCTGGAGGCCGAGTTCGAGGCCCTGCAGGGCAAGTGGGAAGAGGCGAACCAGTTGCTGCCAAACGAGAAGCAGATCATCAGCCTCTTCCGGGAGGTGTCGTTCCGGGGCCAAAGCGCGGGTGTCGAGTTTGTGCTCTTCCAGCCCGCGGGAACCGCGAACGGTGAGTTCTATACCGAGAACCTCCTGAATGTGGAGGTCGAGGGTGGCTATCACCAGATCGCCACCTTCCTTAATGAGCTGGCCACCATGACCCGCATCGTGAACGTGAGGGATCTCGTCATTGAGCAGCTGCCGCCCAGAGAGACTCCGCGTCATCCGGCCAAAGCCAGCTTTGCCGCGATCGCCTACACCTTGGGTGTGTCGGCCGCTGCGCCCCCGCCGGGTGCCCCGGCCGGAGGCGGGGGGGCCGTTCGGGTCGCCCCCAACAACGCAAAAGGGCGGGTACAAGGGCGCAGTACTCATACCAGCGCGTCGGGAGGAACTGACGAATGAGAACGGGGCTGAGCTTTCTTGCGGCGCTTCTTGCGATGTCCGGACTGGCGATGGCCGAGGATGCCAGCGAAGCAGTGACGCCGTCGTCTGAGACGACCGAGGCAGCGCCTGATTCCCTGCTGCTCGACGTTGGGGAGGTGCTCGACGATTTCCTGACGCCGGAACCCTACTTCTATCAGAGCGCCGGGATGCGGGATCCGTTCCGTTCCCTGCTGCAGGACCCGGACCGAACACCCTCTGACGGCCTGGTGGAGGTCGATGACCTCATCGTGGTGGGCGTTCTCTGGGGAGCCGACGACCGTTTTGCCTTGGCGCAGACGCCCGACGGTCGAAGCATGATTTTGCGCGAGGGAGATCGAATCAGCAATGGCCGGGTGGTGACGATCCGCATGGACAGCATCACCGTTCGCGTCAGTCACTACGGCGTGGTCAAGATGGTGACCATTCCGGTCACCTCGGGGGTGGAGGACAATGATGATCGCTAGGACAGGGATGTACGTCCTGTTGGTGGTGGGAGTGCTCGGCGTTCTGATGGCCGGGTCGGCCACTGCCCAGAAGGAGCAGGAGCTCGTGGATCTGCAGGCCGTCGAGTACAGCTGCCAGGATGGGGCGGCGCGGTTGCAGATTCGGGGAACCGGCGAACTGACCTACGATGTGTTTGTGATGGACGATCCACCGCGGGTCGTGCTGGACCTGGTGGGGGTGCAGTCCCCGTTCGAGGTCGCGCTTCCCGAGGGGGATCCCGTGTTGCGCGCTCTGCGGAGCACGATGTGGCGGGATAAGGCCGAAGAATCAGTGGTTCGCTACGTCCTGGAGACCCACGGGAATCCATGTTTTGAGGTCGATCGGACCGCGGACGAGCTGACCCTGGTGGTTCAGTCGGTCGCGATGCCGGACGCTGGCCCCTACATGTCCGCCCACAGCGATGAGGCGGGAGCAGACTGGGGCTCTCTCCTGGTGCCGATGGACCAGGCGGCAGCTTCCGACGCCGTGCCGGCGGAGGTTGAGGCCGAGGCTGAGACCGAAGAGGTCTGGGTTGCGTCACGTTTCGGTGACGCGGAGCCGGAGACGTCCTACGATCCGCAACTGGACCTAGCGACGGATCCGGTCAGCGAAGACTTCCCGGCGACCGTCGCCCAGCAGTCCTACGACCCGTACTACAAGGTGATCGCGCGACACCTGCCGGCTGCCGCCGAACGTGCCGAGCAGGAGTGGGGCCAGGATCGTCCGCATCACGACGAGACGCCACAGTTTGGTGACCAGGGCAGCAGCTTCAGCCAGCACGGAAGCTCCCTGCCCCCGATGTCGCTCGATGTGCAGGGGTCGGATATCCACACTGTCCTGCGGGCCGTGGCTGAGTATGCCGGCGTGAACATCGTGGCCGACCAGAATGTCACCGGGGCGATCACCCTGAGGGCTCTGGATATGCCCTGGGACGATATGCTGCGCGCGGTCTGTCGGGCCATGGGCCTGGTGGCGATGGACCATGGAACGGTCATCCGGATCGCCACCGAGCGGACCGCCCAGGACGAGTCGCTCGCCCGGGAGTCAGCCGCCCGCAAGCAGGAAGATCTGATGCCGATTGAAACGCGCATCGTTCCCCTGCACTACGCCAACGCGGATGAACTCAAGACCGTGGTCGAGGCAATGCGCACCGGCCGCGGCAGCGTCGAGGTGGATGGCCGGACCAACTCCCTCATCCTCAGCGACATTGCGCCGCGTCTGGAAGAGGTGGCCTCCACCTTGAAGGACCTCGACTCACAGACGCTGCAGGTCGAGATCACCGCCGAACTGGTGGATGTCGACGCGAGCCTGTCGCATCAGCTGGGGATCTCCTGGGGCGCGACAAACCTGCACTCCTACTCGAACAACGCCTCCGGTTCAGGCGGCGTCACCGCCGACGATATTATCGACCCGGTGGGCTCGATGCAGGTGGGTGTCCTTCGTTCCTTCGGCGAGATTCAAGCGAGGATCCAGGCTCTGGCCAGCGACAACAAGGCGGACATCATCTCGACCCCGCGAATCACGACGGTCAACAACCGTCAGGCCCGCATCCTGGTCGGGAAAGAGGTTCCCATCATCACGATGGACGAGGCGGGCAACGCCATCACTGAGTTGAAAAAGGTCGGCATCAACCTCGAGGTGACGCCGCACGTCAATTCGGAGCAGGAGATCACGCTCGACATCCACCCGGAGATCAGCGACCTGTCCCAGGAATCGACCGTGCAGGGCGGCGTGGTGTTCAACACCACTGAAGCCGACACGCGGGTGATGGTCATGGATGGGGAAACCGCTGTGATCGGCGGTCTGCTCAACACGCGCAAGACCGAATTCACCCGGGGCGTGCCGCTTCTGAAGGACGTGCCGGTGCTCGGCCGTCTTTTCCGGTCCACGGATGAACGGGAGCAGAAGCGCGAGTTGCTCATCTTCGTGACCCCGCGAATCGTTCGGGCAGAGGAGCGCTAATCCGCCGACCGATTCAGAGAGCATACGAAAGCGGCCGTCCCCTTTGGGGGGCGGCCGCTTCTCTTTGGTTGTGGCTCGGAGATTCGATCTGCCCCCCTCTTCTATGATTCTGTCCTGC
>CAZTDY010000048.1:0-30024 GCA_964612295.1 uncultured bacterium | reverse complement strand
AAGTGCGGCGCAGGCGATCATGACAAGCGCGAGGCCGCGCGGGGCGTTCCGTCTAGATGTCATGAACATCTCCCTCCTTTTCGAGACCATCCCGCCGATACGGTACGCAGGATACCCGGAGGATTCATCGTAGATCTCTTGAACCACCTCGCTCGCGGTGAATCCCTCGTTCAGGTGATCCCGCGACAGACAGGGTGTGCACTGATGTTAACAACGGAGGCGCAGTAAAGCTCTCACCTTTTCTGCGTTGGTCGGGCGGGAATCGTGGGGGGCCGGGCGCGAGGCCCGACCCCCACGAGGGTTAGGGAGATACGACCACTCGGCGTATGGTGCTGACGCTTCCGGCGGCGGATCGAACCTGAAGCCTCACGAAGTAGGTGCCTCCGGACACTTTCTCGGCGGCGGTGTCACGGCCATCCCAATAGATGGCATGATCCCCGGCCGGCTGCTCTTCCTTGAGCAGGCGCCTCACCTGGCGTCCCTCGATGTCGAAAACCACCAGGCTGACGGCCGCATGAGCGGGAAGATGATACCGGAGCTGCGTTCCGCCAGCTGTGATGTTGGGGGCGGGCGCGGCAAAACGAACGCCGCGTGTGATGGACTGGTCCTCACCCACGGCCGCCGGAAGAGTCTCGTCACAGTCAGCGCAACCGGTTCGACGCGGATCATGGGCAAACATGGGCCAGCACAGGGTCTCGTCGGTCTCAACTGGTGTATTCACCTCGAGAATGATGAGCTGGGATTCGGTCACCACCGCAACCTCGACATCCCCATCCCCATCGATGTCCCCACTGGCCGGGGTCGTTCCGCAATCGTCCAACACGTCTTTCGGCCACCCCTCTTTCACGTCACCGGTAAAGCGGAAGGCGTAGACCGATTCATCGCGCGTCCCGGTGAGGATATCCGGTGAGGTGCCCGCGGTAGGATCGACGATCGGCATCGAGTAGATCCAATAGGGATCATTGGTCTGGGCAGGCCAGCCGGTGGCCAACGTCCCGTCGTCTTCGAGGGCGAACACAGTGTAATCCCGCGAGGCGACGGCCAGCTCAAGCTCAGGATCATGGTCGTAGTTGGCGATGGCCACGCTGGTCACGTACTCGGAGATCGTGGTGTAGTAAGGCCAACCGGGCCGATCGGATCCGTCATCCTCGAGAACGTGAACCTCTCCGCTGTTGGTGGGCACCGCTATCTCAAGCGTTGCGTCCAGATCCAAGTCACCCAGGGTGAGCGACCGCACGATGTCCGCGTCGCGAACCCAGGCGGAGAAGAGCATGAGCCCGTCGTTGTCGAAGGCGTACACGTAGTCGCCCGCGCCGACGACAATTTCGGTGTTCCCGTTTGCGTTGAGGTCCCCAAGCGCCGCGGGTGCGAGGATTGGGTCGGGCACCGTGATCGGGAAGTCGGGATCGGGCACCGGGGTGGCGTCCTTGCGCAGCAGGTGTATTTCGGTACCGCTGCAGACCACGAGCTCGCGCGGTGTCTCGTCGGAGATTGTACCGATGCTCACAAAGGCCGGAGCGCTGGTTCCCAGATCGACCAAGAGCGGGTGGCTCTCGGCGCCGGCATCCAGTTCCACGGGAAACCCATCCGCGAAACCGGGATAGCCGGGATCATCCCGCCACTCTGCGTCGAAGAAGAGAGTGTCGGGGCTGGTGGAAGGTGGGGCAGGCGCGATGACCGCCCAGAGCATGCCGAGCTGATTCCCTCGCGTGGGATCGTAGTCGATCATCGCGGCCTTCCTGTACGGGTCGACGGAATATGCGCGGTCCGCGAGGATCTCCTCCGTTGACCAGGTCAGTGGATTCGCAGAGGTGGCCAAGGAGAACCCGTAACTTGAAAGCCAATAGCGATCACCGGATGCCCGATAGCCATCGCCTCCGGGCAGCGCAACCACCTGGGGGAATTTCACAGCCGGCGGATAACCGACCACGAGGGTGTCCCAGGTCGCGCCCGTGTCGGTAGACAGCCGGAAGAGGTTCTCGAGCGGGCCGCCACCAACAGGCATCCGCCCGAAATTCAGGGCCACATCCCCGTTCAGTGGATTCACGGCCAGGTCCGGATCGAACTCGTTGAAGTCGTTGACCTTTGAGGTAATCCGCTCCATGGCATCCCAGTCGGCTAGGCCGTTCTCCGCGAAGTCTGCTGCCCGGAGGTAGCGGATGGCATCGTCCCAGGCTTCGGTAAATGGAGTGGCCAGCTGCCAGGCGACGTGCACATAACCTCCGAGACCGTACGCCACCCGCGGATGGAAGTAGCCCGCCCCCTCGAACGCCACCGCGGAGATCTCGTAATCAACCTCCCAGGTCTCCCCGAAGTCGGTTGAACGAGCAAACCAGATATGATTGGACTCGGGCATGAGATTGTCCTCTTGAGCAACCATATAGAGCCTGAAGGTCCCAAAGCTCGTCGCGTCCGAGGTGATGTCGGGGCGCGAGTAGTTGACCTCCGGCGTTTGAATGGGAACGCGGTGTGTAAAGGCTCCATTGGGAGGATCCGTCGTGTCCTTGAAGGACACACGTGCGCTGCTCGCGACATCGGGTTGATGGAAGTCGTAAGCGACATAGACCCTGCTCACGTCACCCTGGGCGACATGGATCCTGGGATGCGCGTGCCAGACGTCGGGATCGTCTGACTTGAGAAGTCCGAAACTATGCCACGTGGTGCCGCCGTCTTGGGAGCGATAGACCCGGATGTAGCGCTCGCTCTCCGGCTCATAGATGCAGACGGCGACGTAGATGTCTCCGTTCTCGGCAATATCCATGTGGTAGGCCCGATCACCATCAATGGTGTCGTGGATGGCGATGATGACATCGTCGTTTCCTACGGTGTCGGTGGGTTCTTCCGCAAGAGACGGGCCGCTGAGGGTCACCATACTAATGAGGAAGACGAGCGAGCGTAGACAGGTATCTCCCAGAATCCGATTCCAGATCTTCATGATCGTCCCTTTCTTGAGGCCGGCGCGTGTGGGGGAAGGTTCACAGTGGCGCGGTCAGGACGCTGTGATCAGCCCAGTATATGCCTAGAATGTCTATAGAACTACTGCTCTAATGCGCGTAAGTGCTTTTCTTGTGCAACTTTACTGCGGATGCGGGTGATTGATGTTGCTAGGTTTCATCGGCGACCGGTATGATCGATCGCGTTATCGTCGCTGCCGCCTCTTGCGTGGCGGTCGCGGCCAAAACCCACGAATCGTTGGAGGACAAACAGGTGATCTCAGGACACCATCCGTTGATCCACCGCGTGACCTGATGCCGCCCTTCGGGTGCCAGGTGGCACCCGGGGTCGCGTCGGCAAACGCCGGCCGCGGGCAAGGGGTCACTCGGGTAACCTTCCTCGATCTGTCCTCCTTGGCCGCCGTCGGCACAAGGAGGGCTGTACATGCGCGATTCTCTCTCCCGCTTTTTTGCCTCGAGGACCGGCATCATTTTCGCCGGCGCCGTGATCGGACTTCTCGCCACGCTCATGCAGAAACTCGGCAATCCCCCGAACATGGGGATCTGCGTGGCTTGCTTCGAGCGTGATGTCGCCGGCGCACTGGGACTGCATCGAGCAGGCGTGGTGCAGTATCTGCGCCCGGAGATTCCCGCCTTCGTGCTCGGATCGTTCATCGCCGCACTTGCCTTTGGTGAATTCAGATCCCGAACAGGATCGGCGCCCATTGTCCGCTTCTTCTTGGGTGCCTTCGCAATGATCGGCGCCCTCGCCTTCTTGGGCTGCCCCTGGCGGGCACTGTTGCGCCTGGCCGGTGGTGACCTCAACGCCATCGTCGGCCTTGCAGGGCTCACGGCGGGGATCGCCGGTGGGGTCGGTTTCCTGAAGGGCGGCTACTCGCTTGGCAGGTCTTATACAGGCAAACCGGTGGGCTGGGTGATGCCGGCCTTCATGTTGATGCTGATCGTTCTGGCCTTGTTCAAGTCGAGCCTGTTGATCTACAGCGAGAAGGGGCCGGGGGCCATGCATGCGCCGATCCTCGTATCGATCGGAGCCGCTCTGGCCATTGGCTTCATCGCCCAGCGAACACGCTTCTGCACGATGGGCTCGCTAAGAGACATCCTCCTGCTGAAAGATTTTCATCTTGTCAGCGGGGTTGCCGCGCTCGTCGTGGTTGCCTTCGTCATGAACCTCATCCTGGGCCAGGTGTCTTGGGGGGTTGCCCTGCAGAAGATCGGGCACAGCAATCATCTCTGGAATTTCCTGGGGATGATCTTGGCCGGTCTCTGTTTCGCGATGGCGGGCGGCTGTCCCGGACGACAGCTCTTCCTGTCCGGGGAGGGCGATGGCGATGCCGGTATCTTCGTATTGGGAATGATCACCGGCGGAGGCTTCGCACACAACTGGGCCCTGGCAGGCGTGCCCGACAAGCTCGTCGAGGGAACCCTCAAAGTGGGCGGCCCTGGTTTCAATGGGCAGGTGGCCGTCGTGGTTGGCATCCTGTTCTGTCTGGTCATCGGTTTCGCCATGCGCGAGAAATGGGAGGGTTAGACCATGGAAACGATCGATGCTCGTGGGCTTTCCTGCCCTGAACCCGTTTTGCGCGCGCGCCGGGCAGTTCAAGCTTCGGACGCCGGAACTGAGCTGGTAGTGCTTGTCGAATCGGTCACCTCCAGAGAGAATGTCCGCCGGACAGCAGCCTCGATGGGATGTACGGTGAGTATCGAGGATCACGACAGGGGCTTCCGACTCCTCATCAAGAAAGCATAGCCATTGGGAAGAGAGCATGATCTATCTAGACAACGCAGCAACCTCTTGGCCGAAGCCGCCCGGTGTGACCGAAGCCATGGTTCGTTTCATGGAGGAGATCGGTGCCAATCCCGGACGTTCGGGTCATCGCCAGTCGATCCGGGCGGGACGCATTGTCAACGATCTCCGTGAGGAGCTCGCGGAGCTCTTCGGCGCCACCGATCCGCTTCGTATCGTATTCGGACTCAACGCGACCGAAGCGATCAATCTTGTTCTGCATGGGTTCCTGCACGCGGGCGATCACGTCATCACAACGTCCATGGAACACAACGCGGTGATGCGGCCGCTCAGGGCTCTCGGGCGGGCCGGCGTCAAGGTGTCGGTCGTGACTTGTACACCGGAAGGGTTTCTCGACCCGGCGGACGTGGAGGCCTCCATAGGCTCCCGAACGCGATTGATCGTGATGAACCATGCCTCGAATGTCATCGGCACCATTCTGCCGGTCGCGGATGTCGCTCGCATCGCCCAAAGTCGCGGACTCTTGCTTCTGGTCGATGCGGCGACGACCGCTGGCTGCTTACCGATCGACATGGACCGGGACGGGATCGATCTCTTGGCGTTCACCGGACACAAGGCGCTGGGCGGTCCGACCGGAACTGGTGGGCTCATGATCGGTGATCGGGTCGACCCGGGTTGGATCACCCCGCTCAAGCAGGGCGGAACGGGCAGCCGTTCGGCGGATGAGATCCAGCCGACCTTCCTCCCGGACGTCTTCGAAAGCGGCACCCTGAACGTGGTGGGCCTGGCCGGGCTGCTGGCTGCAGTCCGCTGGATTCGCGCCCGGGGCATCGGTCGGATACGGGCAGAACAGATGGCCACGGTGGGCAACTGTCTCCACCGGCTCTCCGAGATCGCGGGGGTCACGGTTTATGGTTCACTCAACGCGGCTGAACGGGCGTCGGCCATCTCACTGAACATCGCCGGCCTCTCCCCCTCCGAGGTGGGACTGCGGCTGGACGAGGAGTTTCGCATCCTCACCCGGGTCGGCCTTCACTGCTCCCCGGCCGCCCATCGGACCATGGGAACCTCACCGGACGGCACGGTGCGCATTGCCCCGGGACCGTTCACGTCGACCGGTGATATCGACGCCACGATCGCCGCCGTCTCTGCTCTGGCCGCCGAGGTACGTGCCAAGCCTGCGCCCCCGGGGGTGCGATGATGAGCCTGAACCTGGCGGTGATCCTGTTCCACACGAGCAATCACGCGATCCGGGCGGAGAAGGTCTTGAAGGCGGCGGGCCACGACTGCCGCCTCGTGCCCGTGCCGAGACACCTCAGCTCGGATTGTGGTGTTTGCCTGGAAATCCCGCTCGGGGACCAGGATGCCTGCCGGGAAGAGGTCGAAGCGGCCTGCGTCGAGATCGCCGCTATCCACCCACGGGGCAGGTAGACCGAGACAAAGTCTAGTATTTTAGTAGACTTATCTCTTCGCTTGCCTGGCTTGGGGCTCTGCCCATATTATGCCCGTCGATGTGCGGCAACTCATAATTGGGAGGATAGAATCATGGCCCACAAGATTGATCCAGATCTCTGCACGTCCTGCGGTGCTTGCGAGGCGGTTTGCCCGGTTGAAGCAATTACCGAGGGCGAAGACACCTACAAGATCGATCCCGACACTTGCACCGATTGCGAAGCGTGCGTAGGTGAGTGCCCGGTCGAAGCGATTTCGCAGGCCTAGGGTTCTATATCTGGATTAAACTTCGGTTTTGCACAGGGGCTCGCACTAGCGGGCCCCTGGTGCATTTTGAGATAATCATTCAATGAGTCACGCATACGTCATCCTGGCATTGAGCGCCTGCATTCTCATTCATGAGCTCGGGCATCTGATCGCGGCGAAGCGCCTGGGGATTCCCGTGGAGCGTTTCTCAATCGGGTTCGGGCCCCGGCTGTGGAGCATTCGCCGGCAGGAAACCGAATACCGCATCTCCCTTTTGCCCTTGGGCGGCTATGTCCTGCCCAAGATGGAGAGCGAAGAGGACTTCTTCGCCATCGCACCCGGCAAGAGGATTCTTTTCTCCCTCGGCGGTCCGGTGATCAACATCCTGGCCGCGCTTCCGCTCTTCGCCATTCTCAACATTCGAGACGCGGGTTTCGGGTTTCGGGCTTTGACGATCGAACCGGTCCTTCAGACAGTTTCAACATTGGTGCGAATGATCGAGAGCATCCCCCATCTTTTCGCCTCGCCGGAAAACCTGCGCGGCGTGGTGGGGATCGTCTCCGAGGGCGCTCAATTCGCGGGCACCGATCCGCTGCGGGTGCTCAGCTTCCTGGCGCTCATCTCGCTGAATCTCGCCCTGTTCAATCTGCTACCACTCTCGCCCCTCGACGGGGGCAAGGTGCTGCTCACCGTTCTCGAGAGAATCCACCGGCCACTCGTCCGGCTTCACCTGCCCGTCACGATCGCCGGATGGTTGCTCGTGGTGGGGCTCATGACCTACACGACCGTCCTCGATATTGGCCGCCTCTAGTCGCAGGTCGAGCCCACACGCCTCCAGGTTCTATTTCGCCAACAGAAAGAGGGGCCGCCACTGGCGACCCCTCGATGATTTTGTCGTTGCTCCTGTTTCTACTGCGCGATGATCACCTTCTGTACCGCTGTCTGTTCACCGCCGCGCGTACGCACGAAGTAGAGGCCGCTGTCCAGCTGGTCGTGGCGCAGGTCGATCGAGTAGCTGCCGGCCTGCGGCGTGCCGCGGAAGAGGGTCTGCACGCGGCGTCCGGCGACATCGATCAGATCGATCTCGAGCGGCATCGCCCGATCGAGCACGAGCTGCAGCCGGCTATCAGCCTTGCAGGGATTTGGGCAGTGCAGATGAAGCGCCGCGAGCCCGGTTTCGTCCACCGGCACATCCGCGGGATCGGTCGGCAGGAAGAAGTTCATGATGGCGCCGGCCAGATCGGCTTTCGTCGATGGCGAAACGGCATCGACCAGCCCGCCAAACTCGAAGGACGTCCCTACCGTCCGGTACACGCCCGTGTCGTTCGCAATGCCGCAATAGTAGGTGGGCGATGAGTTGCGCAGCAGCGGATAACCTGTGCCGGTTGCACCGAGATGATCAATGTAAGCGTTTTCCCCACCGTAGTACATGGCCACCCCTTCTGCAAAGGTGCCAGGCATTCCTTGTACCTGCATGAGGTCGCCACTGCCGTCCGCTTGACCCACGATGCCGAAGGCCGGTCCGAAGTTGTACCCGCCGATCCCCGGGTCATAGGCCCACAGGTCGGCGCCCTCCATGTAGACGTTTCCGCCCGCGTTGAGATAGCTGATGATCGCGGCAGCCTCGGCGGAGGTGCTTGGAATAACATAGTTACTCGCGTAGACACCCACCGAGACCCACAGCGTCGCGTACTTGCTCAGCGCGCCAACCGGGAGACTGGCGGTGGCGCCCCCAGAGAATCCGAGGTCGCGAAGAACAGCATTGATGCCGGGGCCGCTGCTATTGTCGGGGGACGGATCCCACACGAGGTAATCCATCTGCCCAACGGCCATTTTGAACTCGGAAACCGTCTCGCCGCCAATGAAGGACGTCGTGAGGGTGAAGTCTGCAACGTATCCGCGCGGAATCATCTCCGAGGCCTGGACAACGAACGGGTCGCCGCTGTTGTCCGCACTCTCTCCCATCATGACCGTGCCCAGCGTCGTGGATCCGTCGAGAATGTCGACGTAGTGACTGGTGGTCGTCAGTTCGACTTGGGCGTTCAGAGCATCGGGGCCGTAGTTCCTCAGGGTAACAACCAGATCAGCCAGCTCCCCTGGATCCAGGTGGCCGTCGGTGTCTCGTGACTCGATGATCAGGTGATCCGTATAGGCAAGGAAAGGATCGGCAGGGTTGAAGGTAAGCGAGATACCATCGGCGGAGACCTCCGCCAGTTCAGTGGCACCTCAGCAGTCCGCTGCTAAGCAGAAAAGCGACACCTCGACCGCTGCAATCGCCTCCGGATCGATACCAGGGAGATCGACGAGTGCGTCTTCCAGGTTGAAGAGGTACTCGTGCCAATCCGCATCGGGAACCTCTGTGTAGTGCTCCGTCGCCGTGTCGTTCCACGGACAGCGCAAGGCGCGAGCACAAATATTGGTATGGCCGAGTGAGAAGCCGTGGAAATCCAAGAAGCTCAAACGCAGGGTCGAGGCCGCCCAGGCCTCGTCGGTCGCCATCGCGCTCATCGCCAGGGATGCGGCGAAGTCCACATCAAGAGTGGGCAGCGGCACGACCTGCTTGAGTTCCACATAGCCGGGACCGGTTGTCTTGCGCGCCATGACCTCGAAGTCCTCGTCACCATCGTAGGTCGTGGCACGCGTGATTGAACCTGCGCCCGCGACTGTCTGTTCCCACCCCTCGGATAGGGGTTGTTCGATGTCGCCGTTCGCCACCAGTTCCATGGCGCCAGCCGGACCGCAGACCAGGAGGGCAAGAACACAACACTGAAGCGCTGCTCGTGTCATCCCAAGGCTCCTTTCTCCATACGGACTTGGCAATACGGGCAGAATGGGGGCTCTTCCCGCAGACTCAACTTGGATGCAAGTACAAGTGTACCCCATTTGGGGTTACAGCGTGTAGCCTCGGCGGTGTTATCCACAGTGTTGATAGACTTTGCCACCTTCGGATCTCCCACGGTAGCCTGTCACTGGACACCCGGGCCCTCCCAAACCTCATTCCCTCTAAACACCTCTGTCTTCTGCCGATAACAAGGATAGAAGCCGGCGGATCCTCGCGGAGACCGGGCGGTGCCGGCGACAACCTCGAAGCGACTGTGACAGGGAGGTCGGTATGGAGTTCTCAACACCTCGCGCGTGGCGGGCCAGGCACAAAAGGCTCCTCCTGGGCCTTCTCCTCGCCGGGATTGCCGCGGCGGCGAGTGCCGATCAGATCGACAACATCGGCGTGGCGTCGGTTGAAGTGCCCGACGCTGTGCCAGGCGCCGCGACCATCGAGTCCTATCTCGATTTCGCCAGCTGGGCCTCTGCCGCGGGCGGCATTCTGGCGTCGAATCGGTTCGCAGACCTTGCGCCCGGAGTTCTGGTGACCGACCAATACGCCTGGGCGGGCGCCATCTACGAGGATCAGGACGATTTCACTTTTCCCTACTCCTACTCTTCCGACGGGATGATCCTGAAGGGTGTGGATCGGGTCCACGTCCTGTTCACGACGCAGATCACGGCGATCGGCGTCTACTATCCCGGCGCGATGCGGATCGTCGGCTACCTCGGACAAGACCTCGTCTTCACCTCGGACGACTTCGGCCACACCGGCCGGGGGTACTTCGGTGGAGTGACCTCCGATCTCCCGTTTGACCGGGTGGAGATCCTGGATTGGTGGGATGATCGGATGCATCCGGACGACATCTACTACTCCGATTCGGCCACGACCCGGGCCGAAACATCCACCTGGGGGAAGATCAAGGCCCTCTTCTGACCCCTGGTGGGCGCCGAGCGGCCATGACATGTAACCTTGCCGAGCCGGAAGCAGTAGTGCCCTTTGGGGAGTAGCGCGTTCACGCCACGCTGGGGGATACCATGTCATACGAAGGCCAGGGCTATCCGGTCGATTTGACCATCGACTACCCGAAACAATACGACCGCCTCACCGTCCTGTTTCGCGCGCTTTGGGTCGTGCCCATCCTGATTCTGTTCTGCATGTTCTTTCGCGGAATCTGCGGCTGGGGCGACGAAGAGAGCTGGTGGGATGCCGGATGGACATTGGGGTTCGTGGTTGCCCCATTGGTCCTCATGATCCTCTTCCGCAAGAAGTATCCCCGCTGGTGGTTCGATTGGAATGTCGCGCTGGCTGGATTCACGGCCCGGGTGATGGCATACCTGCTCCTGCTCACCGACGAATATCCCTCAACAGATGAAGAACAGTCGGTCCACCTGAGAATCGACTATCCCAATGCGCAGACAGATCTGATGCGCGGCATGCCCTTGATCAAATGGTTGCTCGTCATACCCCACCTGATCGTTCTCTGGATCATCAACCTGGGCATCATGATCCTGATGCCTCTTCTCTGGCTCGTCATTCTGTTCACCGGCGAGTATCCGCGCGATGTGTTCGATTTCGTCGTGGGGATATTCCGCTGGCACTTGCGCGCCTGCTGTTACTCGTTGCTCATGACCACCGACGAGTATCCTCAGTTCAGCCTGAAGCCATCGTCCGGAGGCTCTTGAATCGAGCGCGGTGCGAATATTTGCCGGCGTCAGCGGTAGTTCTGGGTACAGGAGGACGCACGATGAGCATAGAAGATCAAATCGCCAACCGCTTTCGCTGCGCGAAATGTAAGAATACTGGCGGCAAGACACGCCGAATTGCAGCCACCGGTACCGGGATTTCCAAGCTATTCGACATCCAGCACAACCAGTTCATTCTGGTCAGCTGCCGCAATTGTGGTTACACCGAGACCTACGACCCAGGTGTCCTGGAAGGAAACAGGCATTTGGGCAACATTTTTGATATCCTCTTCGAGCCGTAGACACGAGTTGACCGGTTCGTGGGAGGACACCCATGGTGGAGCCTGCGCTTCCTGACGATGTCCTGGGCATCGTAGAGCACGCCATACCAGATCTGACGAAGGACAAGCTCGAGCTTGTTCCATTGGCCGGTGACGGGTCACGCCGCCGGTTCTTCCGTCTCACCCAGGGGCCCCGGCCACTCGTCCTCATGTACAATCCAATTGCGCGCACGGGCGCACCGACCGAGAACGACTGCCATCTCTACATTCACTCCGTGCTTCACACCAAACAGGTGCGCGTCCCCGAGATCTTCTTCGCCGATCCTGCAACCGGGCTGGTGCTCATGGAGGATCTGGGAGATCGACACCTCTTTGATCTGCTATCGGATGATGTCTCGCAACTGGAAGAGTTCTATTGGAAGGCGCTCGAACAACTCGTTCGCGTCCAGGCCCCGAACGTGCCGCCCTTTGACGCCAAACGATGCCCCCACCCTGCCTATGACGCGGACTTCATCCTTGCGGAGGAGGCGGGCTATTTCTATCGCGAGCTGGTTGAGGGTGTCGCCTCGATGTCCGCTCCCGTGGAGGCGCTCGCCAAAGACTGCCTACGCCTGGCGGAACGCGCCCTGTCCGGCAACCCCGTTCTCATTCATCGAGACTTCCAGTCCCGGAATCTCATGGTGGTTGACGGACAGGCCGGTGGTGAACTCGTGGTCATCGACTTTCAAGGTGCCCGGTTGGGTCCTGCCCAGTACGATCTCGCGGCTCTCTTGTATGATCCCTATGCAAGCCTGCCGCGCGCGCTGAGGCTCAGGTTGCTTGGGTACTACATCTATGTCGCCGGGCGCGCCAAGCTGCCCGGTATTCCGGCCGTGTCCGCCGATGCCGATGGAACGAGGAGGCCCCCACCAGGATCCGAGGCCCGCAAGGCGGCCGAGTCCGTGGTGCTCTCCCCGAGTTGCCGCCCCTGGTACGACGTACTACTCGCCAATGCGGCCAATCGATTGATGCAAGCCCTGGGCGCATTTGCGAAGCTCGGGGTGAGAGAAGGCCGGCCGGGGTTCAAGGAGCACATCCCCGCGGGACTGGATCTTCTCGAAGAGACCCTGGAAGAGATTGGTGACTGTCCGGCACTGTATCGTCTGGTGGCCGACTTGTGTCTGAGGAACTGGGACTAGAAGGAGAAACCATGCCGGGGGCGGCGCAAGATCTATCACTCCCAGCACTGTCGGTCGTGATTCTCTGTGGCGGAGAGTCGAAGCGCTTCGGTTCGGAGAAGGGATTGGCGACCTTCTGCGGCGCAGGCCTCGTCGAGCGCCTGCTGACTCGCTTGGGCGAGATCAGTGACGATGTCTTCCTCTCCACAAACCATTCCGAACGGTACGACCATCTTGACTGCGCGATGGTCGCGGACCTTCACCCGGGATGTGGTCCACTCGGTGGATTCGAGGCTTCTCTGCGGCACGCCCGCCATGATCTTCTGGCCGTGGTCGCGTGCGATATGCCGTTTGTCTCGCCGGGGCTTCTGCAGTATCTCGCTCGCCGCGCGGAGGGCTTTGACGCGGTGGTCGCGCAGAGGATGCGTCCACCAAAACAAGAGCGCGGCTCCGGCGGGGCTCAACCTTCCGCCGGACAAGACCCGGAACTCGGGCCGGAGCCCCTCCATGCGATCTACGCGCGGTCGGCGCGGCCCCTCATCACGGAGGCGATCGAACGCGGGCACCTGAAGCCGGTACGACTCCTTGGTGAGATCAACTGCTTGCTGGTTCCACCCCAGGAGTGGAGTCAGGTCGAGCCGCTCGACACACGCTGCTTCGCAAACGTCAACACGGCACAGGACCTGGCAGCGCTGGAACGGGACGAGCGGCCCTAGCCTAGGAGAGGACCAAAGACCGTAATTATTACTACTATAAATGTTTAGTTCTCACGGGGTTCCTTATGGAACCACATCGTCCATGAAAATTAGGATTGACGATCCAGGTTTTCATGGTAAACTACCGCCCATGATTGAACGACCAAGAAACCAGGCGCGCGTATTCGAGGCCCTCGGGCGATCACCCATCGCGGCGCTTCTCGGTGCACGTCAATGCGGCAAGACGACCTTGGCTGGCATGGTCTCGCACAACCGCAAGACCGCACTGTTCGATCTCGAATCCTCGCCGGATCTCGCCCGACTCCAAAATCCGGAGCTGGCTCTATCAACGACCGATGGCCTAGTGATCATCGACGAGATCCAACGCAAGCCCGAGCTATTCGACGTTCTCCGAGTGATCGTCGATCGGGAACAGTTGATGGGACGCTTTCTCATCCTTGGAAGCGCCGCCCCACGTCTCATCAAAGGTGCGGCGGACTCACTGGCCGGTCGTGTCGAGTTTGTCGATCTCGCCGGCTTCAACGCCGAAGAGGTGAGGCGCGAAGAGATAGCGAGGCTGTGGACACGAGGTGGCTTGCCACGTTCATTCTTGGCGAAGACAGACGCTGACAGTCTAGCTTGGCGAGAGGGCTTCATTCGAACGTTTCTCGAAAGAGATGTCCCGCAGCTCGGCGTGTCTGTTCCGACACCTGCCATGCGTCGCTTCTGGACGATGCTCGCTCACTACCATGGACAGGTATGGAACGCGTCCGAGCTCGCTCGCTCAATGGGCGTCGACCAGAAGACTGTCGCGCGCTACCTCGACATTCTCACTGCAACATATGTAGTTCGCCAGCTACAGCCATGGCACGAGAACATCAAGAAGCGCCAAGTGAAGTCGCCAAAGGTCTATTTGCGCGATTCGGGACTTCTCCACAGTCTACTTGCTTTGACAGACCATGACTCCATAACCGCTCATCCCAAAGCCGGTGCGTCATGGGAGGGATTCGTGATCGAGCAAGCCGTCGACATTATGGGTCTATCCAGTGCGTATTTCTGGGCGACCCACCAAGGGGCGGAGGTGGATCTTCTGTTTCAACATACTGGTGAAAAGTACGGCATCGAGGTCAAGTACAACGAATCTCCAAAGGCAACGAAGTCGATGCGGGTGGCCATCGAGGATCTCGGCCTACGACATCTCTGGGTCATTCACCCGGGAGAGCATCGCTTTGTGATCGATGATCGAATCACCGCATGGCCCGCGGCCGCACTGCCTGAACTGCGATTAGAGCTCGGCTCTTGCTGAGGCGCCGCTAACGATCTCTTGGTAGACCTCGATCAGCTGATCATCCAACCGGCCCTGCTCCAGTCGCTCTTCGATCAATCGACGGCCGCGGCGGCCCATCTCGGTGCGCAATTGATCATCGCCGAGCAGCCTCTTGAGGTGGGCGGCGAAGCCGGCCCAGTCTCCAGCCTCGGCCAGAAGACCGATCTCGTTGTCGATCACGGTCTCGGGGATGCCCCCGATACGCGACGCCACGATCGGCAGCCCGGACGCCGCCGCCTCGGCGAGGACGACCCCCTGCCCCTCGACCCAGCCGTCATCACCCCTCTTGGAGGGATGCAGGAATACCGTGGCTTTGGCGTAGCGCTCGGCCAATTGCTCCGGCGTTTGGTTCCCCAAGAAGGTCACGTGGTCGGCAATGCCCAGATCCCGCGCCATTTCTTCGAGGGCCGGGCGCTCCGGCCCGTCACCAGCAACCTGGTATTCCGCTTGGGGGTGGTCCCGAAGAGTCTGCTGGAAAGCCAGAAGTCCGTCATGGATCCCCTTGCTTCGAACCAATCGGGCGACCGAAATGATGATCGGCGGCCCGCCGTCATGCTCCCCTTGCGCGCGCTGCCGGAATCGTGATGTATCGACCCCCATCGGCAGGATTGTCATCCGCTCGGCCGGGGCCCCCAGCGCGAGCAATGTGCTCTTCATGAACTCCGTGCCCACCATGATGCGGTCGGCGGATTCAAACAGGCGGTCGTAGTACCCCGGGCCCATCCGACGCGGCACGACATGGGCATCGTAACCATGAAAGGTGACCACGAGCGGTGCGGTGATCACTCCAAGATCCTTGAGGATCGCGGCCAATACTCCTGCCGGTCCGAAGTGGGCATGGACGATATCCGCTTCAAAGGCGCGGGCCTTCGCGGATAACATGGGGAGCAGGGCACGCAAGGCCCACCCCGATCTGGCCTCCCGCCCGTACCGCGATACATCGAGTGCCCGCGATATCGTTTCCGGCGCCCGCCATCCGTGGTAGATCGTCAGGCCCAGCGTCTGCAGTGCGCGAAGATAGCGATTGGCCTGTCCGCGCGGCCGATATAGAACATGCGCCACCAGGTCCATTCCGACCTGCAGCGCGATGTCCGCCTCGCGGGTTGGATGATCGGAGGTGATCAACAGATCGTGACCGCGCTCGATCACGCCCCTGATCTGCTGGGTGACGAAGGTCTCGGAGACGACGGGAAAGGACCTCAGGAAGAATAGAACCCGCATGGCCCCCTCACACCCGGAAGGCCGAGGCGGCCATCCGGTTCTTCAGGTAGGCGCGAGCCCGTTCTCTGCTCGCCGGCAGAATCCACTGCCAGGACGGCTCCAGTCTCTCGTACCCGTAGGAGTTGATCACCTGCGGTGCGACGGCATTGATCAACCGAATCTCGTTGGGGTGAATCGCGCTCTTCCAACGCTCGAGAGGAGCGGTGGAGATCCCCGCAAACCCTTCCCGACTGGTGCTGTTGCCCTTCCACGGGGCGCCCTGCGATGTTGGCGACAGGAGAGTGTCGCGGAAATCCAGATCAAGAAAGTCCGCAACTTTGTGCATGACATTCTCGGAATCCAAGACAAGATCTTCAAAGCGCAGGACGAGGTAGTCTGAAACGGAGAGCTGATTCCTGAACAGGTGGTAGTACGAGTTATACAGGGATGCGGCAATCGGCATCAGGTCCGGGTACCCTTTTCGCGACTTGGCTTTCCTGATCGCCGTGATCGTCGCATAGGGGTCGCGTACGATGTGAACAAATCGGCAATCGGGGAAGAACTCCTTTAATAGAGGAGCGAATTCCGCGTGCTCGACCGATTTCTCGACGAAGCGGAATGCGGCGGGGTCGCCGTCAGCCTCGAGCCCGCGCCACAACGCCAGCAGATACGCCTCCATCTTGGCTTGCCACCCTTGAGGACTCGCGCTGTTCGCGTAGGCCAGGGATCGTCCGGCGTCGTATCCCCGGAAGCCGGGGTTGTCGGAGAAGGGGTCTTCCAAATTCTGGTGTTTCTCGAAGTAGGCTTTCAGGCTGTCGGCCAGACTCGGCTGATCTGTCAAGCGGGCCGGCGCATGTCTCAGGCGGTAGTCGACCCCGAAGCCGCTGTATTGGAAGAAGTGGGTCTCGGTTGGAAACACGAATAGGTCGGGATGTCCGTCGAGGAGGCTTCGCAGAAGACTGGTCCCGGATTTGTGAGAGCCGAGAAGGAAGATCGGGGCCCTAAGACGGGTCTCCTTCGTTTCTTTCCTGCTCGGGCCGTCCATCGCCGGTCTTGTCCTTTGTCTGGTTCACGATGCCCTTGGGCGTAAGTCGAAGTGTGCGCGCTGTTTCTATCATCCGCTGCGCCTCCGCTCGCGCGCCCGGCCAAAGATACACACCGAGCCCCAGGGCCGCAAGCCCCGCGCCCCCGGCCGCGATGAGGACCCTGACAGCGCCGTGCGGCAGCATCCAGTGACGGACCGCCACGAGCACGAGGAGCATCATCAGGCTTAGAATCGTCGGCCGGTAGGTCGCTCGTAGGAGATCGCGAAACGCGATGGGTGTTCCGTGAAACGCGAAGAAGAACCCGGGGATACGCAGCACCTGTGCACAAATCGCATAGGCGAGAGCGACCCCGATCGCGCCATGTCCAAGGCCAATGGCAAACGAGATGATGAAGAGTGGAACGCTGATGAGCCCCCACATCATCATCCGCTTCGTCCGCCCCAGCGAGATGAAGAGCCAGCCGTTTGCGTTCATGATCGGCCGCCCAAACGCGGCGATCGCCAGAACCTGAAATATAGGGCTCGCCCCCAGCCATTGGTCGCCCAGCATGACGGGGACGATCTCATCTGAAAGCGCCGCCATGAACACCACCAAAGGGGCGGTCAGGTAGCTGATCAGATTCATCGCATTGCAGTAGTACCGCCGGAAGCGCGCCGGATCGTCTTTGATCCGACTCAGCGCCGGGATCGCGACGCTCGAGATCGGCGCGTTGATTTGCTGGATGGGCAGCAAAAGCAGCTGATACGCCTTGGAGTAGAGCCCAAGGCTGCCCTCGCCCCACCGGCGCCCAATCAAGACCTTGTCGAGGTTGCGCGCGAAGTAGTTGGCCATGTGAAACAGCGTGAGGTGCCCGCCGAAAGCCAGCATGACCTTGGCGCCGGTGCGCCGGGCAGCACGGCCCGGGCGCCATCCGCAGGTGAGCCACACTCCGGCCGCGATCGTGGCCGAAACCACGATCTGTCGCACAACCAAGGCCCAGTAGCCGGCACCCCCAAGCGCCATCAGGACCGCGACAGTGATTCCGACGAGAATCGCTCCGATGTCAATCGCTGCCAGCGCCTTGAATCGCATCTGCCGGCGCAGGAGTGCGTGGTGCTGAATCGTCAACCCGCTGAAGAGGAAGGTCGTGGCCAGCGCGATTGTCACCCACTGCAGGCGAGGATCTTTGTAGAACCACGCCACCAGGGGTGAGGCCGCAGCCACGATGATGGCGAGGGTGACGCCCACCGCTTGATTGATCCAGAAGAGCGTGCTGACCTGTGCATGGTTGATTTTGCTGCGCTGGACGGTCGCCATCGCCAGCCCCAGATCCTTGAAGATCTCGGCAAAGGTCATGAGGGCGGTGACCATGGCGATCAGGCCGAACTCGGCGGGGGCCAGGAGGCGGGCCAGGACCATGGTGGCGCCCATGGTCAGCACAAACTTCGCCGCCTGGGCCGACAGCGTGTAGGCTCCTCCGCGGACCGTGACCCTCTTGAGGTCGGCGGTTAGCTTGTCGGTGGCAAAAAACCGCTCGGGATCAGACACAACAGCACGCCCCCGTGATGATGACCGGCGGCCAGTGTATGGTCTCCCCCCTCATTTGTCACGCTCCGCCCCCACTCCGCTTGGGAATTGACAGTCGCCGCGTGACAATTCAGACTCGGGTTCGCCGGTCCCGGTTCCAGGTTCAGATGTGTTCCTGGGCGTAACCAAACCGGCATACTGGGACCTTGTTTGACTTTGGGCGATCGGGAGCGGCCAGGGTGACAACACTGAATCCGACGTATCAGGATCTTCGGCCGAAGCCAATCGGATGGATGGCGATCCTCCTGGTGCTGGCCTATGCCCTGGTCACGTCGTATCTGCTCTCGAAATCCCTGGCCCTTGCCTTCCTGCCGCTTGCGCTGTCTGTGTTCTTCGTGCCGTTCGTCCGCAACCCGAAGGTGGCCCCGGCCGTCCTGCTCTTCCTCGTTCCGCTTCTCTCCGGCATGCCTCGCGGCATGGTGGTGCCGATCTTCCGGATCAACGAGATCCTCCTGGGCGTCACCTTTGCGACTTACATGCTCGTCATTCTCATGGGACCCAAGAAACGGTTCGAGACGACCTTTCTGGATCGGGCCTTTATTCTCCTCTTGCTGGCACGCAGCATTCTTCCACTTGTGACTCATCCTCTCGAGTTCATGGGAGACCCCACCAAACTCGTGAAGTTCTTCCTCGCCCCCCTCCAGTACTACATGATCTACCGGCTGGTTCTGGGCACGATCAAAACGAAGCGCGCGATCTTTGTCATCCTTCGCGTGATGGTCGCAGCCGCGGTGATCGTCGCCGTCGTCGGTCTCATGCAGGCGCTGCGGTTCCCCGGCATCGCGAAGCTGTATAGCCTGTACTACCCCTCCGCCGAGGCAATCTACACGTTCGTCCACAGCGCACGGGTCACGTCTCTGTTCCATTCGTTGTCGGCGGGAACGACCCGTTTTCACGGCGGGGGCTGGAATCCCTGCGGATTCTATCTGGCTCAATCGTTACTCATCGGTCTGCTGCTCCATCGCTTTGACCCCAGCCAGACGGTTCGCCGGCTGCTGATTCCCGCCATGGCGCTCATCGGCCTGGTGATGATCCTCACATTCTCATTCACGACTGCCATTACTCTCTTGCTCTTCTTCTTTTTCGTCGGATATCAACAGGGCCGTCTCAAGAAGTACATTCTGCTGTCGATCCCTGCGATGGTCTTTCTCGTGTTGATGGCCGCGATCTTCTTTGGTGATGCATTCAAGGATCGTATGCAGCTCCAGTTCTCCGGGACCTGGATCCCGCACACGTTGCTCGTGCGAATCGACTTCTGGCTTCATCGGGCGCTGCCCCAGATCGCCAAACATCTGGTCCTGGGCTTCGGCCCCTCGAAGTACGACTGGGTGGCGGCCGAGAGCGCCTATCTGTTTGTGATCGCCAACTGCGGAATCGTGGGGCTTGCGGGGTTCATCGGATTCATCGTGGTGGTGTGGCGCAATCTGGCTAGGCGGCTTCGAGAACACTCTTTGAACACCCTGGCCGGCGGTCTGCTGCTGTTGGCCCTGGGTTTGTTGCTTCAAATCACCGCTGCCAGCACGACCGGTCAGTATTTCGAGTACTCCGGATCCAGTGAGAATCTGTGGGCTATCTGGACGATGGCATTGGTTGCGAGTCGGTTGCCTCGAAAAGAGCCCCCTGCTTAGACCTCGCTTTTCAGCAGGGACATCACTCCTCTGTAGACTTGGGCGGCAAAGGTCCTCACGGCCCACCTCACATCGAGAAGCCTATTCCTGAGAGTGGACAGAACCTTCCCGCCGTCACCTTCATCCAGAGGGTATCCGAACTCCGTCAGGTATCGCCCGGCGATCCAGCTGAAGCGCTCATGTCTTTTTCGATCCCAGTTGCTGAAGCGTGTCAGCGGATTGAACTCGGCAGTCTTCTCGGTTGCGCGCCAGTGGACGTCACCGGCTTGTTCCTTGACCTCAGAGGAGCCGATCACCCCCATGGACTTGGCCGCGCCGAAGTCAAACTGCTCAGGATCCAGCTCGAGGAAACTGAAGATCCTGCGCAGTTCATCTTCCAGGTTCAAGAACACGTCCTCGTACTTGACGATCAGGAGTTTCTTGCTCGAGCTTTCGTGAGCTCTTCTCAAATCAAGGATTGCCCGGGCTCCCCTGCTCCAGCTTTGCATCGCGTTTTCGTACTTCCAGCCGAATGACCTGACCCCGGATTCCACCAGGGCGCGCCCGTCTCTGACAATCAGGATCAGGGGGGCGTCAGGGAACAGATCAAAGAATGAGCCAAGACCCGCAACGCTGGGCGTCTTGGTGAGCAGTACATCACACTCGGTCTGTTCGGCCAGCTGAAGCTGGAGGAAACTCTGAATGGCATCCCCAAAGTGTCGCAGGAGGGTTTCTTGGGGACCGATCTTGTCCGTGACCTTCCATTTGGGGTTCCAGGCTTTGTAGAGAGTTTCGACGTACCGCCTAAGTGGCTTCGAGTACTGAACGAAGTGATCTTCCCAGATGGGTCCCGGCCCGGCGCAGCTGGGATGCTGCTTCAGGAGATTGTATACGTAGTTTGTTCCGCTTCTTTGATGAATGCCCAACAGGAAGCAAAGCCTCGGCTTGGAAGTAGGTTTGGAATTACATTCCATGCTCGCTCCATCGATCCTCTCCAAGGAGAGTTTCTATGAGCACTTCCGTCGGGGCTACCTTCATCCCGCCTCCTCGGGGGACGGTCTCGCCGGTGCGGCGCCTTGTTCGCCTGACGCTGGGAGTCTTAGAATCGCGCCCTTTGTCAGTCCAGCCTGCTCGATGTGGCCGGTGATGCGTTTGCTTGTCTTCTTGTCGATGTAGATCAGGTGAGCATGAATGCTTGTTCCCGGATGAGTCAACTTGCCTGCCGAGTCCGCAGCGTAGACCCCCACGAGTGTCCCATTCACCCTGTCCATGTCTAACTCAAAAGGTCGATTCTCTTCTGCGATGTCGAGCTTCCGCTTTCGGGCATGGACCGGACAGGCACCATTAATGATGTGAAGCCGCACCTCTCTAAACTCACCCTCAATGACAAAAACAAACGGCTTGGAGACGTCGATGCCCCGTCTGGCCGCCATGACCTCGATCGTCTCATCGAGTTGTCCGGGCGAGACCTCTTCGGCCACGGCGAGATCCATCCACCTCTCGATTGATTGGCCTACAAGCAGGGCCGCCTTGGCGGCTGCACTCTCCATCGGTTGAGGGAGGCCATCTCCCGCAACAGCAGTGACGATTGCCTCAGAATCCAAGATGGTGATTTCCCCCTGGAGAGCTTCCATGGCACCGACCCCATAGAAATGCGGATTGACGACGATCTCGGCCAGTGTCACGCGACCTTGGTGCTGCCCCTGTCCAATGGTCTCGTGCATTCCTCCAACCTGAACTAGCCGGACCGACTCGACTGGCTCATCGGCATTGCTCCCCACAAGAAGCAGGGCGGCAAGAACACAAATGGGGAAGGATCGGAAGATGAACGACAACGGTGTCTCTCTGCTCATTGTAGAGTGTCTTTCATGGTTTGAATGATGGCTATCGCACCGAAGGGCGGTCCGCCTATCTCATGCCACTGCTCACGTTCGAATGCACGCGCGAGGCATCTCTTGCTCCTACTTCCACCCGTCGATGAGAAGCCGCCTGAGCAAACGTTGCGCCTCGCTTCGCGCGTGGGCCGGAAAGTGTTTCTCCAGGCTATCGAGCAGCAGTGGAACGGCCAGCGCCGCCAGCACACCAATCACGAGGCCGGCGAACGCGACCTTCTTCTTTGTTCGCGTCGCCTTGGGAGGAATACGTGGCGGGTCGACCACCTCGAAGCTACTCACCTCGCGCACTTCACTGATCTTGGCCTGTTCATATTGCTGCGCCAGGAGCGCGAGCAGGCTCTGCTGAATCTCAACGTCCATGGCGAGGCGCGCATATTCGGCGGCGAGGTCGGGCATCTCACGCATCGAGGGTCCGGTGCCTGAAAGCAGGGCGCTATCCTCGCCCGAAGCGGGCGAAACACCGTCACCTGTTTCTTCCAGAGCCTCCGGCTTGAGGATCTTGTACAACTCGACCTGCAGCGCTTCGATGTGGGCCTCGAGTTGGCGCACCTGACTCGACTGCTCACCGTAGAACTTGCGCGTCGCACTGAGCTCGGCCGATTTCAGCGTGATCTGAGTTTCGAGTTGCGCGGCCAGTTCAACGAGCGCGGCCTGCTGTTCCGCAACGGCGATCAGGCCGTGCTTGTGCTGGAACGCGGTCAATGAAACTTGGGCGTCGGTCAGGGTGACCTCGGCTTCGGCCATGCGGCGCTCGATGAACTCGCGGGTTTGCCGGGCGGTCGTGAGATTCATCTCATTCTGAGTGGAACCCAATTGGCGGATCGTGCTCTGCAGAACATCGATCAGGAGGTCGGGATCCGACGCCTCCGCGGTGATGACGATGTTGTCGAACTTGTTGACCGCCACGGTGACCTTCTCGCGCAACCAGCGTCCGGCCAGAGTGTGGCGGATGGCGGTGTCGGGATAGTCGACGTTGAAACGATCGGCGAGACCCAGCTCACGGGCAACGCGGCTGCGCAGGAGATCACTGTCCAGGATCGAAAGGAGGGCGCTCTGGGCGGTGCCCCCGCCGGCGATCGACCCGAAGTCGACGAAGCTGGCGAACTGAGACAGCGTTTGGAACCGCGACGATCCCATGAGGTCGGAGTCCCCCACCGGCATGAGGCGGGCTTCGCTCTCGAATTTGGGGGACAAAACGAACGCCGTGACGATTGTGGCCGCCCCGATGATGACGAGAAGGGCGATGGCCAGTCGCTTCCAGGTCAGCAGGATGGCCAGGTAATCGGTAACGAAGTAGCCTTGCTTCGCCTCGGGCGCCGTTGGTTCCATGTGCTCCTCGATCAGATTCGGATACGCGCAGCAAACAGAGGGATGCTAACCAACAGGTCGCCGGGGCACAAGATCGGAGGAGATGGGCAAATCCGTAGATGGGTGCAATTCCGGGGGGCGGACATCCACGCCGGGGGCCTGTTGGGCCCCCGGGTGGTCGGGGTGTGAGAGCGCCGCGAGAAACTTGGGCTAGTTCTTCTCGGCGTGGGTGGACATCAGGCTATCTTCGAGGCGGGAGACCCCCTCCGCGCGCGAAGCGTTACACGAGAGCAGAATGCCGCGGGATGAGTGAAACCGCAGCCACGCCTGCAAACACGTTGCGTTTCCCCGATAAGGGGTGGTTGAGCCGCATTCACAGTTGCGGCAAATCGAGGCAGTCGCTTGCTGGTGGAAATTGTCCCAAGCGAGACCTTTCATCCTCATCTCTCCTTCTCTGGGCCGGTGACCACTGTCTCCGGAAAATATCCACTGTGGATATCTGATAACCCCTCCGTCTCCTAACCTCAATACTAATGATATCGGGATCTTCTCCTTGAATACTAGAGGATTCGCGATGAGGCTCAATGTTGTATCCTGTTGATTTTCATGACGATGTGGATTATATATAAGAGGCGGCTGACGTGTGGAAACCTTCTGTATAAACAGTGCTACTTATCACTAATTATCCCATCCTGGGAGGTCGGACATGGCCCCTGAACCATCAAACCACGATCTTCTGCGGACGATCTCACCTGACGAATGGCGTGGCGTGGCCCGCGGGCTGCACTCGCACCTGGTTCAGACCGGGCGTCGGCAGAAGGACCTGGCGGTGGCCGCCGAGATGGCCGTCTCCAACTTGAGCGCCTATCTGAATTTGCACCGATCGCCCTCCGCATCCACCATGCGCCGGATCCTGGCGGCCGCCATGGAAACCCAGGCGGTCACCGCTGCGATGATCGAGCACTGGGCGCGCCAGCTCTCCGAGCCGGAGAGCAAGCTCCAGGAACGAATCGTCGACCTCGCCGAGGCGGGCATCGACTTCACGCCCACCCAGCGCGAGCGGCTTTTCGCCTGCGCCGCAGCCGACCCCCTCCTGGCGGGTATCTTCCTCAAGATGACCGATCAGATTCATGAGCTGCGCACCAAGAGCGCCCAGCTGGCCATGGCACACACCGACGCCGCACGAGAGTCGCTCGTGCAATCCGCTGTCGAGGCGTTCTCGACCGACCCCAAGATGAGCCACTTCACCTCGGAGGTCGAAAAGGACATCCGAAGCGTCCACGCCGAGGAACGACGGCGGCACAGCTCCCCGATGGAGATGCTTACCTCCATCCTCGCGGATGAAGGCGTTCGGGTTGAACGGTCTCACGCCACCCCGCGGTCCGGCCGGGGCCGGTGGGAAGGGCTCCGCTGGCTGCTCTCCCTCAAGGATCAGAAACGCGCCACGATTTCGGCGACCGTTCATCCGAAGCAGTTTCCGTTTGAGCTGGGGCGCGTGGTCGCTCACATGCGGATGAACCGCTTGTTCGGCGCCGGCGGCCAAAGCGAGATCGAGCAATTCGCCCAGCGATGGGTTGCACAGAACTTCCCGCAGGCCGCCGCTGATCCGGTTGAAGGCAATCAACTTGAACAGGACATCACCTGGCTCATCTTCCGCTCGCTGTCCGGACGTTGGTCAACCGGCCTCTTCACCCTGCCGAGTGACCGGTTTGTCAAACTCGCCGAGACCCACCGCTATGACGTGGACAGGCTCGCGGTCGATCTCGATACGACCTGGGAGACGGTGGTCAATCGAATCAGCCAGCTCGACACGGGACTTCCGGTGCACTTCATCAAGATGGACTGGCGCGGGGTCGTGCTGAAACGCAGCAGCTTCTCCGGGCTCCAGTTCGCCCCCTTGTACATGCGGGTGTGTGGCCGGTGGGCATCCGCGCGTTCGCTCATCACGTCGCCGGGGAGCATTTTCAGGCAGTACAGCACCTTTCCCGACCTGTGTGGCGAGACCTACTTCTGTGTCGGGCGATCGGTGCGCGCACCGTCACTTCACTTCGGAGCTGCGCCGCTTGTCTACAGCCTGACCCTCGGCGTGCAGGCCCGAGATGCTAGGCGCCTGGTCTATGCGGAGAACTTCAGCAATCCAGAAGTGGAGTGCGGTGTAACCTGCCGGCTTTGCACGGTACTGGACTGCGAGAACCGCGTATGTCCCTCGGCGAGCCAGCCGGGCATGGGCAAGTTCGACCTCAACGTGATCTGGTCGGGCAAGACGATCCACGAGCGGATGCCGACTGGGGAATAACCGGCGCGCCTGTTCGTCGGATAACAGGCGTACACGCCTGATTCTTGCTATACTTGCCCTGTCGATCTGTGCCCGTGAAGACCACGAGGAGGTGCCTGCCATGAGAACCGCATTCACCACTCTCTTTGTACTCTGTCTCGCAGCGGCGTGCGCGTCGGCTGAAGAAGCTCGAGATCCGGCCTTTGTGTGCTGTGTGGAAGACAGTTGTTTCGTCATCACCCTCGCAGATTGCGATGCGATGGGCGGCGCATGGCACGAGGGGTACGACTCTTGTGAGAACAACCCGTGTTACAGCTACGGCGTATGCTGTTTCGAAGACGGGAGCCACGTTCATCTCGACATGTTTGAGTGCCTGGCCATGGGCGGTCTCTGGCTGGGAGACGTGCCTTGCGATCCCAACCCATGCCCGCAGGCCTGCTGTATCGAGGCGGACTGCCTCTTCATCACGCCCGAGGATTGCGTGATTGCGGGAGGTGTGCTCTACGGCGGCCTCTGCGAACCGAACCCCTGTACGGGGTCGGGTGTCTGCTGCCTTGGATGGGATCACGTTCACGTGACCATGGAAGAGTGCGAGGAGCTGGGCGGTCTCTGGCTCGGCGACGTTCCTTGCGAGCCGAACCCGTGCCCTGGGGCGTGTTGTGTCATGGAGTATTGCCTCTTCATCCCCTGGATCATCTGTATGGAAAGTGATGGTGTTCCCCTGGAGCCCTGGACCGACGAGTGCGAGCCGAATCCCTGTGACCCGACGCCGGCAGACAAGGCCAGTTGGGGTGCTATCAAGAAACTCTATCAATAGCTTCGACTTTGCCGGGGCGGGTCCCGGATCGACCGGATGACCCGCTTCGCCTCCGCCTGAGGGCAGCGTCGACCTGGGAACTACCCTCCAGAGTCCCAGGTCTTTGCTGCCGGTGTGCGGACCTCTCGAACGAGCCATCCGGCCCCGGTTGCGCACAGACCATCATGCCCTCTCAGCATGTTCATCCCCAGAGGGTGCAGGATCCGTTCCCTCGTGCCGCAGGATTCGCGACCGTTTGATTCTCAATTTAAACAATTGACTAAACTAGTCGATTAATTAATCCTACTTCTTTCAACAACAAGCACATAGAAGCCACCCTTCGATTGCAGGGGCTCAAGATGAAAGCCACGCCGTCTACCTCGCCCGAGATCGCGATCCTCCGTGCTGCTCGCAGTCTCTTTGCCGCGCTTGGATTCGATGCCACGAGCGTGAGGACAATCGCCGAGCAGGCGGGGGTCAATCCCGCCATGATCCACTACTACTTCCGGAGCAAGGACGGGCTCTACCGGCGTGTGCTCGAGGCGGAGTTCTCGGCCATCTTCCGCACCGTTATGGACCGTGTGGAGGTTGGCCTGCCCGCGCACGAGACTCTGATCGCGGTCGTGATCGGTCTCACCGACGAGTTGCACAAGGACCCGCAACGGACGGGCCTGCTTCGGCAAGAGCTGGGGCGAGGCGGCAAGACATCGACCGCCGTGTTACACGACATGCGCCCCGACGAAATGGCCGGCTTCGAGAGTCTGGTCTTCCGGTTGATCCGGGCCGGACAGAACCGCGGGAGGATCAAACGGCTTCCGCCGCGATCGATCTGGGCGCTCCTGGAGTCGGTGGCCTTCGGAAGCCTGCTTCTCCCGGCGTTGCCAGGCGCCGAACTGACCGCGGCACTTCCCGCCAGCGAGGAGTGGGAGCCCTACCTGGAAACCTGTGAGATCGTCCTCCGCGCGGGGCTGCTCGCGGAGCCGGGATGATCTGTCGAGGCGTCTCGTCGCGGCCCGGTTCCTCCACAGGTGCCCGGGTGGTGACACAATCGACGGCTAGCGGTTAGAATCTCCTGACGAACTTCTCATGATGGGGTCTATTGGATCCCGGGCTGCGGGCAAAAAAGGACGAGGACAAGAATGATGATGAAACTGGGATCATTGATGCTGTTTGCCGCGGTGTTCACGTTGGTCTCGTGCACGGGTGAGGATTCAAAGGCCCCCGAAGAGGCGGCCACTCAGAAACCGGCCCGCCTCCTCCGTGAAATCAGCCCGGAGGACTCAACCGCGGCCGAAGAGCGCCTCCTGGCGGGCGCGAGGCATCAGACCGCGGGCAAAATCGACTCGGCCGAGGTCGAGTATCTGGCAGCTCTCGAGCTGGCCCCGGGACATCTCGAAACCAGCCGCCGCTACGGCAAGATGCTGGTGGCCACCGAGCGTCTCGACGAGGCGATCGATTGCCTCGAGACGGCGGCGTCCTACAACCCCGACAGTCTCGATGTGCGCATGACGCTGGGCAAGTATCTGGAACGATACGATGAGCCCGACCTGGCGATGAAACAGTATCACGCCGTCATCGCCGCCGACTCGACGCACGGCGGGGCCCACTACAGACTCGCGAAGGCGCTCTTCGAGGCCTCCGATTTCGATGGTGCCCTGACCTACTTCCTCCGCCACGCGGAGTTGGTGCCGGAGTCAGGGATTGGCCCGGTCAACGCCGGGGTGATCCATGCGCAAGCCGGTCGCCTTCCCGAGGCCATCGTGGAATTCCGCAGAGCGGTTGAGCGAGAGCCGAAATCGTACGACGGCCAGATGTACTTGGCGCGCGCGCTCACCGAAGCCGGGCAGGCTGCAGACGCGATCCCTCATTACCTCGCCGCGGCCCAAGCCGGGCCGGGGAAGGTCGACCCGCTCATTCAGATCGGCCTGTACAACATGCAAATGGGAAAGGTGGAAGAAGCGGAAAAGATGTTCGACCTCGTGCTCAAGACATCGCCCGGTAACTTGGTCGCGATGGTGCGGATGGCGCAGGCGCTGGACCGGCAGGGGAAATACCGCGAAGCGAAGGAGATGCTTGAGCAAGTCCAGGAGATCGACCCAACCAATCGGGTTGCCGAGCGCCGGATACCCGTTCTCAACCAATTGATCGCCGACTCCACCTCGGGGGGAGACCCCCAGTAAATCGGAGACGGCGGGGCTTCGTCAATCAACCCAAAAACACCGTAATTTCTGGTATTTATGCGAATTACAAAAATAACGGTTTCATAACGGTTCAATGACGCTCGAATAGTGTTTTGATCCGTCCCCAGCTGGCTTGATGGACGGGGGTGTCCTCGCACCCCTGTTCCCAGGCGCCAAGCAGGCCGCACTCGGGCTGGGCCGCCTCGAGACAAGGGGACGCGCTCGATAGGGAGTAGGGCAAATCGGGGTTGTTGTCCCGGCAGAAGATCGGATCGATCGACTGGTTGTCGTTCACCTCCTCCTGGCCCGCGGCGCAGGCCACCCAATCGCCGTCCGCGTTGCCGAAGATGTTGCAGCACCACAGCTCGGCGCTTCCCTGGCAACAGCAGTAGACCGGCATCCCGCCGGGGTTCTCGGCGATGATGCAGTTCTCGATCCGCGTGAGGTCGACACGCAGGTGGAAGAGATCGCCAACGCTCGGCGAGCTGTTGTCGGCGATCGTACAGCTGGTGATCAACCCTGCACCGGTGAGGTAGACCGCCGCGCCGGTTCCTTGAGCGACGGATATCTCGTTGCCTGCGATCGTGCAGCCGGTCATCGTGAGGTCGCCCGACACCAGAACCCCGGCGCCGTTTGCAGCGTTGTTATCCAGAATCCGGCAGTCGATGAGTTCGACCGCTCCCACGCAGTAGAGCCCCCCGCCAGCGTCTGAGACCGTGTTGCCCTCGATGACACACCCGATCAGCCTTGGTCCGGGGACGGCCCCGGTGCTGATGCTGATTCCCCCGCCGGTTCGCTGGTATCCACCCTGGATCGTGAGGTTCTCGATCACCGTCCCGGCGCCCTCGCCGCCGTGCAGGTAGAAACCGCGGTGATTCTCGAGGGCGGAACCGCCGCAATCGATGATGCACAGTTCCGCATTGCCGCTCGCCGATCGGATCGTGACCGCCTTGCCGAGACAGGAGACATCCCGATTCCCGTCTTCGGAGAAGGTCCCATCCCCGAGTTCGATGACATCTCCATGGGTAGCGGCCGCCACTGCCGCGGCGATCGTGGGGAAGTCGCCGCTGCCGTCCGGCGTCACCAGGTACGTGCTCCCGTGGGCCGGCCCCACGAGCGCCGCGCCCAGAAGGAGGCCTCCGAGAACCCAGGCGACGAGATCCGGGATAGTCCGTAACTGCACGTACATAAGGTCACTCCGGGGAATGGTTGTTTACGCCCGTGACCGTCCTAAGGAGATTGGCCCGGCAACCGATAATTGGAGTGGAGCCTCCTGCCATCATACTTAGGTATCAAGGGGAATGACACTGGATTGGGAAAACCGCCAGAGTGGCCCGGCCTTGTCCGGCGTCCGGGTCCTGCTTGTGGAGGACTCGGTGGTCCTCCAGCACGTGATCAGGAATCTGCTCGTCGAGTCGGGGGCGAGTGTCGAGCTTGCCGGCAATGGACACGAGGCGGTTACTGTGGTCTTGCGGACCCGCACACCCTTCGATGTGATTCTCATGGATATGAACATGCCGGTCATGATCGGCTGCGATGGCGTTCGTCACTTGCGGAAGCGGGGATACAGGTTGCCGATCATTGCCCTGACAGCCGACCAGGAGTGTACCCACCCGCACCGCTGTCAAGCCAGGGGTTGCACAGACCGGCTGTACAAGCCCGTCACCCGCGACGCCTTGATCTCGACCATCCAGAATCAGCTCCACCGTCCCAGCGACCCGGCCAAGGAAGACGTCGCCTAGCAGCCCGTGGCAAAAGCCACGCAGCTGGATCTGAAAGCTGTTTCTAA
>CAZTDY010000047.1:0-30527 GCA_964612295.1 uncultured bacterium | reverse complement strand
GCAAATTCGATAAACTGATACAAACTATTTAAAATCGTGCAAAGCTATTTAGATCCAAGGAGAGTCTCGATGGGCAAGGAAATCCCTTTCGATGCAACCATCACCTTCTGCTACACGCGGGACCTCAAGACAACGGCCGCCTTCTACGAGAATACGCTCTGCCTTCCCATGGTGTTGAATCAGGGAGGGTGTCGACTCTATCGCACCTCGGAGAAAGGCTACCTAGGGTTCTGTGAGCGTGAAGAAACAGGCACCCCCGATGGGGTCATCCTGACCCTGGTTGCCGAGGATGTCGATGCGTGGTATGAGCGCCTGAACGCCGCCGGCGTCACCTTCGAGGTCACGCCCCGGCACAACGATACCTACCTGATTTATCACTGCTTCTTTCGCGATCCCAACGGCTACCTTCTCGAGATTCAGCGTTTCGATGACCCGCAATGGGATCAGAGCCCGGCGGCCGACTAGGAGAATCCATGTCCCGTTCACCAGCGTGGGCCAAACCTCTGCTGTTGTTGGCGGCCGCCATTTGGGGATTCGCCTTCGTCGCTCAGCGAGCCGGCATGGAACACATCGGCCCGTTCACGTTCAACAGCATTCGATTCATCGTGGGTGGGCTGGCACTCACTCCCTTCCTGCGATTTGCCTCGCTCGCGAAAGGCCGATCGAACGTTCCGGAATCCAATGCGGGAGCCATCCGGGCCGGTCTCCTTGCCGGGGTGGTGCTTTTTGCAGGTGCGTCTCTCCAGCAAGCCGGAATCGTGCACACGACGGCCGGCAAAGCCGGATTCGTTACCGGGCTCTACGTGATTTTCGTGCCGATCCTGGGTCTCCTGTGGCGGCAGCGCCCCGGCGCGATCACCTGGCTCGGCGCGGGCGTAGCGGTCGTGGGCTTGTACCTGCTGTGCGTCACCCAAACCCTGGCTCTCGGGCACGGAGACACGCTCGTTCTCCTGGGTGCGATCTGCTGGGCGGTTCATGTTCTCGTGGTGGGACACTACTCCCCCCGAGTAGGCCCGTTGAGGCTGGCCATCGTTCAATTCCTGGTGTGCGGGTGCTTGAGTCTTGTGAGCGCCACAATCTGGGAGACTGTGACCTGGGCCGGTCTGCGCGGCGCCGCCCTGCCTTTGCTGTACGGGGCTTTTTTCTCGGTGGGCATCGCATTCACCCTCCAGGTGATTGCTCAGGAGGACGTGCCGCCCACGCATACCGCAATCATCCTGTCTCTGGAAACTGCCTTCGCCGCCCTGGGAGGATGGCTCCTTCTCGGTGAGGTCCTCTCGGCCCGCGCGATTCTGGGTTGCCTCCTGATGTTCATTGGGATCATCGTGTCCCAGTTGGATCCGCGCGGAAAACACCCCGAACCTCCCGTGCCCTGACCGGGGGAGCAGGCAGTGCAACCGACCTGCATACGGACGACTTCACTGCCACAGTTTGGTGCAGCAGTTGTGCAAGCCATTGCATTGCATCTCTCTATTTTCGAACACCAGGCGGAACTCCCACCGCTTCTGTCTGTATTTCAGCACGCCTAGGGTAGGGCGGCGCTATTCCCCACACCCTCTGACCTGCCGCCCTACCCGATCCCCACTCACGCAGTTCACCATGTGGATGATACGGTTTTCGCCAACCGTTATGCTAGGCCATCGAACATTCTCCCATGTAACCGTTGACTGTACGCAGGAGGTCGATCGTGAATGGTTCGAGCATGGCAGCTCAGTTTGAACTCACCTACCGGGTCATTGGGGTTAACCTCGATGGAGTTTTGCACGAGGAGAGCGTGCTTCATCCTCAGAGTGGCGGCAGTAGCATCAACTGGATCCTTGGACACCTTGTGGTTTCACGGAACAGCGCGCTGAAGCTTCTCGGAGAGGAGCCGGTCTGGACCGATGATCAGTGCGCACCCTACACACGCGGCTCCGCGCTACCTTCCGATCCCGGCACCTATCTATCCCTGGATGAAATCCGTGCGGCACTGCAGGAGACGCAGGAGCGGCTTCTGCCGAAGATGTCCGTACTCCCCGAGGAAACCGGTGTGGTGCCGAGCTTCGAAGGATCCGTTCTGTTGAAGTTGGCGTTCCTGCAGTTTCACGAGGCGTATCACTTGGGACAGCTGGGGACGGCCCGTCGGTGGGTTGGCAAGGAGGGTGCGATCAAGTAGTCGCGCGCGTCATCGCACCAGCCTGAGGGGCGTGGTTTTCGTTTCCGTACCCAGATCCCAACGAACGAAGTAGACACCGGCGCTGGCGGGCAGCCCCCGGTGATCGCGACCGTCCCACACGAATTGCGTGGGACCCGTCCCCGCATGGGATACGGACCATCTTCGAATCACTTCGCCGTTCGGTCCGAATATGGTCAGCGGATAGGTGCCGGCCAGGCACTGTTCAAGATAGATCGCAGTGGGGCCATCGGTAGGATTGGGGGCAATCCTGAGCAAGGGCTGATGGCCCGCCAAGGGTATCTGGTCCGAATCGGCGCCGGCCGGTAGGCAGGGAATCGTATCGGTCACCGCCCCGTCGGAAACAAATGCCTGCCATTTGTCGGCCACAGACCGCCGGGGACACCAGCTCGCAAAATCGGGATCCGCATCATAGCAGGGGAAAAATCCGATCTCGTGCGTGGTTCGATTGCCCAGCCACCCACCCTCTTCCGTGAGCGCGCGCAACGGCACCGGTTCGCCCAGGTTCCAGGATGGCGGCAGGCGCTTGCCGATGACCGCGTGGAAGTAATCGTCGAGCAGATCGCGATCCATGACCCGCTCATGACCGGCACCCGGTTGCATGGCCAGAACCCATCTGGCGCCGAGTGAACGGTGTTCCTCGAAAATCCCCGTCAGGTTCTCAATCCGGTAGTCGAGGTCCAGTTCCCCGATGAACATGTATCCCGGAACCTGGATTGCGTCGCCGGCCGGGTCGGTGTTGTGATACCCGCCCTTCTGCGTCACAAACCCGATCACCCGCCCAGGCAACCACTTCGTGAAATGGTAGGAGAATTGTCCGCCCCAGGAGTAACCCTCGAAGAAAAGCGGCGTGTGATGCAACTCCGGGTGCTCACTTGGGATCGCGAATGCATCCAGCGCCTCCAAGACTGCGTCGCCGATTCCGGAGTCCATGTTCACGTTGTCCAGCCGGGCCCCCAGAAGCGCGAAGTCGGTCTGCGCCATCAGGCTTTGAAATTCCAGATCCTCCGTGATGAAGCGGGAGTCGCTGTTGTAGGGATTCACGTAGAAGTAGACGCCTCGTAGGGTCCTCGCCTGGTCGGGAACGAATATCCGGAAGATCGCCGTCGTGAAGGTGTCGGCGCTGTCGGGCAGGGCCGTGTAGTCATAGAGCGCTGCGGAGGTTGGAGCGGCACAGATTGCCACGAGGCTCAAGACCCCCAGGAAGGTCGCGGTGACCCTCCGCACGCCCGCACTCTGAATCATGGATCGGCCCTCCCGCCGCACGCTTTCTGCAGCCCAGCGGTCTAATTCTACCACATTCCCGGATGCCCTGCCCCTGCACATAGGATGTATCTTATTTGTTTTCAATACATTGCACGATTCATACCCGAGAGGCCCCACCCGGGTTCGGGGTCAATCTCCTCTCACCACGTGCCGATCCATTCAAGTGTAAGCACCCCATCGGGAATCGGGGGACAGGCTCACTATACCTAGCCTACAGAGTGTCCAGTCCCAAACGTGAGAGGCAGGGGACATGCGCCTGAACTTGTTGAAAAGGATCCGACGGCACGCCGCGATGGCGAGCGGGGACTTCGCAACCCTCTTCGAGAGCGCGGATATCCCTCCTCTTCCAGAAGCCGCGGCACGGCTTGTCACCGAAATCCATCGGGCCGAGCCCGACTTGCAGTACCTGGGCAAGTTGATCGCCGCCTCGCCGGAGATTTCGGCGAGGGTACTCCAGACGGTCAATTCCTCCCTCTTTGCACTCCGCTCTCCGGTGCTGTCTGTACAACACGCCATCTCACTCCTGGGATTGCGTCATCTTCGTCCCATCATTCTGGCCAATGCGATGCGCGATGCTCTCCCGCGCCCCAAGGGTTCTCTCTTCGACCATCAAGGGTTCTGGGTCGATTCGCTCTCGCGGGCCATCGTCGCCCGCGGTCTCGCCCGAGAGCGGCGACCGGGCAGCGAGGACACTGCATTCACCGTTGCTCTGATCTGCGATGTGGCCTTGCCCGTCTTGCTCGAGTGTTGGAACGAATACTACTCGCCCATCATGACCGAATGGCGGGACAGCTCCCGCCGCCTGTCCGAACTCGAGCAGGAGACGTTTGGGTGGGATCATGCGCAAGCCGGCGCGTGGATTCTTCAATCGTGGGGATTTCCGGAAGAGCTCGTCTGCTTTGTCGGCGTTCACAACCGCACCGAGCAACAGCTCCATGAGCTGGAGCTCACCGATTCGATCGCCCCCTTGATCAGCGTGACCACGCGCTTCCCGAGCTGCCAGCGGTTCGATGTGGCTCAGGTCGAGGCCTTTCGCGATCTCGCCCGGCAACGCCTGCAAATCGCCGAGCCGCGATGGGATGAGTTGATGCGCGATGCCCTGCAGAACTTCGAGGACATTTGCACGATTTTCGGACTGCAGAGTTCCGAAGCGGGCCAAGTCCTGGCCCAGGCCCTGATCGACCCACCTGGTGAAGACGAGGAAGTAGCTTGAGTCTTGCGGAGCGACAGAGAGACGCCGCGGCCCCCGCGCAACCTCGATCGGAGGCGCCGCAGGAGACCGGCCTGTACCGGTGGATTGCCCGAATCACCGAATTTCAGTTGCGCGCGCGCGTCCGCGGATCGGACGCTCCTACCCGCACCGTGATGCTGTTCGTTTTTGCGGAAGCCGTCGTCGCTTTGGGCATCATATCGGCCGCGGCCTATCTGACGAAACTGCCCCTGTTGTTTCCACCTCTGGGCCCATCAGCCTTCGTCCTGTTCAGAACACCGATGTCGGCGGCAGCCTGTCCCCGCAGCGTGATTCTCTCGCATGCCATCGCCCTGGGCATCGGCCTGCTGTTCCTCCAGCTTAGTGCCGCACTCTTCCCCGAGTCGGTCGCCTCCGGCTTGCTTGAGCTCAGCTGGCCCCGGGTGGCCGCCATCGCGCTGTCGATGGGAGCCATCAGCATTGTCATGATCGCCCTGGGGTGCTCACATCCCCCGGCCGCGGCAACGGCCATCATCGCGGCCATGGGATACTTCCACAATCCCCTCCAGATCGGCGGCTTCCTGGCCGCGGTGGGATTACTGGTCGCCCAGGCGTTTCTCTTTCACCGGCTGCTTGGCGGATTACCCTACCCGCGCTGGCGAAGCGATCCGACCACTGCGCGTTTCTACGGACAGCTGGCCGGGATCGGCGATGAAAGCATGAGCTTCTGGGATCAACTCTCGGCCAGGGTCTTTCAGCGCCGGTCGAAATCGCAGGGGGGCTTCACCCTGGTGGAGCTTCTCATCGTCGTGGTCATTCTCACGGTTCTGGCGGGGATTGTCGTACCCAAGCTGATTTCCCCCACCGAAGACGCCAAGACCTCGGCCCTGGAAGCGAACCTGGCAATCATGAACAAGGCGATCGAGATCTATAGCCTCGAGCATCGCGGCAACTATCCGGGCACGATCGGCGGCGAGACCACCTGGGACAACTTCGTCGAACAGATGACCCTGCCGACCGACAAGGACGGCGAACCGGGCGAAGACTACGGCCCATACTTGCGCACCGGAATTCCTCTGAACCCTTTCACCGGCACCCGCACCGGGTTCATCTACTCGGGAATCGAACCTGCCAACCTGAGGATCGGCTGGTACTACGACGCCACCAATGGTGTGATGTATGGGAGATCACAGAGCGGTGGGGGGGTCATCATCGAGGATGGGGAGCCTCGCGGCGGGGACGCTGTCCCCAGACTCAACTAGCCGGTCACTCGGGCCGACCCGGCTATTGCCGCGGCAGAGAAGATACCGGAAGATGGTGGCGAAAGGATGGTGTCACCGATGCCTGCGTTCGCAACCTCAGTCACCCGGCCAACGCTCCTGATCGATACCACGCGCGCAAGGGCCAACCTCGACTGGATGATTGCGCGCGCGCAAGAGGCAGGGGTTCAGTTCCGTCCCCATTTCAAGACCCATCAATCGACGGTCATTGGCTCCTGGTTCTCAGGCCGGGGGGTGCAGGCGATTGCGGTGTCCTCGGTGGAGATGGCCGACTACTTCGCTGCTGCCGGCTGGAAAGACATCACGCTGGCCGTCCCTCTGAACCTGCGCCAGCTGGACGAGATCCGTTCGTTGAGTGAGCGGGTGGACCTGGGGCTCTTGATCGACTCGAAAGAAACGCTGGAGAAGCTGCCACGCGAGTGGCCCCGGCCGATCCGGATGTGGATCAAGGTCGATGTCGGATACGGACGCGCGGGCGTCCCCTGGAACGACCATCGCGGCCTCGTCCAGTTGGTACGCGGGATTGCCGGCCGGGACGGGGTGTCATTCGCCGGCCTGTTGACGCACAGCGGTCATACCTATCATGCGACCACCCCGGCCGATGTTCAGGACATCCATCGGGAGAGCATCGAACGCATGCGCACCGCGCAGTTCGCGGTCCGCGGCGAGGCAGAGTCTCCAGCCTCAATCTCCATCGGCGACACGCCAAGCTGCAGCCTGGCGACCGACTTCGTGGGCGCCGATGAGATCCGCCCGGGTAACTTCATCTTCTACGACCTCATGCAGCAGGCCATCGGCGCGTGTCATGACGACCGCATTGCTCTGGCCGTCCTCTGTCCGGTCATTGGCATATATCCGCACCGCAACCAGGTGGTGATCTACGGCGGTGCGATTCACTTCTCAAAGGAACGCCTGGCCCCGACGGAGGGGCCCTTCAAAGGGCGCGCGGTCTTTGGTCATCTCATGGAATACGATGGATCGGCTCTCGGTCCGGTTGATTTCGAATCCGGGCTCGTGAACCTCTCTCAGGAACATGGCATTCTCGAGGTTCCTCCAGCGCGGTTTCAACAGATCCAGATTGGTGACCTGTTGGCGTTCGCGCCCGTCCATGCCTGCCTGACCGGAAATCTGCACGGGCAGTACCTGACCTTCAATGGTGAGCGGATATCCCGGCTGACCAGCAGCGAGGGGGCTTAGATGATTCGCGTCACACCCGAGATCTCTTTGGGCGAGGATGAGCTCCAGTACACCTTCATCCGAGCCGACGGCCCCGGGGGACAGAAGGTCAACAAGACCTCTTCGGCCGTGCAACTTCGCATGGATGTCGTCCATTCGCCGTCATTGCCAGAGGTCGTCCGCGCGCGCCTGATGCAACTGGCTCGCCGAAAGATCTCCCGCGAAGGCGTGCTTGTCATCCACGCGCGAAGGTATCGCACCCAGGAACAGAATCGCCGCGACGCTCTGGAGCGACTGATTGCCCTGATTCGTCACGCCGCCCAACCCATCAAGACCCGGCGGGCCACGAAGCCGACGGCGGCGTCCCGGAAAAGGCGGCTGGAAACGAAACGTCGCCGCAGCCAGACCAAACAGCTGCGGCGACCTGTTTCAGATACGAATGATTGACGCGGGCTAGAACGCCAGCGACACGAAGAGTCCGGTCATCACCCCCATCACCATGGTGAGCAGGATCGCGATCGCCATGTGTTTGCGCATGATCGCGGCCTCGAGCTTGCGCCCCTCTCCGATCGTGGCCACCGCATTGGTGATCTTCGCCGGCGTGATCGCCGAAGCCACCCCACCGGTGGCCGCGTGGGCGCCGTAAACGGTCATGAACTGCTTGTCGCTGAGGCCGATGCCCTTACAAGCCTGATACTGAATGTCCTTGAAGAGAACATTGGAGCCGGTCTCGGAACCGCCAACCACGGCCCCGAACGCACCCAGCGCGGGCGAGACGTAGCTGTAGGCCCCACCGAAGAAAGCCGCCAGGGTCGCACCAACGACGATGTTCATGTTCCAGCCTTGGAAGAAGGCGGACTTCACCAGGGTGGTCCCGCCGTCACCAGTCGCCGTCTCCATCGCGGACCAGGCCATCACAAAGGCGATCGAGAAGTAGACAGCGTAGGCCAGAAACGGCGAGAAGAACCTCTGCAGCCAAACCTTGGTGGCCTGATTCCATTGCTCGCGAGTCGGCTTCAGGAAAATGCAGGAGAGCAGGACGGAGACCAGAATCCAGGTGTAGATCTGTCCGAGGATATTGAGATCTATCGAGTTGTTGAAGACGTTGAAGGTCTCCAGATCGCCGGGAACCCGACTAAGCCAGCCGTTGACCGACGGGAACGAGACAATTGCGGCAAGCAGGGTCAGGATGATCCAGGGAGACAGAGCTCGCCAAAGCTCTTTGGCCACCACGGGATTGTCCTTCTTGAGTTGTTCCAGATCAGCTGCGATCTCTTTGCCCCTGAACATGCGCTGCCAGAGAATGAGGACGGCCATCGACAGGAGCCCCGCCAGAACACCGATGATCCGGATCGGGATGATCTCTTTGCCGGCCACGAAGTTGATGACCGCGAACGCCAGTGCAAATGTGGCAATGCTGAAGCCGGAGATGATCCCCGGCACGGCGCCGCGCTTCATCGACTCCCGGCCACCGACGAGCCACAGGATCCCGAAGGCCAGACCCACGGACACCACCGGCAGGAAGATACAGATCTTAAAGGTGAATTCGATCGCGTTCAGATTGAAGACCTCGGCGGGTAGGGTGATCGGAATGGAGAGTAAGGCGAACGAGGTCGTGGCATTGTAACCGAGCACGGCGATCGCCACTGCCGCGGCAGGTCCGAATCCCATGGCCATGAGAAGCGGAGGGAACATCGCCGGGGTGACAATCCCGAGCGAGGTCAGGAATGAGCCGAATCCGATCCCGATGTTGAGCGCCTGCACTTCCTTGCCGACGACGGTGCGCTTCACGGCCCCTGCCACGGTGCCGAGCGCCCCAACTTCCTTCATCAGAAAGATCATGAACATCGTGAAGACCACGGCGATCGAGATGCCGAACGACTTCACGAATCCATACCAGGATGCTCCCAAGGCCACGCTGAGAGGAGTCTTGAAGTACAAGAAGGCGAGGAGCACCGCAACCGCCCAGCCGATGATCGCCATCAACGCACCGCTCTGCTGGAAAAAGATGATTCCGGCCAGCACGACCAGGAGGGGCAACATCGCCAGCAGGAACTGGAGCAGATTGGAACCACCCGCCGAATCGGCAGTTGTATCTACTGGGGCCTGTGCCAACACCGTGAGCGGGCAAAGCGTCAGAAGCAGGCCGATCACCAAGATCATTCGACTCATGAATTCCCTCCACCGTCTGAGAACGGTTCGTTGGTTTGGTCTGGGCAGAAGACCCAAGAGGTTTTAGGCTGCGGGGGTCCGAGTGTCAACCAGAGTCCCGCGAACGCGCCGGCCACGATTCGCTCTCAGGCGTGTCCCAGGGCGGATTCCATCTTGTAGGTTCAGCCCATGAAGCGCTTGCGGCAGGGAGTCTAGTGTCCCGTGCGAAAAGTTCATTGACATAACAACAGGCGTCTGATGTACTTTGGTCATGATAAACCAACCTCGTCTGCGAGTGGCCCGATCGGATCGGAAGGTGCTGGAGTCCTGGCTGCGGTCACGGAAAGTGGACCGAAGTCTGGCTGAGCGTGCGCGCATTGTCCTGTTGACGTCTGAAGGGATGAGCGTGGTCAAGATCAGCGAGAGACTGCAGGTGACACGACCGACGATGTACAAGTGGCGGCAACGCTACGAAGAGAGCGGAGTCGAAGGACTCCAGGATCAACCTCGCTCGGGTCGACCCACCAAACTGACCGATGCCAAGATCAAACGGATCCTTCAGCTGACCACGGAGCGGGTGCCGAAGGAGGCAACCCACTGGAGTACTCGTTTGATGGCGAAGTACGCCGGGGTGACCCAGTGGCAGGTTCGGCAGGTGTGGGCGGCAGCGGATCTAAAGCCTCATCGGATCAAGACGTTCAAAATCAGCAACGATCCTGATTTCGCCGAGAAAGTGATCGATGTCGTGGGTTTGTACATGAACCCTCCGCAAGGCGCAGTGGTTCTCTCCGTGGATGAGAAGACCCAAATTCAGGCTCTGGATCGGACGCAACCCCTTCTACCCCTCCGGTCCGGACAAGTGGAACGAAGAACTCATGACTACAAACGTCACGGGACGGCGAGTCTGTATGCAGCGTTTGATGTAGCCAGCGGCGAGGTGATTGCGCGCGTGACGGCCCGGCACCGGGCCAAGGAGTTTCTGGACTTCCTGCACCAGATCGACAAGGAGATCCCACCCGAGACGGAGCTGCATGTGATCCTGGACAACAGCAGCACTCACAAGACCGACGCAATCCAGCAGTTTCTCAAGAAAAGGCCGCGGTTCCATTTTCACTTCACGCCGACGAGTGCGTCGTGGCTGAATGCCGTCGAATCTTGGTTCTCACAGATCGAGCGCCGGGCCTTGTACCGTGGGGTCTTCACGAGCGTCGCTGAGCTCCGCCGAGAGTTGCGTCGATACGTACAAGTCCACAATGAGGAGTCGGCCAAACCTTTCGTCTGGAAGAAATCGGCGATGACTATTCTCGCTGCCGTTAAGAGAGCGAAGGATCGGCAAGGATGCTAAACGAACTAACCGCACGGGACACTAGCGGGCTTTTTTGGCGTTGATGCCGCTGGCCGCCCCACATTATAGTGCGCCACTGATGCCAGCGCGGTGTCGACGGGGCTATTCGAGCCGCCCACCCGGATCACGCGATCAATCCGTTCGAGGACAAACAAGGAGCTTGAGAATGAGCCTGCGAGACCAACGTCGCACCGGCTGCCGCTGGGGATTGAGACCTACGCTGCTTCTCCTGGGAGCCCTACTCGTTATGAGCGGTGGCGCAAGCGCGGCGGGCACAACGGATCAGGCGCCCAGACCTCCGGTGGATCTGGATCTTGGATTCGACACCCGCGTGCGCGAGGTCACCCGTCGCAACCTGCTCGACTTCGATTCGGACACCAACGGCCGCATCGAAAGCGATGCGCACTTCTTCCGCGTTCGGCACCGTCTGGCGGCGACGTTCAAGCTGAGAGGCGGCATTTCCTTCGCCACCCGCTTCACGACCGAATGGCGCAAGTACCTGGATCCTGACGTGAGCCCCCAGAAGCACGAGGTCATCCTCGATCGCGCCTATGTCGACCTTCCCAAAGTGCCCGGCCTTCCCCTCGCCCTGCGTGTCGGCCGCCAGGACATCATCCGCGGAGAGGGCTTCGTGCTTCTCGAAGGCGGTCCCTGCGACGGCTCGCGCAGCATCTATCACAACGCCGTTCTCGTGACGATGGGCGGCGACGTTTTCGGTCTCCGCGATTCGAAGATCGATCTCTTCGCGATTCGCAATCCCGCACTCGACCAGTTCGTGGTGGCCAATGACCGGGTCGACGATCCCGAGGTTGGACGTTCGGACGCGCGGATCAACGATTACGATGAAACGGCTTTCGGTGTCTACCTGCAGAACCAGTCGCTCTTCTCGGGTCAGAACGACCTGTACTACATCTACAAAGAGGAAGAGCTCGAGAACAAGCCGGAACCCGAAGTCAAGCTGAGCACGATCGGCACCCGTTCCTCGGGCGACCTGCCCTGGGAGCTCAAGTACGCGGCTGAGGCCGCCTATCAGTTCGGGCAGTGGCAAGACTCGGACACCGGCGAGAAGATCTGGGACATCCGAGCCTACGGTGGCTACGGTTGGGTGTCCCGATCCTTCCTGGCGATGTACAAGCCCACGATCAAGCTGGGGGCCGTCTACCTTTCCGGGGACGACCTCAGCAATGACTTGGAGTCGGACGAAACGTACGAGGGCTGGAATCCGGTCTTCTCGCGCTGGCCGAAGTGGAGCGAGTTGTATATCTACACCCTGATCGCCGAGAGCGCCCCGGTCGCGAAGTGGAACAATCTGATTTCGCTGAACGCACAGCTCTCGCTTCAGATTCACCCCAAGGCGGCGGTGAGCTACACCTACCACAAGCTTCGCGCGCCTGAGCTCGCCTCTTCGAGCTTGTGCATCCCGCCCGAACCCGGCATGGACAAAGACCGCGGGGATCTGCACGCCTGGAAGATCACGGCCAACTTCTCGGAGAAGGTGTCGGCGCACTTCGTCGCCGAACGGTTCGCTCCGGGAAAATTCTACTGGAAGCCACAGGATGATGCCTACTTCCTCCGCTGGGAGCTCATGATCAGGAAATAGGAACAAATGCGGGCCTCCGCTCGACGATACAAACAGGGTTGTTCAACAGAGGGGATGATGAAGTGAAGAAGTACTGGAATGAGAAGTTCGAGATCATGCCGCCGGAGGATATGGCCAAGCAGCAACTGACCTCGTTGCGCGGCACTCTTGATCGGGTGTACGAGAAGGTCCCGTTCTACAAGCAGGCCTTTGAGGCAAAAGGGATCAAGCCCTCCGATCTGACCAGCCTGGACGATCTGGCCAAGTTCCCCTTCACGGTCAAGAACGACCTGCGAGACAACTATCCCTTCGGCCTCTGCTCGGTCCCCATGGCGGACCTGGTGCGAATCCACGCTTCGTCCGGGACAACCGGCAAGCCGATCACCGGCCCCTATACCAAGGACGACATGGACCAATGGGGCGAGTGCATGGCGCGCGCGATGTGGGCCCAGACGGTTCGGCCCGACGACATCGCCCAGAATGCCTACGGGATGGGGCTCTTCACCGGTGGCCTCGGCTTCTTGCTCGGATTCGAACACTTGGGTTGCGCGGTCATTCCGTCCGGGTCGGGCCAGACCGAGAAGCAGATCCTGCTGATGGAGGACTTCGGCACGACCGTCGTGGGTTGCACGCCCACCTACGCGCTGACGATCGCTGAAAAAGCGCAACAGCTCGGCAAGGATCTCAAGAGCTTCCCGCTTCGGGTCGGTCTTTTCGGGGCCGAGCCCTGGTCGCTCGAGATGAAGACGAAGATCCAGGACCGGATGGGCATCCTGGCGATGGAGCACTATGGGCTGACCGAGCTCATGGGCCCCGGGGTCGGCTTCTCCTGCGAACACGGCACCCTGCACCTCAACGAAGATCACGTGCTCGCCGAGGTCATCGACACCGAAACCGAACAACCCCTCCCGCTCGGCGAGAAGGGTGAGCTCGTGCTGACCTCGCTGCAGCGTCAGGCGATGCCGATGATCCGCTACCGCACGAAGGACATCACCCGCCTCTCCCGCGTCGACTGTCCCTGCGGCCGCAGCCTCGTGACGATGGAGAAGGTCACGGGCCGCTCGGACGACATGATGATCGTCAGCGGCGTCAACGTGTTCCCGTCACAGATCGAAAGCGTGCTCATGGAGTTCGCCGAGATCGAGCCGCAGTATCAGATCCACCTGTTCAAGAAGGGTTACATCGATGCGATCAGCGTCGACACTGAAGCTCGCGTTGAGTTCTACGAGAAGGGCGACGCCTTCCTCACCGAGCTCGCGAACAAGGTGTCCGCGCGCATCCAGGCCGTGGTCGGCATCAAGGTGCCGGTCAAGATCCTGCCCAGCCAGGACATCGAGCGCAGCATCGGCAAGGCCAAGCGGATTCTGGACGAGCGGGGCGAGAAATAGGCCTCGAGTATGTTCGACTCTAAGCGGCCGGTCTTCCTCTGGGAGGGCCGGCCGTTTGTCCGTTCAGTTCGGTGATGATCACCCCCACCAGGACGATGCCGGCTCCCAAGAGAAACGTCGCGCCCAGCGGTTCATCCAGAAAGATGTGCGCCACCGCGATGGCGATCACCGGCTGGACATTGTGAAACACCGCCACGCGGGTAGCCTCCATCTGCTTGAGGAGCCAGTACCAGAGCACGTAGGACACGATGGAGGTCCCCAGCCCCACGTAGGCGACCGTCAGCCAGGCGCTCAAGGGAACGGCCGCGTAGTCGAAGTTGATCGCGCGATAGAGACCGAACGGGAAGTAGAGCGCCGCCCCGGACGCCAGCGCGTAGGCGGTCACCCGGGTCGCGCCGTACTTCCCGGCCAACGGTTTGCCGAGGATCGAGTAGTAGGCCCAGGCGAGGACCGACATCCAGATGATGACGTCTCCGAGAATCGACTCTCGGCCGAAGGTCTCCACTCCCGTCGACATGATCAGGACGACACCGCCCAGCGCCAGCGCGATGCCGAAGGCGCGCCGTCCGGAGGGGCGCTCGCGCAGGTGGATCATCGCAAGGAGGAAGATCCAGACCGGTGTCGTCGCGAAGAGTAAGGCCCCGTGCCCGGCCGCGGTCATCGATTGCCCCACCAGATAGGCCGTCTGATTGAGAAGAATGATCAACGCGCCCAGGCCGATGATTCGCAGGTAGTCTCGTTTTTCGATGGGGACCGCGTAGCGGCGCAGGCGAACCATCACAAGGAGCACAATCGCGGCCAGCACGAACCGGTAGAAGGCGAATGTATAGGGTTCGATGTGAGCAAGCCCGGCACGCGCAACCGGGAAGGTCAGCGCCCCGAAGATCTGTTGGATGAGCATCACCCCCAGCAGCGTGCCGAGGGGTCTGCCCGACTGTGTTTCGATTGGCGGCAAACATTGCTCCGTTGCCGGATCGGGCCGGCAAATTTGTCGCGGGAGAACACGACTATTCGGCCAGATCCAGCATTATACGAACGTCGACCGCGGTGGCTCCGGTCGAAAAGACCGCCAGGGGGTTGATCTCCACATCGGCGATCCGGGGGCAGCTGATGACCAGCCGGCTCAATTGCCCGATGGCCCGGACGACGGCGGGCTGGTCGAGCGGATCCTCTCCCCGAAACCCCGCCAGGAGACGATGGGCGCGGGTCTCTTCGATCATCCGGATGATCTCCAACTGGCCCGGCGGGGCGGCTCGGAAGGTCACATCCTTGATCAGTTCGACATACACGCCGCCCAGCCCGAACATGACGATGGGTCCGAACACCGGATCGCGCCGCGCCCCGAGGATGAACTCCGCTCCCCCCTTGATCATGGCGCTGACCTCCACGCCCTCCAAGCGGGCGGAGGGAAGAGCCTGGCGGCAACTGCGACGGATGGCCTGGTAGGCGTCGATGATCTCGTCCTCGCTTTCCAGGTCCAGCGCCACCCCACCGACGTCGGTCTTGTGCAAGATGTCGGGCGAGAGGATCTTCATAACCACCGGAAAGCCGATCTCCCGCCCGGCCTGGGTGGCTTCGCCCAGATTTCGCGCCACCCTCGTTTTGGGGGTGGCGATCCCCGCCGCGCGCAGAACGGCATACCCTTCGTCGGCCAGCAGGAACGTGCGCTGCGCCTGGCGGGCATTGTCGATCGCACCTGCAACCGCCTCCCGATCGATCGGCGCCGACACAACCGGGGAGGTCACCTGCTCTGAACGCCGCCACGGCGCAGCATTCCGGAACACCGCCCCCAGGGCCGATGTGGCGGCATAGATCTCTCCCGTGGCGGTGATGTGTTTCTTCTGGAGCACCCGAAGGCACTCTTCCACGCGCTTGCCGCCGAGGAGGCAGAGGCTGATCGGCTTGCGCGCCTCTTGAAACCGGCGGTGCATTGCCGTGATTTCGGCTGGCAGCGTATCGAACCCGAGCATGGCCGTTTCACACACGATGACCAGCGCGGCGTGAACGCTCTCTTCCTCTGCTGCGGCTGTCACCGCTTGCTGGTAGGCTTCGGCACCGGCCTCACCGGTCATGTCGATCGGGTTCTTGGTGGATCCCAGTGCAGGTGTTACGGGGCGAAACGCACGCTCGAGTGGTTCAGGATCGTCGTGCAACAGAACGCCATACTTCTCGCAGGCATCGGACGCGGCCACGCCGGCTCCGCCACCATTTGTGATCACGACGGTGTTCGGGCCCCGGGGGACCGGCATCGTTCCCAGGGCCAGACACCAGAGCAGCGCCTCGTCCAGGTGTTCGGCTCTCAGCGCGCCGCATTGGCGCATCAGATGGTCGAAGACCACATCCGAACCGGAGAGTGAACCCGTGTGCGAGGCGGCCGCCTGCGCGCCTCGCTCGGATCGTCCGGACTTGATCACGATGACCGGCTTGCGCTTGGTGGTTTCCAGAAGGGCATCGTAGAGGGCCCGGCCGTCTCGGACTCCCTCGAGATAGATCAGCACGGCCTCGGTGGAATCGTCCTCGGCGAAGTACGCGAGCAGGTCGGCTTCGGTGATGTCCGCCTTGTTGCCGACCGGAATCAGCGCCGACAATCCGATGTTCGCCAGATCGGTCTTGCCGATCATCGCACCGCCCATCGCGCCGCTCTGGGTGATGATCGCCACCCCGCCGGGGGTGATGTCCGCCGGCGCGAACCCGGCGTTGAGCGATGCCTTCGCGGAGTAAATCCCGAAGATGTTAGGCCCCAGAACTCGCATCCCCCGAGCGCGAGCTTCGGCGACCAGCGCCTGCTCGCCTTCGATGTTGCCGACCTCGGAGAACCCCGAACTCACCACCACGAGAAACTTCACGCCGGCGTCGGCACACTGCTTCACACATCCAAGCACGTACTGCGCCTGAATGGCGACCACGGCGACCTCCGCCCGTCCGGCGATCTCTTCGATTCGGGGCGCAACCGGAAGCCCGAGCAGTTCCCCGCCGCGCGGGTTGACGGGAATCACCGTTCCCTGATAGCCGACCGTCAGTATGTTCTGGACGATCTTGTGCCCGACCTTCGAGGGATCGCTCGAAGCTCCGATCACCGCAACGCCGCGCGGGTTGAGAAGAGTGGCGATGTCTGTGGTGTGGGACCCGGTATCCATCATCCTCGTCCTTAGAATCCCAAGTCGAGTTCGTACATCCCAGCCGTGGTTCGTTTCATGATGCTGAAGCCCATCTTCCCGAACAGCTTCAACATGGGCCTGTTCTCGATGAGAACCTGCGCGGTGAATCCAAGCAACCCCTTCTTCTTCGCCTGCTGCGTGAGGTGGTCCAGGAGTTCGAACCCGATGCCTTGATGCTGAAGATCGTCCCGGACGATCATCCCCACCTCGGCCGTGTGCGCATCCTCGCTGATGTAGTACTGGCCGATCCCCAGGACCTCCTCCTCGGTAAGGTCCGCCTGCCCATCCGATGGGCGCAGCGCGAGGACCACCAGATGTCTATCCGGATCCACCGCGACGAACTCCTGCAGCCGCTCGTGGGGCATGTCGGTGCGAATGGACATGAATCGGCGGTGGAGCGTTTCGTCTGAAACCCGGTGGAAGAACTCGCGCAGGCGTGGTTCGTCGCTGATCCTGACCGGCCTCAGCAAAACGTGGGTTCCGGCGCGGGTCGTGCGATGGACCCCCTCGGCTGCTGGGGGAATGTCGCCGGCCGCGTCTTGGGACCGGGCAACATACCGCTGATCGGGATAGATCAGTCGCAGCCGTTTGGCATCCTCGATCAGCTGGGGACGAAACGCGGGGTGGGCAATCGCAATCAGATCCATCACCCGCTCGCGGATGTTCTTCCCATGCACATAGGCGATCCCGTACTCGGTCACCACATACTGAATGTCGGTCCGCGTCAAGGTGACCCCCGCGCCGGGTTGCAGCTGGGGGACGATCCGCGATACCTGCTGATCGGCGGCCGTGGACTGCAGCGCAAGAATCGTCCGCCCACCGGGAGCCAGGGCCGCACCTCGCATGAAGTCCGCCTGCCCCCCGATGCCGCTGTAGAACTGCGCGCCGAGCGATTCGGCCGTGGCCTGCCCGGTGAGATCGACTTCCAGGCAGCTGTTGATCGCCACCATGTTCGTCTGCTGGGAGATGATCGTGGGATCGTTCGTGTAGGCGGTCGTGCGTAGCTCGATCGCCGGATGATCGTGAAGGGACGCATAGGTGTCCGCGGTGCCCATACAAAAGGCCGCGACGCTCTTGCCCCGATCCACGCTCTTCCGGCGATTGTCGACGGCCCCGGCCCGAATCAAATCCACCAGCCCGTCGGTCAACAGCTCGGTATGCACGCCCAGATGTTCCCGACCCCTCAGATTCTTCAGGATCGCGTTGGGAATGCTCCCGTAACCGACCTGGATCGTATCGCCGTCCCGAACGATGCGCGCGACATGTGCCCCAATCCGTTCGGCCACCTCATCGGCCACGTCCGGCGTATATTCGAGGAGCGGCTCCTCGTGGTGCACCAGGAAGTTCACCTCCCGCAGGTGCACGAAGGTATCGCCATGCACGCGCGGCATTCGTGGGTTGATCTGCGCGATCACGGTCGTCGCCCGCTCGAGAGCCGCTTTGACGATATCGACACTGATGCCCAAGCTCATGTAGCCCTGACTGTCGGGAGGAGAGAGCTGGACGAATGCAACGTCGATCGGCACCCGGCCGTTTTGGATGAGCGCCGTCACCTGTGACAGGGAGATCGGCGTGTAGTCCGCACGCCCCTCATTGACCGCTGCACGGGTACTGTCTCCAATGAAGAAGGCATTGTGCCGGAAGTGCCGCCTGAACTTCCGATCCGCGTAGGGGGCCACGCCGAGGGTCCAGACCTGCAAGACCTCGGCATCGAAGAAGGCCTGCGGGTGGGAGGCGACGTAATCTACCAAGCCATTCAGCAAGAACTGGGGTTCCCCGCACGCCGTCGAGACGAAGATGCGGTCGCCACGCCGGACGCACCCATAGACCGTTTCCAGTGGTGGAAACTTCTCGGGGTACGCCTCGCGCCAGCGGGTCAGATCTTGTGAGTCGCTTTGCCGTTGCATCTCCTTCTCCTCATCCGGGAGATGATCCTACGCCCCCGACCCGGGCGGCGAAACCACGACCTGCTAATCCTCTCTATCAGGTCATCAAGAGCTTTGATCGTTGTGCGCGGCGGGGTACAAATGGCTGCTTGTAGCCTATGGCGAAGGAGCTATTGATTCGGGCCGGCAGCCGATCGAGAGGCCCTCTCGGCGCTTGAAAGCGTAACACACAATCCATCAAGGGATTGGGTGACTGGCTGGAAGCATGCGCGCGGCCTGCGCGGTGAAGCGGTCCAACAGGCAGACCGATCAATCAAGGTAGGCAGGGAGCAGACGAGGCCTTATCCTGTAATCAGTATTAAAGAGGTTGCCTAGAAAGGGAAGAGTGATCCGATGAAACAGAGTCTGGGTCTCTCACAGAGTCTCACGATGCGGCAGGAGCTGACCATCACTCCACAGATGGTCCAGCAGATGAACCTGCTCGTCAAACCGCTGCTCGATTTCAACGCAGAAATCGAGACTCTGGCCGACGGCAACCCTGCACTGGAGATGGTCAGCCCCACCGACGCCCCCTCGACCGACAAGACCGCGGATGCCGAAAAGCAGAAGACGGACAACGAATGGGACGAACGCGAATTCCAGCGGATTGCCGAACTCGGAGAGGAGCCCCACGCGGGAAGCGGATCCTGGGCCGGGGGCAGCGCGCGTGCCGATGAAGACTGGACCGACCCCATGCAGCGCGTCAGCGCCGCCAAGACCCTGGCCGAGGATCTTCTCGAGCAGGTGCGGCACTCCCTCTCCGGCATCGATGAAAGGATCGGCGAGTTCCTCGTCCAGGACCTCGACTCCCGCGGATTCCTCACCCGTGAGCTGCCCGAGCTGGCGGCGGACATCTCGTCCTATACCGGTGAACCCATCGAAGAGTCACAAGTGGAGACCGTGCTCGATCTGCTGAAAGGCACTCTCGAGCCGCCGGGCATCGGCGCGGCCAGCGTCGAGGAGTCGATCGAGTTGCAGCTCCGCCGGCGAAACAAGGGCTCCTGGGCGGAGTTGATCGTCAAGGGATACCAGTTATTGCGCGCCGGCAAGGAGCGGGAACTGGTGCGCCTCTGCCACCGCGAGGGCATCGAGACGAACTTCGTGTTCGAAGAGCTGGAAAAGCTGACCTTCGTGCCCACCTTCGGGACGCAGGATCTGGCCTTCGACTCGAACAGTGTCCGGACCGAGGTCACCATCACTCGCGCCAATCCCGATCTGTACGGACCGGACAAGTACGAGGTCCAATACAACAACAACTCGGTGGTCAACCTGAGGCTCAATGCCAAGGTGATCCGAATGGCGAAGCAACATGCGCAACTCAGCCCCGAGGAGCGCAAGCTGCTGAAAGAGAAGATCGATCAGGCCAAGTGGCTCAAGCAGGTCGTGGATGATCGCCGGTCTCTTCTGCTAAATGCAACCCAGGTGCTGATCAATCGGCAGTGGGAGTTCCTCGACCGCGGCCGGCGCTACCTCAAGCCGCTCACCCAGCGTGAGGTAGCCGAGCAGGTCAATCGAGACGAAAGCACGATTTCCCGTCTGATTAACGGACGGTTCGCCGACACGCCGCAAGGCTGTCTGCCCCTCTCCGCCTTCTTCTCCCAGGCCGTGGGCCACGCATCCGGCGCGGCCGCTCGCGAAGTGCTGCGGGAGCTCATGGATGTCGAAGGAGGGGGCACCGCCTACACCGACGATGAACTCGCCGAGATGATGCGCCTCAAGGGTTTTGCCATTCAGCGCCGGACGGTCAACAAGTATCGCCGGATGCTCGGAGGCTACTACGCCCTGAAGCGCAGCGTGCGCCGGGCCTTGAATCGGGCCCACCAGGCAGGCTAAGCTCTCCCGTCGATAAGCCGAGTCGATCCTCAGGGAAGCGGGAAACCTTTGTTCTTCGTCATTCTGATCTACGTGGCTCTCACGGTTGCGGGGCTCTATCCCTTCTATGGCATTCCCGTGCTCAATATCGCGCTTGGTTTCCCGCTCGGAGCGGTGATTGTCTATCACGCACGGCATACGTCCCGAAAGCCGGACGGGCCCGCGGATCCCGGCAGAGCGGCCGATCGATCCGTTCTGGGCAGCGTGATGTCGTGGGGCCTGGCCACCTCGGGGATGACGATGGTCATCTGCTGGCTTCAATTGGCCGTGTTTCTGGTCGTGATTCGGGTGATCGGCCCCCTCCCTGAGATTCTGCGCTGGATTCCCCTCGTCCATCCGTCGGACGGTCACGGCCTTTTTCCCTCGAACACGCTGGCGAGTCTTCAACTTTTCGCGGCCCTGCTTGCACCCGGTATCCAGGTGCTGACCACGGTGTTCGGGGGAGTGGTCGCCATTCTCATCTCCGGCCGCCGGGAGGCGGCGGCCCGAGAGAGCAACATAACCCCTTACGAGGAAACGGATTAGTGTACGGGCTGCATCCTCGAGCCCCGACCCGGACCGTGTTTCGATCCTTCCGAAATCGCCTCTGACACCCTCCCGGGTCCGCGGAACGCAACATTCGTCACACAAGGCCTCGATTTATACCCATTTTGTTAAAATATTGAGTATTTTGCCCGCATTCGGGCACAATCATTGTTGTAAGGTCAACGAAGTGGGACGCTAGGCAGATTGCTGGAGGGGAAACGTTGTGGATGCAAATCAGGATCTCCTGCGGCAGCTCCGCGCGATGACTGGATTGGAGGATGCCCTCCTGGAGAAAATCCTCAGGGAAATCCAAGCCTGGTACGCACGTGATCTGCATGACTGGATCCGCGACCGGCACCGCGACCTGCAACGACAGGGAATGCGCAACCAGGAGATCTTCTCCCGGCTGCGCGAGGAGATGGATCAGATTCTGGTTCGTCCCCCTCGTCTGTCGGAGCGGCAGATCCGGCGCGTGATCTACGGCTAGGGACAGCAGGTGGGCACCGGGCCCACCGTCGAACAGCCCGCAATGACTTCGGGCTCCGCATCTCCTGGGAGGGTACATGTGCGGCATTATCGGGTTCACCGGTCTGAAGAAGGTTCCGGTCTGTCTGCTGATGGAAGGACTGAAACGCCTCGAGTACCGCGGCTATGATTCGGCCGGCGTCGCCTGGCAGGTTCGCAACAAGCTCCGGCTGAAGAAACGGGCCGGCAAGGTCGGCGACCTGTGGAACGAACTTCCCGAAGGACTCGAAGCCCGCGCGGGCATCGCTCACACGCGATGGGCGACTCACGGTCCGGCCACCGACACCAATGCCCACCCCCATATGGATGGTTCGCAACGCGTCGCCGTCGTTCACAACGGCGTGATCGACAACTACCGAGAGCTGCGTGATGACCTCGTCACGCGAGGCCACGTCTTTGATTCGGACACCGACACCGAGGTCCTGGCCCACCTGATCGCCGAGTGCACCAACGGCTGCCTCGAGGACGGGGTCCGCGAAGCGCTCCGCCGCATTGAGGGCACCTACGGCATCGCGGTCTTGTCCGCCGAAGAACCGGGCAAGATCGTGGCCGCTCGTCAGGGATCGCCGCTCATCGTGGGGATGGGATCGGAGGGCTCGTTCGTGGCCTCCGACCCGGTGGCGATTGCCGGGCGCGCCGATCGCATCGTGCACCTGGAGGACGGCGATATCGCCATTCTGGTCGGCGACGACCATCAGATCCAGCAGCTGGGCGGAGGGACGAGCGAGACCCGCTCTTGGAGCGATCTGGACATCCCCCTGACCGTGGCCGACAAACGCGGCTACAGCCACTTCATGCTCAAAGAAATCATGGAGCAGCCCGAGGCGCTCGAGAACGCATTCCGGGGACGGATTCAGAAGGAGTTCGGAACGGCCAAGCTCGGCGGGCTCAACATGGAGCCCCGGGACTTCCTGGACATCGACCGCGTCAGGCTCCTCGCCTGCGGCACGTCCTATCTCGCCGCCTGTGTGGGCGCGCGGATGATCGAAGATTTGGCCCGCATCGAAACGACCGCCGAATACGCGCCCGAATACCGCTACAGCAACCCGATCGTGCGCAAGAACATGCTCTTCTTCGCGATCTCCCAGTCCGGCGAAACCGCCGACACGATCATGGCGCTCCGTGAGGTGCAACGGAAGGGCGGAAAGGTGCTCGGCATCGTCAACCGCGTGGCGAGTGCGATTGCGCGGGAATGCGGCGCCGGCATCTTTATTCACGCCGGTTTCGAATACGCCGTGGCGTCGACCAAGACCATGCTCAACACCATGATGGCGCACTTCCTTTTCGCGCTTCTCATGGGCCGCATGCGCGACCTCTCCTTCGCCCGCGGCAGGCAGCTGCTGGTTGAGGTCGAACGTCTTCCCGAGATGATTCAGCGGGTGCTGGAGATGCGTCCTCAATTCAAAGAGGCCGCCCGCCGCTTTGCCGGCACGGAGAACTTCTACTTCATGGGACGGGGATACTCCTTCCCGGTGGCGATGGAAGGTGCGCTCAAGCTGAAGGAGATCGCCTACGTGCACGCGGAGGGCTACTCGGCCGCGGAGATGAAGCACGGCCCCATCGCCTTGATCGACGAGAAATTCACCTCGGTGTTCATTCTCCCGCGCGATTCGCAGTACAACCGGGCCATGGCCAATCTTCAAGAGGTGCGGGCGCGGCGCGGCCCGGTGTTGACGATCACGACCGACCACGATGGAGGGTTGGAGGATTTGTCAGACCAGATTCTCGCTCTGCCGCAGACTGACGAGATTCTCACGCCGTTCCTGACGACAGTCGCCGTCCAGTTGTTTGCCTATGAATCGGCGAGGCTCAGAGGTTGTCCGATCGACCAGCCGAAGAATCTGGCCAAGAGTGTGACCGTGGAGTAGTCAAATGTCGCCGCACCATCAACTGATGGTGCGGTTCTCGGTTTCATCCTTGGTGATATAGCCCCGGTCCTGCCGGGCGGCATTGATCTGATTCTTCTGGGTGTACATCCGGAACACGTCTTCGGCGGAGAGCCCCATCACCTGACAGGCGCTGACCCAGAAGTGCAGAATGTCGACGAGCTCGACCTTGATGTTCTGTTCATCATAGAGATCGACCTTCGTGCGCCACCACTTCCAGTTGGTCGAGTCAACCAGCTCGGCGATTTCCTGGGTCATGGCCAGCGCGTATTTGCGCAGCCACTCGTTCTGTTTCTCGCGGTCGGCGGGAATCTCGTCAAAACCCACGAGGTTGTTCTTCTCGAAGGTGTGATGATTCAGTTCGTTTTGCAGAGCAAAGATCTGTTCGAGCTTGTCCATGAAGTCCTCCTTGGCTCGCCAAGCATACAGGGCTCAGGTCGCATCTGCATCCACTTCCTCGCCCCGACGGCCGCCTCTCGCCCGTCCGGGTGACGGCCCGCTTGACCCTGACCGGACCGGGTCACTAAGATCGGCCCCATGAAATCGCAGCAAGGACAGACGCAGCCGCCGACCGACTCGGTTCAAGCGGTGCTATTCGACCTTTTCCACACGCTGATCGACATGAGGGCCTTGCCGGAGGGAAGTTCCACCCCCGAACTCCTCGGGATCGACCCGCTGGTATGGGCCCAGAAGGTGATCGAGGAATCGCCCCACCATGCCCTGGGGACGGTCCGCGATGCGTACGAATCGGTTCGCCTCATTGCGCACGCCCTCGACCCCTCCATTCCGGAGCAGAAGATCCGGCACGCGGTAGAACAGCGCCCGGCTCGATTCCGCGCCGCGCTCACCGGGGTGCGCCCGGAGATTCTGGCGGGTATCGAACGGCTTCGCCGCCGGGGGCTCAAGATCGGCCTGATCAGCAATGCGGCCTTTGACGAGGTCGAAGCCTGGGACGACTCTCCCCTGGCGCCCCTCTTCGACGCGTATCTCGTCTCCTGTCACGAGGGGATCATGAAGCCGGACCCCCAGATCTACTATCGGGCAGCCGAGCGGCTCGGCGTCACGCCCGCGCAGTGCCTCTTTGTGGGAGATGGCGGCAGCCAGGAGCACAAGGGAGCGCGAGAAGCCGGCATGCGCACGGTCCTCTTCCTCGGACTCCTCAAGCCGAACTATCCGGAGCTGGCCGCTCGCCGGCCACGAAACACGGACTGGGAATTGGAGGACTTCGGCGCGCTCGTCAGCCTGGCCGAGACCCTGAGCGAGCGGCAGATTCCCCATGTCCCCGATTGAGATCTTCCTGGTCGCCGTAGGGCTCGCGCTGGATGCCTTCGCGGTATCGGTCGGAGCCGGCGCGGCCGGGTTTCTCAAACACCGTCGGCCGGTCTTCCGCCTCGCCTTCCACTTCGGTCTGTTTCAGGCCTTCATGCCTTTGCTTGGATGGTACCTGGGCCGAGGCCTGGTGGCGTGGGTCGCGGCGATCGACCACTGGATCGCGTTCGGCCTGCTCGTCATCATCGGGCTGAGGATGATCCGATCCGGGTTCGACTCGGATCAGCGCTTCACCCGGGATCCTTCGCGCGGCTACTCTCTGATCCTGCTCTCCCTGGCAACCAGCATCGATGCGCTGGCCGTGGGCCTGAGCCTGGCGATGCTGGAGATCGAAATTGCCCTTCCCTGCGTGGTCATCGGGGTCGTGACCTGCGCCCTGGCGATTCTCGGCGGCATTCTGGGCGACCGCCTGCGCGCCGTGTTGGGCAAACGGATGGAGATTGTGGGCGGACTGATCCTGATCGGGATCGGCCTGCGGATCTTGATCGAGCAGCTGTCTCGCTAGGGGCCCTCGAGAATCACCGCCAGCGAGTCCATCTCGGATGCGCGCGGCATATCCGACTTGGCCGCGTTGCGCGCCGCCCGGGCGAGGCACTCGCCGCGCAATCTATCCCGAATGGCAAATCTCGCCACGTAGAAGTTGAGGCGCGAAGCATCCGGGTTGGCGTCGGTCAAGCCACAGATGAACTCGATCCACTCATCGGCGCGTCCAAGTTTGGTCGCGTAGGCCAGGGTTGCCTTTAGCGCGCTCGTCACCCCCAGCGAATGGGGGTAGGTCTTGAGTAGTCGTATGTAGTACCCCTGGGCCTTGACGGCCTGGCGAGCGTAGTTCGCGTAGTACTTCCCCGTGTAGGTCAATGCGGTACAGGCGGTCCGGCCCGACTTGTCGGTCTCGATGATCCGCTCGAGCAAAACCTCGGCATCGAGTTCGCGCTTCCGGTAGAGATACTTCCTCAGGATGTCGCCCATGAGATCCAGCCTGCCCGACTCCACCAACTCCGCTTCCATCTCAGGGAGCAGATCAATGCCGGACTTCATCAGGGTGGCTTCTTCCACGACCTTCTTGTGGTTGCGGTAGCTGACGATGCGGTCGATCTCGGTGCCGTCCGGCCTCAAGAACAGGATCATGGGGAGTCCCAGAATGGGATATCGCGATTGAATGGTCGCCCCTTCGGGCTTGTCGGTCGCGATCTTGATCGCAACCAATCCATCGACCAGCGCTTCTCCCTCTTCGGTATTCCAGAGTCCCTCATCCATGTCGCCGCACGCGCCGCAGTGCGAGGCCCAGAGATCGATGATGACATAGGTGTCTTCCTTCTCCGCCTTGGCCAAGGCCTCATCGAGCGTGAGATCTTCCCAGACCACCCCTTGGGCGAGGGCGGCAGTGGGGCTCAAGAAGAGCGTCAGGAGAGAAATCGCCCCCCACAGGATTCGGTGGGCAGCGAGGTGGCCGGTGCTCAGCCGGTCGGGTGCAGCGCGCATCTACATGGTCCTTTCGTTCAAGGGGAAGTGTCCGGAACCTTTGGGCTGTTCCTGTCTTCCCAACAGACGTCGATATCAACCTCAGGCATAAAGTTGGACGTTTCGAAGAGATAATAAGTTCCTGACGGTGGGGTCACCAAGCGGAAAGGGAAGCTAAAGCTAGTAGGATCAAGCCCCTGCGGCAGATGGATCTCAAAACGGACGTTCTTGAGAGGCTGGCCCCACGCGCTCGTCGTGGTCACGATGTAGGTGGCGCAGTCCGCGGTGAGCGCCTGGCGGTAGACCGTCCGGACCTCCAGGCTGTCACCCATGTCGAGCGGCACCCACCACCGGGCCCCGCCATCGATCTCCCCGGTCGGCATCGTGCGCTGGTGATCGACCTCCTCGAACGACAGCGGCCGCCACTCGCCTCCCGGGGGGCGGGCCTGGAGCAGCACCGTGTGCGCCTCGCCCAGGTGGTTCCGGCCGGGATAGGGGTAGAAGAGCGTCACCATGTTCGTCTGCTGCGCGCTGCAGAGGAGCAGGTAGATGCCCTCGACCTCGAGGGTGTCGCCTTCCACGAAGAGCCGCACGATCTCCGAATCGAAGAGAACCGGGCTTCGGGTTGAAGGATGATCGCCGGCGGTCACCGTTTCGGAGGAAAGCCCGATCAGGAGAACCAAGCCCCAGAGGAGGAACAGGGTAATCGGAAGCCTGTTTCGCGCCATCATTCGCATCTCATTCTCCCGCACAGACTAACCTGTCAGCTGCAACCTGTAGACATCCCCACTAGCATAGCGCAATGCCTCTGCCGGGCAAAGCCGTCCCCTCCCATACGCAACCCGTGATATAATTGACGGGTACGGTCTTGCATGGAGGAGACATGAGCTTGCAGCACAGGCTGACCTATATCGTGTTCTGGGTGGGACTTCTTCTGGCCGTCGGCGGCGGGGCCTTTCCCGGCTCGGCTGAGCCCGATGCCCCCGCCCAACCCTACTGGGTGTTCTTCTGCAACAAAGGACCGGCGACTCCGGACGCCGCCACGCTCCGGGCGATCGCCGCCTCCTACCCTCCGGCAACCTGGGCCCGGCGGGCCCGGGCCGGACAGGCGGCGGTTCCTGATGAACACGATCTCCCGCTCTGGCGGCCCTACGTGGATGAAGCCGCTCGCTTCGGCCGGCTACGCCATGAGAGCCGCTGGCTGAACGCGGTGAGCATGGACCTTTCACCGGCCGGCCTGGCCGAGGTTCGCGGCTTGGCGTTCGTGACCGGCGTGCGGGCGGTCGCCATCGCGCGGACATCTTCGCTGGGCCCTGCGTTCGACAAAGAGGGAAGGCCGCTCGAGCGCACCATCGAGACGAGAACCGGGGTGCCCAATCGCACCGAAGAGCTCGATTACGGCGTGCTGGACTACGGCCCTTCCCAGGGACAGTTGGAAGAGATCACGGTCCCGCCCCTTCACCTGATGGGATACTCCGGCAATCGGGTGCGCTTCATGGTGCTCGATACGGGATTCCGAGTGGATCATGATGCGTTCTTACACTCCAACATCCTCGGGACCTGGGACTTCATCTTCGAAGACCCGGTTGTACAGAACGAGGAGGAAGACCACGAGGCGCAACACGGCCACGGAACCGGGTGCTGGGGCACCGCCGGCGGCTACGCTCCCGGGAACCTGATCGGTCCGGGATACGGCGCGATGTTTGTGCTCGCGAAGACCGAGGACATCCGCAGCGAGACTCAGGCCGAGGAAGACAACTACGTCGCGGCCCTCGAGTGGGCCGACAGTCTCGGGGTGTCTTTGACCACCGCCAGTCTGAGCTATGTCTGTTTCGACGACAGCTTCTGCTACGAGTACGAAGACAAGGACGGTGACACCGCCGTCATCACGATTGCGATCGATATCGCTGCGCAGCGGGGCATCCTGTGCTGTAACGCCATGGGCAACTACTACTGCTACGAGGGTAGTATCGGCACACCGGCCGACGCCGACAGCATCCTCGCGTGCGGCGCGGTGGACAGCCTGAACGTGATCGCGGACTTCTCCGCCTGCGGCCCAACCTACGACGGGCGCACGAAGCCCGAGGTGGTGGCCCGCGGTGTCGAAACCCACTGGGTCTCGGCATCGGAAACCGACACCTACGGCCAGGCCAGCGGGACCTCGCTTTCGACTCCCCTGGTGGCAGGTGCCGCCGCGCTACTGTTTGAGGCCCATCCGGATTGGTCGAACATGGAGGTGCGCCAGGCCTTGATGGAAACGGCCGATCGCACCGAGATCCCCGACAACGAATATGGCCGCGGCCGCATCGACACGGAAGCCGCCGCCCAATGGGAGCCAATCACCTTCCCCAGGCCCTTCTCGCTGTTGTCACCCGAGGACGAGGCCTTTCTCGACACTCGGAATCCGACGTTCGAGTGGCCCGAAGTGGACGACCCGGATCAGGTCGCTGCGCTCGAGTACACCGTTCACATCTACGACAAGCTCTACCCCGAAATCGAGTATGAGGTGAGCGCGGGATCCGACACCACGTTGACCTTGGACTTCGATCTCGGTCCCCTGGCGGACTACTGCTGGGAAGTCTACGCCGAGGACATCGCCGGCCACCGGCGCGTGTCTCGTGAGGTCTGGACCCTCCACACCGCCGAACTGTCCGGAGTCGATGACGATGTCGTCCGCGACGAGCGCGGTCCTCAGGCGCTCATCGCCCTGCAGTGCGGCCCCAATCCGTGCCGCGATGCACTCCGCTTCGAAATCACGTTGGCCGACCAGGCCCGGCAACAGGTGGCCGATGAACCGCTCAAGTGGGCCGTCTACGATCCGGCCGGACGGCGGATTCGACACGGCCAGGCGTCCTCCCGAGACGGTGTCTACCAAGACACCTGGCACGGGGACAACGCATCCGGCGGCGCGGCTCCGGTCGGCGTGTACTACCTCGAGGCGCGCGTGGGACCCTTCCTGGCCCGAGAGACGTTGATTCGTTTGACGCCTTAGCTACATTTCCCATGAAAAGCCTCCCTGATCGATCTGGCTGGAGGCGCGAGCGCTCATTCCGACCGGTTTCTGAGTCATGTCGACCCGTTCGCCGATTCCCAGTCCTCGGCGATTGATCCGGTTGCCGGCGAGATTCTCGCGCCGGAGAGCCGCTCCACGTCGACTGATCCCAGCCAGGCAGCCTGATAGAGCCGTGAGCCCCGCCATGCTATACTCGCGCTGCAATTAACGGTTGATTCGATGAGCGTGGCCGGGAAGATCGCAGGTCGACGACCGGCGTGATCCGAGGAAAGGGCGTTTCATGGCCGACAAGCGAGCTGTGCGTAGCGCGGTGGTCCTCGTTCTGCTATGCGGATCCCTCCTGGTCAACATTCTCTTCGTGTTGGCCATTCGGTCGGGTGTTGATCTGCGCGGGGAGTTCGTGCGTTTGCGGACCGAGTTCTTCTCGGGCAAGGACGAGGCCACAGAGCTCGGCCCCGGTTGGAATCGACTGAACCCTAACACGCCGGGCGAAGCCGCCGAAGACAGCCTGGCCGAAGCCATGCGCAAACTGGAGTCGTTGGCGTATCTCTCCGGGTCGCGATCCGCGCCCGGAGGCACGTCGGTTGTGCATCACGATGCCGACCACGCCTACCAAGGTTACAATCTCTACTGTTCGGCTCACGCGCCCGAAGCCATTCTGATGGACATGGACGGCCATGAGCTCCATCGCTGGCAACGCACCGCTGATGAAGCCTGGCTGGACTTCGAGCCGGAGAAGGATGCGTGGGGACACACCTGCTGGAGGCGGGTGCATCTCTACGCGAACGGGGACCTGTTGGCGTTGTTCACCGGGGTCGGGTTGATCAAGATCGACCGGAATTCCAGCGTTCAATGGACCTATCGTGCGCGAACCCATCACGATCTGTGCGTGGCCCCGGACGGATCCATCTTTGTACTGACCCGCAGAGCCAAGGTCGATCCGCGTTACGATGTCAGCAATCCGATTCTCGAGGACTTCGTGACGCAGCTGGATCCCGAGGGGAACGAAATCCTCAATGTATCCGTCTTGGAGGCCTTCGAGAATTCGGCCTATGCTCCGGTCTGCCTGCAGATCAAACGGAAGATGGAATGGTTGGATGGGTATGGCGACATCCTGCACACGAACGCCATTGAGATGCTCGATGGGCGCCATGCGGACCAGCTGGCGGCCTTCCGGCGGGGCAACCTGCTTCTGTCGCCCCTCTTCTCCGAACATATCAGCGTTCTCGATCTCGACCCTACAGTTGCATAAGAAGTGGATGATTTCTGGGATTAGAACTTGAAAA